>CAYVKA010000054.1:0-31654 GCA_964451925.1 uncultured Nevskia sp. | reverse complement strand
TGACGCGATTTTGAGCAGCAACGCAGCGATCCAATGATTGTCAACAGACCCTAGGCCCTGGGCCTGGCGTTCATCGGCCGCTCCCGGGGCCGCTTGGCGCCATTGGATCGGCGCCGGGGGCTGTAAAATAGCCCCTTCGAGGCCCGTTCACGGCCTCTGTTGAAGGACCTCGCTCCATGTGCGGAATCGTCGGCGCCGTCGCGCAACGCAACATCACCCCCATCCTGCTGGAAGGCCTGCGCCGGCTCGAATACCGCGGCTACGACTCCGCCGGCATCGCGGTGCTCCACGACGGCCGCATCGGCCTGAGCCGGGCGGTGGGCAAGGTGGCGCAGCTGGAGGAAAAGCTCGCGCAACAGCCGCTCAGCGGCCAGCTCGGCATCGCCCACACCCGCTGGGCCACCCACGGCGGCGTGACCGAGGCCAACGCCCATCCGCACCTTTCCGGAGGGCGCGTGGCGGTGATCCACAACGGCATCATCGAGAACTACGAGCCGCTCAAGGCCGAGCTGCAGGCCAAGGGTTACGAGTTCCACTCCGAAACCGATACCGAGGTCATCGCCCACCTGGTGCACGACAACCTCAAGCACGGCGTCGGCCTGGCCGAAGCGGTGCGCGAGGCGGTGCGCCGCTTCACCGGTGCCTACGCCATCGTGGTGTTCGACGCGCAGGCGCCGGACCGTTTTGTCGTCGCGCGCATCGCCAGCCCGCTGGTGATCGGCCTGGGCTTCGGCGAAAACTTCGTCGCCAGCGACGTTTCGGCGCTGCTGCCGGTGACGCAGCGCTTCATCTACATGGAAGAAGGCGACATCGCCGAGATCACGCGCGAGGCGGTGCACATCTTCGGCGCCGACGGCCACAAGCGCCAACGCAAGATCCACGACATCGCCCTGCGCCCGGAAGCCACCGAAAAAGGCCAGTACCGCCACTTCATGCTCAAGGAGATCTTCGAGCAGCCCGAGGCGCTCGCCGCCACGCTGGGCGGCCGCATCTCCCGCCAGCGCGTGCTGCCCGAGTCGCTGGGGCCGCGCGCCGCCGAGCTGCTGGGGCGGGCGCGCAACATCCACATCGTCGCCTGCGGCACCAGTTACCACGCCGGCCTTGTCGCCAAATACTGGATCGAGGAGCTGGCGAGTCTGCCGTGCAGCGTCGAGCTGGCCAGCGAATACCGCTATCGCACGGTGACGGTGCCTGCCGACACCTTGTTCGTGACCCTGTCGCAGTCCGGCGAAACCGCCGACACGCTGGCCGCCCTGCGCTATGCGCGCGGCGCCGGCTATGTCGCCCTGCTGACCATCTGCAACTCGGCGCAAAGCTCCATGGTGCGCGAGTCCGACCTGGTGATGCTGACCCACGCCGGCCCCGAGATCGGCGTGGCCAGCACCAAGGCCTTCACCACGCAGCTGCTGGCGGCGCTGATCGTCGCCGCCATGCTCGGGCGCTACAACGGCCTGCCGGCCGAGCGCGAGGCCGAGATCGTGCGCCAGCTGTACAGCGCCGCCGGCACGGTGGAGAAGGCGCTGGAGATGGATTCCGTCATCGCCACGCTGGCCGAGCGCTTCGTCGAGAAGCACCACACGCTGTTCCTCGGCCGCGGCCCGATGTTCCCGGTGGCCCTGGAAGGCGCGCTCAAGCTGAAGGAAATCTCCTACATCCACGCCGAAGGCTATGCCGCCGGCGAGCTCAAGCACGGCCCGCTGGCGCTGATTGACGAAGACATGCCGGTGATCGTGGTGGCGCCCAACAACGAGTTGCTGGACAAGCTCAAGTCCAACATCCAGGTGGTGCGCGCCCGCGGCGGCCAGCTGTTCGTCATCGCCGACGTCGCCACCGGCCTGGCCGAGGAGCCCGGCACCACGGTGATCCCGATGCCGCACGCCGAGCCCTATATCGCGCCGATCGTCTATACCGTGCCGCTGCAGCTGCTGTCGTACCATGTTGCCGTACTTAAAGGTACCGATGTGGACCAGCCGCGCAACCTGGCCAAGTCGGTGACGGTCGAATAGCTGTTGCAACGAATGGGGTGAATGCTCGCCGGCGGGAGGGTCTTCGGCCGCATTCGACTCCCTGACAGGAATCCCGCCGCCTGGTGCCGGCTGTTCCGGCTTATCGTCAAGCGCACGCAGTGGCCCGACTGTCGCCGGGGACGGTGCGATCCGGGCACTGTCGCGGCCGGCGCGGGATTCGCCTAAGCTGGCATTCCAGCGTGCCCAGCGGAGTCGTCAACATGGCTGCAAAGCCCGATGGCCGGTTTATGACGCCCGGCCAGACGCAAGCCCAGACGGTGCAGAGCCGGGTGATCGGCATCCTCGGCACCGCCGCAGTGCTGGCCCTGCTGTACTTCGGCCGCGAGGTGCTGATTCCGATCACGCTGGCGGTGATGCTGAGCCTGCTGGTGGCGCCCATGATCCATGGGCTGCGGCGCATCGGCCTGGGGCAGACCGCGTCGGTCTGGATCGCCGTGCTGGCCCTGGTACTGGTGCTGTCGACGATCGCCGCGGTGATCGGCTCGCAGGTGCTGCGCATGGGGGGCAGCCTGCCGCAATACGAGGAGACGATGCGCGGCAAGCTGGCCACGCTGGACCGGATGACACTGGGCCGGCTGGGCGCCGTGACGGGGCCGGTGCGGCGCCTCATCGATCGCGTATCTGAGGACAGCGAGAACCCCGCGGATGCGCAGCCGGGCGCGCAATCCGGGGCCGCGGCGGCGGTACGGCCGCTGCAAGTCGAACTGCATGAGCCGCCGCTGCGGCCGCTGCAAATGCTCAGCCGCATCCTGGCCTCGGTTTGGGGGCCGCTGGCTTCCGCCGGCATCGTCATTGTCGTGCTCATTTTCGTGTTGCTCGAGCAGGAGGCTCTGCATGATCGTTTCATCCGCCTGGCTGGCGGCGGCGACCTGCGCGCCACCACCGTTGCGGTGAACGACGCCGGCGAGCGCCTGTCGCGCTTCTTTGCCAATCAGTTCGCGGTCAATTTTTCAGTTGGCGCGGTGATCTGGGCCGGGCTGGCGCTGCTGGGACATTCCCAGGCCCTGCTGTGGGCGGCGGTGGCGGCGTTGTTGCGCTTCGTGCCGTACGTCGGGGTCTGGATCGCGGCGGCCTGTGCCACGCTGTTCGCCGCGGCGGTCGAACCCGGCTGGTCCCTTTCCATCATGACGCTGGGCCTGTTCGTGGTGGTCGAACTGGTGGCGTCGCAGCTGGTCGAGCCGTTCCTGTACGGACATACCACGGGCCTGTCGCCGCTGTCGGTGGTGATCGCCGCGATCTTCTGGAGCTGGATCTGGGGACCGGTGGGGCTGGTGGTATCGACCCCGCTGACGCTGTGTCTGGTGGTGGCCGGGCGCTATGTCAAGGCGCTCAACGCGCTGGAGATCCTGTTCGGCGAGATGCCGGCGCTGACCCTGCCGCAGAATTTCTACCAGCGGGTTCTCTCCGGCGACGCCGGTCCCGTCATCGAGCGCGCCCGCGCCTTCCTGAAAAGCCGTTCGCTCGCCGCGTACTGCGATTCGGTGCTGATGCCGGCGATGCACCTGGCACGCCTGGATTTCACCGCCGGCTCGATCAGCCGGGCGGAGCAGGCCCGCTTCCGCGGCGCCGTCGCCGAGGTCATCGAAGCGCTCAGCGGTCCGCGCAAATGGTGGCGGAGACGGCAGGCGATTTCCCTGCTCGCCGATGTCAATCTCGGCCGGCAGCTGCGCGACCGGCGGGAACTGATGAGCGGCCTGCGCGGTTCGTTGGAGGTTCCCGCCGGTTCCCTGGTTCTGTGCGTCGGCGTGGGGTCGACCTTCAACGAGCTGGCCGCCGAGATCCTGGTGCGGGTGCTGACCGACGGCCTGATCGACAGCCGTCACCTGCTGGTGGAAGACCTGCGCAATCCTTCCCTGCGCGGCGCCAACCCGGAGCGGGTTTCCACGGTCTGCCTGGTCAGCCTGGAGCCGGGAAAGGAGCGCGAGCGCATTGAATCCCTGGCGCGCGATATCCGTCTGCAGATACCCGGCGCCACCATCGTGGCGCTGATCCTGGAGGGGCCGTATGAGGATTGTGAAGTGCTCGGCCAGCGCCTCGCCGGCGTCGATCTGACGGCGCATTCGTACGAAGAAACCGCGAAGAATTGCCAGGGCGTTGTCGAGCCCGGCACGGCATAGCGTTGGTCCGACACGGCTTTGCGTCGCTTGCAAGAGGTTTCCATTTTCCGCCGCGGTCACGCGGCCGCTTGAGGACATCCTGTGTTCATGGTGGACAATGTGACCCGGCGATTTGGCCCGACTACCGCTCTCGACCGCGTCAGCTTGCGCTTCGAGCCGGGCACGGCGACGGCGCTGATCGGCAGCAGCGGTTCGGGAAAATCGACGCTGCTGCGGATGCTGATCGGCCTGGAGTGGCCGGACAGCGGCCGCGTGCTGGTCGGAGGCCGTCCGCTGCGGCCCTCAGACCGCCTGGCGCTGCGCCGCCGCGTCGGCTATGTCACCCAGGACGGCGGGCTGTTTCCGCACCTGAGCGCGGGCGACAACCTGGCCTTGCTGCCGCGCCACCTCGGCTGGGACAGGTCCCGCATCGACGCCCGCGCGCGCCAGCTGGCCCGGCGCATGCAGTTGCCGGAGGCGCTGCTGCGGCGCTTTCCGGCCGAATTGTCCGGGGGGCAGCGGCAGCGCGTTGCGGTGATGCGCGCCCTGATGACCGAGCCGGATGCCCTGCTGCTCGATGAACCCCTCGGCGCGCTGGACCCGGTGGTGCGCTTCGACCTGCAGGAGCAGTTGCGCCAGGTTTTCGAGGCGTTCTCCAACACCGTGATCCTGGTCACGCACGATCTCGCCGAAGCTGCTTTCCTGGCGCCGCGGCTGGTCCTGCTGCACGACGGCGCGGTGGTGCAGGACGGAACGCCGCAGGAATTCCTCAGCCGCCCGGCGGATGCGTTCGTGCGCCGTTTCGTCGGCGCGCGCCGTGAACTGCCGCAGCCGCGGCGATGAGGCCCTGGGCCCTCGCCATCGCCCTGGGCATCGCCTGCCTGCTGTTGTGCGGCAGCGCCCATGCCGCAGCGGAGACGCTGCGCGTCGGCTCGAAGAATTTCACCGAGTCGATCATCCTGGCGGAGATGCTGCGGCTGGATGGTGCGCGCCGCGGGCTGGAGGTCGAACATCGACGGGCCATGGGCGGCAGCGCCATCCTGTGGCAAGCACTGCTCGAAGGGAGCATCGACGCCTATCCCGAGTACACCGGCACCATCCGGCGTGAACTGTTGCGGGACGTGCCTCCGGGCGCCGGCCCCGGCGAGCTGGCCGAAGCCTTGCGCCAGCGCGGTATCGGCATCAGCGAGTCCCTCGGCTTCGACGACAGCTACGCCCTGGGGGTCAGCCGGGAACTGGCAGCCCGTCTGCATCTGCACACGCTTTCCGACCTGCGCGCGCAGCCGCAGCTGCGTTTCGGACTATCCAACGAATTCATGAGCCGTGGTGATGGCTGGCCGGGCCTTGCCGCCGCTTACGGCTATGCCCCCGCGTCAGTGCGGGCCATGGACCATGGCCTGGTCTACCGGGCCCTGGCCGGCGGCGCGGTCGATGTCATCGACCTGTATACCACCGACGCGGAGATCCGCGGCTACCGGATCGAGGTGCTGGATGACGACCGGCGCTATTTCCCCTCATACCAGGCGGTATGGATCTATCGCCTGGATGCCGCGCGGCGCCACCCCGCACTGCAAACCTGCCTGCAGGACCTGGCCGGCCGCGTGCCGCTTGCGGCCATGCGCGACATGAACGCGGCGGTGATGCTGGACCAGCGCGACGAGAGCCGGGTCGCCGCCGATTTTCTCGGCCTGGACCAGGGACTTCAACCATCCCCCGGCGCCTGGAACCGCCTGTGGCAGCGCACACTGGAACACCTTGGGCTGGTCGGCATATCCCTGGGCGCGGCGCTTCTGGCGGGGCTGCCGCTGGGCATCCTCGCCGCCCGGGTGCGGCGCCTGGGCCAGCTGGTGCTGGCCGCCACGGCGGTGCTGCAGACCATTCCGTCCCTGGCCATGTTCGTGTTCCTGATTCCAGTGCTCGGCATCGGCGCCCGGCCGGCGATCGCCGCGCTGTTCCTGTACAGCCTGCTTCCGATCGTGCGCAACACCCTGAGCGGCCTGGCCTCGATTCCGGCGCCGCTGCTGGAGGCCGCCGCTGCGCTCGGCCTGCCCGGCGGCGTGCGCCTGATGCGCATCGAGCTGCCGCTGGCGGCGCGGACCATCATCAGCGGGATCGGCACTGCCGCGGTGATCAATGTCGGCACCGCGACCCTCGGCGCCCTGATCGGCGCCGGCGGCTACGGCGAGCCGATCCTCACCGGCATCCGCCTGGGCAATGTGCCGCTGATTCTCGAAGGCGCCGTGCCGGCCGCCTTGCTGGCCTTGCTGGTGCTGCTGCTGTTCGAAGGCATCGAGCGCTGGCTGACCCCCAGGGGGCTGCGCCTGCCGGCAAGGCAATAGCGCCGCCGGTGCGTATTGCGCCACGGCCTTATTGCGGCAGCGCGAAAGCGATGATGGCATCACCCGGCTCGGTGCCGAGCGGCGCGTGGCCGCCGGCGGCGATGAGCAGGAACTGGCGTCCGCCGGGCCGTGCGCGATAGGTCATCGGCGTGGCATTGCCGGCGTAGGGGAGCTCGCTGCGCCACAATTCCTCGCCGCTGTCCGCGTCGAAGGCTCGCAGGTATTTGTCCATCGTGGCGCCGATGAATACCAGGCCGCCGGCGGTCTGCAGCGGGCCGCCGGAGTTCGGCGTGCCCCAATGCAGGTGATCGCCGATCAGCGGCGCCAGGCCGTGCAGCGTGCCCAGTTCGCGCGACCACAGTTTGCGGCCGCTGTCGAGATCGATCGCCACCAGCCGGCCCCACGGCGGCCGCACGCACGGCGTCTTCCAGGGCGACAGGAACGGCGCGCGCACCACCACATAGGGCGTGCCTTCCTGCGGCCCCAGGCCGACCAGATCGCTGCCCTGCGCCTCGCCGTGATAGTCGCGGCGCGGAATCAGCCGCAAGGTGAACGGCGCGGTCTGCAGATTCACCAGCAGGCGGTTGTGCACCGGGTCCACCGATACCGAGCCCCAGTTCACGCCGCCGCCCAGTCCGGGATATTCCAGCGTGCCTTGCAGCGAGGGCGGGGTGTAGATGCCCCGGTAGTCCAGCGCGTCGAACTGCTCCCGGCACTTGCCGCGGTCGTAGCCGCTCAGGCCCCACAGCTCGTCGCGCGTGATGTTCAGCGGTGCCAGCGGTTCCGGCCGGGTGGCGAAGGGCTGGGTCGGCGAAGCGGCTTCGCCGGGCACGCTCGACGCCGGCACCGGCCGCTCCTCCACAGGAAACAGCGGCGCGCCGCTGAGGCGGTCGAGCAGGAACACCTGGCCGGTCTTGGTCGCCTGGATCAGCGCCGCCACCTCCCTGCCGTTGATGTGCGCCTGGTACAGCACCGGCTGCGCCGCCAGGTCGTAGTCCCAAAGGTCATGATGCACGGTCTGGAAATGCCAGCGCACCGCGCCGCTGGCAGCGTCCAGCGCCACCACCGAGGAGCCGTAGTAGTCCATGCGGCCGCGCTCGGCGCCGCCGTAGTGGTCCGGAGAGGGGTTGCCGGTGGGCAGGTAGATTAGCCCGTGTTCGGCGTCGGCCGACATTGGCGCCCACACGTTGGGCGTGCCGCGCGTGAGCGTGGCGCCGTGCCTGAGCTCTTCGGCGGTGACGGGGTGCATTTCCGGCGGCACCGGGTCGAACACCCAGCGCAGTTCGCCGCTGCGCGCGTCAAAGGCGCGCACCGCGCCGCCCGGCGCCTGCAGCCGCTGTCCGTCCTTGACGAAAGCGCCGATCACCACCACGCCGCCCAGCGCCAGCGGCGCCGAGGTGGGGTAGTACTCGGCCAGCCGGGTTTCGCCGATGCCCTGCAGCAGGTCCACCCGGCCGGCTGTGCCGAAATCGGCGCAGGGCCGGCCGCTGGCGGCGTCCACCGACCACAGCTTCGCGTCCAGTGAGCCCATGTACAGGCGCTCGCGGCACGGCGCGCCGGCCGCGGCGCGCTCGTCGCGCCAGTACGCCACGCCGCGGCACACCGGCGTATAGACCCCACGCAGCTTCGGCTGCGCGTCGAAATTCCATTTCTCGCGGCCGCTTTCCGCGTCGAGCGCGATGATGCGGTTGTAGGGCGTGCAGAAGTACAGCGTGCCGTCCACCATCAGCGGCGTCGCCTGCAGCGCTGTGCCGCCGTGGCTGGCGTCGCCCTTGGAAAAATCGCCGCTGCGGTAGGTCCAGGCCGGGCGCAGCGCGGCCACGTTGTCCTTGCGGATGTCCGCCAGCGGCGAATAGCGCTGGCTGGACAGCCCGCCGCCGACGCTGGGCCACTGCGTGGCCGCGGCCGGATCGGCCGCGGCAGGGCCGCCGTGCAGGAACGCCAGGAGCGCCGCCACCAGCAGCGGCAAACGTTTCAACGTGGACATGGGCGCGCTTTCCCCGATGATGATCGCCGCGCGACTGTAGGGCATAAAACATTTTGACACAAATGTTTTATGGAGCTAGCATCGGTGGACCGACAAGACAGCCGATCGGCGCGGCTGCGATGCTTCCGGAGGAGCGCATGACGACAGCGGCAGCCGCGGCACAGGCCGATTCCACAACGGGCCCGGGCGAGGGGCGCCTGCTCATCGACGGCCGGCTGGTGGAAGCGCGCTCGGGGCGGCGTTACCCCAACATCAATCCCGCTACGCGGCAGACCATCGGCATGGTGGCCGATGCCGGCGCCGCGGACGCCGATGTGGCGATCGCCGCGGCGCGGCGCGCTTTCGACGACAGCGGCTGGTCGAGCGACCGCGCGCTGCGCCACCGGTGCCTGGCGCAGTTGCGCGACGGTCTGCGCGCCGCCGCGCCGGCGCTGTGCGAGCAGGCGTCGGCGGAGACCGGCGCGCCGATGGCGATCACGCGCCAGGGCCCGCAGGGTGACGGCCCCATCGCCATCCTCGACTACTACCTGGAGCTGATGCAGCGCTACGCCTGGGACAGCGAGCTGCCGGTGGTCAACAGCATGGGCGTGCCGAGCAAGCGCCTGCTGTGGAAGGAGGCTGCCGGCGTGGTTGCCGCCATCTCGCCGTGGAACTTCCCGTTCCAGATCAACATGGCCAAGATCTGCCCGGCGCTCGCCGCCGGTTGCACAGTGGTGCTCAAGGCGGCGCCGGAAACGCCTTGGACCGCCACCCTGATCGGCCGCATCGCCGCCGAGCACACCGACATGCCGCCGGGCGTCCTCAACGTGTTGACCTCGTCCGAGCCGGCTTCGGTGGGCGAGCTGCTCAGCACCGATCCGCGCGTCGACCTGGTGTCGTTCACCGGCTCCACCGCCACCGGCCGGCGCATCATGGCGCAGGCTGCGGGCACGGTGAAGCGCCTGTTCCTGGAACTGGGCGGCAAGTCCGCCAACATCATTCTCGACGATGCCGACTTCAGCAGCGCGCTGCTCAGCGGCTTCGCCGTGTGCTACCACGCCGGCCAGGGTTGCGCCATTCCCACGCGGCTGCTGCTGCCGCAATCGCGCTACGAGGAAGGTGTCGAATTCCTCAAGCATGCTTTTGCCCAGCTGCCCTACGGCGATCCGCGCGGCGAGGGGCAGATCATGGGGCCGCTGATCAGCGCGCGACAGCAGGCGCGGGTGCTGGACTACATCGAGATCGGCAAGCGCGAGGGCGCGCGGTTGGTCTGCGGCGGCAGGGCGGCGGAACATCTGCCGCGCGGCTTCTACGTCGAGCCGACACTGTTTGCCGGCGTCAGCAGCGATATGCGCATCGCCCAGGAGGAGATCTTCGGTCCGGTGCTGGTGGCGATCCCCTACCGCGACGACGACGACGCCGTGCGCATCGCCAACGACACCATCTACGGCCTGTCCGGTTCCATCTTCGGCAGCCCGGAGCGCGCGCTGCGCCTGGCGCGGCGCATCCGCAGCGGCACGCTGAATGTCAACGGCGCCAATTTCTACGCGCCGGATTCGCCTTTCGGCGGCTACAAGCAGAGCGGCATCGGCCGCGAGATGGGCGTGCAGGGATTCGAGGAATACCTGCAGACCAAGACGGTGGCAGTGCCGGGTTGATGCGGCCGCGGCCGTGCGGCAACCCAAACACTACAGGAGGAGAGCGGCGTGAATCTGGCAGGCAAGGTGGCGGTGATCACGGGAGCGGGCCAGGGCATCGGTGAAGGCTATGCCACCGGGCTGGCCACGGCGGGTTGCAAGGTGGTGGTGGCGGATGTCAATCAGGCGCAGGGCGAGCGCGTTGCCACCGGGATCCGCAAGGCTGGCGGCGAGGCGCTGTTTGTCGGGGTCGACGTGTCCAGCGAGGAATCCGCTGCCGCGCTGGCGCGGCAGGTGAAGGAGCGCTACGGCGCCGTCGACTACCTGGTCAACAACGCCGCCATGTTCGGCAACCTCGACTTCACGCCGCTGATGACGGTGGACCTGGCCTATCTCAACAAGGTGGTGGCCGTGAACATGCTCGGCGCGCTGCTCATGACGCGCGCCTGCGCGCCGCTGATGGGCAGGGGCGCCGCCATCGTCAACCAGTCGTCCACCGCGGCCTGGATGAACTACGACTACTACTCCTTCACCAAGCTCGCCATCAACGGCATCACCTGCGTGCTGGCGCGGGAGCTGGGCCCGCGCGGCATCCGCGTCAACGCCATCGCTCCGGGGCCGACTGACACGCAGGCGCTGCGCGACAAGGTGCCGCAGGACTACATCAAGGGCATGGTGGCGGCGATGCCGCTGGCGCGGCTGGGTACGCCGCAGGACCTGCTCAAGGCGCTGATGTTCCTGCTGTCCGATGACGCCGGCTGGGTCACCGGGCTGATCATGAACGTCGATGGCGGCCAGTGGATGCGCGCATGAATGCCTGGCAGGTGCGGGACCAGGTCATCGTCGTCGCCGGCGCTTCCAGGGGCATCGGCCTTGCCGCCGCCCAGGTGCTGCTGCAGCGCGGCGCGCGGGTCGCGTTGCTGGCGCGCGACCGGTCGCGCCTGGACCAGGCCGTCGCCGCGCTGCGCAGCGACCGCGCCCTCGGGCTCGCGGTGGATGTGTGCGACAAGGCGGCGGTGGAGCAGGCTTTCGCGGCCGTCAGCGCCAGGTGGGGGCGGCTCGACGGCTTGGTCAACAACGTCGGCTTCCAGTTCGCCCGCCGGCTGGAAATCATGCCGGAGGCCGAAGTGCGCAAGCTGCTGGAGCTGAATTTCCTCTCCGCCGTCTTCACCTGCCAGAGCGCCATCCCGCGGTTGCGCGCAGCCGGCGGCGGCCGCATCGTCAACGTCTCCTCGGCCAGTGTGCGCAACGACAACGAGTTCTCCCATCTGGGCCTGTATTCCGCCGCCAAGGCGGCGCTGGAGCATTTCTCCAGGGAGCTGCGTCACGAAGTGAAGCGCGACGGCATCATGGTCACGGTGTTCAGCCCGGGCGCTGTGGCCACCGGCAGCGTCGCCAACTTCGATCCGGCGGCGCTGGGCGAGGCGATGCGGGACTGGCTCGGCAAGGGGCCGGAATTCGACGGCGCGGCGCAGGCGGAAACCATCGGCGCCGCCATTGCGGGCTGCTTCGAGCTGCCACCCGGGGTGGCGGTGGAGTTCATCGAGGTGCGCCCCAACATGCCGACGCCGAAGATGCTGGAATCGGACTGGAAGCAGGGCGGCGGCGCATGAGCATCGGCTTCATCGGCCTGGGCAACATCGGCCGGCCCATGGCGCGGCACCTGCTGAAGCTGGGCGAGCCGGTCTGCGTGCACGACCTGGCGCAGGCGCCGCTGCGCGAGCTGGCCGAACTGGGGGCGCAGGTGGTGGCACCGCGGCTGATGGCGCAGCAGTGCCGTCTGATCGGCCTGTGCGTGCGCGACGAGAGCGACGTCGAGTCGCTGTTGTACGGCGACGAAGGCCTGCTGCAGGGCATGGCGCCGGACAGCATCATCGCCGTGCACAGCACGGTGGCGCAGGCCGCCGTCCTGCGCTGGTCGCGGCAGGCGGCCCTGCATCAGCTTCATCTGCTCGACGCGCCGATCACCGGCGGCGCCACGGGCGCCGAGGCGGCGGACCTGGTGTACCTGGTGGGCGGGGCGGCGGACCTGGTCGAACGCTGCCGCGCGGTGTTCGCCACCTCGGGTCGCAGCATCATCCACGCCGGCCCGGTTGGTGCCGGTATCGCGCTCAAGCTGTGCAACAACCTGATGAGCTACGCCGCCTTCGCCGCCGTGCACGAGGCGGACGCCCTGGCCCGGGCCGCGGGGCTCGATCCGGCGCTGTTGCTCGAAGTGGGCCGCGCCAACGGCGTGGTCACGCCGCAAATGGAGGCCTTCGTCGGCAACCGCGCCAGGATCGCCGCGGCCGGTGCGGCCACGCTGCGCCAGGCATTTGCCCCGTTCGGCGCGCTGGCTGCCAAGGACCTGGCGGCGGCGCTCGACAGCGCCGCGCAGCTGGACCTGCCGCTGCCGCTGACCGAGTGCGTGGCGCAGATCATCGAGGCGGTGTTCGCCGGCCCGGCGCCGGCCGCCGCCCTATCCGAAGAATCAAGGTGAACGCATGATCCACCTGCAATACATCGAGCACGACGGCACCGTCCACAGCGTCGAGGTCGAGCCCGGCATGAGCCTGATGGAAGGCGCCACGCTCAACATGGTGCCCGGCGTCGAGGGCATGTGCGGCGGCATCTGTTCCTGCGCCACCTGCCACTGCTATCTGCCCGAGCCGCTGCTGCGCAGCCTTCCCGCACCCGCTGACGGCGAGCGGGCGATGCTCGACGCGCTGGCGGAGCGCCGCCCCAACAGCCGGCTCGGCTGCCAGGTGGCGGTGACGGCGGCTTTCGACGGCGCCGCGATCCGCTTGCCGCCCACGCAGGGCGGCGGCTGAAGCCGATGGCCCCACACATCACCGCAGGTCTCCCAGCACCATGAGCAAGCCCGAGCTCGACCCTTACGACCACGCTTTCCACTGGGACCCCTATCCCTACTACCAGGCCCTGCGCGAGCGGGACCCGGTCTACTACAACGAGCAGCTCGGCATCTGGTTGCTGACCAAGTGGGAGGATGTCAACCGCGCCTTCCGCGATTTCAAGACCTTCATCAATACCGGCGCGGTGTCGCTGGAGCCGGACTCGGGCGAGAAGCTGCCATACCCGATGTTCATCTTCAGCGATCCGCCCGACCACACGCGCGTGCGCAACCTGTTCACGCCGCTGATGACGCCGGACCGCATCAAGGCGCTGGAGCAATTCACGCGCAGCAAGACCATCGCGCTGATCGCACCGCACCTGCATGAAGGGCGTTTCGATTTCGTCGCCGATCTGGGTTGTTTCCTGCCGATGGCGGTGATCTCCAGCCTGACCAGCGTGCCGGCCGAGGACCAGGACCGGGTGCGCGGCTGGGCCGACGACCTGATCGCGCGCGAGGACAAGCAGCACCACCTGTCGGAGCGCAACGTTTCCGGCTACATGAACATGGCGCAGTACTTCGAGGCCCACGCCGGCCGCCACGCCGACGGCCCTTATGGCGACGATCTGATCGGCATCCTGATGCGCGCCGAAAAGGACGGCGTGCTGCGCCGCGAACAGGTGGTCGGCACGCTGATCCTGCTGGCCATCGCCGGCAACGAGACCACCACCAAGCTGATCGGCAACATGGCCTACCGGCTGTGGCAGCACCCGGCGCAACGCCGCCTGCTGGCGGATGACCCGGCCCTGATTCCCATGGCGGTGGAGGAGGTGCTGCGCTTCGATGGCTCCTCGCAGATCATCGTGCGGCGGGTCGGCCGCGACGTCGAGCTGCGCGGCAAGAAACTGCGCCAGGGCGACCGCGTCGGCCTGTGCATCATCTCCGCCAACCGCGACGCCGACAAATTCCCCGACCCGGATACCTTCGACATCCGCCGCGGCTCGCGCGAGCACATGGCCTTCGGCTTCGGCCTGCACTCCTGCCTGGGCGCGGCGCTGGCGCGCATGGAGACGCGCGTGGTGTTCGAGGAGGTGCTCAGGCGCATGCCCGAGTACGACATTCAGGAGCAGTCGCTGGCGCGCGCGCACAACCCAAACGTGCGCGGCTTCACCCACGTGCCGGCGACGTTCCGGCCGCAGGACTGATGGTGCTGCGCTACTTCCCGGCGGCGGGCGAGAGGCTCGGCCTGTCGCCGTCCTTTTCCTTTGGCGCGTCGGCCGGCACGGTCAGCATCGACGGATCCCAGCCGCCGCCCAACGCCTGGTACAGGGCCACCAGGCTGTCGAGTTGCGCGCGGTAGTTGCGCAGCGCCGCCAGTTCCAGGTTGAGCGCCTGCTCCTGCGCGGAGATCAGCTCGAAGCGGCTGAGGCGGCCGGCCGCCAGCGACTGTTGCAGGCGCTGCAGCTGGATCTCCTGTGATTGCCGCGCGGCCGACCAGCGCGCCGCGTCGCTGCTGGCCAGCTGGTAGGCGATCAGGGATTTCTCCACGTCGGCCAGGCCGGCATAGATGCTCTTGCGGTATTCCGCCACCAGCAGGTCGTAGCGGCGCTTGCTGGCGTCGGACTGGGCGGCGAGCTTGCCGCCGTCGAACAGCGAATAGCTGAACACCGGGCCGGCGCCGAGAATGCTGTTGCCCTCGATCACCAGGCCGCGCACCGATTCGGCCACCGTGCCGTACTTGGCGATGAGGGCAACCTGCGGGAACAGCTCGGCCCGCGCCACTTCGATCTGCGCGTGCGCCGCCATCAGATGAGCCTCGGCGGCGCGGATATCGGGACGGCGCTGCAGCAGGTCCGAGGGCAGCCCTTGCGGCGGCACCGGCGCGGTCACCGTGCCACGCAGCGGCGCGGTGTCGACGGCCAGGGATTCGGGCACCACGCCGAGAAGCACCGCCAGGGCATTGACCATCTCGCGCCGCGAAGCCTGCAGCGCGTCGCTCTGCGCCTGCGCATCGCGCGCCGCCAGCTCGGCTTCCATCACCGGCGCTGCGCCGCTGCGTCCAGCCTGCTGGCGCAGCTGCGCCAGATGCAGGCGCTCCTGCGCCAGCGCGCCGCGCTGCGCCTGCAAGGCCTGCTCCTCGTCCAGCTCGCGCACGTCGAAATAGGTCCGCGCCACCTCGCTGCGCAGCCCGATGGTGGCGCTGCCGGCGTCGAACACGCTGGCCTGGTAGTCGGCCTTGGCCGCCTTGACCGAGTTGCTGACCCGGCCCCAGAAATCGAGTTCATAGCTGGCGTCGACCGACAGGGCGTAGAAGCTGGTGTCCAGGTCGATGCGCCGGCCGTTGTTGATGGACAGGGCCTGGGTGTAGATCGGGTCCGGCGGCAGGCCGTTGATCGACAGCGAGGGATACAGGTGCGAGCGCGCCGCTTTCAGCTCGTCGCGCGCCAGCAGCAGGCGGTCGATGGCGGCGCGCAGGTCCGGGCTGCCGTTCAGCGCCTGCTCCTGCAGCTGGCGCAGCCGCGGGTCGCCGAACTGGTCCCACCAGCCGTCCGCCGGCCGCGTGCCGGCAACCGCCGCGCTGCTCCAGTTCTGCGGCACGGCCTCCTGCGGACGCTGATAGGCGGGATGATCGAGACAGCCCGCCAGCAGGCCGCCGGCGCAGGCCGCAGCAAGCCAGGCGCGTCTCCGGCTCAAGACCTGCTCCGCACGCGCACCAGCACGCGCTGGCCGATCAGCAGGTTGGCGCTGCCCAGGTCGAGCACGCATTCCACCACGCGATCGTCCTTGGCGGCGGGGCGCACTTCCGGCAGGTCGTGCACCGGCCCGACCGAGCGCGCCACGCGCAGCACGCGCGCATCGTAAACCTTGCTGTCGTCGTATTCAGGCAGCACTTCGGCGCTCATGCCGGGCAGCACCTGGCCGAACAGGCGCTCGTCCAATTCGGCGCGCACGATCAGCGGTCCCTCGCCGGCGAACCACACCAGCGGCGCGCCGTTGCTGACGCCCTCGCCGGCGTGCGCGAACACGCGCAACACCTGGCCACGGGCCGGCGCGCGCAGCGCCAGCTTCTGCAGCTTGTCCTGCGCTTGTTGCACCTGCAGCAGCGCGGACTTGGCCGCGAGCAGGGCCAGGCCGGCCTGCGCCTGCAGCCCGGCCACCTTCTGCCGCGCCTGGCGCAGTTCCTCCTCCGCTTCGGCCTGTTGCGCCACCAGCGGCGCCAGCCGCGCCTGTTCTTCCTCGGCGCGGGCCAGCTGCGCTTGCACGGCGCTGCGTTCCTGGCGGCGGCGCTCCAGCTCCACCGCCGCCAGGCGCGCGTCGATCTGCGCCTGGCTGTCGTCCATCTGCACCAGCAGGTCGCCGGCGGCCACGGTGTCGCCGTCCTTGACGGCTATGCGCTGCACCATGCCGTCGCTGCGCGCGCCCAAGTGCTGGGTGCCGCCCTGCACGTCGACCCAGCCGGGCGCGGTGGCGACGACATCGCTGGGAGGCGCCACCGGCGGCGCGCCGCTGCCGCGGTTGCAGCCGGCGGCGGCGACCGCCACGGCGGCGCTGAGGACGAGGGTTCGGTGAAGGCGGGTCAAGGATGGTCCCCTATGGGATGCGGGTGCGCCTGGGTGATGCGCGGGTCCGGCTCCGGCGGCAGCGCGCGATGCTGCCGGTCCTCGATCACCACGCCGTCCTGCAGGCGGATGATGCGCTCGGCGTGCCGGGTCAGCCGGGGGTCGTGCGTCACGGTGATGACCGTGGCGCCATGGGTCTTGGCGATCTTCTGCAGCAGCGCGATGACGATCTCGCTGTTGGCGCTGTCCAGTGCGCTGGTCGGCTCGTCGGCGAACAGCAGCTGCGGCGAGCCGATCAGCGCGCGGGCAATGGCCACACGCTGCTTCTCGCCGCCGGACAGCTGCGCCGGCCGCAGCTGCATGCGCGGCGCCAGGCCCACTTCGTCCAGCGCGGCGGCGGCGCGCTGGCGCGCCGCGGTCTCGCGCACCCCGCCGAAGCGCAGCGGCAGTGCCACCTGCTCCAGCGCGGTCAGCGCCGGAAACAGGTTGAAGTTCTGGAACACATAGCCACAGTGGCGGAAGCGGAATCGCTCCAGCTCGCGTTCGCGCAAAGTCCACAGCGGCGTGTCGAGTGCGCGCACCGCGCCGGACTCGGGGCGCAGCAGGCCGCTGAGGATGGCCAGCAGCGTCGACTTGCCGGAACCGGAGGCGCCCATCATCAGGCTCAGCTCGCCGGGCCAGAACTGCAGCGACAGCTGGTGCAGCACCGGCGTGCGCGCCGCGCCCTCGCCGTAGCCGTGCACCAGGCCGGTGGCGCTGACGCTGGGTGCGGTGTCGTGGCGGCTCACCGCAGCAGCTCCGCCGGCTGCAGCCGGTACAGTTCGCGCAGCGCCAGCAGCCCGGAAGCCGCTGCGGTGAGCAGGCCGATCACCATCGCCGCCAGCACCGCCCAGCCGGTCAGCACCAGCGGCACGTACAGCGAGCGCGCCACGGCGTTGGCCAGCAGCGACACCAGCACCGTCAGCAGCGCGCCGGCGGCGCCGACCCACAGCGACTGCTCGAACACCACCGCGCTGAGCTTGGCCGCCGGCACGCCGATGGCGCGGAAGGTGGCGTACTCGCGCAGCGTCGACAGGATCACGCCGCGCAGCGTCTGGCTGGTGATGACGACGCCGATGACCAGGCCGAGCAGCGAGGAGAACAGGAAGCCGGCGCCCACCCCGGACTCGGTCAGCCACCAGCGCTGCGAGTGCTGCGAGAACTCGCCGCCGGTCCACACGCGGTAGGCCGGCCGGTGCAGCAGCGCCTGCAGGTCGTCGCGCACCGCCTCGGCGCCGGGCGCATCGGTCCTGGCCAGTACGAAGGTGGTCAGGTCCTCGCCGTTGGCGCCGGCTTCGGACAGCAGGCGCGCGGTCTGCGCCGAGGCGAAGACATAAGTGTTGCCGATGCTGCGCAGGCCGTCGCTGAGGCCGACCACGCGCACGCGGCGGCCGTTGACCTCGGCCAGGCGGCCGACCGTGGCGTGCAGCTTGTCCGCCTCGCCGCGATCGACCACCACCGCCGACGGTTCGGCCAGGCGCGCGCACAGCGCCGCGCGCATCGGCTGCGGGCAGGCCAGCGCTGCAGCCGAGGGTTGCAGGCCGACCAGGGTTACCGCCACGCGTGTGTCGTCGCCGGAGCGCCAGTCGGCGTCGTGCACCAGCAGCGTTTCGCTGCGCTGCACCGCCGGGTGCAGGCGCAGCAGCGCCGCCAGGTTCGCCGGGATGTCGCGCGACTGGTCGAAGCTTTCCGTCTCCGGCGAGGTGACCCACAGGTTGGCGTCGGAGCGGTCCACCAGCACGGTGACCGTGCCGAACATGCCGAGCAGCAGGCCCAGCTGGACCAGCATCAGCACGCCGGCGAAGGCGACCGAAAGCAGTCCAGGCAGAAAACGCCGCCATTCATGCAGCAGGGTGGCGCGGGCTAGAGAGGACACAGTGGGCAGGAAGGGGCAAAGCGCGATTATGGTCTGTCGGGCGGCGGGGCGACCAGCGGGAAGTTTTTCCAGTCCGGCTCACCGCGGCGGCGGGCCGGAACGGCGGCGGAGCTACAAAATTTGTAGCTATCTCCCTAATACGAGGTAAATCGATGTTGGGACCTCCCACAAAAATCCCCTTAATTTAACGTAATATTTTGTTTTTAATAATAAAAAATGAATGGCATCATCTTTGCTAAGTTAACCGTTCTTTACGTTTTCGCCGCAGCTCAGAGCCGTTCGCGGCGCCACTCGAACACATCAAAATTCAGAGCGAGTAACGATGGCAGATTCCCCGATGCCGTTTGCGCAGATGCCGCCGGCCAGCGACTGGCTGGTGGTTTGCGACTTCGACGGCACCATAGCCCATGTCGACGTGACCGACGGCGTACTCAGCCGTTTCGCGCTGCCGCAGTGGGAAGAGATCGAGGCCGACTGGAAGGCCGGCCGCATCGGTTCGCGCGAGTGCATGGCGCGCCAGGTGGACCTGGTGCGCGCGCCGCGCGAGGCGCTGGACCGCTATCTCGACAGCGTCACCATCGACCCGGATTTCCCGGCCTTCGTCGCCGACTGCCGCCGGCGCGGCCTGGAAGTGGTGGTGATCAGCGACGGCATCGACTATTCGATCCGCCGCATCCTGTCGCGCTATGGCCTGGACGACCTGCCGCTGGCCAGCAACAGCCTGGAATTGCTCGGCGGCGACCGCTACCGCCTGCAGTTCCCGGAAGCCAACACCAAGTGCAGCGCCGGCAGCGGCACCTGCAAGTGCCGCGTCAGCAACCGCCGCGCCAACGGCCGCTCGCGCCTGCTGATCGGCGACGGCAGTTCGGACTTCTGCCTGGCCGCCGAGGCCGACCTGGTGTTCGCCAAGGACAAGCTGCTCAAGCGTTGCATCGAGCGCAGCCTGCCGCACCGCGCCTGCCCCGATTTCGCCAGCGCGCGGCGCCTGCTGCCGCTGCTGGACCGCGTGTCGCCGCGCGCCCCCGGCCGCAGCAACCATCCCGCTCATTCCCCCGTCATTTCGTTAGAGACCCTGGTCAATGGATAACGCTGTTCCGCTGCGCAAAGCCGCCCCCTCCGAAACCCACCTCGACGAGGCCGCGCTGCTGCGCGACGAGGCGCAGTACTGCTCGTTCGGCGATACCGTCCATTACCTCAACCCGCCGCCGATCTTCGAGCGCTGCGAGGGCAGCTACATCTACAACGCCGCCGGCACGCCGTTCCTCGACCTGCAGATGTGGTATTCGGCGGTCAACTTCGGGTACGCCAACCAGCGCCTCAACGACGTCGTCAAGAAGCAGCTCGACACCCTGCCTCAGGTGGCCAGCCAGTACCTGCACCCGACCAAGATCCAGCTCGCCACGATGGTGGCGCAGGATGCCGAGCGCAAGTTCGGCCACAAGGGCCGCGTGCATTTCAACGTCGGCGGCTCGCAGTCGGTCGAGGACTCGCTCAAGCTGGTGCGCAACGCCAGCAACGGCAAGAGCCTGATGTTCGCCTTCGAGGGCGGCTATCACGGCCGCACGCTCGGCGCCTCGGCCATCACCTCCAGCTACCGCTACCGCCGCCGCTACGGCCATTTCGGCGACCGCGCCCAGTTCATCCCCTTCCCGTACCACTTCCGCGGCCCCAAGGGCATGAGCAAGGAGGAGTACGGCAGCCAGTGCGTCAAGCAGTTCGAGCGCCTGTTCGAGACCGAGTACAACGGCGTGTGGGATCCGAAGGTCGGCCAGGCCGAATACGCCGCCTTCTATGTCGAGCCGATCCAGGGCACCGGTGGCTACGTCATCCCGCCGATGAACTTCTTCACCGAACTGAAGCAGGTGCTGGACAAGTTCGGCATCCTGCTGGTGGTGGACGAAATCCAGATGGGCTTCTTCCGCACCGGCAAGCTGTGGTCGATCGAGCATTTCGGCGTCAAGCCCGACGTGCTGATCTTCGGCAAGGCGCTGACCAACGGCCTCAACCCGCTGGCCGGCATCTGGGCGCGCGAGGAGCTGATCAACCCGACCGTGTTCCCGCCCGGCTCGACCCACTCCACCTTCGCCTCCAACCCGATCGGCACCGCCGTCGGCCTGGAGACCATGAAGATGCTGGCCGAAACCGACTACGAGTCCATGGTGATGGACAAGGGCGCCTACTTCCTCGAAGGGCTGAAGCAGCTGCAGAAGCGTTTCCCCATCATCGGCGACGTCGACGGCCTGGGTCTGGCGCTGCGCGCCGAGATCTGCGCCGAGGACGGCTTCACCCCGGACAAGGCCATGGTCGACCGCCTGTGCGACGAGTGCATGAAGGGCGACCTGGTGGCGAACGGCAGGAAGTACGGCCTGGTGCTGGACATCGGCGGCTACTACAAGAACGTCATCACTTTCGCGCCCTCCCTGCACATCAGCCGCGAGGAAATCGACCTCGGCCTGGAGCTGCTCGGCCAGGCCCTGCACCGCGTCACCAAGCGCTGAAGGCAAGCGTCCGCCATGAACCAGACCGCGGCCGAGGGCATCAAGGACCACAGCTTCTTCTACGAAGGCGGCGATGTCGGCGTGTTGCTGATCCACGGCCTCACCGGCACACCGGTGGAGATGCGCTACATCGGCAAGGGCCTGCACAAGGCCGGCTACACGGTGTATGGCGTGCAGCTGCCGGGGCATTGCGGCAGCGAGGCCGACCTGCTGGCGACCCGCTGGCAGGATTGGGTGGGCGGCGTCGAGCAGGCGCTGGACGCGCTGCGCCAGAAAGTCGGCAAGGTTTTCGTCGGCGGCCTGTCAATGGGCGCGATCCTGTCGCTGCACCTGGCGGCGAAGCATCCGGACAAGGTCGATGGCCTGCTCCTGTACGGGCCGACGCTGCGCTATGACGGCTGGACCATTCCCTGGTACAGCTTCCTGCTGAAGCTGCTGATCAACACGCCGATCGGCTACAACTACCGCTTCATGGAAAAGCAGCCCTACGGCATCAAGGACGAACGCCTGCGCCGCCGCGTCGTGCAGAACATGCTGTCCGGCAACAGCGCCGACGCCGGCCTGGCCGGCACCCCGGCGCGCGCGCTGCGTGAAATGTGGCGGCTGGTGGCACAGGTCAGGAAGCAGTTGCCGTCGATCCGCAAGCCGGCCCTGATCCTGCACGCCCGCGAGGACGACGTCAGCAGCATCGGCAACGCCTACCACATCGCCCGGCACCTGTCCGGGCCGGTGGACGTGAGCCTGCTCGAGGACAGCTACCACATGGTCACCGTGGACCAGCAGCGCGACGTCGTGCTGGCGCGCAGTGTCGAGCACCTGCGGCGCTGGTCGGGCCAGGCCGAGTCCCACTCCGGCAATCTGCGCATCGCCGCTGTATCCTGAAGCCCGGACCGCGCCCGCGGTGGGCGCGCGCCGGCCAGGCACACAAGGAAGGACGGTGGCGGCAAGCGAGGTGATGCAGGGGCAACAACCCGCAGCGGTGCCGCGCCGGCGCGCCTCGCTGCAGGCGCGGCTGCTGCTGGCCTTCCTGATCGTCGGCCTGGTGCCGATGTTCTTCGCCGCCGAACTGGCCAGCCAGGTGGTGACGCGCGCCTTCGAGGGCAACCTCAAGACCTGGCTCAACGAAACCTCGATCTATTTCCTCAGCAGCATCGCGGACACGCAGCAGGAAGCTGCCGACATCGCGCGCGTGCTGGCGCTGCAGCCGGAGCTGCTGCAGCGCCTGATCGACAAGAAGGACGAGATGCCCGCGCTGGTGCGCGACCTGGTCGCCAGCGAGGGCTTCCGCGTGCTGGCGATCATCGACGACCGCGGCGGCTTCGTCTACAGCTCGACGCCGATGAAAAGCAGCGAGCGTATCCGCCTGGGCAGCGCCATCACGCTGTACCGGGTGATGACCGACAAGGGCGCGGCCATCATGGTCGCCTCGGTGGTGCCGTTCCAGAGCAGCGGCCGGCAGTACCAGCTGCTGCTCGGCTCCTGGCTGGACGACGATTTCTTCGGCCGCCTCGGCTACCTGACCTCGTTCGATTTTCGCCTGTACGGCGCCACCGCCGACGGCTTCGTCGAGTTGTACCGCTCGCAGGGCGTGGCCGACAGCGGCCCGCGTCTGGAGCCGCGCATCGCCGCGGAGCTGCGCAAGCCGGATGCCGAGGTGTTCGACCGCCAGGCCGTCGGCGGCGCCTTCACCGGCATCTACCGGCCGCTGCGCAGCGATGTCGGCGAGCTGCAAGGCGTGGTGTTCTGCGGCCTGCGCACGCGCGACTGGGCCACCGCCTGGGTATCGCGCGGCAACGTTTTCATCATCATCTTCCTCACCGGCACGGCGCTGTCGCTGCTGGTCGGCTACGCCGTGTCGCGCCGCCTGGCACGGCCGCTGCGCTCGCTGGCGAGCGGCGTGCAGGCGATCACCGCCGGCGACTATCACAACCGCGTCGAGGTCGAGGGCAACGACGAGGTGGCGGAGCTGGCGCAGGCCTTCAATGGCATGTCGCAGCGGCTGGAGCAGCTGCATGAGCTGGAGACGGAATTGCGCCGCCGCGACCGCCTGTCGGCGCTGGGCCAGGTGGCGGCGGGCATCGCCCACGAAGTGCGCAACCCCCTGGGCATCATCCGCACCTCGGCCGAGCTGATCCGCAAGCGTCAGCGCGTCGGCGACGCCGACCAGCAGCTGCTGCAGAACGTGATCGACGAGGTGCGCCGCATCGACCAGCTGATCAGCGATTTCCTGGCCTTCGTCAAGCCGGTGGCGGTGATGCTGCTGCCGCTGCGCAGCAGCGACGTGATCGCCCGCGTCACGCGGTTCTGCGAGCCGGAACTGGCGGTGCGCGGCATCGCGCTGGAAGTGCGCGACGAGGCGCCGGACGCGTGGATCGACGGCGACGCCGACGCGCTGCATCAGGCCGCGCTCAACGTCGTCCTCAACGCCATCGACGCCATGTCCGGCGGCGGCAAACTGCTGATCGGTCAGCGCGTGCTGGGCAAGTTCCTGCACCTGCGTTTCACCGACAGCGGCCCCGGGCTGCCGGAGGCGGTGCGCCAGCACGTGTTCGACCCGTTCTTCACCACCAAGCCGCAGGGCACCGGCCTGGGCCTGGCCAAGGTGGTGAGCGTGATGGAAGGGCATCACGGCAGCGTCGAATGCCACAACGAGGCTGGCGGCGGCGCCACTTTCGAATTTATCCTGCCGTTGTCGCGCAAGAACACCGCAAGCTGAACCCATGAGCCATACCATCCTGGTGGTCGACGACGAGCCGAAGCTGCGCGAGGTGCTGGCCGCCACCTTGCAGGAGCTCGGCTACCAGACGCGCACCGCCGGGTCCGGCGCCGCCGCGCTGGAACAGTTCGAGAGCGATCCGACCGACCTGGTGCTGAGCGACCTGCGCATGCCCGGCATGAGCGGCCAGCAGCTGCTGGCCGAGCTGCGGCGGCGCGCGCCGAATGTGCCGGTGGTGCTGATGACCGCCTATGGCACGGTCAAGGACGCGGTGCAGGCGATCAAGGACGGCGCCTTCGACTACATCAGCAAACCGTTCGAGATCGACGAGCTGGAGGCGACCATCGCCAAGGCGCTGCGCATGTACACCGCGCTGAGCGACAACCTGCGTCTGCGCGAGGAGCTGGAAGGGCGCTACCGCTTCGAGAACCTGGTTGGCGCCAGCCCGGCCTTCCACAAGGTGATCGAAGCCATCGCCGAGGTGTGCGAAAGCCGCGCCAGCGTGCTGATCAGCGGCGAAAGCGGCACCGGCAAGGAAATGGTGGCGCGCGCCATCCATTACAACAGCAGCCGCCACGACGGCCCGTTCGTCGCCATCAACTGCGCCGCCATCCCGGAAGGCTTGCTGGAGAGCGAGCTGTTCGGTCACGTCAAGGGCGCCTTCACCGGCGCGGTCGGCGCGCGCCAGGGCCGCTTCGCCCAGGCTGACGGCGGCACGCTGTTCCTCGACGAGGTCGGCGACATGCCGGCGCCGCTGCAGGCCAAGATCCTGCGCGTACTGCAGGAGCGCAGCTTCGAGCCGGTTGGCAGCACGCAGACGCGCACCACCGACGTGCGCATTCTCGCCGCCACCAACCGCGATCTGCGCGAAGCGGTGCGCAACGGCGCTTTCCGCAGCGACCTGTACTACCGCCTCAACGTGTTCCCGATCGAAGTGCCGCCGCTGCGCGCGCGGCGCGAGGACATTCCGCTGCTGGTGGAGCACACCGCGCGGGAACTGGCGCGGCAGATGGGCCGGCCGCTGCCGGTGTTCGCGCCCGCGGCGCTGCGCGCCATGCAGGACTACGCCTGGCCCGGCAACGTGCGCGAACTGCAGAACTGCATCGAGCGCGCCATCATCGTCGCCAAGGGCGACAGCGTCGATGCCGGCGATCTGCCGCAGGACCTGTTCACCCGTTCCGACAGCACCAGCGAGTCGGTGCGCATTCCGTCCAGCCTCGATGCGGAGCTGGAGCGCCTGGAGCGCGGCTTCATCGTCGAGGCGCTGCAGCGCACCGCCGGTGTGCAGGTCAAGGCGGCGGAACTGCTGGGCGTCAGCGAGCGCAGCCTGTGGCACCGCATCAAGAAACTCGGCATCAGTATCGCCAAGCGGCCGACCGTGTGAAATTTCCTGCCGTCCTCCACCGGGCACGGCTTAAACTGCTGCCGTCGCCAAGCGGAGAACAGGAGGGGATATGAGCAAACCGATGCGGATCGACTTCGTCTCCGATGTCTCCTGCCCCTGGTGCATCATCGGTCTCAAATCGCTGGAAACGGCGCTGCAGCGCCTGGACGGCGAGATTGCGGCGGAGCTGCATTTCCAGCCGTTCGAGCTCAATCCGGGCATGCCGCCGGGCGGCCAGGACATCGGCGAGCACCTGGCGCAGAAATACGGGTCCAGCCCGGCGCAGGTCGAAGCCAGCCGTGAGGCGATCCGCGCCCGCGGCGCGGCGCTGGGCTTCAGCTTCCGCATGGACCGGCGCGGGCGCATCTACAACACCTTCGACGCGCACCGCCTGCTGCACTGGGCCGAGCTGGAGGGGCGCCAGGCGGCGTTGAAGCACGCGCTGTTCGCGGCCTATTTCACCGAGGGCCGCGATCCGGGCGATCACCAGGTGCTGGTGGAGTTGGCCGGCCGCGTCGGCCTGGATACGACGCGTGCGCAGCAGATCCTGGAGTCCGGAGCCTATGCCGCCGAAGTGCGCGCACAGGAGCAGTTCTACCAGGAGCGAGGCATCCACTCGGTGCCGGCCATCATCCTCAACCAGCGGCACCTGATCTCCGGCGGCCAGCCGCCGGAAGTATTCGAGCAGGCGCTGCGCCAGGTCGCTGCGGCGGCCTGAGCGGTGGCCTGGGCGGCGGGCTTGCAGCACAAGGAGCGGCACATGCGTTTGCGTTCATGGCGGAGCCTGCTGCTCGGCGGCGTGCTGGCCGCTGCACTGGCCGGCTGTCACGGCGATTCCGACGCGCTGTGGAAGATCGTGCACCAGCGCTGTGTGCCGGACCAGGTGCAGCACGGCAATCCGGCGCCCTGTGTGCTGGTCGAGCTGGCCGCCGGCGAAGCCCAGGGCGACGCGGTGCTGAAGGATCGCAACGGGCCGTACCAGTACCTGCTGATCGCCACCGCGCCGGTCAGCGGCATCGAGAGCCCGCTGCTCACCGCCGCCGGCGCGCCGCCTTATTTCGCCGCCGCCTGGCGTGCGCGCCGCTTCGTCGAGCAGTCGGCGCAGCGCAGCCTGCCGCGCGAGGCGCTGAGCCTGGCGATCAATTCGGAATACGGGCGCTCGCAGAACCAGCTGCACATCCATATCGACTGCCTCAAGCCGGCGGTGCGCGACGCGCTGCAGGCGCAGTTGCATGCCATCGGCCCGGTTTGGGCGCCGCTGCCGGCGCCGCTGGAAGGGCACCAATACCGCGCCATGCGGCTGAGCGAGGCGCAGTTCGAGCAGGCCAATCCGTTCGCCTTGCTGGCCGGCTCGCCCGAGCCAATGGCGCGCCATACGCTGGTGGCTGCCGGTGCCACATTCGAGGACGGTACCCCCGGCCTGATCCTGCTCGACCACACCGCCGACCTGTGGCGCCTGGACCGCGGCCACGGCGAAGAGCTGCAGAACCACAGCTGCAGCTGAGCCGTGGCGCTCAGCGCGACTGCCGCAGCGCCTCGTCCAGCAGCCACTCGCGGAACGCCACCACCTCCGGGCGTTGCATTGCCGCGTCCGGCACCACCGAGTAATAGGCGTTGTCCAGCGGCAGCGCCAGCGGGAAGGCCACCGTCACCTTGCCCTCGGCCAGCTCGGCGGCGGCCAGCAGCGGCATGGCCAGGGTCACGCCGAGGCCGTCGGCGGCCGCTTCCAGCGCCAGTGTCGAGTGATCCAGCTGCAGGCCGCGCCGCGGGTCGACGTCGGTCACGCCGGCACGCTTGAGCCAGCGCGCCCAGGCCGAGCGGGTGCGGTCGGCGACGCGGGCGTCGCCGTGCAGCAGCGTGTGATGGCTCAGGTCCTCGGGGCTGTGCAGCGGCGGCGGTCCTTTGAGCACGCGCGGGTGGCACATCGGCACCACTTCCACGGTGAACAGCAGGTCCACGTTCTGCCCCACGGGCCGGCCGTTGCTGAAGCGGATCTCGATGTCGGCGTCGACATTGGACTCCGCCGCGTCCTCGGAACGGATTTCGCGCGCCGAGGCATTGATCAGCTGGCCGCTGGCCACCAGGCGCACGTCGATTTCGGGGTGCTCGCTGAGGAAGCGCTGCAGGCGCGGCATCAACCAGCGCGAGACGAAGGTCGGCGTGGCGCCCACCGTCAGGTGCGGCGCCTGACCGTGGTTGCGCAGCTCCGCCACCGCCTGGGCCAGCGCGTCGAAGCCCTGCTGGAAGCGCGGCAGCGCCGCCTGCGCCGCCGGCGTCAGCTCGATGCGCCGCGCCAGGCGCTCGAACAGCGGAAAGCCCAGCAGCTCCTCCAGCGACTTGATCTGGTGGGTCAGGGCCGCGGGCGTGACGAACAGCTCCTCCGCGGCCTTGCGGAAGCTTTTGTGGCGCGCGACGGCCTCGAAGGCGCGCAGCGCATTCAGTGGGGGAAGTCTGGAGAAGGACACCTCTATAGTTTAGTTTTTTTCAATTAGTAAAGTAAGGCGCGGAGCACCCGGATCAGGTGCCGCCCGGGTTTGCCGGGGGGCAACGCGGGGGCGCCGGCAGCCGCTATGCCACCTGCCCGGCGGCGTGCGCCGAGGCCCAGGCCCACTGGAAGTTGAAGCCGCCCAGATGCCCGGTGACATCCACCACTTCGCCGATGAAGTACAGCCCCGGCACCTTGCGCGCCTGCAGGGTGGTGGAGGAGAGTTCGTCGGTGTCCACCCCGCCCAGCGTCACCTCGGCGGTGCGGTAGCCTTCGGTGCCGCTGGCCACCACCGGCCAGGCCTGCAGCTGCGCGGCAATGTCGCGCAGCTCGGCCGGGCGGTATTGGCGCAGCGGCCGGTTGCCGAAGCGCAGCTCGCACAGGCGCTGCGCCAGGCGCTTGGGCAGGAGCTCGCCCAGCACCGTCTTCAGTTCAGCTGCCGGGCGCTGTTGCTGCTGCGCGGTCAGTTCCTGCAAGGCGTCGCTGTCCGGCAGCAGGTTGAGCTGCAGCGGCTCGCCCGGCTGCCAGTAGGAGGAAATCTGCAGGATCGCAGGGCCGCTGAGGCCGCGGTGGGTAATGAGGAAGCCGGCGCGGAAGCTCTTGCCGCCGGCCTCGGCGATCACCGGCAGGGCCACGCCGCTGAGGTCGGCGTAGTCGTCGAGATGGCGCCCGCTGAGCGTCAGCGGCACCAGCGCCGCGCGCGTCGGCAGCACGCGCAGGCCGAACTGCCGCGCCAGGTCGTAGCCCATGCCGGTGGCGCCCATCTTGGGGATCGACAGGCCGCCGCTGGCTACCACCAGCGAGTGGCCGTACTCGGTGCCGCGCGCGGTGGCCACGGCGAAGCCCGCCGCCTCGCGCCGCACCTGCTCGATGGCGCAGCCGGTTTCGATGCGCACGCCCGCCTGTGCGCACTCGTCCAGCAGCATGCGCACGATCAGCTTCGACGATTCGTTGCAGAACAGCTGGCCCAACTCCTTCTCGTGCCAGGCGATGCCGTGGCGTTCGACCAGCGCGATGAAGTCCCACTGCGTATAGCGCGCCAGCGCCGACTTGCAGAAATGCGGGTTGGCCGAAAGATAGTCCTCCGGCCCGGCGTGCAGGTTGGTGAAATTGCAGCGCCCGCCGCCGGACATGAGGATCTTCTTGCCGACGCGCTCGGCATGTTCGACCACCAGCACCCGCCGGCCGCGCCGGCCTGCCTGGATGGCGCACATCAGGCCGGCAGCGCCGCCGCCGATGATGATGACGTCGTGGTTCACGAGGTGCGGGCGCGCTCAGTCCGCCACCACCGGCAGCTCGTCGGCGCTTTCGCCGACGAACACCTCGTTGCCCTGCGGCAGCGGCGCGGTGCCGGCCGCGGCGGCGGGCGGCAACAGGGCCAGGGTGGCGGCGGCGGCGAGGCCGCGCAGGCGGTGGGGGAGCATGGGGGGAATTCCGCAAGGTTTGCCCCATCCTAGGCGATCCGCCCGGGGGCGCGGAAGGGAAGCCGTCCGGCTGCCGCCCGCAACCGGCATGATCCCGGGCGCCCGGGAAGCAGCCGGCCGGCTCAGATGCCGGCGCAGCCACCACGTCTTAAGATGGTCCCATGGAAGACTGGGTGCTGCGTTCCCTCGCACGCTGGCCGAACGTGCCGGCCCTGTACGGCTGGCTCGGCTTGGACCGGCGCGGCCGCTGGCTGATCCGCGGCGAGACCATCAGCCGGCCGCAGATCATCGATACCATCAATTGCAACTACGCCGCTGATGAGCGGGGCCGCTGGTTCTTCCAGAACGGCCCGCAGCGCGGCTACGTCGCGCTGGAGTACACGCCGTTGGTGCTGCGCGCCGAAGGCGAGGGCCTGCTGGCGCATACCGGCGCGCCGGTCGGCCAGGTGCAGGCGGCCTACCTGGACGAAGAGGGTGCGCTGTTGCTGCAGACCGATCTCGGCCCCGGCGTGCTGGACGCGGCCGACCTGGGCTGGGCCCTGCAGCGGCTGAGCGTGGACGGCGGCGAGGTGGACGAGGCGCAGCTCGGCGCCGCGCTGGCGCAGTCCTGCGGCAGCGTCACCGCGCTGTGCCTGCGCCTCGGCGGCCTGCCCTTGCCTGTGCGGCGGCTGGACGCTGCCGCCGCGCCTGCGCGGCTGGGCTACGTGCGCGAGCCGCAGCCTCCGTCCCACCACGGCTGACTTTTGCCCGCCGCGCGGCTACGCTGCCGCATCTCCCGATTGCCGTTCCCTCCATGTCCAATACTTTTGCCAGGCTTGCCGCGCGCGCGCTGTGCGCGGCGGGCCTCTGCTGTCTCCCGGCCCACGCTGCCGACAACGCGGACGCCGCGCTGCAGACCGTGGCCGAACAGTCCGGCTATCTGAAGACCGGCCGTTACGACGAGGTCGAGCGCCTGTGCCCGGCCTATGAGAAGCAATGGCCGCAGCAGGTGCGCTGCTTCGAGTTCGGCCGCACGCCCGAGGGCCGGCCGATGCTGGCCCTGGCCGTCAGCCGCAGCGGCGCATTGAGCGGCGAGGAAGCGGCGCGGCGCGGCCTGCCGGTGCTGTTGCTGCAGGCCGGCATCCATGCCGGCGAGATCGACGGCAAGGACGCCGGCTTCCTGGCCCTGCGCGAACTGCTGCAGAAGCGCGTGCTGCCGCAGGCCCTGGACAAGAGCGTCATCCTGTTCGTGCCGGTGTTCAACGTCGATGGCCATGAGCGCTTCGGCCACTGGAACCGCCCCAACCAGGTCGGCCCCGAGGAAATGGGCTGGCGCACCACCGCGCAGAATCTCAACCTCAACCGCGACTACATGAAGGCCGAGGCACCGGAGACACAGGCCATGCTGCGCCTCCTCGATACCTGGGATCCGCTGATCTACGCCGACCTGCATGTCACCGACGGCGCCAATTTCCGGCACGACGTGTCGATCACCGTGGAGCCGCTGTACAGCGGCGACAGCGCGCTGCGCGAAGCGGCGCGCGCGATGCAGAAAAGCGTCACCGGGCGCCTGGCCGCCGAAGGCTCGCTGCCGCTGTCGTTCTATCCCAGCTTCGAGCGCGACGACGATCCGGCCTCCGGCTTCGAGGTGCAGGTGGTAACGCCGCGCTTTTCCACCGGCTACTGGGGTTTGCGCAACCGCCTGTCGATGCTGGTGGAGACGCATTCATGGAAGGACTACCCGACGCGCGTGCGCATCACCCACAACACCATCCTGGCGCTGGTGGAGCTGACCGCCGCCGATGGCGCCGACTGGCTCGAGCGCGAGCACCAGGCCGACCGGCGCGCGGCCCAACTCGCCGGTACCGCGGTGCCGCTGAACTTCACCGCCGGCGACCACGTGCAGACCATCGACTTCCTCGGCTACGCCTACACCCGCGAACCGTCCGCCGTTTCCGGCGGCCTGGTCACCCGCTACGACACGTCCAGGCCGGAAACCTGGCACATTCCGCTGAAGGACACCGTCAGGCCCACGCTGAGCGAGAAAGCGCCGCAGTCCGGCTACATCGTCCCCGCCGCCTGGGCCGCCGAGATCGGCCCGAAGCTGGCGCTGCACGGCATCCGCTTCCGCAGGCTGGACAGCGCGCTGGCGCAATTCGCCGTCGAGACCTTCCGCGCCAGCGAGGCCAGGTTCGACAAGCCGCCGTTCGAGGGCCGCACCGCGCCCCAGCTGCAGGGCGAGTGGAAGGCCGAGCCGCGCGACGTGCCGGCCGGCTCGCTGTTCGTGCCCATCGCCCAGCCCGAAGCGCGCCTGCTGATGGCGCTGCTCGAACCGCAGGCGTCGGACTCCTTCGCCGCATGGGGCTTCTTCAACGGCGCCTTCGAGCAGAAGGAGTACATGGAGCCGTATGTCGCCGAGCAGGTGGGCGAGCGCATGCTGGCGGACGACCCGAAGCTGGCCGAGGAATTCCGTCAGCGGCTGGAGACCGACCAGGCCTTCGCCCATAGCCCGCAGGCGCGTCTGGACTTCTTCTACCGCCGCTCGCCGTCCTGGGACGAGCGCCTCGATCTGTATCCGGTATACCGCACCGCGCAGGCGCCGCCGGGAACATGAACGGCCACCGGCTGCCCAAGCCGGCGCCGAGCTGTCGTCCCGGAGAAAAATCCGCGGCGGGCGAAAGGCGGCTCGTTGCCTGCGGGACGCCCACTCCTGCCTAGGGCCTGTTAACACGGATTGGGTCGCTGCGACGGCGGCTATTTTTGCGCAGCGCTTAGTCGGACAGGGCGCGGCATGGTGA
>CAYVKA010000053.1:0-31699 GCA_964451925.1 uncultured Nevskia sp. | reverse complement strand
TGCAGCCCCTGTCGCCGCGCCGGCGCCCAAGCCCGCAGCGCCGCCGCCGGTGCCGGCGGCGCCGAAGATCGCCGCGCCGCCGGCACCGCCGCCGCTGGTCAGCAGCGCCGCGGCGCAGGCCAAGCTGTGGTACGTGCAGATCGGTAGCTTTGCCGACCAGGGCAACGCGCAGACCACGCTGAACCTGCTGCAGAACATTGGCTTCCGCGGCGAGTCCAGCCCCACCACCAATGCTGCCGGCACCACGCTGTACCGCGTGCGCCTGGGGCCGTTCCCGAGTGAAGCGGTGGCGCAACAGGCGCTCGGCAAGGTGTCGCATCAGGGTTACCCACAGGCGCGGGTGATGGCGGAGGCGGGCGCCAAGCACTGAGCGACGTGGCGCGGGCGGCGGCAGCGCTCGCGCACGGTTCCGGGGAAGGTGCGCCTAGTACTTGCGCGGTTCGAAGCGGCCGACCAGGCGGTGCTGCTCGCCCGGATGCCAGAGCCGCGCGAAAGTCAGCGGCGTCGCGCCGTCCCAGGTGTGACGCTCCACCACCAGACAGGCGCTGCCGGGGCGCAGCTGCAGCAGCCTGGCGAGGCGGCCGCGCGCTTCGCGCGCCAGGATCACGTGCTCGGCCTGGGTCCAGGGCAGGTTCCGCAGCAGCCATTCACTCGGCGGTATCACGGCGAATGATTCGTACGCGGCGGCCGGCGCGGCTTCCAGGCTGATCAGCCGTTCCTCCAGCTGCACCGGGTGTTCGCCGGAGAAGTGCTCCACCAGCAGCCACAGCAGGCGCGCGCCGTCCTTCAGTCCGGGCAGGCGGCCGTGCTCGTTGTCGGCGCCGACGATGGCGCGCTCATGGATGTTGAAGCGGTACACGGCGCCGGCGCGCCGCACCTCGGCCGCCATGTCCCAGATCTCGAAGACCGGGTGCTCCTGCGCGCGTTCGGCGACCAGGGTGCCGCGCTTGCGCCGGCGCTCCACCAGGCCGTCCTGCGCCAGGCTGTGGAGGGCCTTGTTGACCGTCATGCGCGAGGCGCCGTAGCGCCCGGTCAGCTCGGTTTCCGCTGGGATGCGGGAGCCGGACGGCCAGCTGCCGTCGAGGATCGGCCGCGCCAGCGCGCGGCGGATCTGCAGCCACAGCGGACCCTCGCCGTCGAGTTCGGGGCAGGCGGGTTGGCGCGTCGTTGCGATCATGACCGGACCACTTTAATATGTATATACATATGACAGCAAGCGACGCCGGGCCGCCCGCCCTGTCGCCACCGATACGGAGCCGCAAACCCATGAGCACACGGCATAGAACGGGCGTGATCCGCGCCCAACGCGGCAGCACGCTGCAGGCCAAGTCCTGGCTCACCGAAGCGCCGCTGCGCATGCTGATGAACAACCTCGATCCGGAGGTGGCCGAGAAGCCGGAGGAGTTGACCGTCTACGGCGGCATCGGCCGCGCCGCGCGCAACTGGGAGTGCTATGACCGCATCGTCGAGACCTTGCGCCGGCTGGAGGCGGACGAAACCCTGCTGATCCAGTCGGGCAAGCCGGTGGGGGTGTTCAAGACCCACGCTGACGCGCCGCGCGTGCTGATCGCCAATTCCAACCTGGTGCCGCACTGGGCCACCTGGGAGCACTTCCACGAGCTGGATGCCAAGGGCCTGATGATGTACGGCCAGATGACGGCGGGCTCGTGGATCTACATCGGCAGCCAGGGCATCGTGCAGGGCACCTACGAGACTTTCGTCGAGGCCGGGCGCCAGCACTTCGGCGGCTCGCTGCAGGGCAAGTGGATTCTCACCGGCGGTCTCGGCGGCATGGGTGGGGCGCAGCCGCTGGCCGCGACCATGGCGGGCGCTTCGATGCTGGCGGTGGAGTGCGAGCCGCGGCGCATCCAGATGCGCCTGGACACGCGCTACCTCGATCGTCGCGCCGCCACGCTCGACGAGGCGCTGAACATCATCGCCGAGGCGCAGGCCGCGGGCACGGCGGTTTCGGTCGGCCTGCTCGGCAATGCCGCCGAGGTGTTTCCCGAGCTGCTGCGCCGCACGCAGGCCGGCGACGCGCGGGCGCGCCCGGACCTGGTCACCGACCAGACCAGCGCGCACGATCCGCTCAACGGCTATCTGCCGGCCGGCTGGTCGCTGCAGCAGGCGGCGCAGCGCCGGCTCAGCGACCCGGCCGGCGTGATCGCCGCGGCCAAGGCTTCGATGGCGGTGCAGGTGCGGGCCATGCTCGGCTTTCACGCCCTGGGCATCCCGACGGTGGACTACGGCAACAACATCCGCCAGATGGCGCTGGAGCAGGGCGTGAAGAACGCCTTCGACTTCCCGGGCTTCGTGCCGGCCTACATCCGTCCGCTATTCTGCCGCGGCATCGGCCCGTTCCGCTGGGCCGCGCTGTCCGGCGACCCGGAAGACATCCGCCGTACCGACGCCAAGGTGAAACAGCTGCTGCCGGACAATGCGCATCTGCATCGCTGGCTGGACATGGCGCAGCAGCGCATCCAGTTCCAGGGCCTGCCGGCGCGCATCTGCTGGATCGGCCTGGGTGACCGCGCGCGCGTTGGCCTGGCGTTCAACGAAATGGTGGCCAGCGGCGAACTGCAGGCGCCGGTGGTGATCGGCCGCGATCACCTCGACTCGGGCTCGGTGGCCAGCCCCAACCGCGAGACCGAGGCGATGCGCGACGGCTCCGATGCGGTGTCCGACTGGCCGCTGCTCAATGCCCTGCTCAACTGCGCCAGCGGCGCCACCTGGGTGTCGCTGCACCATGGCGGCGGGGTCGGCATGGGCTTCTCGCAGCACGCCGGCATGGTCATCGTCTGCGATGGCACGGCGGAGGCGGCCAGGCGCATCGCGCGGGTGCTGACCAACGATCCCGCCAGCGGCGTCATGCGCCATGCCGACGCCGGCTACGACATCGCCATCGAATGCGCGCAACAAAACGGCCTCAAACTGCCGATGATCGACCATGAATAAGAACAACACCCTGCAGCTCGTGCCCGGCCGGCTCAGCCTGGCCGAGATCCGGCGCATCGCCGGCGGCCGCCTGTCGCTGTCGATCGACCGCGGCGCCGACGCCGCGGTCCTCGCTTCGGCCGCGACCGTGCACGCGGTGGTGGCGCAGGGCGCGCCGGCCTACGGCATCAACACCGGATTCGGCAAGCTGGCCAAGACCCACATCCCGGACGCGCAGCTGGAGCAGTTGCAGGCCAACCTGGTGCGCTCGCACGCGGTCGGCACCGGCCCGCTGCTCGACGACGCCACCGTGGGCCTGATCCTGGCGCTGAAGGCGGCCAGCCTGGCGCGCGGTTATTCCGGCGTGCGGCCGTTGGTGATCGAGGGGCTGCTGGGGCTGTACAACGCCGGCGTCTATCCCTGCATTCCGTCCAAGGGCTCGGTCGGCGCCTCGGGCGACCTGGCGCCGCTGGCGCACATGACGCTGGCGCTGATGGGCGAGGGCCAGGTGCGCGCCGGCGGGCGCATCGTCGCGGCGCGCGAGGGCCTGGCCGCGGCCGGTCTGCAGCCGCTGGCGCTGGCGGCGAAGGAGGGCCTGGCCCTGCTCAACGGCACCCAGGTTTCGGCGGCGCTGGCGCTGCGCGGCCTGTTCGAGGCGGAGGAGCTGTTCGCCGCCGCGGTGGCGACGGGCGCGCTGTCGGTGGACGCCGCCCGCGGCAGCGACGCGCCGTTCGATCCGCGCATCCACGAGGTGCGCGGCCAGCCGGGGCAGATCGACGTGGCGGCCAGGTACCGCGCGCTGCTCGGCGGCAGCGAGATCCGCCGCTCGCATCTGGTCAACGACGACCGCGTGCAGGACCCTTACAGCCTGCGCTGCCAGCCGCAGGTGATGGGCGCCTGCCTCGACCTGATCCGCAACGCCGCCGCCACGCTGGCGATCGAGGCCAACGCGGTGACCGACAATCCGCTGGTGTTCATGGACACCGGCGAGGTGCTGTCCGGCGGCAACTTCCACGCCGAGCCGGTGGCGCTGGCGGCCGACACGCTGGCGCTAGCCATTGCCGAGATCGGCGCGCTGTCCGAGCGGCGCATCGCCTTGCTGATCGACGCCACGCTGTCCGGCCTGCCGCCGTTCCTGGTGCGTGAGCCGGGGCTCAATTCGGGCTTCATGATGGCGCACGTTACCGCCGCGGCGCTGGCCTCGGAAAACAAGTCGCTGGCGCACCCGGCCAGCGTCGACAGCCTGCCCACCTCGGCCAACCAGGAGGACCATGTCAGCATGGCCACCTTCGCCGCGCGGCGCCTGCTCGAGATGGCCGCCAACACGCGCTGCATCGTCGGCATCGAGCTGCTGGCGGCGGCGCAGGGCATCGATTTCCACGCGCCGCTGCAGACTTCGCCACCATTGCAGCGGCTGCAGGCGCTGGTGCGCGGGCGCGTGCCGTTCTACGCCGAGGACCGCTACTTCGCACCGGACATCGCGGCCGCGACACAGCTGTTGCAGGAAGGCGGGCTGAACGACATGGCCGGGAGCATACTGCCCTCGTTCGCCTGAGCGTCATCGCATCGCCATTCGACCACCGGAGGAGAGGACAACAACAATGAACAAAAGCTACTTCGCCGAATCCGCGCTGCTGCCGGGCGGCTGGGCCCGCAATGTGCTGTTCGAGGTGGCGCCGGACGGCCGCATCGACCGCGCCGTGGCCAACGCCGCGCCGGGCGACGCCGAACGTCTCCGCGGCGCGGTGATCCCGGGCATGCCCAACCTGCATTCGCACGCTTTCCAGCGCGCCATGGCGGGACTGACGGAAAAGGGCGGGCCGCAGGGCGACAGCTTCTGGTCGTGGCGCAAGCTGATGTACGGCTTCCTCGAAAACCTGACGCCCGACGACGTGGAAGTCATCGCCACGCAGCTCTATATCGAGATGCTGCGCGCCGGCTATACCGCGGTGGCGGAGTTCCATTACCTGCACCACGATCCCAAGGGGCAGCCGTATGCCAACGCGGCGGAGACCGGTGAACGCATCGCCGCGGCGGCGCAGGGCAGCGGCATCGCGCTGACGCTGCTGCCGGTGTTCTACGCCCACGGCAACTTCGGCGGCGTCGAGCCGACCACCGGGCAGCGCCGCTTCATCAACTCGCTCGACGGCTTCGCCCGCATCCTGGCGGCACTGGCCGGCACCGTGCGGGAGCGGCCGACACAGCGCATCGGCGTGGCGCCGCACTCGCTGCGAGCGGTGACGCCGGAAGAACTGCGCGCGGTGGTGGTGGAGATGGGCCGCATCGACGGTGCGGCGCCGATTCACATCCACGCCGCCGAGCAGCAGAAGGAAGTGGACGACTGCCTCGGCTGGGGCGGCACGCGCCCGGTGGCCTGGCTGCTGGACCATATGCAGCTGGACGCGCGCTGGTGCGTGGTGCACGCGACGCACATGGACGCCAACGAGACCAAGGCCCTGGCGCGCTCCGGCGCGGTGGCCGGCCTGTGCCCGACCACCGAGGGCGACCTCGGCGATGGCTTCTTCAATGCCGCCTCCTACCTGCGCGCCGCGGGCAAGGTGGGTATCGGCGGCGACAGCCACGCCGCAGTCGATCCGTTCCTGGAGCTGCGCCTGTTCGAGTACGGCCAGCGCCTCAAGCTGGAACGGCGCAACGTGCTGGCGCTGGCCATCGGCAACTCGCTCGGCGGCCAGCTGTACCGCACCGCCTGCGCAGGCGGCGCGCAGGCGCTGGGGCAGAACATCGGCCAGCTCGCCGAAGGCTTCCGCGCCGACTGGGTGGTGCTCAACGGCGACGATCCGGCGCTGGCCGAGCAGAGCGGCGACGGTCTGCTCGACGCCGCCATCTTCGGCCCGGTGCGCGCGCCGGTGCGTGACGTGATGGTGGCCGGGCAGTGGCAGGTGCGCGACGGCGTGCACGCGCAGGGCGAGGCCAGCCTGAAGCGCTATCGCGGCGTGATGAAGCGCCTGCTCGGCTGAGGCGCAAAGGCCAATGAAATGGGACGCGATCTGGCTCAATGCCCGGCTGGCGACCCTGGACCCGGCAGCCGGCGGCGATGCTTACGGCAGCGTAGGCGACGGCGCGGTGGCGGCCATAGGCGGGCGCATCGCCTGGGTCGGGCCGCGCAGCGCCTTGCCCGCCGGCTGGAAAGCCGCCGTCGAGCATGACTGCCGCGGCGGCTGGCTGACACCGGGCCTGGTCGACTGCCACACCCACCTGGTCTACGCCGGCAGCCGCGCCGCCGAGTTCGAGCTGCGCCTGCAGGGCGCCAGCTACGAGGACATCGCCCGGGCCGGCGGCGGCATCCTGTCCACCGTGCGCGCCACCCGCGCCGCCAGTGATGCCGAGCTGCTGCGGCAAGGCAGCCGGCGCCTGGCGGCGCTGATGGCCGAGGGCGTGACCACGGTGGAGATCAAGTCGGGCTATGGCCTCGACAGCGTCACCGAGAGCCGCATCCTGCGCGTGGCGCGGCAGCTGCAGGCCAGTTGCGCCACCACGGTGAAGACTACCTTCCTCGGCGCGCACGCATTGCCGCCGGAGTACGCCGGGCGCGCCGACGACTACATCGACCTGGTGTGCGAGGAGATGCTGCCGGCAATCCGGGCGGAGGGACTGGCCGATGCGGTGGATGCGTTCTGCGAAGGCATCGGCTTCAGCCCGCGGCAGACCGCGCGCGTGTTCGAGCGGGCGCAAGCCCTGGGCCTGCCGCTGAAGCTGCATGCCGACCAGCTGTCCGACCTCGGCGGCGCCGCGCTGGCGGCGCAGTATCAGGCACTGTCGGCCGACCATCTCGAATACACCTCGCCGGCCTCGGTGGCGGCGATGGCGCGCGCCGGCACCGTCGCGGTGCTGCTGCCGGGCGCTTACTATTTTCTGCGCGAGACGCAGCTGCCGCCGATCGCGGCGTTGCGCGAGCGGGGCGTGCCGATGGCGCTGGCCACCGACTGCAATCCGGGCACTTCGCCCTGCACCTCGCTGCTGCTGATGTTGAACCTGGCGTGCACGCTGTTCCGGCTGACGCCGGCGGAGGCGCTGGCCGGAGTCACGCGCCACGCGGCGCGGGCGCTGGGGCTGCAGCAGGAAGCCGGGCGCATCGCCCGCGGCCTGCGCGCCGACCTGGCCTTGTGGGACATCGAGCGGCCGGCGGAGCTGGCCTACGCCTTCGGTGCCAACCCCTGCGTCGGCCGCTACCTTGCCGATACCCCGCCCGGCGCGGCAGCATGACTGCCGACATGGAATCCGAAGCCAGCCTGTACACCCTGGTCGGCGGCAATACGCCGCTGCTGATCAACGTGCCGCATGCCGGCACCTATATCCCGCCGTGCCTGCGCCGGGAGCTGAGCCCGGTGGCGCAGACCGTGCCGGACTCCGACTGGCACGTGCACCTGCTGTACCAGTTCGCGCTGGAACTGGGTGCAGGGCTGATGGTGGCGACGCATTCGCGCTATGTCGTCGACCTCAACCGCGACCCCGGCAATGCCGTGCTGTATCCCGGCGCCGACAACACCGAGCTGTGCCCGACGCGCAGCTTCGCCAACGAGGAGCTGTACCTGGACGGCCGCCGGCCCGACGCGACGGCGGTTGCGCAGCGCCGCGAGCGCTTCTGGGCGCCTTACCACCGCGCGCTGGCGACGGAGCTGGAGCGGATCAAGGCGCGGCACGGCCGCGCCATCCTGCTCGACGGGCATTCGATCCGCGCACAGGTGCCACGCTTTTTCGACGGGCGCCTGCCGGACCTCAACCTCGGCACCGCCGATGGCGTCAGCTGCGGTGCCGCGCTGCAGGATGCGGCGATGTCGGTGCTGCAATCCGCCGCCGGCCTGAGCAGCGTCTGCAACGGCCGCTTCAAGGGCGGCTACATCACGCGCCACTACGGCCGCCCGCAGCAGGGCGTGCAGGCGCTGCAGCTGGAAATGGCGCAGTCCAGCTACATGGACGAAGCGCCGCCCTACGCCTGGGAGCCGCGGCGGGCGCAGGCGTTGACGGCGCTGCTGCGCCGCCTGGTGGAGACACTGCTGGCCTGAAGGGGAGTACGGCATGAGCGGACGGACGGGACAGGGCCTGGTGGCGGCGCTGGCGCTGGCGGCGGCGATGTGTTGCGCCAGCGCCCGCTGCGACAACCGGCACGAGGAGGAACCGCTGACGCAGCGCAATCCGATCGAAGTGCAGGGCAGCGGGCGCAGCTACTACGTCCACTTTCCCAGCGGCAGCCGCGCCGCGCCCTGGCCGCTGGTGCTGGTGCTGCACGGCGCCGGCGGCGACGCCGTCGATGCGCTGTCGACGTTCCGCTGGATCGAGGCTTCGGACCTGAACGGCTTCATCCTGGTTGGGCTGGAAGCCAGGCCGCCGCGCACCTGGCTGCCGGCGGGGTTCCGCCTCAATCCGCGCGTGTGGAACAGCGGCGATCCGGGCGTGCAGGAGGAGAGCATCCTGAAGAACGACGATGTCGCCTATGTGCGCGCCGTGCTCGACCAGCTGACGCGCCGCTACACCATCGATCCGAACCGCATCTACGCCGCCGGCTTCTCCAGCGGCGGCAGCATGGCGCAGCGCCTGGGCATCGAGATGAGCGAGCGCTTCGCCGCCATCGCCGCGGTCGGCAGCCTGCGCGCGCAGGACGCCGCGCCGCGCGCGCCGCTGTCGGTGCTGCTGATCTACGGCCGCAACGATCCGGTGGTGCCTTACGACGGCGGCACGCGCGTCACGCCCTGGGGCGACACGCCCGGCATGCCACCGGTGTCGTCCAGCATCGCCGCCTGGGTGCGCGACCTGCACTGCGGCGGCGAGCCGCAGGCCACGCAACCAGCTGATCAGGTGCAGCGCCAGGCCTGGAAGGATTGCGACGGCGGCACCGAAGTCCAGGCGCTGACGGTGGAAGGCCTCGGCCATCATTGGGCCGGCAGCCGGCCGGACGGGCTGAAGCCTTCCATCGCCGGCCCCACCAGCGAGGCGCTCGACGATACCGGCGAGATCTGGACGTTCTTCGCCGCACACCCGCGGCGTCCGGCCAGAACGCAGCTGCCAGCGGCGGAAACGATGCAGCACTGAACGCCGGCACGGCGCGCCGCGCGGCAGGTGACGCCACCGCAAAGCCGATGTATCGTGCTTGAAAATTAACCGTATTGATGTTGGTAAGCACAATTACCTGATTGTTGCATCGGCGCGGATAAAACAAAGCGGCGGGTCGACCCGCCGTGCGAGGGGGAGACTGGATCATGCAATCCAGAGCACTGGCTGCGGGCGTTGTCCGGTGGAGCGTGGGCCTGGGTCTGCTGTGCCTGTCGGCACTGGGTTCGCCGGCCTGGGCGATCGACTTTAGTTTCGAGCCGCTGTTCGGCCACGACGAAGTCAAAGGCGTGCTCAACACCACCTTCACCGCCGGCCTCGGCGTGCGCATGCAGAGCCCGAGCCAGAACCTGATCGCCAAGGGCGACATCAATCCCAATGTCTGCGGTTTCCCCTATCAGGATTGCCAGGGCCTGTTTCGCACTCAGACCTACCCGGCCGAGCATCTGGTGGCCGCGCCGGGCTCGCTCAGCAACAACAGCGACCGCGGCGACCTCAACTACGGCCACAAGGGCGCCTTCTTCCAGGCGCCGGCCAAGGTGACGTCCGACATCACCCTGACCTACGGCAATTTCGGCGTGTTCGCCCGCGCGCTGTATTTCTACGACTTCGTCAACAACGATTTCACCGAGACCCATCCCAACGAGATCACGCCGCAGAACGCCAACCAGGTCGGGCGCGTCGGCACCACGCTGCCGCTGGCCAACGGCCTGATCGGCGGTCCCTGTTCCAGCCTCGCCGGACCCTTGACCAGCCTGTTGCAGCCGATCACCAGCCTGGTCGACCCGATCCTCAACGGCGCCGGCGCGCCTTCGCTGGTGCCGAACCCCAGCGCGGTATGCGGGCGCTTCTACGGGCCCGGCGGCTATGTGCGCAGCAAGCGCACCGACGGCGAAGTGCTGGCGCAGGCCGGCACCAACATGCAGTACCTGGATGCCTACTTCTTCGGCAAGGTGCCGCTGTGGGGCGACCACGACCTGACCTTCAAGATCGGCCGCCAGCTGGTCAACTGGGGCGAGAGCACCACCATCGTGCTGAACAGCATCAACTCCGCCAACCCGGTCAACGCCAACAATTTCTACCGCATCGGCAACCAGGTGGAGGAGGATTTCGTGCCGGTGAACATGGTCGACCTGGGCTTCAGCCCGTTCGAGAACTTCACCGCCGAAGGCTTCTATCAATTCGAGTGGAAGCCGGTCGAGGCGCCGACTCCCGGCACTTATTTCTCCAGCATCAACATCGGCACCAACAACACCGGCTCGACGCTCAGCGCCGGCTTCGGCCAGGCCCTGGAGGATCCCAACTGCATCGGCAAGCTGGGCGACAACATCCTCACCGGCCTGACGCCGACCTGCATCACCATCAACCGCGTGCCGGACCTGGAGCCGCGCACCGCCGGGCAGTACGGCATCAAGCTCGACTACTACTTCGACAACCTCAACAACGGCACCGACGTTTCGCTGTACTACGAGAACTATCATTCGCGCCTGCCGTACGCCAGCCTGTTTTCCGGCTATCCGAGCTGCGGCCGCAGGGAAGGCAACAAGCGCAACAACGACGCCACCGACGTGGTGTCGCTGACGCAGGACTGCCCGAACTTCCCGCTGTTCTCCTCCGGCGATCCACGCCAGGCCACTTCCAGCGCGCTCAACGTGCAGAGCGTGCGCTTCATGCTGGAATATCCGGAAGACATTCACCTGGTCGGCGCCAGCTTCAATACCACCGTCGGCAGCTATTCGATCCAGGGCGAGGTGGCCTACCGTCCGAACAAGCCGATGCAGGTGGATGCGCACGACCTGGCGTTCGCCGCGCTCGGCGCGCAGGGCACGCGTTGCGGCGAGCCGGGCATCAATTGCGAAGGCACCAGCGGGCTGGGCGCGCTGGGCGTGGGCGGCATCGGCCTGGGCCCCAACGGCCAGACCCTGACCTACGGCAGCAGCGACGCGGTGGACCGCAACGGCCGGACCTATGCCACCGACACCTTCAACCTGATCGTCGGCCATGCCGCCGGCGCGCAGCGCTATTTCCCCAACTTCGTCATTCCCTACCGCGGCGGTGTGGTGGGGGAGAACACGCCCTGCTTCCCCAAGCCGGGCACGCCCGAGGACGCGCAGTACGGCTTCAACACTTTCAGCCATCCGTACTACGCCTACAACCGCAACAGCCCCTGCTACATCCAGGGCTACCAGCGCATGCAGGACTTCCAGTTCAACCTGGGCGCGACGCGCGTCTACGGCGCCACCGACAATCCCATCGGCGCCAGCCAGATCATCATGGTCTACGAGCTGGGCGCGGAGTACGTGCCGTTCCTGCCATCCTATGACCAGCTGGTGCTGGAAGGGCCCAACTCGACCACCAGCCCTACCGCCGGGGCCGACGGTTCCGGCTCGGACGGCTCGCGCACCGCCTGCTCCAACATCCCCGACTGCTCCTACGGCCCGGATGGCATCCGCTTCAATCCGCACCAGCAGGACCATTCCGGCTATCCCACCTACCTGTCGTGGGGCTACCGCGTGATCGGCCTGCTGAGCTACGAGCAGATCGTGCCCAACGTGACGCTCAAGCCCTTCATCCTGTTCTCGCAGGACGTGGGTGGCATCTCGCCCGGTCCGGCCGGCAACTTCGTCAAGGGGCGCAAGCAGCTCAACTCGGTGTTCGAGTTCCGCTACAAGCAGGCGCTGTCCGTCGGCCTGGGCTACGCCTGGTACTGGGGTGGCGGCGTCTACAACGTGCTGTCGGACCGCGATTTCGCGCAGGCCTTCATCAAGTACCAGTTCTGAGCCGCCGCTTCAGTCCGCGAACTTCGGCTCGCGCTTCTGCAGTTGCGCGGTCAGCGCCTCGGTCAGGTCGTCCGACATCAGCATCGCGGCATTCCAGGTGGCGACCATCTGCAGGCCTTCCTGCACCGTGTGGTCGCGCGAGTAGAGCAGGTTGTGCTTGATGCCGCGCACGGTGAGCGGTGACTTGGCGGCGATGCGCCGCGCCAGCTGCCCGGTCTGCGCCAGCAGCTCCTCATAGGTGGCGTAGGTCTGGCCGACCAGGCCGATCTGGCGCGCCTTGCGGCCGTCGAAGGTTTCGGCGGTGTAGCTCAGCTCGGTCAGCAGCGGCAGGCCGATGACGTGGCGCAGGCGCTGCAGCGTGCCGACGTCGGCGGTGACCGCCAGGTCCACTTCCTTGATGCAGAATCTGGCGTCCTCGGTGCTGTAGCGCAGGTCGCAGGCGGCGATCAGGTCGACGCCGGCGCCGATGCAGGCGCCATGCACCGCGGCGATCACCGGCATGCGCAGCCGCTCGATGCTGTTGAAGCATTCCTGCGCGTGCAGGATGAACTTGCGCACGCCTTCACGGCCGCGCGCCGGGCAGCCCTTGCCGCTGGTGAACTGGCCGAGATGGGCCAGGGCCTCCAGGTCGATGCCGGCGGTGAAGTGGCGCCCCTCGCCGCAGAGAACGACGACGCGCACCTGCGGTTGCTGGTCGAGCCAGGCCGCGGCCCGCGGCAGTTCGTCCCACATGGTCATGGAAAAGGCATTGGCCTTGTCGGGACGGTTCAGGCGCAGCCAGGCGACGTGGTCCTGCAGCTCGATCTTGACGGTCTGGAATTCCATGGCGTGGACGCACGGGACGCGTGCGCTCTCCTCGGTTGGGTGGCGGGCCTGCTGCGCAGGTTCTGGTTGCGGCTGTCATCTTGCAGCGTTTGCGCGGCGCCGGGTAGGGGGCGCATGTCACATGGCTTTCAACACCCGCGCCTATGCTTGGAAGATTGCCCAGGGAAGCGAACAAAATGAAAAGCAGCAAAGCTTGGCGGGGAAAGACGGTACTGTGCGGTCTGCTGCTGCTCGGCGCCACGCCGCTGGCGGCGCTGGCGCAGGCGCAATGGCTCAACGGCGACACCCATGTGCACGACGACCACTCCGCCGACGGCAGTCTGCTGCGGCAGACGCTGGGCCAGGGCTCGCCGGGCAACCTTTCCGTTGCCGGCCAGATCCTCGAGGCCGAGCTGATGGGGCTGGCCTACCTGCCGCTCACCGACCACCGCACCTACGATCAGCACTACGACCCGCTATGGGAGTCGGGCAAGCTGCTGCTGGTGCCGGGCGAGGAGGCCAACGGCAGTCCGCACGCGACGGTGCTGGGCGCGGTGGACAGCGTGGTGCAGGGCGCGGTGCCGCCAGGGCAGAGCAGCGTGCGGGTGGTGCAGGAGTCGCTGTGGGACGCGCATGCCCAGGGCGCCTCGTGGGGCACCGCGCATCCGGACGACGGCGAGCTGAACGGCAACGGCACGCCCAACGACAACGCCAGCGCGGTCGGCGTGGACACGGTGGAAGCCTGGAACCGCGCCAGCTCGCCCGACACCGAGATCGACTACGCCGAGAACCGCTGGAACCGGGGCTTCCGCTTCGGCGTGGCCGGCGCCTGCGACGACCATTTCAAGGAGCTGTGGCTGGCCTCCCTGGATCGTCCGGGCCGGCCGAACACCTCGGTCTACGCCGCCGCGCCCAGCGTGCGCGGCATCGTGCAGGGCCTGTGGGCCGGGCACACCCGGGTCAACGGCGGCGAGCTGTTCGCCCCGGTGGTGACGCTGGAGGCGGACCTGAACGGCGACGGCCGCTTCGAGGCGCTGGGCGGCGACGAGATCATCGCCGCGCCGGGAACCAGGGGGCGCCTGCGCATCACTGTCAGCAACGCCATCACCACCAGCGTGCTGTTGTACAAATCACCCGGCCGCTCCGCCGGCGCGGTGCAGACCTTCCACCCGACCACGCTGCTGCAGGCGCAGGTGTTCTACGCCGATATCGTGGCCGAGGCGCAGCCCACCTGGTACCGCGTGGAAGTGCGCGGCCCGGCGCTGCCCTCCGGCATCGAGACCAGCATGCTGACCAATCCGGCCGACCTGGTGCAGTTCGTCGAGCAGGTGGTCAAGCTCAACCAGCTGCGCGCGCTGACGTCGCCGATCTTCATCTCGCCGGCGCCGGTGGCGGCGCAGCCGGAAATCCCCACGCCGGCCGACAGCGGCCAGGCTGACGGGGCGCAGCTGGCGATCGGCGAGGCGGGCACCTTCAGCGGCTTTCCGGACATCGCCGTAGACCGCGGCGTCTCGCACGTGGTGGCCGAGTCGCACGGCGCCGGCGGCAGCTCGGTGATCTACCGTCGCCGGCTGGCCAGCGGCAGCTGGTCGACGCCGCTGGACCTGGCCCCGGCTTCGTCGCAGGCGCGCTTCCCGCGCATCGCCGCACGCGATGGCGAGGTCTGGGTGGCGTGGCAGGACGAGCGCGGCGGCGAGCAGCCGCACCGCCCGGCGATCTACCTGCGCCATTCCGCCGATGGCGGCGCGAACTGGGCGCCGGAGCTGCGCCTGCGCGCCATCAACGGCCGCGCCGAGCATCCGGCACTGGCGCTGACCGCCTATGGCCTGCCGCTGGTGGCCTGGCAAGAGATCAGCGCCGGCTATCCGTTCGATGTGATGGCGCAGATTGTCGGCGTGGACGCGCAGCCGCAGAACCTGAGCCGCGCCGGCAAGGCTTACCACGCCGCCGACGCTTATGACACGCGCTCGGCGCGCTACCCGGCCTCGGTGTGGCCCAGCGTGGCGGTGGCCGACGACGGCCGCATGGCGGTGGGCTGGCAGGACGACCGCACCGACAAGGATCCGCTGTGGACCGGCGGCCTGGGCTATGGCAATGGCACCGACCCCGACAACTGGCAGGTGATGGTGAGCAGCCACCCGGCATACGCCGGCGCCTGGAGTGCCCCGGTGAGCCTGGGCGCAGACGACCGCGCCGACCGCCATCCGACGCTGGGCTTCACCCGCTCCGGCCGACTGGTCGCCGCCTGGGACAGCAAGACCCTGCAATCCTCCGGCGCCAACCTGCAGGTGCAAAGCGCCTGGTCCACCGACGGCGGTCTGAGCTGGACTGCGCCGGTGGCGGTGGCCGCCGCCGCCGCCGCCATGAGCCAGTGGCCGCGCCTGGGCCGCGGCGCCGACGGCGAGGCGCAGCTGGTGTGGTACGACTCGCGCTCCGCCGACTGGCGCTGGCGCGTGATGACCGCGCGGCTCGACGAAGACGGCACCTGGGGCAGTGGCAGCGTGCTGCCGGGCAGGGGCAACAACACCTGGCCGGCGCTGGACCAGGGCGTGGTGGTGTTCGCCGGCACGCGCAACGCGCAACGTCTGCAACGCGACCATACGCAGCAGGTGTTTTTTAGCGCCGCATCGCGTTGATAGCGGCTGCGGATCGGGCTAAATGAGGGGGGGGCGGCGGGGCCTGGCCATGCCCGGGTTCCGCCGCTCCGACTGGCCCGGACGAACCCGGCGGGCGGCCAAGCCGGGGTGATCGGCACCCCTGGTCCGACGAACGCGGATGAGCGGTTAACTGTATTAAAAACAATGATTAATGGTCGATTGTTCAAGTGCCAAAAACGGCGTGGCGCTTGACAGGCCATAGGCCTATCCCTCGGAATGCGATTGTTGCATTGCAACAAATCGAGGGTTTTGGATGGACAGCAGCAGTATGGAGTCCGTTGGAACAGTGGCTTGTGCCGGCGCCGTGGCGTCCGGCGGTCGGGGCGATGAGGCCGGCCGGGAGAGCCGCAAGAGCTTCCTGCGTCGTGCCGCGCTGGGCATTGCCGGCACCGGCTGGGTGTTCCTGGGTGCGTCCGATCCGGGCGCGGTGGAACCGCGCAGCAGTGCGCCGCCGCCCGGTGTCGCGTTCGCCGATGGAGCTTTGGGCCGCGTCGATTCGAGCAGCATTTCATTCCGGATTTCGTGGGCGCCCCTCACAGCGGGAACGATCCCGCGGCTGTTGCAGCGGGACACCGACGACAACGACCCGGTGACCGAGCAGTTCGCGGCCGATGTGCGCGAACGCCTGCCGCTTTTCCAGACTTCGTTCGAGCAGGCGGGACGGCTCAACGGTGTGGACTGGCGCCTGCTGGCTGCCATGGGTTACCAGGAATCCTCCTGGGACCCGCACGCAGTGAGTCCCACCGGCGTGCGCGGCATCATGATGCTCACGCTCGACACGGCCGACGAACTCGACGTGGACCGGGACAACCCGGTGGAAAGCATCCAGGGCGGCGCCGCGTATTTCGAGCAGATTCGCGAACGCCTGCCGCCGCAGATCCATGACCCGGACCGCACCTTCATGGCCCTTGCGGCCTATAACCAGGGTATCGGCCACCTGCTCGATGCGCGCAGGCTGGCGGCGGAACTCGGCGGCAGCCCGGATCGCTGGCGTGATGTGAGCGCCGCGCTGCCCCTGCTTTCGGACGAGCGCTGGTTCAGCAAGACCCGCCACGGCTTCGCCCGGGGCGGAGAGGCGGTGCACTTTGTCAGCCGCGTGCGCGGCTACTACGGCATGCTGACCTCGATTTCGACCCGCTACACCGCGCCGAAATTCGAGGTGCTGAGCACCGGCATGTGAGCCGCCGCGGCAAGGAGTAGCATGGAAGCGGTTCGCAGCCGATCGCGGCTGCGACTTGATCGGGGAGGCGGACGATGACTCTTTGCCCAGTGGCGCTGGCCGTGGGCTGCGCCAAGTGTCCCGTTTTCAAGGTTTGCCCCGCGAAGGGCGTCATCGGCGACTACAAGAAGGAAGCGTCACCGCCAGCGCCCGGAAAGAAGTAGCTGCGCCCTTTCGCAAGGCAATCCCGTCGTAACTCAGGGCGTGACCCATAAAAAAGGCCCAGGCGTGGAAACACGCCTGGGCCTTCATACCGAGATTGGTGGGCTGTCCGGGACTCGAACCTGGAACCTACTGATTAAGAGTCAGCTGCTCTACCATTGAGCTAACAGCCCAGCACAAAACTTTGGGGTGGACGATGGGACTCGAACCCACGACCTCCGGAATCACAATCCGGAGCTCTAACCAACTGAGCTACGCCCACCAAAGACGACCATTTTAACCGATCGGTAACGCGGCAGAAAAGCCCCCGCCACCAATTTCCTGACCGCCCGCCACCCCATAACCGCAAAACTGGTGCCGAGAAGAGGAATCGAACCTCCGACCTACTGATTACGAATCAGTTGCTCTACCGACTGAGCTATCTCGGCACGGGGCGCGCATTATAGCCAAGCCCGGGGCGAAATGAGACCTGCGCGCCGCCATTTGTCCGCCCTGAGGGGCTTTTTTTCGGCTTTTCGGGTTCCGGAGCGGCTTCGTGCCTGCCGTTTGAAATAAAATGACGCCGCTCGAACGGCTGCGGAGAGATGGCAGAGCGGTCTATTGCGGCGGTCTTGAAAACCGCTGACGGTTCATCCCGTCCGGGGGTTCGAATCCCTCTCTCTCCGCCATTTCAATCGCTGTACACCGTCAAGCGCCCGTAGCTCAGTCGGATAGAGCATCGGCCTTCTAAGCCGAGGGTCGCAGGTTCGATTCCTGCCGGGCGCGCCAGTTGCAAGCGTACTATCGCGGCGCTGGCGCAGCCATGTTCAATAGTGGGTCGTGCCGGTGATCTTGAACGCATACACCGATGTGGTGCCGGCATCGACGCTGCCAACCGCTCCTTTCATGCCTTTGGCGACGAAATGGTCCCTGATCTCGCGGGCTTCCTGCGCCGTGGCGCACTGATAGGTGATCCAGCCGCAACCGTCACCTTCCTCGGCGACGCCGTGGTGCCGCAGCAGCCGCTCCACCGGGTCGGCGGCAACGCCCGCGCACCACTGTGTATAGTCGCGTCCGCATTTGCGGACATAATTTTCGATCGCCTGAACGGCTTGCGGGCTTGGCATGCAGCAACTCCCTAACGTCACACCCCGGGTCCAAGATACACCGCGCGCGCGAAGCCTGGGCGATTGACGCGTCACACCATCCAAGAAGCCGCATAATTCGCATCCATGTCCGATCATAAATCCATCTTTTTCGATCCCACCGGCAGACGGGCCAGGCGTCTGCGGCGCGTGCAGTGGGTGCTGGGATCGGTGTTTTCGCTGATTGCAATCGCCTTCGCCGGTTACCTGCTGGTGATCGGCCCGGCCGCCACCTCGGACCTCACCGGCCGCGCGGCGGCGCTGTTCCACCTGCCGCTCGACGGCACCACCTTCGAGAAGGTCGACACCAAATCGACCAAGCGCGTGGCCTCGGAACTGCGCGCCCGGCAGCGTGACCTGGCGCGCGATTCCATGGCCAAGCGGGCCCACCAGGCCCGCACCAAGCAGGTTCCGGCCTGGCTGGTAGGGACGCCGGGGCGGGCGCTGAGCATGGGCTTCTACGCCAACTGGGACGACAACAGCCTGCCGGCGCTGAAGCGGGCCTTGCCGCAGCTGGATTGGGTCATTCCGGCCTGGCTCAATCTGCAGGGGCCGGAGATGGGCCTGCACTCGGAAATGAATGCGCTGGCGGTGGAGGCGATCGGCCAGATCAAGCCGGGTATTCCGGTGCTGCCGATGATCCAGAATTCGGTGGAGGGGTCCTGGGACGGGCCGGGGCTGGCCCGCCTGCTGGCCGACCCGGCACGGCGCGCGGCGCGGCTGCAGGAGATCATCGCGTTCCTCGAAGCCAACAAGATGCAGGGTCTGACGGTGGACTTCGAATCCGTGCCGAAGACCGCGCAGAAGGACCTGCTGGATTTCCTCGGCGAAATCTCGGCCGAATTCGACAAGCGCGACTGGGAACTGCTGGTGTGCGTGCCGTTCGACGACCCGGACTGGGACTATGCCGCCTACGCCGACGCCGCCGACTTCCTGGTGCTGATGGCCTACGACGAGCATTGGGAGGAGGGCGCGCCGGGCAGCATCGCCGGCCAGGCCTGGTTCGAGGCCACGCTGGACAAGCGGATGAAGGACCTGGACCCGTCGCAGACCATCATCGCCATCGGTAATTACGGTTACGACTGGGCGCCGGGGCAGCCCGCAGACGACGTGACCTACCAGGAGGCGATCCGCGCCGCGCAGGATTCGCAGGCCGAGATCGACTTCGACGCCGACAGCGAAAATCCGCACTTCTCCTACGAGGAGGACGGCAAGAAGCACCAGGTGTGGTACCTGGATGCGGTGACCAGCTTCAACCAGATTCACGCCTCGGACATCTACAAGCCGTACGGCTATGCGCTGTGGCGGCTGGGTTCCGAGGATCCTTCGGTGTGGTCGGTGATGGGCCGCCCCTATGGCGCCGCCGCTCCCGACGGCCTGCGCACCATCGGCAGCGGCCAGGACGTGGATTTCCGCGGGCGGGGCGAAATCCTGCGCGTGGCGTCGATCCCCTCAGACGGCAAGCGCACGCTGGAGGTCGATCCCGACACCGGCGACATCGTCGACGAGTCCTATACGACGATGCCGATGTCCTTCGTCATCCAGCGCTTCGGCGAGCAGCCCAACAAGATCGCGCTGACCTTCGACGATGGTCCCGATCCGCGCTGGACGCCCGCCGTCCTCGACATCCTGCGCGACAAGGGGGTCCGCGCCACCTTCTTCATCATCGGCGAGAACGCCGGCGCCTATCCCGAGCTGGTGCGGCGGGAGATCGCCGAACAGCACGATGTCGGCAACCACACCTTTACCCATCCCAATCTTTCGGTGCTGCCGGACCAGCTGGTGAAGCTGGAGCTGGACACCACGCGCAAGCTGTTCGAATCCATCAGCGGGCGCTCCATGCGCCTGTTCCGCCCGCCCTACCTGGGCGATGCCGACCCGACTTCGCTGGACCAGATCCAGCCGGTGCGCGTGGCGCAGAGCATGGGCTTTGTCACGGTGGGCCTGCGCATCGATCCGGACGACTGGATGCAGCCCGGCGTGCAGAAGATCATCGACCAGACCCTGGAGCAGGTGCAGAGCGCGGACGAGGACGTGCGCGGCCAGGTGGTGCTGCTGCATGACTCCGGCGGCGACCGTTCGCAGACTGTTGCGGCGCTGCCGGCGCTGATCGATGCGCTGCGCGCCCGGCATTACGAGCTGGTGCCGGTGTCGGAGCTGGCCGGCCTGACGCCCGATCAGATCATGCCGCCGCTGCCGGTGGGCACGGTGCTGCCGAAAATGGCGCTGCCGGTGTTTCTGACCATCGGCCAGTTCGGCCAGGTGATGCACGCGCTGTTCCTCACCGCGATCGCACTGGGGCTGGCCCGGGTGGTGTTCTTCTGCATCCTCGGCCTGATCCACAAGTGGCGCGAGCTGCGCGAGGTTCCGCCGCAGTTGCCGGCGGAACCGCCGCTGGTTTCGGTGCTGATCCCGGCGCACAACGAAGCCCGCGTCATCGTCACCTCGATCCAGCGCATCCTGCGCAGCCGCTATCCGCGGCTGGAAGTGATCGTCATCGACGACGGCTCCACCGACGACACCAGCGCGGTCGTCACGGCGAATTTCCCGTCTTCCGCGGCCGTTTCCCTGATCACCATCCCCAACGGCGGCAAGGCCCGTGCCCTCAATACCGGCCTGGCGCAGGCCCACGGCAGCATTGTCGTGGCCCTGGACGCGGATACCCAGTTCGAGCCGGAGACCATCGGCTGTCTCGCGCGCTGGTTTGCCGACCCCGCCGTCGGCGCCGTGGCCGGCAATGCCAAGGTGGGCAACCGCGTCAACACCATCACCAACTGGCAGGCCCTGGAATACATTAGCGCGCAAAACCTCGAACGCCGCGCGCTGACCGTGCTCGGCTGCATCACCGTGGTGCCGGGCGCGGTCGGCGCCTGGCGCCGTTCGCTCCTCGACCAGCTCGGCGGGTTCCCCGACAACACCCTGGCGGAAGACCAGGATCTGACCATCGCCGTGCAGAAGTCCCGCCACAAGGTGCTGTACGACAGTTCCGCCATCGCCTGGACCGAGGCGCCGGATACCGTGCAGGGCCTGATCCGGCAGCGTTTCCGCTGGGCTTTCGGCACGTTCCAGTGCCTGTGGAAGCACCGTGACGCCCTGTTCGCGCCGCGCTACGGCACCCTCGGATTCATCGCGCTGCCGCAGGTGATCCTGTTCCAGATCGTGCTCGCCGCGATTTCGCCGCTGCTGGACCTGGCCTTGATCGTGCAGATCGCGAAGACCGGCATCGACTACCTGCAACACGGCGAGCAGTTCGATCCGAGCAACCTTTACCTCACCACGGTCTACTTCCTGGCGTTCATGGCCCTGGACACCGCGGCCGTCGCCATTGCGCTGGCGATGGAGAAGCGCGAGGAGTGGAGCCTGCTGCCACTGCTCGCGCTGCAGCGTTTCGGCTACCGCCAGATGCTGTATTACGTGGTGATCAAGTCGGTGTTTTCCGCCACGGCGGGCGTGCGGGTCGGCTGGGGCAAGCTGGAGCGCAAAGGCACGGTGTCGGGCCCCGGATCCACCGCTGCCGAATAGACCCTGGGCCCGCCGCCGGCGGCGGGCGGGCGATCCTGCGATTGAGACCATAAACTGGCCCCATGGACATCAAAATGACCGCCCAGCAGGTCGAAGACCAGATCCACCTGGGCTTTGCGGCAAAGAGGAAGATGCTGGCCATCGAGGAAGTGCGGCCGGGTTTTGTGCGGGCGCGCCTGCCGTACCGGGATTCGATGCTGCGGCCGGGCAACGTGCTGTCCGGCCCGGCGCTGTTCACCGCGGCCGACCTGGTGATGTACGCGCTGGTGCTGTCGCATATCGGCCCCGAACTGATGGCGGTGACTTCCAACTTCAACATCAACTTCCTGTCCAAGGCCAAGCCGGGGGATATCGTCGGCGAGGGCCGCATGCTCAAGCTGGGGCGCCGGCAGGCGGTGATGGAAGCGCTGCTGTATTCCTCGGCCGAGCCGGAGACGCTGGTGGCGCATGTCACCGGCAGCTACGCCTTGCCGCTGAAAGCCTGAGCGGTCGCGGCGGTCGCGGTAGTCGCGGGTTCCGGCCGGCAATTGCGCCACGTTCCGGGCCTCACGCCCGGAAGCGCGCCCTCAGCTGTCCAGCGCCAGCCCGCGCTCGCTGCGGAAGGCGCGGATCTCGGCAATAAAGGTTTCGCCGTAGTGCTCCAGCTTGTGCTTGCCCACGCCGGAGATGCCGGCAAAGGTATCGAGGGTCTGCGGCTGCTGCTCGGACATGGCGCGCAGCGCGGAGTCAGCGAACACCACATAGGGCGGCACTTTCTGCTCGTCGGCCAGGCGCTTGCGCAGCGCGCGCAGGCGTTCGAACAGGTCTTCCCCCAGCGGCGTCTGCACCAGGTCGGCGCCTGAAACCTGGCTGCGCGAGCCGCGGCGCGCGGCGCGCTCGCGCCGGGGCGGTGGAACCAGCATCACGCCGCGCTCGCCCTTGAGCACGGCGCGGCTGGCGGCGTTGAGCAGCAGCACCGGGTAGCCGTCGGTGGTCTCGTCGACCAGGCCCTGGTGCAGCAGGGCGCGCGCCAGGTGGCGCCATTCCTCTTGCGAACGCTCCTTGCCGATGCCGTAGGTGCTGAGCTGCTGGTGGCCGCGGTCGATGATCTTCTGGTTCTCGCTGCCGCGCAGCAGGTCGATGACATAGCCGGCGCCGAAACGGCTGCCGCGCTGCGCCAGCCGCGCCACGCAGGACAGGAACTGCTGCGCCTCGCGGCTCCAGTCCTCCTGCGTCTTCGGGTTGAGGCAGTTGTCGCAGTTGTTGCACGGCGGCCGGAAATCCTCGCCGAAGTAGCGCAGCTGCACCGCGCGGCGGCAGTCGCTGGACTCGGCGTAGTCCAGCACCTTGCGCAGCGCCTGGCGCGCCAGGCGCTGTTCCTGCTCCAGCGGCTCGCCGGTTTCCGGGTGGATCTTCTGGGCGATCAGGTACTCGGCGGTGTGGATATCGCCGAGGGCGAAGTACAGGGTGCACTCGGACGGGTCGCCGTCGCGGCCGGCGCGGCCGGCCTCCTGGTAGTAGCCTTCCATGGTCTTGGGCAGGTCGTAGTGCACCACCCAGCGCACGTCGGGCTTGTTGATGCCCATGCCGAAGGCGACCGTGGCGACGATCACCTGGGCGTCGTCGCGGATGAAAGCGTCCTGGTTGTCGCGGCGGGTGTCGGCGTCGAGGCCGGCGTGGTAGGGCAGCACGCGCACGCCGTCCGCGGCCAGCTGCGCCGTCAGCTCGTCGACGCGGCGCCGCGACAGGCAGTAGATGATGCCGGTGCCGCCCTTGTGGATGCGCTCGAGGATCTCCTGGTAGGTGCGGCGCTTGTCCTTGGGCCGCACGGCGTAGAACAGGTTGGGACGGTTGAAGCTGGCCACGTCCACCGCCGGCTGGTGCAGGCGCAGCTGGTGGACGATGTCCTCGCGCACGCGCCCGGTGGCGGTGGCGGTGAAGGCGAACACCGGCACTTCGGGAAAGCGTTCGCGCAGCAGGCCGAGCTGGCGGTATTCGGGACGGAAGTCATGGCCCCATTCGGAGACGCAGTGCGCCTCGTCGATGGTGAAGCCGGACAGGCCCTGCGCCTGTTGCAGCTGCGGTAGGAAACCGCCGAGGAACTCGGGCAGCAGCAATCGCTCCGGCGCCAGGTACAGCAGCTTGAATTCGCCGCGCAGCAGGGCCGCGGTGCGCTCGGCCGCCTCGCGGCCGGCGAGGCTGGAGTTGAGGAAGGTGGCGGGGATGCCCATGTCCTGCAGCAGCCGCACCTGGTCCTGCATCAGCGCGATCAGCGGCGATACCACCAGCATCACGCCGCGGCGCAGCAGCGCCGGCAGCTGGAAGCACAGGCTTTTGCCGCCGCCGGTGGGCATGATGGCGAGCAGGTCGCGGCCGGCAAGGGCGTCGCGCACCACCGCTTCCTGGCCGGGACGGAAGGCGTCGAAGCCGAACCAGCGCTTCAGCGCGTCGTGCAGCGTTTCATGGGAGATTTCGGAGGGAGAGTCGGGCACGCGGATTCGAACGAGGGACAGCGCAAGGCGTCATGCTAAAGAAATTCGGCGGGGATTGTCTGCAGCGGCGCGCATGCGGCCGGAATGAGCCGCCGCAGCCCCGCCTGTTCAGTGGAAATCGCGCGAGCTGGTGTACAGCTGCCCCAGCCATGCGCTGCGGTTGCGGACGCGGCGCGCGATGATGTTGATGACATTGTCGGCGGATTGCAGTTCGCCTTCCACCAGCATCAGGCTTGAGGCGAGGATCGCGTCGCGCTGCTGTTCCATCACCCTGGGCCAGATCACCAGGTTGGTGGAGCCGGTCTCGTCCTCCAGCGTGGCGAAGACCACGCCGGAGGCGGTGCCCGGGCGCTGGCGGTGGGTGACGATGCCGGCGACCAGCACCTTGCTGCCGTTGGGCAGGCCGCGCAGCCCGGCGGAAGGCGTCACGCGCAGCCGTGCCAGCCGGCCGCGCAGCAGCGCCAGCGGGTGCCGGCCCAGGGTCAGGCCCAGGCTGCGGTAGTCGGCCACCACGCTCTGCGCTTCGCTCGGCGGCGGCAGCGCGATGGCCGTTTCGGCCAGCGTGGCGCCGGCCAGCACCCGGTCCAGTTTCTGCACCCCGGCCACGGTCCAGCGCGAGGCGTGGCGATGGCCGGCCAGCGGCTGCAGCGCAGCGGACTCGGCCAGGGCTTCGAGCGCGCGGCGGCTCAGGCCGGCGCGGTTGGCCAGATCCTCGACCGAGGCGAAAGGGGCGGCGGCGCGGGCCTGCAGCAGCTTGCCGGCCTCGGCTTCGGCCAGGCCGGCGGCCATGCGCAGGCCCAGGCGCAGCTCCGGCTCGTCGTCAGCGCCGCGTTCCAGGGTGCAGTCCCAGGCGCTGATGGTGACGTCGACCGGGCGGAAGCGCACGCCATGACGGCGCGCGTCGTTGACCAGCTGCGCCGGCGCGTAGAAGCCGAGGGGCTGGGAGTTGAGCAGGGCGGCGCAGAAGGCGGCGGGCTGGCGGCATTTGAGCCAGCAGGAGACGTAGGTCAGCAGGGCGAATGAAGCCGAGTGGCTCTGCGGGAAGCCGTAGGAGCCGAAGCCCAGCACCTGCTGGTAGATCTGCTCGGCAAATTCCGCCTGGTAGCCGCGCTGCAGCATGCCGGCGATCAGCTTGTCGTGGAAATGCTCCAGGCCGCCCTTGCGTTTCCATGCCGCCATCGAGCGGCGCACCTGATCGGCCTCGCCCGGCGTAAAACCGGCGGCAACGATGGCGATGTTCATCACCTGCTCCTGGAACAGCGGCACGCCAAGCGTACTGTTCAGGACTTCTTTGAGGGCTGCACTGGGATATTCGACGGTTTCCTGGCCGTTGCGCCGCCGCAGGTAGGGATGCACCATGTCGCCCTGGATCGGGCCGGGGCGGACGATGGCGACCTCGATCACCAGGTCGAAGAAATTGCGCGGCTTCAGGCGCGGCAGCATGCTCATCTGCGCGCGCGACTCGATCTGGAACACGCCGACGGTCTCGGCCTTGCAGATCATGTCGTAGGTCTTCTCGTCCTCGGCCGGAACGGTGGCGATGGTCAGCGGCGGCTGGCCGTGATACTGCGCCACCAGCTCGAAAGCCCGCCGCAGCGCGCTGAGCATGCCCAGCGCCAGCACGTCCACCTTGAACAGGCCGACCGTGTCCAGGTCATCCTTGTCCCACTGGATGATGGTGCGATCCGGCATGGCGGCGTTTTCCACCGGCACCAGCGTGTGCAGGGGGTGGTGCGAGATGACGAAGCCGCCGACGTGCTGCGACAGGTGGCGCGGCATCCCTTCGATCTCGTCGACCAGCTGCATGAAGTTGCCGAGCAGCACGCCGTCGAGGGCGAAGCCCATCGCGGCCAGGCGCTGCCGCAGCTGCCCGGGCTGATCCCACCAGGCATGGGCCTTGGACAGCGCGTCGAGCTGGTCCAGCGACAGGCCCAACGCCTTGCCGACATCGCGCATGGCGCTGCGCCGGCGGTAGCTGATGACAGTGGCGGCAATGGCCGCGCGCGTGCGGCCGTACTTGTCGTAGATGTGCTGGATCACCTCCTCGCGGCGCTGGTGCTCGAAGTCGATGTCGATGTCCGGAGGCTCGGCGCGTTCCTTCGAGATGAAGCGCTCGAACAGCAGCTTGACGCGATCCGGATCGATCTCGGTGATGCCCAGGGCGTAGCACACCACCGAGTTCGCGGCCGAGCCGCGACCCTGGCAGAGGATGCCCTGCGAGCGCGCGTACTGCATGATTTCATGCACGGTGAGGAAGTAATTTTCGTACTTCAGCTCTTCGATCAGCTTCAGTTCCTTCTCGATGTCGGCGCGCGGCTTCGCCGGAATGCCGTGGGGCCAGCGCCAGCGGATGCCGGCCTCGGTCAGACTGCGCAGGTGCTGCGCGGCGCTGCTGCCGGCCGGCACCAGCTCCTGCGGATAGCTGTACTGGAGCTGGCTGAAGTCGAAGCTGCAGCGCCGCGCCACCTCCAGGGTCTGGCGCAGCAGTTCCGGCGGATACAGGCGCTGCAGCGCGGCGGGCGTGCGCAGATGGCGTTCGCCATTGGGAAACAGGGGGGCGGCGGCGTCACGCAGGCTGCAGCGGGCGCGGATGCAGGCCATCACGTCCTGCAGGCGCTGCCGCTGGCGCACGTGGTAGTGCACATCGCCGGCGGCGAGCAGGGGCAGGTGGTAGCGCCGCCCCAGGCTCTGCATCAGTTCCAGGCGTTCGCGGTCCTGCGGATGCAGGTGCCGCTCCCAGGCCAGCCACAGGCGCGCGGCGAAGCGTTCGCGCAGGGCCTCGATCTCGTCGCAGAACGCGGCCTCGCCGTAACCCTGCGCCGGCCAGCGCGGCAGCCACAGCGCCAGCAGCTCGGCGCTGTGGCGTTCCACCTCGGCCAGGCCCAGACGGTACTGGCCCTTGGGGCTGTGCCGCCGGGCCTGGGTGATGAGCGAACACAATTGCGCATAGGCCGGCACGCTCGGCGCCAGCAGCACCAGCCTGGGGCCCTGGTCGAGCTGGAACTCGGCGCCGACGATCAGGGGCAGGCCAACCTCCCGGGCCGCTTCCCAGGCGCGCACGATGCCGGCGAGCGAGCATTCGTCGGTGATGGCCAGCGCCTGGTAGCCCAGTTCCCGCGCGCGCCGCACCAGTTCCTGCGGGTGCGAGGCGCCGCGCTGGAAGGAGAAGTTGCTCAGGCAGTGCAGCTCGGCGTAACCCGCATTCATGGCGGCATTCAGGGCGGCCTTCATGTCGGGTTCACGGCGCGCTCATTGCCACAGGCCGTGCAGCAGCCATTGCGTGCCGCCGGGTTCGCGGTACACCCATAGCCTGCGGCCGGAGGTATCCGCCGCCAGGTGGTAGTCACGTCCGGCCGGGGCGCCTTCCCACCACCCACATTCGATGCGTTCCGGTGGACCGAGCAGGTGCGGCGCGGCCACCACCTGGGGCTGGGGCAGCAGCCACAGCGGGCGCGGCGGGTGCGCGGCGGCAGCGGATGCGCCGGTGCCGGCCCAGGCCCGCTCCGGCCGGTGGTCGGGCATGACCGCCAGGCTGCGCACCGCCTCCGCGCCGAGCCGCGCACGCAGGCGTTCCTGCAGCGTGCCGAAATCCTCGGCCAGCGCGTTGCCGGTATGGAACAGGTCATTCTGCGTGGCGCCGGCCGGCTCGAAGCTGCGCGCCTCCAGCAGCAGTTCCTGCACCGGCTCGGTCAGCGAGATTTTCTCCAGGCGCTCGCGCAGCACCAGCAGCAGGCGTTCGGGGTCGCGCGTCGGCGCCAGCAGGCCGATGTCGATCTGCGTGCGGCGCCTGCCGAGATCGCGGAAGCGCAGGCGGAAGCGCTGCACCGCCACGTCGCGGCCGCGCAGGTAGAGGGCGAAGTCGCCGAGCATCTTGCGCAGGGGGAACAGCAGTCCTTCGGTGGTTTCGGCGCAGCCGGGCAGCTCGAAGCGGCGGCGATAGAGCGCCGGCGGCTCGAACGATTCGCAGGCTTCGGCGGCGCGGCCCAGCAAACGCGCCAGAAGCAGCGGCACGGTTGGCCCGAAGCGGCGCCCGAGCGCATCGGCGGGCAGCGCCAGCACTTCGCTGATGCGGCGCAGGCCGGAGCCGTGCAGGGTGTCCAGCACGGCGGTCTCGAACGGCAGCAGCGACAGCGGCCAGCCGCCGATGGCGCCGGCAATATCCTGCGGCCGTGTCACCGGGTGCCGCAGGCCGGCGCCGGCGCGGGCCAGCAGCGCCGCGGCGGCGAGCGTAGGGGCGAGGCCGTGCAGCCGGGTGTAGGGCAGACCGCGCGCCTGCCGGTCGATGTGGTGGCGCAGACCATTGCCGCCGCCGAACAGGCGCAGGCTGTGGCGCACTTCCACCCATACGTCGAGCGAGCCGGTGCCGATGGTGACCGGCGTGCCCAGGCGATAGGCCCAGCAGGCGAGGGCTTCCAGCGCCTGCCGCTCAGCGGCGCCATTGCGCGGCAGCAGCCGGATTTCCGGAATCAGGCCGAGCGCGCTGTTGGCGGGAGTGCCGGCCTGCAGGCCGCGCCGCTGCGCCGCTGCGTTGACGGCGATGACCAGGCGCCGCGCGCCGATGGTTTCGATGATGCCGACCGGCTCATCCGCCGGAGGTGTCAGGGCCTCCAGCGGCAGCGCCGGCAGGTGGATGCAGAGCCACAGCATGGAACCGGCTCCGCTTCACGCCGCCCGTCGCGAGGGGAACGGACATTCGAGCCGCTGGCCGGGGCGGGCGCCGCGGCAGCGCACGATTTCCACCGCCAGACCGGCGGCGGCAGGGCAGACCTGCAGGCGCACGGCGGCGATGGAGTGGGCGCTGTAAGCGCCGGCATGGGCGACGATGCCGATGCTGCGCCCGGTCTCGGCTGCGAGTTGCAGACGGCGCTCGATGGGGGCTTCGAGCGCCGGGCTCCACAAGGCGACCGCGCCATAGAGACCGGAACGCAGCATCTGCTCGGTGGCCCACAGCGCATCGAGCGGCTCCTGCGGCGCGATCCATTGCAGGCGCGGCAGTTCGATGCCGGCATCACGCAGCGCCGGGGCATAAGGGATATAGGGCGGCGCGATCAGCGCGACCTGGCGCCCGGCCTGGCTCAGCCGTGCCAGCAGGGGCACCACCAGAGAAAAGCCGAGACCGCATTCCTGGCTGACGATCTGGCTCAGGGCGCCGACCGGCCAGCCGCCGAGCAGGGCCTGGTCCAGCGCGGCGCTGCCGGTGCTTTCCGAGGCGGGGCGGGTGCGCCCCAGTCCGCGCCAGACGCCGGCGATGGCATCCACGTCCACCCGGCCACGCGAGGCGCGGACGGGAGGCGGTTCGGAAGACAGTTCGGGGGCCGGGCTGGAAGACATTTCGTAATACTATACAAATGTACAGTTGCGCTGCAATGGAGACCCTGGAAAGCGCACGCCGCAAGGCCGGCAACCGGTCAAAGCCGCATGTGTTTTCAGTCACTTGGATAGGAAAGGCGATGCTTGCTGCAGTGCGGAATTCACCCTTCCGGACGAGGCGCCGCAGCGGACGAATTCCCAGACTGGCGCTCTGACAAGCATGCCGCGCCGGCTCCCGGGCGGCCCACGGAAATCTGGAGAGGGCACGGTAATGGGTATTGCGGAAACGGCTCCGGTCATCGAAACCCCGCTGGTGCGCGGGCTCCCTCTCATCGGCAGCGTGCTGGACATGGCCAAGGATCCGGCGCGCTTCTTCGTCAAGGCCTACCGCGAGTACGGCCCGGTGTTCCGCGTCAGGATCCTCAACAAGACCTACACCGTGATCGCGGGCGTGGAGGCGGCCAATTTCCTGGGCACGCGCGAGGGCAAGGAATGCCTGCGCTCGAAGGAGTTCTGGGAAGGGCTGGTCAAGGAATACGGTGCCACCCGCACGCTGACCGGCGAGGACGGCGAAGGCCACAAGGAGCTGCGCGACGTGATGCGCCGCGGCTACTCCAAGGACTCCATCAAGGGCCGCTACAACGAACTGATCGCCATCACCGACCGTTCCATCGAGCGTGACTGGAAGGTCGGCCAGATGGCGCCGGTGGTGCAGGCCATGCAGTACATGGTGACCGACCAGCTCGGCTCGATCCTCACCGGCGCCGCGCCGCTGGAATACGTGCAGGACATCCGCACCACCATCCTCTATATCCTCAACGTGCTGGTGACGCGGCAGCGGCCGAAGATCCTGCTGAAGAACCCCAAGTACAAGAAAGCCAAGGCGCGGGTGTTCGAGCTCGGCGAGAAGATGATCGCCGACTACTACGCCAAGAAGGACAGCAAGAAGGACGAGGACAAGAACCTCATCGACGACATCATGGACGCGCACATCAACAATCCGCGCGTGATGCCGGCCAGCGACCTGGTGGTGAGTGTCACCGGCCCGTATGTGGCCGGCCTGGACACGGTGGCCAACACCATCGCCTGCTTCGTCTACGCCGTGCTCAAGCACCCCGAGGTGCTGGCGCGCATCCACCAGGAGGTGGACGCCTTGTTCGCCAACGGCCGCATCGAGGAGGAGGATCTGAAGAAGATCCCCGCGGTGCACGGCGCCATCATGGAGACCATGCGCCTGTATCCGATCGCGGTGGCGCAGATGCGCACCGCGACCAAGGATTTCAGCTTCGCCGGCCACAAGATCAAGGCCGGGGAAATGCTCTACATCGGCACCAGCGTGCCGCACTTCATGGAAGAGTATTACCCCAATCCGGACCAGTTCGACATCGACCGCTACGAGAAGCCGCGGGCCGAGCACATGCAGTCCGGCGCCTACTCGCCTTACGGCCGCGGTCCGCACACCTGCCTGGGCAAGAGCCTGGCCGAAGTGCAGATGGCCATCTCGATGGCGCGCCTGTTCTACCGGCTGGACATGGAACTGGAAACGCCGGACTACGTGCTGCGCACCAAGACCGCGCCCACCCCGGGGCCGGCGATGGACTTCAAGGTGCGGGTCAAGGGCTTCCGGCACTAATCACCGGATCCGCAGAAACTAGGCGTGTTGCCCTACGCAACTCCGTTACCGCGCGCCTCATAAGAGCTATTACCGCAAGGAGCCGTTGAGCAATTTTTGGTTGCTGCCGCCGATCGCATATCGGACGCTGGATCTCCTGTATACGCCACTTCCGCAACGACCGCGCTCAAGCCAGTGCCGGCACCTTCCTGCGCAGCCGCCACAGCCAGAAGAACAGCGCACCGAGCACCAGCAGTTCCGGCACAAACAGCAGCAGGGAACCGCGCAGCGGCGCGGGAAACACGCCCGGCTGGCCCAGGAACAGCGAAATGGCCGCGATCAGCAGGGCCACGCACATCCGCCAAAGGTGGCGAACGATCCGTGGCGTGCCGGCAATCACGCCGTGGCGGATCAGCCGCAGATCCCCCACGGCGCCGAGCAGCGCCAGGCCCGCGAACACGCCGCAGGGAATCGCGTCCCCCATTCCCTCAGGCCTGCTCAACGCCTGCCGCACCAGCACCAGACCGCCCGCCGCAATCGCCAGCCCCAGCAGCAGCAGAGCGGACCCAAACGCACCGGTTCCACGCTGCCGCACCGTCATCCACCCCGAAAGCACCAGATAAAAACACAGGCTGCCCGCCAGCACCGAGTCCATGCGCCCCAGCGGAATCGCCGCCACCGCGCCCAGCAGCCCCATGACCAGCATCGAACCGAAGAACAGATTGCCGCTGCGCCGGTGCAGCGTCGACCCTTTGCGCGCCGCCAGCGCCGTGAACCCGGAGGCCAGCCCCGCAAGCCCGCCCGTGATGTGCAAACCCAGCAACAGCGCCGCGCCCGCACAGGCCAGCCGTGAGCTTCCGGGCGGCAGTTCGATGACCATATTCTTCCCTCAAGAATGGGTCGAGTTTACGCGGCGCACGCCTGCGTACGGCATCAGTTTGCGACGAACGACGGGAATCCGGCCCTGATCTGCGGTCACAGGAAGCTAGGGAACCTCTGAACAAGTCCCTGCCCTGCCGTTGCCCCCCATTTTGCGCC
>CAYVKA010000052.1:0-32235 GCA_964451925.1 uncultured Nevskia sp. | reverse complement strand
GCATGCCGGCGGACGTGCCGGGCAGCAGTTCGGCGGCGCTGGCCGCCGCCGCGGAGGCCGGGCCGTGCGCATCCGGCGCCGCGCCGCGCCGCGCATGGCCGACGCGCGCCAGCAGATTGCACAGTTCCGCCAGTTCCACCGGCTTCATCAGGTAGTCGAACACCTGGTGGCGCAGGGCTTCCACCGCGCTGCGCACACTGCCGTGACCGGTGACCACCACGAATTCGCGCGCCCGTTGCCGCGGCGTATCGCGGATCAGCGACAGGCCGCTGCCGTCGGGCAGGTCGAGGTCGACCAGCACCAGGTCGTAGCTGGCCTGGGCCAGCGCCCGCGCGGCAGCGGCCAGATCATGCGCGCAGTGCACCGCATAACCTTCGCCGGCGAGGTAGTCGACCAGGCCGCCGGTCAGGTCGGCGTCGTCGTCCACCCACAGAACCCGCAGAGTTTCGAGCTGCGGTTCCCTCATCATCTGCGCATCCTTGCAATGGTCGTGTACATGGGCGCGAAAGCGGCAGCCTCAGCCAGGCAGGCTTTACCGGATTGTGCCCCTGTTGCCGGTAAATTTTACATGGTCACCATCCGGAGATCCGGCGCATGACCGTATGACGGCTGCGATCGCTCCCGGCAACTGTATGAAAAAAAACAAGTAAACGGAAAGCTGCGGCGAATTGCGGAATCTGGCACAGGCCTGGCGACAGCTGTTCCGTGAATCGCCGCGACAGGCCATGAAGGGCTGGCCGCGGCGCAAGGCCCGCCAGCAGACCAGAGAGGAAGCCGCCGATGCGCAGCCCCGTACTGCCGTTCCTGATCGGATTCGTGGTCCTCGGCGCGCTCGGCCAGGGTGCGGCGCGGCAGGTGGACGCCGGCGCCGCGGCCGCGCCCAGAACGCAGCCGCAGCCGCTGCCGCGCGCCGAACTGCCGGGGCAGTTGCGCGCGTCGGCCGGCGCCCCCGGCGCGGCGCCGCCGCCGGACGCGGGCCTGGTGCCGGTGCCGGCCTATGTGCCGGAGCAGGTGCGCGACGACCTCCGTGCCTGGTCGATCTAGGCACCCGGGAACGCCGCCGAGCCAGGCCATGCACTACTGGTCCATCGCCTTCGCCCTGATCGCCTGCGCCACGGTGGTCATGGGCCTGAACGGGCTGGCCGGCCTGTCCGCGCCGGCGGCCTGGGGTCTGTTCCTGACCAGCGTGGTGCTGGCGGTGCTGTCGCAGCTGCTGCGCCAGAAGCAGGACAGCGCGCCGCTGGCGCCGCCGCGCCGTGACGCGGCGCGCAAGTTCGGCGATGTCTGAGAGCGGTGTCGCCGGCGCCTTAGCCCATCAACGGAACATTCGAGGACATGACGGTCGAAAAATTCACCCGCAGGAACCAGATCATCGCCGAGCGCCTGGCGCAATTGCGCCGCCGCGGCGAGCAGATGCAGTGGGATGGCATCGTGCACCCGGTCAATCCGCAGTTCCGCGACGTGCTGCAGGCGCAGGAGCGTCTGCTCAATGCGCTCGAGCGCCTGCTCGACGACCTGCCGGCGCTGGCCGCGGCCTGAGGCTGCGGCGCACAGCGGAAAGCCACGGGCCGACAGCATGAAAAGCCGCCATCCGTTTCGCGTCGCCCAGCCGGCTAGGCACCGTGCCGAGGACCCGGCGCGCAAGGTAAAGGGTGTGAAGAGCATCGACGGCCCCGGCCTCAGGGCCGGCGGTCGAGGCGTGTCGTTCAGGCCGGATCAAGGATGATCCGGTTGGGGCTTCGCGGTGCGCGCACCGCGAAGCCCCGCCATGGATGGCGCTGACGGGTTTCAGCGTCCGGCGCCAGCCGGCCGCCGCCACGATGCCGGAGTGGTATGGGGCGGGCTGCGGGGCCGGCCGGGGCCGGCTCCCCGGCGCTGCGTGTTTGTTGCAGGCCCGTCGGCGCAAGGATGCGCCGGCGGCTTTTTTCCCTGGGACGGTCCTTATCCGTGGTAAAGCAGGCGGCGCGGCCCGATCCGTCGCGGTAACATCCACGGGCTCATGCCCCCAGCGCATCTGATCATCTGCGAGTTCTGCGATTCGGTGTACCGGCGCGTGCCCCTGCAGGGCCGGGCCACGGCCTGCTGTCGCCGCTGCGGCGCGCGGCTGTACCGCAACTCGCGCCTCAATCTCGACGTGATGCTGGCGCTGACGCTGGCGGCGCTGGTGGTGCTGGCCATCGCCAACGCCTACCCGCTGATCCAGCTCGGCGTCAACGGCAAGACCAGCGAAGTGACGCTGTGGCAGATGATCGTCGACACCTACGACTCCAACGTCACGCCCATCGCCGTGGTCGCCGCCGCCACGGTGCTGTTCTTTCCGCTGCTGCAGATCTGCCTGTACGGCTACGTGCTGCTGCCGCTGCGCCGCGGCCGGGTGCCGGTGGCCTTCATCGGCGTGATGCACGCGCTGCGGCAGATGCAGCCCTGGACCATGGTCGAGGTGTTCATGCTCGGCCTGCTGGTGGCGGCGGTGAAGCTCGGCGGCATGGCCAGCGCCACGCCGGAAACCGGCATGTGGGGCTTCGCCGTGCTGACCCTGCTGCTGACGCGGCTCAACTCGCGTGACCTGGGCGAGCTGTGGGAGCACGCCGGGCGGATCGAGCGCGCCGCCGGCGGCGACGCCGTGCACCTGCGGCCGCTGCCGGTGCAGGCCGTCCTGCCGGCCGAACAGCCGGCGGCGCCCGGCGCAGCCCCGGCGCTGATTCCGCGCGCCGCCGAGCTGGGCCTGCTGGCCTGCCACGGCTGCGGCCTGGTGCTGCGCGCCGGCGCCCGGCCCGGCCCCTGCTTCTGCCCGCGCTGCGACCAGGCGCTGCACCGGCGCAAGCCGGACAGCCGCGCGCGCAGCTGGGCCTTCCTGATCGCCGCGGCGATCCTCTACATCCCGGCCAACGTGCTGCCGGTGATGCGCACCTCGACGCTGCTCGGCAGCGACGACAACACCATCCTGTCCGGCGTGGTCGAGCTGTGGAGCAGTGGCGCCTGGGACCTGGCGGTGATCGTGTTCGTCGCCAGCGTCGCCGTGCCGCTGATGAAGGTGGCCTGCCTGTCGCTGCTGCTGCTCAGCAGCCGCCGGCCGCTGGCGCGCTGGCGGCGCGAGCGCACGCGCATCTACCGCATGGTCGAATTCATCGGCCGCTGGTCGATGCTCGACGTCTTCGTGGTGGCGCTGCTGCTGTCGCTGGTGCGCTTCGGCATCCTCGCCGAAGTGCGCGCCGGCCCGGGCATCGTCGCCTTCTGCGCCGTGGTGGTGCTGACCATGCTGGCCTCGATGAGTTTCGACCCGCGCCTGATCTGGGACGTGCGATCATCGTCCGGCCGGCGCCCGCCCGGCACCTGAACGTCCCGCCCCAACCCGGCTCCCCCCATGTCCGAACCCGATCCCTACCAGCTGCCCGAGCCGGAAACGCGGCGCCAGCACCGCTGGAGCTTCTCGCTGATCTGGCTGGTGCCGATCGTGGCGGCGGTGGCCGGCCTGGTGCTGGTGGTGCGCACCTACATGCAGGCCGGGCCGACGGTGCACATCACCTTTGACACCGCCGAGGGCCTGGAAGCCGGCAAGACCGAGGTGCGCTACAAGGACGTGGTGGTCGGCAAGGTGCGGCGCATCGCGCTGAGCCGCGACCACAGCCACGTCATCGCCATCGTCGACCTCAACAAGGACGCCTCCAACCTGGCCGTGGCCGACTCGCGCTTCTGGGTCGAGCGGCCGCGCATCGGCATCAACGGCGTGTCCGGCATCGACACCCTGCTGTCCGGCGCCTACATCGGCGTCGATATCGGCACCTCCGGCGAGGAGAAGGCCGACTTCGTCGGGCTGGAAAAGCCGCCCGCGGTGACGCACGACATGAAGGGGCGGCTGTTCATGCTGCACACCGAGGACGCCGGCTCGCTGGCCATCGGCTCGCCGCTCTACTACCACCGTATCCCGGTGGGCAAGGTGGTGGCCGCCGACCTCGACGAGGACGGCCGGCACGTCACCGTGCAGGTGTTCGTTGACGCGCCGCACGACCGCCTGGTCACCGCCAGCACCCGCTTCTGGAATGCCAGCGGCATCGACCTGTCGCTCAACGCCACCGGCCTCAAGGTCAACACCCAGTCGCTGGCCACGGTGGTCGCTGGTGGCGTCGCCTTCCAGTCGCTCGACCAGGAAGCGGCGGCTCCGGCCGCTCCGGCCGCGGAAAACACCGACTTCCACCTGTTTCCCGACCAGGGCACGGCGCTGGCGCCGCCGGATGGTCCGGCGGTCGAGCTGCTGATGCACTTCGGGCAGTCGGTGCGCGGCCTGTCCAACGGCGCGCCGATCGACTTTCACGGCGTCAGCTTCGGCGTGGTCAAGTCGATCGAGCTGCAGTTCGACCAGCAGAAGAAGGAGTTCTATACCGACGTCATCGCCGATGTTTATCCCGAGCGCCTCGGCGCGGCGATGAAGTCGATGCGCGCGCTGGAGAGCAGCACCCAGACCAGCGCCGGCCAGATGTGGCAGCGCATGGTCGAGCGCGGCCTGCGGGCGCAGCTGCGCGCCGGCAACCTGATCACCGGCCAGCTGTTCATCGCGCTGGAATTCGTCAAGAACGCCGGGCCGGCGCCGTTCGATCCCGCCGCCAGGCCGCTGGTCATCCCCACCGCGCCGGGCGGCATGGAGCAACTGCAGGAGCAGCTGCAGAGCATCGTGCACAAGCTCGACCAGATCCCGTTCGGCGACATCGGCAGGAATCTCGACAGCACACTGAAGAACGCCAGCGATCTGCTGGCGCAGCTCGACCGCGAGCTGGCGCCCGAGGCCAAGGCGACGCTGCGCGACGCGCAGCACGCGCTGCAGTCGCTCGACCAGAGCGTGGCCTCGCAGGACGCGCCGCTGCAGCAGGACGCGCGCCGCACCTTGCAGGAACTCAACCGCGCCGCCGCCTCCCTGCGCGCGCTGGCGGATTATCTGGAACAGCACCCGGAATCGCTGATCCGCGGCAAGTCCGGCGGGCAGGAGCCGGCCGATGACTCGGGCAGGAAGTGAGACGATGATGCGCAAACACCCCACGTTGCTGGCCCTGCCGCTGCTGGCGCTGGCCGGCTGCAGTTCCGCGCCGACCCAGTTCTACACCTTGCTGCCGGCGCCGCAGCCGGCGCCGGCGGCCGCCGCCGCGCCGTACCAGATCGAGGTGCAGCCGGTGGACCTGCCGCCGCAGGTGGTGACGCCGCAGCTGGTGGTGCGCACCGGCGGCGGCGAGATGGTGCCGGTCGATTCGCGCCGCTGGATCGCGCCGCTCGGCGACGAGGTCCGCGACGCGCTGTCGGCCGACCTGAGCCAGCGCCTCGGCGTCCACGATGTCTACGGCCTGCCCAACGGCGTGGCCGCGGCGGGGCAGGGCCCCGCCACCTGGCGCATCAGCGTCAAAGTGCAGCGCTTCGAATCCTCGCTGGGTGCCTATGCGCGCATCGACGCGCTGTGGTCACTGCGCCGCGCCGGCGACAGCGCCGCCGCGCTGACCTGCGGCAGCAGCGTGGCCGAAGCGGTGCAGCCGGGCTATGCGGCGCTGGTCGAAGGGCATCAGCGCGCGCTGGCCGAACTGGCCGGGCAGATTGCCGCCGGCCTGGCCGCGGCGCAGCGCGGCGGCGGGGCCGCCTGTCCGGCCGCGGTGGGCTGATTCCGGATCCCGGGCGGGGCGCGGCGTCCCGCCGCGCAGGCACAATTCCCGTCGGCTACAGGTTCTTCGCCATCTTGTGGTGATTGCCGACCGGGATGCCGTTCTTCCAGATGGCGCTGATGTTGCCCAGGCCGCTCCAGTCCTCGTTGCTGCTGGCGCCTTCCACCAAGCGCAGGTCGGCGTGGGCGCCGGTGACGATGGCGCCGTGTCCGCTCTGCACGCGCTCGGCCAGCGAGCCCGCGGCGCTGCGCGCCCCGCCGGCATCGGCCCCGGCCCCAGCGTCGGCCCCGGTGTCGGCCTGTTCCGGCAGCAGCGTCTTGCCGGTGGCGTCGATCAGCGTGCCGCCACGGGCCAGGCCGACGTCGGGGCCGACCGCCAGCACCAGCCCGTGCTGCACCCGCACCTGGGTGCCGGCCGGCAGCCAGTGCTCGCCGTCGAACACGTGTGCGCCGACGATGGTGAAGGCCGGTGACTTGTCGCCGTCGTCGTGCATCTGCGCCTGGGCGGTGCCGCCGGCGCCGAGGAAAGCGCAGAGGGCGAGGATCGGCAAGACGGGAACGCGCTGCTTCATGACGATGCCTTGGACTAGCCGGTGGGTCCATCGTGGACGGGGTCCACGTTAGGCCGGCCGCCGCCGGGTGGCGAGCGCCCTGGGACGAACCGGCGGCCTCCTGTGACGAGCCGTTGGGTCCTTTGGCGGCCTGCGCCGCAGGCCGGCCCGCAGCGCCCTTTTGCGCCGCCGGCGGCCACCGTGCGGCGGCGCCGGGTTAGGATAGCCGGGCGCTACCGCACCGCCCGCTCAGGCCCATGAACCCAGTCATCCGCTGCGCCCCGCTGCTGCTCCCGGCCCTCCTGCTGTCCGGCTGCTACGCCACCATGGCGCGCGTCAGCCCGCAGATCCAGGGGCGGCTGCTGCACCATGGCCAGCCGGTGTCCGATGCCCAGGTCTACATCGCCCGCGAGGACCAGCAAGGCCGTTGCGGCGAGGTGCCGGCGGACGCGCGCAGTGCCAGCCAGGGCCGCTTCATGCTCGACGAGACGCGCCAGCCGGAATGGGTTTATCCCAATCCGCGTGTCGGCAGCTGGACGCTGTGCATCGCCTGGCAGGGGCATACCTACGTCGGTTACAGCATGTCCAAGCTGGACTATCCGCCGCCCAGCCTCAGCCTCAGCTGCGACCTGTCAGTGCCGCAGCAGCGGCAGGCCGAGCACGTCGCCAGCGTCTACGGCTTCTGCCGCAGCCTCTGAGCCGGATTCAGCGGCAGTGGTAGTAGCCGCAGTGGTAATAGCCGGGGCCGACCGGTACCACCACGCAGCCGGCGGCAAGGATGGCGCCGCCCAGGATCAGGGCGCGGATCAGGGTCTTCGCGGGATTCTTCAGCAGCGTCTGCATGGCACTCTCCAGTTCGGTGTTGCGCATCCAGGCTAGGCCCGCCGCACTGAACGCCTTCTGAACCGCGCCGCTGCCGCGCGTAAACAACGGTAAAGCGCCCCGCGCCGCTCAAAGGCCCAGGCCGGCGCGCCAGGCCTGCAGCTTGGCCTCGAACGGCAGCGCGGCATGCGCCGGGCTGCTCGAAGGCAGGCGCAGCCGCCGCAGCGCGCACCGCGGTTCCAAGGTGGGCGCCACCCGCCGGTTGAAATACCGCTGCGCCGCGGCGCCGTTGAAGCACAGCGTGTCGATGCGCGGGTACCGTTGCAGAAAGCCGGCGAAGTCGTTGGGCCTGGCGCTGGCCGCATCGATCGCCGTGTCGAGGCTGCCGCTGCGCTCGCAGCTGTGCAGCACATCCCACAGCGCGATGCCCGAGCGCTGCAGCGCCCGCAGCCGTGCTTCGTAGGGAGCTGCCGCGTCGAAGCCCAGCAGCTGCGCCATGATCCTCCAGAAGCTGTTGCGCGGGTGCGCGTAGTACTCCCCGGCCTGCAATGAGCGCACGCCGGGCATGCTGCCCAGCAGCAGCAGCCGCGCATCCGGCGCCGCCACCGGCTCGAACGAGGCGACCCTCGGTGATTTTCCTCGTGCTGCCGTTGCGCCTGCGGGGTTCATCAGTGGCTGCCTATAAGCGCGAGACGCAGGGATTGCCGCGGATGTAGAAGCGCAGCAGCCGCCGGGCCCAGGCGCCGGCGTAGTCCACGCCGATGCGCGGCCGCCGCACGATGGCGATGCGCGCCGCCTCGGCTGGCTGTTCGATATGGAAGCCGGGGCTGAGCAGGTCGTGGCCGTTGAGGCGGCGGTCGATGCCCATGGCCTTGCACAGCAGGCCCGGGCCGCGCGTGTGCGGGTCGAGGTTGCGCACCGGTTCCAGCGCGCGCAGCAGCACCGCCGAGGCGCGGCCCTCGGCCTCGGTGACCACGTTCATGCAGTGGTGCATGCCGTAGATCAGATAGACGTAGGCATGGCCCGGCGGCCCGAACATCACCTCGGTGCGCGCCGTGCGTCCGCGCGCCGAGTGCGCCGCCAGGTCGTGCGGTCCCAGGTAGGCTTCGGTCTCGACGATGCGGCCCACCCGCTCCACGCCGCCGACGCGCAGCACCAGGTGCTTGCCCAGCAGTTCACGCGCCACCAGGATCGGATCGCGGTCGTAGAAATCGCGCGGCAGCATGCGCGGCGGCCTCGTTTGCGGGAAGGTGTCGGCGCGGCCCCGGGCTCAGCGCTTCAGGCGCCGCTTCACGTCCACCAGCTTGTCCTGCAGTTCCCGCAGGTCCTGGATCTTCTGCGCCAGCACACTCTTGTCCGGAATCGAGTTCCAGTCGAAGGCCTTGCTGTGCATCAGGCTCAGCGGCATGTGCCCCAGCGGCGGCGGCGCGTTGGCGAAGGTGGTGGTTTCCGGCGATGCCGCCAGCGCCTGGCCCACCGCGGCGAGAATCTGCCCGGCGTGCTGCAGCGCCGCGCGCAGTTCCACGATGTGCGCCTGAGTTTCTTCTTCTTCGAGCAGCAGCTGAGCCCGTATCTGCCTGTCCATTCCAATCCCCTGCACAAGCCGCGCACTATGGGAGCCGCGCCTCGATCCGTCAGAGAACCAGTTCACGTTCCGTACCGGGGCGGGCCGGTACTGCCGGCCCCTGCCGTGTGCCCCGCCAGTTTACTCCCCGCGCCGCCACGGCGGGCGTCCCGGGCCGCTGCGCGGCGCCACTGGCGCCGCGGCGGCCGCCCGCGGGCGCGTTTATAGTACGCGCAGGCCCGAACGCAGCATTCCTGTCCCGATGAGCATTGCAATCACCGCGGTGACCCGCAAAGTGGCGATTCTCGACCTGATCCGGCAGTGCCACGCCGATCAGGTGGGCGCCCCGGTCCTGCTGACCGTGCTGATGGTGGCCTGGGGCCAGCTGGGCCTGCGCGGCGATGACCTCTCCACCGGGCTCAACGAGATGCTGGAGGATGGCAGCCTGAGCCTGGAGCCGGACCACCGCAATCCCTCCGTCGCGCTCACCGCCAGCGGCAAGGCCTGGATGGAGGGCGAGGGGGTCGACCCGGCGCTGCGCCTGGAGCAGGAGCGGATCCTGCGCGCGGCCAAGCAGCGTGTCGGCAACCGCCCGCCGGCACCGGAGACGCCGGGGCAGGTGCCGCGCTGGCAGATCATCGACCGGCGCCTGCGCCTCGACTGAGTCCGCCGCCACCCGCCCGGCCCGCCCGCGCGGACGCCCCTGGGCCCGGCCTACTGCTGCGTCGCCACCAGCGCCAGCGCGTACTTCTTCGGCGTGCTGCTGGAATTCATGTCGTCCAGTTCCAGCACCAGCGTGTTCTTGGCCAGCGTGCCGCCCAGCGGCGAGCGGCCGTTCGCCGGCAGGAAGCTGGCCAGGCCGTCCAGCGTCAGCGAGCTGGTGTTGCCGCCCGGGCAGCCGCCGGTTGCCGTCGCCGACAGGTGATAGATGTTGTAGGTGGCGTCCGGCGTGGCGCTGCCGGCGAAACTGCAGCCGGCGGTGTTGGTCACGGTGAAGGCTGTCGCGCTGGTGAAGCTGACGGTGTAGATGTCGGCGCTGTTGCTGGAGATCGCCGGCGAAGCCGCCGCCGCGGCGCCGGCGTTGGCGCTGTAGGTGCCGGTGGCGATGGCGCTCCGGGTCAGCGCCGGCGTGTCCAGCACCACCGTGGCGCTGTTCTTGGCGCTGCTGGGAAAGGTCAGCGACAGGGCGCCGCTGGTGACGCCGTTGTTGGACGACAGCGTGCCGCCGATGTTGCCGTCGAGCGCCACCGTGCTGCCGTCGCCGAGCGTGCTGCCGCTGGCGGCATAGGCGTTGAAGAAGCCGCTCAGCGTCGAGCTGCCGGTGCTGGAGGCGACGCCGAGGCTGAAGATCGCCTGGCTGCCGGAGGCCTGCGTGTCGGCGAAGAAGCCGCTGCCGTCGCTGGCCACCACGCCGAAGATGGTGTCGACCTGCGTCGGCGTCTTCGGAATCACCAGCTGGCTGGTGCCGGAATAGCCGAAGAACGTGCCCTGCAGCACCGATCCGCCGGAGCCGCCGCTGCTGCCGCCGGTGCCGATGCTGACGGTGCCGCCGCCGCAGGCCGCCACAGCCGCCAGCGGGCCGGCGCCGATCAGCAGGATTCTCAGGTGCCGCGTCCAGCCATATGCCTGCATGGTGTTCCTCTCTGGCGAGCCGCGCGGCGAACGCCGCGCCGGGGTCGAAACGTTCATTGTCGGAGCGGCCACGGCGCGGCGCAAGTCATCCCGTCCCGGGCGGTACGGTTGTATACCCTTCCAGGCCTGCCGCGTCAGGCTCCCGGGTACGGGGCGCGGACCTGACTTACTGCGGCGAGGCCGAAGGCGCCGGCGCGGGCGAGGTCGAATTCGGCATGGCGTTGTTGTCGTTGTCCTCGGCCTTGGGCTGCGGCTGCGCTTTCTTCCTGGCGTGCTTCTTCTTGTGCGTCAATGCGGCGGGCTTGTCGCCACCGGCGTCCGCGTCGCCCTTGGCCGACGAGGGGCTCATCGGTTGCGCCGCCGGGTCGGGCGGCGTAGTGTCCGGCGGCATGGCTCCGGAGCCGGGAGTCTGCGCCAGCGCGTTGCCCCCCAGCGCCAGGGTGGCGCTCAAGCCCAGGGCCGACCATAACAGCTTGCGATGTGACATTTGAACCTCCGTTTTCAATATGACGCCGGCCATCGGCCGGCGGCTTGGCCCGGACGTCCTGTCCGGGCGGGCCGGGCGCGGGCTGCGTCGCCCAGGCACCGCGGCCTGCACTTGTGACCCCCGTGCCGCGCCGAGGTTCCGCCCGGCGGACGCGCCCGGCGCGCCGGATGTTCATGCCGGGTTCAGCTTGACGGCACTAAGGTAGCGCCGTGGTTGTGGGGCAGTCCCGGCGGCTGCCATGCGCCGCAAGTCTGACCCGTCAAGGATGACCCGGCGATGCACTGGCGCCGCCGGCCGTCCCGGTGCCTGCAGCGGACAAGTCGTGAAACCCCGGGCCGGCAGCCGGCCCGTCGTGAAGGAAGGTGTGACATGTCGAAAACAATACGAACCCTGTGCCTGGCCGCCGCGTTGCTGGCCACCCCGCTGTCGGCATTCGCCGGCGTTTTCATTTCGGTCAACTTCGCGCCCCCGGCGCTGCCGGTGTACGAGCAGCCGCTGTGCCCCGGCGACGGCTATATCTGGACCCCGGGCTACTGGGCCTATGGCGACGACGGCTACTACTGGGTGCCCGGCACCTGGGTGCTGGCGCCGCAGCCCGGCTTCCTGTGGACGCCCGGCTACTGGGGCTGGGGCGGCGGCGTATTCCTGTGGCACGCCGGCTACTGGGGTCCCCACGTCGGCTTTTACGGCGGTGTGAACTACGGCTTCGGCTACGGCGGCATCGGCTACCAGGGCGGCTACTGGAACGGCGGCCACTTCAACTACAACCGCACCGTCAACAACGTCAACGTCACCAACATCCACAACACCTACAACACCACGGTGATCAACAACGTCAACGTCAACCGCGTCAGCTACAACGGCGGCACCGGCGGCACCTCGGCGCAGCCCACGGCGCAGGAGCGCAACTACGGCAACGAGCGGCACTACCAGCCGACCGGCACGCAGATGCAGCATGAGCGCACGGCGGGCGCCGACCGTTCGCAGCTGGCCTCGGTCAACAACGGCCACCCGGCGGTGTTCGCCACGCCCAAGCCCGGCGCCTTCCATGCGCAGGGCGCGGTGTCGCGCGGCAGCGCCGCGCCGTTCAGCGGCGGCCAGAACCGGCCGCAGCAGAACGGCGCCGCGGCCCAGCCGCAGCAGCGCCAGGCGGCGCCGGCCTACGTGCAGCATGCGCAGGCGCCACAGGGTCAGCACACCATGATCACGCCGCAGGCGCGCCCGGGCACCACTGCCGGGCAGAATCGCCCGGCGCAGCCGGCCGCGCAGTACCCGCAGCAGCGGGCACAGCAGCAGCCCTACCAGCAACCGAGGGCGCAGCAGTCCTATCAGCAGCAGCGGCCGCAGCCCAGCTACCAGCAGCCCCGGCCGCAGCAGAGCTACCAGCAGCCCCGGCCGCAGCAGAGCTACCAGCAGCCGCGCCCGCAGCCTGCGTATCAGCAGCCGCGCCAGCAGCCGAGCTACCAGCAGCCCCGTCCGCAGCCTTCCTACCAGCCGCCGCGTCCGCAGCAGAATTTCCAGCCGCCGCGTCCGCAACCGCAGGCGCAGCAGCCGCATGCGGAGGGCCGCCCGCAGGAGCGGCGCTGAGGCCGGCACCGGCCTGAATCCGCCGCCGCGCGGATCAGGCCGCCGGGGTGCCATCGCCGCTGACGCCGGCGATGGCCAGGATGGCCTGGGTCAAGCCCGCGGCGGAATCCCGCTCGGCGGGCGGCCGGCGGCTATAAGGCCTGGCGCGGCGCTCAGGGCCTGGCCTTGACCTGCGTCCAGGCGCGGATCGCCGCCTCGTTCTGCTGCACCACGCGCCGGCCCTCGGCCACCGCTTCGCCGGCGCGGTGGAAGTCCATCAGTGCGAAGTCCTCCAGCCGCGGCAGCAGTGTCATTTCCGGCGGATCGCCGGCCATGCGGCTGCGGGTCAGTCGGTCCTGCATGATGTTGACGCTGGAGGCGATCACATCGAAGAAACCAGGCTTGTCCGGGTCGCCGCTTTCCAGGTAGCCGACCACGCGGTGCCAGAAGCCCTTGCCCTTGGCCGAGGCATCCGCCGCCAGCTCCGCGTCCGCCTCGCGCTGCGCTTCCTGGCGGCCGGCGGCGGACAGGTGCATGCCGACCAGCTGCGCATTGAGGTTGACGGCGATCACCACGTCGGCGCCGAGCGCGCGCGCCGCCGACACCGGCACCGGGTTGACCAGGCCGCCGTCGAGCATCCAGCGGTCGTGGTGCTTGACCGGGGTGAACAATCCGGGGATGGCGCAGGAGGCGCGGGCCGCCTGCAGTACCGGGCCGTGCGTGATCCAGATCTCGCGGCCGGACTTCATCTCGGTCGAGACGCTGACGAAGCGCTGCGGCAGGTCCTCGATGTTCGGGTTGGGGTGGCGCTCGTGGAAGTAGCCGAACAGGCGCTCGCCCTTGACGAAGCCGCCGGACAGGGTGAAATCCATCAGGCGCACCACGTCGCGCACGCCCAGGCCGGTGACCCAGTCGGTGAAGTCCTGCAGCTGGCCGGAGACATACACCGCGCCGACCAGGGCGCCGATGGAGGTGCCGGCGACCACCTGCGGGCGGATGCCCATCGCCTCAAGCTCCAGGATCACGCCGATGTGCGACCAGCCGCGGGCCGAGCCGCTGCCCAGGGCCAGGCCCACCACCGGCCGGGGCCGCTCCACCTTGGGGTCCGCGGCGGCGGACTTTTCCTGTATCCGTTCAGCCATCCGTCAGCAGGAATACCGCACCGTCCTCCTCGCGTACCTCGAAGCGGCGCAGCGGCGCCGGCTGCTTGCCCAGCGCCACCAGGCCGCGGCTCCATTGCGGCAGCGGCAGGCCGGCGACGGAATTGACCCAGTCGAGGTTGGCGCCGCTGCACAGGTCGAAGCGCGAACCGTGCCAGGGGCAGCGGATGGTGCCGTCCGCCACCTTGCCGCGCGCCAGCGGCAGGCCGAAATGCGGGCACTTGTTCTCCACCGCGCACACCTTGCCGCCGACGCGGCTGAGGATCAGCGAGGCGCCGGCGGCCTGCGCCGTGAGTACCGCGCCTTCCCGCACCGCGGCCGAGTCGGCCAGCCTGAGCTTGTTCATGGCTTCCCTCCCTGAAGTGCGCTTCAAGGATACCCGGGAAGTGATGACAGTTGCGTCGCGGCGGCGTGAAGCCCCCCGCCCAGGGCCAGCCGGCCATCCTCGGCCGGCGGCGATCGGGCTGCCTTTCAGCGGCCCAGGGCGAAGGCCGGCTCGCGCGCCGCGTCGACCGCCGCGGCGCTGCCGGCCAGCAGCGGCAGCAGCATCCACAGCGCGGTCGCCACCACCGCGGCCGCCATGCCGGTGTTGAAGGCCTGGCGCACCGCGCTGGTGCGCAGGTGCCGGCGCATGCTGCGGCCGAACAGCGCCCACAGCGAGACGCAGGGCAGGTTGATGGCGGCGCTGATCGTCACCATCAGCGCCAGCCGCGCCGGCAGCGGCAGCGGGAACCGGCCGGCGATGGTGCAGGCCGCCACCGCCATGGCCCAGGCCTTGGGGTTGACGAACTGGAACAGCACCGCCTCGTAGGCGCGCATCGGCCGCGCCGTCCCGCGGCCGTCCTGCGCCGGTTCCTGTTCCGGCGGCGGTCCGCTGTCCTTGAGCAGCGCCATCGCCAGCCACAGCAGGTAGCCGCAGCAGGCCAGCGTCATCAGCTTGCCCAGCCCGGGCGAAGCCAGCAGCAGCGCGCCGACGCCGGCGTAGGCGACCAGCAGCAGCAACACCATGCCGGCGGTGATGCCGAGCATGTGCGGCACCGTGCGGTTGAAGCCGAAGCGGACGCCGGAGCTGAGCAGCATCAGGTTGTTGGGGCCCGGCGTGATCGAAGACACGAACATGAACATCGCCAGCGGCGCGAGCAGCAGGCTCAGGCTTTCCACGGGATTCTCCGTGCAGGTTGGCGCGCGGATCGGGCGCGCCGCAAAAGATAGCGGCGGCGTGACTTCGATAACAGATACAAGTAATATGAATTGTATGCAGTACAGTTATGTTGAATGGCAACTGTGCATGTCTTGCGCGCGGCCAGCTGTGCTGCTTCAGCCCTTTCTGCAAGCCGGAACCCGACCATGAGCGAAGCCGACTCCGCCACCGCCGCGCCGATCTACACCCGCCTCGCCGACGAGCTGTGCGAGCTGATCGGCAACGGCCAGCTGCTGCCCGGCGAGCGGCTGCCCTCGGTGCGCCGGCTGTCGCGGCAGAAGCGGGTCAGCGCCACCACCGCCATCGCCGCGCTGCGCTCGCTGGAGAGCCGCGGCCTGGTCGAAGCGCGGCCGCAGTCCGGTTACTTCGTGCGGCCGCGCAGCGGCGCCAGCGCCGAGCCGGCGATGACGCGGCCGCCGGCGGCGGCCAAGACCGTCGGCATCGACGACCTGATGGTGCGCATGATCGACGCGGCGCTGGACCCGGACATCGCGCCGCTCGGCACCGCCGCGCCGGACCCGGCGTGGTTCCCGGTGCACCGGCTGCAGCGCGTCATCGCCTCCACCGCGCGCCGCCATCCCGAGCTGCTGGTCACCTGCTGCCCGTACTACGCCGGGCTGGACTCGCTGCGCCACCAGGTGGCGCGGCACTACGCCGCGCTCGGCTGCGTGGTGGCGCAGGACGAGGTGGTGATCACCAACGGCTGCACCGAGGCGCTCAACCTGGCGCTCAACGCCGTGGCCGCGCCCGGCGACACCATCGCCATCGAGTCGCCCAGCTATTACGGCTTCCTGCAGATCATCGGCAAGCGCGGCCTCAAGGCGCTGGAGATCGCCACCCATCCGCGCGACGGCCTGTCGGTGGAGGCGCTGGAGAACGCGCTGGCCTCGCGCGCGGGGCGCTCGGTCAAGGCCTGCCTGGTCAGCCCCAACTTCAGCAACCCGATGGGCGCCTGCATGCCGGAGAGCGAGAAGCTCCGCCTGGTGCGGTTGTGCGAGAAGCACGGCATCGCGCTGATCGAGGACGACGTCTACGCCGACCTGCAGCACGCCGGCCCGCGGCCGCTGCCGGCCAAGGCTTTCGATCGCGCCGGCAACGTCATGCTGTGCTCGTCCTTCACCAAGACGCTGGCGCCCGGCGCGCGCGTCGGCTGGGTTTTCGGCGGCCGCTATGCCGAGGACATCCGCCTGCGCAAGTTCGCCACCTCGGGCGCCACCCCGGCGATCCTGCAGGAGGCGCTGTCCGAGATGCTGCGTACCGGCGGGTATGAGCGGCACATGCTCAAGCTGCGCCGCGGTTACGCCGCGCAGGTGGCGCGCATGGCGGCGGCGGTGTGCGAGTACTTCCCCGCCGGCACGCGCATCACCCAGCCGGCCGGCGGCTTCGTCATCTGGCTGGAGCTGCCGGGGCCGGTGGACACGCTGGCGCTGTTCGAGAAGGCCATCGCCGAGGGCGTCAATTTCGCCCCCGGGCCGCTGTTCTCGGCCAGCGGCCGTTACGGCAACTTCCTGCGCCTCAACTGCGGCCGCATGTGGACGCCGGTGATCGAGCGCGCGCTGATGCGGCTGGGGCAGCTGGCCAAGGCCGAGCTGATGGCCGCGGCGGCCTGAACAGCGGCGCCGGCGTGCTCAGCGGCCGAAGCGCCGGTCGCGCTGCTGGAAGGCGCGCACCGCGCGCAGGAAGTCGATGCGGCGGAAGGCCGGCCAGAAGATGTCGGTGAAATAGAACTCGCTGTACACGCTCTGCCACAGCATGAAGCCGGACAGGCGGATCTCGCCGCTGGTGCGGATGATCAGGTCCGGCTCCGGCAGGTGCGGCGAGTACAGGTAGCGGCCGATCGCTTCCGGCGTGATCGCCTCGACGATCTCGTCGGGCGATTTGCCGCTATGCAGTTCCTGGTTCAGCAGCGCCTTCACCGCGTCGGTGATTTCCTCACGGCCGCCGTAGGCGGCGGCGAAAGTCAGCTCGACGTCGCCGTAATCCTGCGTCGCCGCCTCGGCGGCGCGCACCGCCGCCACCGTGCTCGGCGGCAGCAGGTCGACGCGGCCCACCGCGCGCACCCGCACGCGGCGCTGGTGGATGCGCGGGTCGGCCACCAGCGCCTTGAGCTTGGCCTCGGTCACCGCCATCAGGCCGTTCAGCTCCTCGCTCGGGCGGCTGAAGTTGTCGGTGGAAAACACCCAGAGCGTGATCGCCGGGATGCCCAGGTCCACGCACCAGTCGAGCAGTTCGTCGAGCTTGGCCGCGCCGGCGCTATAGGCCGCCTGCGTGTCCTTCAGGCCCTGCAGCCGGCCGTAGCGGCGGTTGCCGTCGAGGATCAGGCCGACATGCCGGGGTATCGGCCCGCGCAGTACCTGTTTGAACAGGAATACGCTGTAAAGCCGGTACAGCGGCCGCAGCAGCAAATGCCGGATCAAAAAAAGCTCCCCCTGGGTGATGGTGCGGCCGGCTTGGCTGCCGGCTCGCCTCGATGGCGGCACTCATGATACGTGAGCCGCCGGCCGGCGTAGGCCTGGGCATTTTACCCATGCGGCGGCTTCAGCCGCCGCCGCCGAGCACGAAGGAGGTCATCGACAGGGCGCTGAATACCGCGTCGTTGAAGAAGGCCGGCTGCTCGCCCGGACGCTGCAGCGCCAGCACGTACAGCAGCGGCAGGTAGTGCTCGGGGGTGGGAATGGCCAGGTGGGCGTCGCCGCCCAGCCGCGGGTAGTCGGCCAGCGTCGCGTGGTCGCCGATCTCGATCAGGCGCCGGCTCAGCGCGTGGAAGCGCAGGGCCCAGTCGGGCGCGCTGCTGTCGTGGAAGCTGAACAGGCGCAGGTTGTGGATGATGTCGCCGCTGCCCAGCAGCAGCACGCCCTCGTCGCGCAGCGGCGCCAGCTGCCGCGCCAGCGCGTAATGCCAGGGCCCCGGCTGGGCGCTGTCCAGGCTCAGCTGCACCACCGGGATGTCGGCCTGCGGATAGAGCACGCGCAGCACGCTCCAGGCGCCGTGGTCGAGCCCGCGCCCCGGGTCCAGGTGTACGCGCGGCGCGCCGGGCGCCGCGCCGATCAGCGCGGCCACGCGCCGCGCCAGCGCCGGGCTGCCCGGCGCCGGGTAGCGCACGTCGAACAGCACCTTGGGGAAGCCATAGAAATCGTGGATGGTCTCCGGCCGTTCGGTGGCCGAGACGTAGACGCCGCGTGTCTCCCAGTGCGCCGAGACGCACAGGATCGCCCGCGGCCGCGGCAGCAGCGCACCGAGCCGCGCCCACTCGCGGCTGAAGCGGTTGTCCTCGACGGCGTTCATCGGCGAACCGTGGCCGAGGAACAGGGCCGGCATCACGCCGGTGGGCGGGGCGGGGTGGTTCATCGGCACAGTATGCCCCAGGACCGCGCCGCGCCGGCCCGCGGCGAGCGGGCTTGCCCGGGCCCCTAGGAAATATCGGTCGCGCCGATCCGGACCCGCGCCGGCGCCTGCTGCGCGAACAGTTCGATCATGTGCCGCTTGAACGCCGGCAGATCGTCGGGCTTGCGGCTGGTGAGCAGCTTGCGGTCGGACACCACCGCCTCGTTGACCCACTGGCCACCGGCATTGCGGATGTCGGTGCGCAGCGACGGCCACGAGGTCACGCGCATGCCGCCGAGCACCCCCGCCTCCACCAGCATCCAGGGGCCGTGGCAGATGGCGGCGATCGGCTTGCCGCTGTCGTGGAAGGCGCGCACGAAGTCCACCGCCCGCGGCTCCATCCGCAGGCGGTCCGGATTGAGCGCGCCGCCGGGCAGCAGCAGCGCGTCGTACTGCTCTGGCCGCGCCGTCTTGACGGTCTGGTCCACCGGCACGTCCTGGCCCCAGTTCTTCAGCATCCAGCCGCGGATGGTGCCGCCTTCCAGCGACACCACCTCGGTCCTGGCCCCTTCCTCTTCCAGCGCCTTCTTCGGCTCCAGCAGCTCCGACTGCTCGAAGCCGTCGGTGGCCAGGATCGCCACGGTCCTGCCTTCCAGTTTCTTGCCCATCGGTGTCCAGCCCTCCATGGCTGATTGCTTGTTGGTTGCGCGGCGGCCGTGCCGCCCGCTGCCGGGTCTTCTGCCGCGCCGCCGGGGCGCCCGGCCCATGTTCCAGGCCGGCGGGTCGCGCGCCGGCACCCGCCGGCTGCGGCTCTCCCCTATCAGACCCCGCCGTGCCGGGAAGTTCAAACGCCCGCCTCGGCCGGCGCAGGGGGGCGCCTTGCCGCCGGTCTTCCCTGGCGGCCGCTGGCGGGGGGGGGGCGGCGGAAGCCCCTGCCGCCGGTGAAAGGGGATCATGGCGGGCTGGGGCTGCAGATGCGGCCGGACCGACCACCGGGTGACGGCCACTGTTCGGTCCGCAGCCGCCGCTGCCGCGGCCGGGCGATGAAATGGGCCGGGCCGCGCTATAGTGCATCCCAATCGATGAAGGAATGCCGCGATGCCGATCTTTGGCAAAGAACCGCCGTCGTTTCACGACCAGCTGGAAGGCCTGCTCAACGAGCAGCTGAAGGCGCAGCCGCGCAACCTGGCGGTGCGGCTCAAGCTGCTCGAGCTGTATTACGAGACGCAGCGGCCGGTGCTGTTCCTGCGCGCGGCGCAGGAGCTGGCCGAGCTGACGCCGAACAAGACCGCCTCGCCGGAGTGGCAGAAGTGCGCCAGCATGGGGCGGATGCTGCTGCCCGAGGCGCCGCTGTTCACCGCCGCCGGCAGCGACCGCATCGAATTCGTCGGCGCCTCCGGTTCCGGCGCCGTGTCCGCGGCGCCGAGCGCGCCGGTGCGGCGCCTGGGCGACGATCCGCGCTTCACCCGGCATTTCGAGGAGCTGGCCAAGGGCTTCGAGGCGGTGCGCACCAACCCGCCGTTCGAGGCCCTGCTCGACATGGAGCTGACCTACCTGGCGCGGCGCCCGTCCTCGCTGCTGTACGCGCGGCGGCTGTCGGCCATGCTCGGCGGGGCGCAGATCTACATCAAGCGCGAGGACCTGTCGCCGCGCGATACCCAGCTGATCATCAGCGTGGTCGGCCAGGCCCTGCTGGCGCAGCGGCTGGGCCGCAAGACCCTGGTCACCTCCACGCTCGACGGCCGCCGCGGCGTGGTCACCGCGTCGATCGCCGCGCGCCTGGGCATGGAGTCGCTGGTGTTCATGGACGGCAGCAAGACCGCGCGCCACACCAGCAACATGTTCCGCATGTGGCTGCGCGGCGCCGAGGTGCTGGCCGGCACCGACGAGCGCGGCGGCGAGGTGCATGAAGTGCGCGATGCGGCGCTCAGCTACTGGGCGCGCCACCCGGCGCAGTCGCTGATGATCTTCGGGCTGGAAGGGGCGCCGGAGCCGTACCCGCAGATGGCGCGCGAGTTCGTCGCCACCATCGGCCGCGAGTGCCTGCGCCAGGTGCGCCTGGCCGCCCGGCGCGCGCCGGACCTGGTGGTGGCGCGCGGCGGCGACAACGCCGACGCCCTGGGACTGTTCCCGCCGATGATCGGCGAGAGCGGCACCCGCCTGGTCTGCGTCGAGCCGGAGCCGGAAGCGCGGGAGGTGGACTCCTCGACGCCGCTGGATCCTTCGCGCCAGCTGACGGCGGACAAGCACCGCACCGCGCAATCGATCCTCGAAGGCATGGAGTACCCCAGCGTGGTGCGCGAGCACCGCTGGCTGCGCGAGACCGGCCGTATCGAGTACGTCAAGGCCTCGCTGGAGCTGGCCAAGAAGGCGATCCGCGACCTCAGCTTCTACGAGGGCATCACCCCGGCCATCGAGACCGCCCACGCCCTCGGCTGGGCCTGCCAGACGGCGGCGAAGATGAAGCCGGAGCAGGCGGTGGTGGTGATGATGGCGGAGGACGCGGAAAAGGACATCTGGGACATCGGCCGCATGATGGGCGCGCCGATGTAGCGGCGCCGGCCGCGGCCGGCGCCGCGCGCGCCGCCGCCGTGCCACAATAGCGTCATTCCACCGAATGGGGCGGGGCACATGATGCACTTTGGCAACGGCGGCTTCGGCCTGATCGGCCTGCTGATTTTCATCGCCGATATCTGGGCCATCCTGAACATCGCGCAGAGCGCCACGGAGAACCTGAAGAAGGCGATCTGGATCGTCATCATCGTGGTGCTGCCGGTGCTGGGCCTGGTGCTGTGGTTCCTGTTCGGTCCGCGCAGCAAATCCTGAACAGCGCGGCGCCCTCGCCAGGATGAAGAAGAAGCCGGCCAAGACCGCCGCGGCGCCGAAGCGCGCCGCGCCCCGGCAGGCCGGGCGCGGCGCGGCCCAGTCCGAGTTTTCCATCGACGAGTTGGCCCGCGCCGGCGGTTCCACGGTGCGCAACGTGCGCGCCTACCAGGACCGCGGACTGCTGCCGCCGCCGCAGCGCCGCGGCCGCAATGGCGTCTACACCCAGGACCACCTGGCGCGGCTGCGCCTGATCGGCCGCATGCTGGAACGCGGCTACACCCTGGCCAACATCGCCGAGCTGATCGCCGCCTGGGAGGAAGGGCGCGACCTGCAGCAGCTGATGGGGCTGGAATCGCAGCTGACCCGTCCCTGGTCCGACGAGGCATCGACCAATATTTCCATCGTCGCGCTGGCCAAGGCCTTCGGCGGCACCTACCGCCCCAGCGACCTGGCGCGCGCGCTGGAGCTGGGCATCGTCGAGCGTGACGGCCTGCGCTTCCGTGTGCCCAGCCCAAAAATGCTCGCGGTGGGCTCCGAGATCGTCGCCATGGGCATCCCCCTGCGCGAGCTGCTCAACATCGTCGGCGGGCTGCGCCGCAACGTCGAGCGCGTCGCCGACGAGCTGATCCAGGTGGCGGTGCAGTCCATCGACCGCTACGGTGACGGTCTGCCGCCGGCCGAGGACGTGCCGCGCCTGGCCGCCATGATCGGGCGCCTGCGGCCGCTGGCCGACAAGGCCATCGAGTCGGAAGTGTCGCGCGCCATGGAGCGCGCGCTGAGCCGCTTCCTCGGCGACCGCCTGGCCCAGGTGGTGGACCACCTGCCGCAGCAGCGCCATCCGAAATAGGCGTTTTTTGCGCGGCGCGCCGCCGCGGCCGCCGCCGCCCCCTCCGCTGGTCCCTTTCACGCTACCGTCCGCGTCCGGCCGTTTCCGTTCGTCCGCCGCCGCCGGCGCTTCGGCCGCTGCGCGGCGCCCGCGCCCCGCCGCTTCCTACACTGCGGGCGTGGTTCTGGCGAGCGGAGGTGCGACATGGCGGACATCGGTACGGCGCAACGGCTGGACGGCTGGGCAGGCCCCGCGGTGGCCCTGTCGCCGGTTTACGACCAGGCCCTGAATTTCGCCCGCGTGCTGCACGCGCAGCAGAGCCGCAAGAGCAGCGGCGCCCCCTACCTGTCGCACCTGCTGGAAGTGTCCGGCCTGGTGCTGGAATACGGCGGCGACGAGGCCCAGGCCATCGCGGCGCTGCTGCACGACGCCATCGAGGACCAGGCCGGGGCCTTCGGCGGCGCCACGCTGCTCAGCGACATCATCGGCAACAAATTCGGCCCCACCGTGCTGCGCCTGGTGCAGCTGTGCTCCGACTGCCAGGGCGCGCCCAAGCCGGCCTGGGTGTGGCGCAAGCAGCAGCACCTGGTGCGGCTGGCGCAGGCCACCGCCTACGACTGCCTGGTACCGGCCTGCGACAAGCTGCACAACCTGCGTTGCCTGAATTCCGAAGTGCGCCGCGGCGCTGCGCCGTTCCGCCTGCTCAAGGCCGGACCGCAGGAGCAGCTGCGCCACTTCGCCGCCGTCACCGCCCTGTTCGAGGACAAGCGGCTGGCGCCGGCCGCGGACCTGCGCAACGAGCTGGAGCAGCTGCGCGGCCAGCTGGCCGAGCGCCATTTCACGCCGTCGCCGGCGCAGCAGTACGCCGCCTACGCCATGCCCTGAAAGACTCCCCGTGGCCGGCCTCCGGCGGGAATCAGGCGTGCGGGCCTGGCTCTCCCCCCGGAGGCCGCTTTTTTGGGGGGCTCAGTGGTGCAGCATGATGAACACCTGCAGCTCGCCGACCAGGAAGCCGAGCGCCGCGCCCACCGCGATCAGGATCCATTCGTCCTGCTGGAAGGCCGGCCGCAACAGCCCCTCGAATTCCTCCGGTGACAGCTCCTGCATCTTGGTGACCATGGTGTTCTCGATGTCCATGGCCTGGCCGGCGTAGGACTCCATCGAGCGCATGGTGTCCGGCAGTCGCTTCATCAGCTCCTCGGCCACGGTCTTCTTCATCGCCTGGTACTTGGTGCTGCCCACCGCCAGCACCACGAACGGCCGCGCCACGCCGGCCTGCTCGTCGACCATGCGCTTCACCTGTTTCTGCACCATGGTGTAGATGCGGTCGGACAGCGGGCCGCTGAGCACCGCTTCGATGATGTTGCGCGGCGTCACCACCTCGCGCGCGATCAGCCGGCCGTATTCGGCCGAGACCTCCTTGCGGCGCTTGAGGAACAGGCCCTGCCAGCTGAACAGGCCGAGGTAGCGGCGCGGCTGCTTGGGGTTGAAGATCATCTTCAGCGCCAGCCAGTCGGTGAACCAGCCGGTGAAGCCGCCGAACACCGGCATCACCAGCGCCGAGTGGGTCAGCGCCCAGGTCATGGCCTGGATGCAGCCGATGATGAAACCGAAATACAGGCCGGAGTTGCGGATGAACTTGAACTCCTCGCTGCCGGCTTCCAGGAAGATGCGGTTGAGCAGGCGCTTGTCGCGCAGCAGCGCGCTGATCACCATCTCCTTGAGGTCGAACACCGCGTTGATGTCGGCCTTGATGTCGAGCATGATCTGCCGCACCATCCCCGGCGATTCGGCCTGGACGCGCTGCACGATCATGCGCTTGACCGCCTCCGGCGCCGCCTCCCACAGCCCCGGCGAATACTGCGCCGCCACCGCGCGGGTGATGTCGTCCACCGCCGCCAGCAGCGGCTTCTCGATTTCGCGCGCGATGCGGTCCGGGTCGAGCCGGCCGAACACGTCCTCCGGACGCACCAGCCGGGTGGTCAGCAGGTCGCAGGAGATCGCCGCCATGATCGCCGCCTTGCGCGGCACGATGCCCTGCCAGCCGAGGTAGGGCGGCTTGAGGCCGACGAACTCGATCGGTTGGAACATCATGCGGATCGCCACGATCTTGGTGACGAAGCCGATGATCGAGGCCACGAACGGCATCGACAGGTAAATGATCCAGTTGTGCTGCACATCGCTGATGATGTCGTGCCAGCTTTGCATCGTGTCTCCCCGGCCGATCTTTAGTTTATGGGTGCCGCCGGCTAATCCTCGCTGATCCGGCAGGCGGCCCACAAGGCGCGGCCCAGGTCCGACATCTTCAGGGTGCGGCGCAGGATCACGTCGCGCTGGCCGCCCTTGCGCACCCGCTCCACCGCGCGGCGCACCGCGTCGTCGGTCTCGAGGATCTCGTAGCTGGTCTTCAGCTCGGCGGATTCGCCCAGGGTCTGCACCAGCTCCCAGTCGCGCAGGCGCCGGATATAGGTCGGGGTCAGCTCGATCAGCTGCGCGCCGGCCACCTTGCCGACATTGGAGACGTTCTGCAGCACCGGGTGGGTGGCGCCGCCCAGGCGCGAGCCGGCCATCACGTGCAGCAGCGGGAAGCCGCTGGAGTCGGACAGCGCCGACAGGATGCGCGCCTCGTCCGGCACCAGGCTCTTCAGCGCGGCGACGTAGTAGGCTTGCAGTGCCTCGTCGTGGGTCTGCTCGCCGGAGATGTCCAGCAGCTCGCGCAGCAGCTCGCCCGGCGCGTAGCGGCCGCGCTTGCGCGCCTGCGCCGGCTCCGCCTCCACCGAGAAGGCCAGCACCGAGACGGTGGCGCTGCGCTCCACCTTGTCGAGCCGCTGCTTCAGCTCGCTCAGCAAACGGCGCTCGATCTTCTCGTACTGCTCCTGCGCGAAGCCGCCCCCGGGAAGCCGCTTCAGCACACGGTTGGCCAGCGCTCCTGCGGAAAAACCGCGTTCTTTGTCGCTCACGGCAACTCCCTGATGCCCGCTAGGTTAAGTCCTGGCGCGCTTACTCTAGGGAGCCGCGATGGCGGTAACAAGGCTACGGCCGCCGGCGTCCCTGGCGGCACGGCCAATCGGCGCCGGCGGGGGGATGCTCAGGCGGCGAGCCGGTTCGCCGCCGGGGAGCTGTCCAGATAGGCCAGGGCCTGCTCGGTGGAGGCTTCGTTGCGCGGGTGATACCAGGGATTGAGGTAGCGCAGCTCTTCCTTGAACAGCCAGGGCAGGGAAGGTAGCAGGCCGCTGCGCGACTGGCGCTGCCACTCCAGCCAGATCCAGGGGCGCAGCGGGCTGGGGCGCTTGCCGGCCAGCTGCGGGTCCTGCCGCATCAGGTGGGCGGCGCCGGCCACCCACAGGCCGAACACCACCGGGAAGCTGATGGTCATCAGGTAGTAGCGCGTCGGGTAGCTGCCGCCGAGGTGCTTGTACAGGTCGAACGCCACGCAGCGGTGCTCGACTTCCTCGGCGCCATGCCAGCGGATCAGGTCGAGCAGCACCGGGTCGGCGCCGAGCTCGTCCCATTTCCTGTTGTCCAGCGCGTACTTGCCCAGCACGCAGGTCATGTGCTCGATGGCGGCGATCAGGCCGAGGCGGAACACCAGCCACTGGCGCCGCGCGATGCGCGGCAGCTTGCGGCCGAACGGCGCGTCGGCCAGCACCACCTCGAACAGCCAGTTCATGCGCCGCATGTAGCTTTCGGTCTCGACGCCGTGGGCGCTGAGGTACTCGGCGATGGCGCCGTCGTGGGCGCGCGCGTGCATCGCCTCCTGGCGGATGAAGCCCTGCACGTCCTCGCGCAGCTTGGCGTCCTTCACCAGCGGCAGCGCCTGGTTGTACAGCTTGCAGAACCAGAACTCGCCCGCCGGCAGCAGCAGGTTGATCTCGTTGATGAAGTGGCTGGCGAACGGCTGCTGCGGAATCCAGTGCAGCGGCGTCTGCGACCAGTCGAACTGCACGCGGCGCTGGCGCAGCGTGCCGACGGTGTGCGAAGCCGGTTGGGCGGAACGGGTGGTGGCGCTCATGGCAGGGCTCAGGCGGCGGCGCGGTAGTGTTCGGCCAGGCTGTCGAGCTCCGACAGGAAGGCGCGATTGTCGTGCTGCCAGGGATGGAAGCCGGGACGGTAGTAGTCGAAATAGGCCGGGATGATGCGGCGCAGGCCGCCCGGGCTGATCCACTGGAACTTCATCAGGCTCCACCAGCCGCGCAGGTCCAGCAGCCCGCCCTCGCGCCGCATGATCTCCAGGTGGAACGGGATCACCAGGCCCCAGAAGATCACGGTCAGCGCCGCCAGCGCCACGCAGCGCCGCAGGTAGGCGCCCGGGCCCTTGCCGATCACCGTCTGGTAGACGTCGTAGGCCACCGCCTTGTGCTCGGTCTCTTCCAGCGCGTGCCAGCGCCACAGCGCGGCGAAGCGCGGCTCGGCGCCCTGCAGCAGCCGCGGCTCGCGCAGCAGGATATCGGCCAGGATCGCGGTGAAGTGCTCCAGCGCGATGGTCACCGCCAGCTGGTCGGCGCGCGGCAGGATCTTGCGGCCGGTGTCGAGCAGGCGGATCACCAGCCGCTCCATGGCGTCGGCCGGCATGCCGCTGGCGGTCAGCGCGTTGTTGTACTCGATGTGCTCGCGGCCGTGCATCGCCTCCTGGCCGATGAAGGCGGTCACCGCCTTCTGCAGCTCGGCGTCGGTGATGCGCTCGCGGTAGTTGCGCACGCTCTCGATGAAGAAGCGCTCCCCCGAGGGGAAGAAGATCGACAGCGTGTTGAAGAAGTGCGAGACGTGCACGCCGCGCGGGTTCCAGCAGCGCATCTTGTCGGCGGGCAACTTGAATTTGAGATCGCGTCGGATGGGTAACATTGTGGTTCTCCTTATAAGGCCAGTTCCACGCGCGCCAGGCGGCGCGACAGCGCCGGCGACAGGCGCGACAGCAGGCGCGCGCCGTGGGCCTCGCTGCCCACCAGCACCTCGTGCCGGTCGTGCTCGATCGCCTTGAGGATCGCCGCGGACACCGCCTGCGGCTTGAGGTTGCGGCGCTGGTAAATGCGCTTGGCGCCGTCGCGGCGGCGGCTCTGCTCCTCCTCGCTGACGCCGACAAAGCGCGTATTGCCGGTGATCGGGGTGTCGATCACGCCGGGGCAGACGCTGACCACCCGGATGCCCTTGTCGGCCAGCTCGGCGCGCAGGCAGTCGCTGAGCATCGCCACCGCCGCCTTGCTGGTGGCGTAGGCCGCCAGCATGCGCGACGGCGCGAAGGCCAGCGCCGAGGCGACGTTGACGATATGGCCGCTCTTGCCGGCGGCCACCATCTGCCGGGCGAACAGGCGCGAGCCGTGGATCACGCCCCACAGGTTGACGTGCAGGATCTTTTCCCAGTCGGCGGTGGTGGTGTCGAGGAAATTGCCGGCCATGCCGATGCCGGCGTTGTTGATCACCAGGTCCGGCGCGCCCAGCTCCTCGGCCACCCAGGCGGCGAAGGCTTCCATCGCCTTGGCGTCGCCGACGTCGACCTTGCGCGCGTGCGCGGTGGCGCCGAGCAGCCCGGCCAGCTCGGCGCTGCGCTGCGCCGCCGCCAGGTCGATGTCCGCCGCCACCACTTCGGCGCCCTGCTCGGCCAGCGCCAGCAGCGTTTCGCGGCCGATGCCGGAGCCGCCGCCGGTGACGATGGCCAGCTTGCCGGCGTAGCGGCCGCCGCCCTTGCCGCCGCGCACGCGGGCGCGGTGCAGGCTCGCCGGCTCCTCGCCGCTTTCGATGAAGTCGACGAACTCCGAGACGTAGCGCACCACCAGCTCCGGATGGCTCAGCTGCAGCCAGTGGCCGGCGGCGACGTCGCGGCGCCACAGCTGGTCGACCCACTGGTCCAGGCCATCGAGCAATTCCAGGCTGACGAAGCGGTCGCGCGTCGGCACCACCAGCTGCACCGGCACGCTGGTATGGCGCCGGCGCGGCGCCAGCAGGCGCTTGGCGACATTGGCGCGGTACAGGTTGACGCCGTGCTGGCCGTCGCTGGACTGGGTCGGCGTGGATTCCTCGCGGATGCCTTCAAAGCGTTCCAGCAGCTTCGGCCACAGCTGGTCGAGGCCCAGCTTCCAGGCCAGCGGCGCGGCCAGCGGCAGGTGGAAGGCGCCGATGTACCAGGAGTGCAGCAGCTGGTTGGCCACCTTGGCGATATCGCCCGGCGCGGCCGTGCGCAGGCGCTGCATCACCCAGTAGCCGGCGTGGTCCAGCGAGGGGCCGGAGATCGAGGTGTAGGAAGCGATGCGGCCCTTGAGGCGCTCGGTGGTGACCGCTTCCCAACTCTGGATCGAGCCCCAGTCATGCGCCACCAGGTGGATCGGCTGCTCCGGGCTCACCGTGTCCAGCACCGCGGCCAGGTCGGCCACCAGGTGCTCCAGTTCGTAGGCGGTGGTGTGCGCCGGAACGGTCGACTCGCCGGCGCCGCGCACGTCGTAGGCGACCACGCGGTAGCGCGCGCTGAGCGGCCCCACCACCTTGTTCCAGACGTGGCTGCTGTCCGGATAGCCGTGAACCAGTACGATCACCGGACGGCCGGCGTCGCCGTAGACCTTCACCGCCAGTTCCACGTCGCCGGAGCGCACGCGCAGGCTCTGCGGCTCGGCCGGCGCCTTGATCTGTCTGCTCATCTGTTCTCCTCCGTGGCCGGCTTCAGGCGGCCTTGGCCAGCGGCTGCAGGCCGCGGCTGAGCCAGCGCCGCACCTGCGGCACATCGTCGTCCAGCCAGAACGCGTCTTCCTCGGTCACCACCAGCAGTTCCTCCCACTTGGCGCCGACGCCGCGGAAGCCCAGGTGCGGCTCCACCGCCCACAGGCCCGGGGTGGGCGGATGGTCGGAGGCGCTGCCGCTGCTCCACAGCGGCGACCAGCCCTCGCGGCGGCCCTTGGCCACGTCGGCCACCAGCTTGCCGACATTGCGCACGCCGAAGTTGAGCACGCTGCGGTGCTTCCGCTGGTCGGCTTCGAGCTTCTCCACCCGGTGCGCCAGCACCTGGAACGGGTAGGCTTTGTGGCGCGGCTCGTAGCCGTGTTTCGCGCACAGCCGGTCCACCGCCAGGCTGATCTCCGACAGGTGCCTGCGCTGCTTCACCAGGTCGAGGATCAGCACGCGGTACTCGAGCAGGTCATCCATCAGCTTGTCGAGAATCCGGTTCTCGCCGAGGCAGCCGCTGTAGCCGATGTCGGCGGTGTAGCCGTTGAGCGTCGGCGCGCAGTCGAGGATGAACGGCATGTTCTCCTGCAGCCTGCGCCTGCCGGGATAGAACGCCGGGTTGAAGCCGCCGAGGTGGCGGTAACCGATGAAGCCGCGGAACGCGGTGCGGTCGCCGAACCAGGCGAACGGCTGGTGGAAGCAGTCATTGGCGCCGGCCGCCTTCAACCAGTGCTGCATCAGCGCCGCCGCCTCGCGCTCGGTCATGCCGGGCGTCAGTTCGTCGGCGATGGCTTCGGCGCAGCGGTAGGCCAGCTTCTGCGCTTCGCGGAAGCCGTCCAGGTCGGCGATTGTCGGGTCCCATCCCTTGCTCATGTCTGTTCCTGCTTATCGTGACATTGAGCAATGTAACATTATGCGCGGAAGCCGGGGTAATGGCTGCGCTGCCGGAGCATTTTGTCCGCGCGATCAGTGACGGCGCCGCGGCCGCGCCGGGCAAGGCTTTGCGCGCGGTTGCGCCGCGCTCAGCGCCGGTGTGTGGCCGGCGGGATCCAGCGGCTTGAGCGGGCACCGGCGATGCCGTTGGACAGCGGTGCGCCGGCGACCAGGCGCGGCGTGCGGAACACCGGCAGCAGCGTGGCGCAGGGGCCGGCCGGGCTGCTTGGCATGTCGAACGTTTCGGGAATGTCGATCTGCAGCCGCGGGTTGATGCCGCGGCGCCCGGCGCCGCCGCGGGCGGCGCCCCGGCTCAGAACAGCGCGCGCAGCGCCTGCGCCAGGGGGGCGTGGAACCACGCCGCCATGCCGGCCATGGCCAGCCAGATCAGCCCCTGCAGCACCCAGGTATCGACCTGCTCACCGCTCAGGGCCTGGCCTTGCGGCTTGGAGGCGCGGCGGCGCATCGGCACGCTGCGCGCCACGGCGGCGGCCTTGCGGCGGCCGGACTGCCTGCGCGGCGCGGCGGGACGTGGCAGGATGAGGTGCGCGGCGGAATCGACGGTGGCCATGAAGCTGTCCTTTCGTTCTGTACTGTTCTTTGGTACAGTACACCCGCACCTGACCGAACACAAGAGGCCTTGATGTCCGATCTCACCCAGCGTCAGACGGAGATTCTCGATTTCATCCGCAGCCAGTTGCGCGAGACCGGCTTCCCGCCGACGCGCGAGGACATTGCGCGCCGCTTCGGTTTCAGCTCCAAGACCGGGGCGCAGGACCACCTCATGGCCATCGCCCGCAAAGGCTTCATCGAGCTGGTGCCCGGCAACGCGCGCGGCATCCGCCTGCTGAAAGAAGAGGAGGATGCGGCGCTGTCGCACCAGTTCGAGCTGCCGCTGATCGGCAGCATCGCCGCCGGCACGCCGATCACCGCCGAAACCAATGTCGACACCTGGCTGCGCATCGACCCGGAGCTGTTCCACCCGCGGGCCGACTTCCTGCACCGCGTCTCCGGCCACTCGATGAAGGAGGCCAACATCCTCGACGGCGACATCGTCGGCATCCACGCCCAGGAGGACGCGGACAACGGCCAGATCGTCGCCGCGGTGATGCCGCACCCGAAGACCGGCGAGGACGAGATCACGCTCAAGCGCTATTTCCGGCGCGGCAAGAAGATCACGCTCAAGCCGGAGAACAGCGCGCCGGCCTACAAGCCGCTGGAGATCGACCTGGCGCCGCTGGAAGGCGACAGCCAGGAGCAGACGCCGTTTCGCATCGCCGGCGTCTATGCCGGACTGATCCGGGTGCGCGGCTAGCCGCGGACGATCAATCAAGAAGCGTGATTCCAATCACGCCGCAGCAGTGCAGTTTCCTGGCATGGGAACAGTCGGGCGGGTCGCTATTTCTGGGATAGCGATCCGCCTTTTTTATGCGCGCCGCCGCGCCTTTCCGGCGGCAGCGGCAGCCCGGATGACGGTGGAGGCGGTGCGCCTCAGTGGGCCATGCCCGGCCCGCCGCCGCCCTTGCCCGGCTTGAGCAGCAGCAGGAACGGCAGCATGCCGAGAAACACCAGGCCCAGCACCTTGAAGTCGTCGATATAGGCCAGCAGCGTCGCCTGCTGCACCGCGCCCTGGTAGATGTTGGCCAGCGTGGCGGGCGCGTCGGCGCCGCTGCCGATGGCGCCGCCGAGCTGGCTGGCGAAGTCCGGATAGGCCGGGTTCATGCCCTGCAGCTGCTCGGTCAGGCGGCTCTGGTGGAACTGTTCGCGCCGCGTCATCAGGGTCGAGGCGAAGGAGATGCCGATGCTGCCGCCGAAGTTGCGCGCCAGGTTGACCAGCGCCGAAGCGTTGTTGGTCTTGTCCGGCGTGATGCTGCGGAACGCCACCGCGTTGATCGGGATGAACAGGAACGGCAGCCCGGCCGCCTGCGCCATGCGCGCCAGCATGATCATGACGAAGGGGATTTCCAGGTAGAAGTGCGTCATCCACAGCAGGCTCAGGCCGCTGACGGTGAGGCCGACGGCGATCAGCAGGCGCAGATCCACCTTGTTCAGCATGCGCCCGACGAAAGGCAGCAGCGCGATGGTGGCCAGGCCGCCCGGGGTCAGCACCATGCCGGCGTCGACCGAGCGATAGCCCATCAGGCTCTGCACATAGGCCGGGATCAGGTAGGTGCTGCCGAGCATCATGAAGCCCAGCATCAGCATCAGCAGGAACGACACGGCAAAGTCGGCGTTGGCCAGCAGGCGCAGATCCACCATCGGGTTGGCATGGCGCAGCTCCCACCAGATCAGCAGCACGAACGCCGCCGCCGAAACGACCGTCAGGGTGGTGATGAAGCCGGAGGCGAACCAGTCGTCCTGCTGGCCGCGGTCCATCACCACCTGCAGGCAGCCCAGGCTCAGGCCGATGAAACCGAAGCCGAGCCAGTCGACCGAGATTTTCCTGCCGTTGCCGGCCACGGCGGCGGTTTTCTCGTGGATCAGCGAGGTCACCAGGAAGAACAGCACCACGCCCACCGGCACGTTGATCAGGAAGATCCAGCGCCAGTTGTAGCTGTCGGTGATCCAGCCGCCCAGGGTCGGGCCGATGGTCGGCGCGAACACCGTGGCGATGCCGTAGATGGCGGTGGCCATGCCGCGCTTGTCCGGCGGGAAGCTGTCGGCCAGGATCGCCTGGCCGGCAGGCTGCAGGCCGCCGCCGGTGGCGCCCTGGATGGCGCGCAGCAGGATCAGCGTGGCCAGGTTCGGCGCCAGCCCGCACAGCAGCGAGCTGGCGGTGAAGCCGGCGATGCAGGCCAGGAAGAAGCGCTTGCGGCCGAACGTGTTGGAGAGCCAGCCGGAGATCGGCATCACCACCGCGTTGGTCACCAGGTAGCTGGTCAGCACCCAGGTGGATTCGTCCTGGCTGGAGGACAGGTCGCCGGCGATGTGCGGCAGCGAGACGTTGGCGATGGAGATGTCCATCACCTCCATGAACGCCGCCCGCGCCCCCACCGGCGCGATGAACCAGCGGTTGACCGCGCCGGCGCCGGCGCCGCGCGCCGCCGGCACCGCGCG
>CAYVKA010000051.1:0-32589 GCA_964451925.1 uncultured Nevskia sp. | reverse complement strand
CTGACGCGATTTTGAGCAGCAACGCAGCGATCCAATGATTGTCAACAGACCCTAGCGCCGCGTGCCGATGTACACGCCGCTGGCGGCGAGGGCGAAGCCGGCCAGCTTGATGGCGCTCATCGGCTCGTGCATCAGCGCCCAGCCCATCACTGCGGTGACCGGCGTCACCAGGTAGAACAGCGTCGAGACGCGGCTGGCGGCGCCCTGGCGCAGCAGCACGAACAGCAGGGCGAAGGTGCCGCCGGAGTTGACCAGGATCAGCCACAGCATCGAGCCGGCGAAGGCGGCGCTGCCGTCGAAGCGGAAGTGCTCGTGCAGCAGCGCCAGCGGCGCCAGTACCACGGTGGCGGCGAGGTTCTGCGCCAGCAGGCCGGCGTTGAGGTCGATGCTGGAGGCGTGGCGCTTCTGGTACAGCGTGCCGAAGGTGATGCCGCACAGGCCCAGGAACAGCGCCACGCCGGCGGCGGCCGAGCCCAGGCCGGAGCCGAGCTTGTCGCGCAGCACCAGCAGCACGCCGCCCAGGCCGAGCAGCAGGCCGAGCCAGTGGCCGGCGGGCTGGCGCTCGCCCAGCGCGGCGGCGCTGAGCGAGACGGCCAGCGGCATCGAGCCGATGACCAGCGCGGCGAAGCCGGAGCTGGCGCCGAGTGCGAAGGCGCCGTAGACGCCGCCGAACTGCAGCGCCAGGCTGAGCAGGCCGACCACGGCGCTGTGCAGCAGCGCCCGCGCCGGCGGCAGCGCGGTGCGGCGCAGCAGCACCAGCAGCGCGAACAGCAGGCTGGCGCCGGCGAAGCGCAGCGTCAGCGTGGTGAACGGCGCGGCGTGCTCCACCGCGATCCTGCCGGCGATGTAGCCGGTGCTCCACAGCACCACGAAGGCGGCGGCGGGCAGGCTTTCCCGGGCCAGCGCGCGATCCGGCGTGGGCGTGGGCGCGGCGGCGGCGCTGATGCTGCGGCTGTTCATGGGCGGGCCTCCTTGCACATGCGGCGCAGGATAGGGGCTTCCACGGCCGCGATAAACCGGGTAAAAATGAAATCATTATTGCCATAGGCGCAACAATTCATGCCGGCCCGGCTGGACGAGATCGCGCTGTTCATCGAGGTGGTGCGCAAGCGCAGCTTCGTGCGCGCCGCGGCGCAGCTCGGCGTCAGCGTTTCGGCGGTGAGCCGCGGCGTGGCGGCGCTGGAGGCGCGGCTGGGCGTGCGCCTGCTGCAGCGGACCACGCGCAGCGTCGGCCTCACCGAAGCCGGCGCGGCCTATTTCAGCCGCTGCGAGGCGCTGCTGGCGGAGCTGGAGTCGGCCGAGGCCGAGGCCAGCGCGCTGGGCGAGGCGCTGCAGGGGCGGCTGCGGGTCAGCGCGCCGAGCGGCCTGGGCATGACCCACCTGGTTCCGGTGCTGCCGGAATTCCTGGCGCGGCACCCGAAGCTGACGCTGGACCTGGACCTGTCCAACCGTTTCGTCGATCTGGTGGAGGAGCGCTACGACCTGGCCATCCGCACCGGCAGCCTGCGCGACTCGCGTCTGGTGGCGCGCAAGCTGGGGCCGAACCGGCGCCAGCTCGCCGCCAGCCGCGGCTACCTGGAGCGGCGCGGCGTGCCGCGCCACCCGCGCGAGCTGGAGCGGCACGCCTGCCTGGTACTGGATATTACCGACCACCCGGACCGCTGGGAGCTGCAGCGCGGCGGCGAGGCCGCGCCGGTGAACGTGAGCGGGCCGCTGCGCTCGAACAACGCCCTGGCCCTGCGCGACGCCTGCAGGCGCGGCCTGGGTATCGCGCTGCTGCCGTCGTTCGCGCTGAGCGAAGACTTCGCCGCCGGGCGCCTGGTGCACGTGCTGCCGCGCTGGGCGACGCAGGAGCAGGGCATCTACGCCATTTACCCCGGCTACCGCTTCATCCCGGCCAAGGTGCGGGCGCTGGTGGATTACTTTGCGCAGACGCTGGCGGCGCGCGGGGTGCGCTAGATACTGCCGGGCGATGCGCCAGGGTGGTGTCTCCGAAGATCGCTGAATCATTGGAAGCCCGTTCGTGGCGAGTGCCGCGCGCAGCGCGGCGGTTCACCGAATGCCCCGCCGAATGTCCCTCGATACACCGCGCTGCGCGCGGCACTCGGGGCGAACGGAATTGATCGATGAATTTTCTAGACACCACACTAGCGGGAGGCGTGCAGCCCTTCCGCCACCGGCCGCCGCACCGACTGCAGCGCCGGGGCCAGGGCGCCGAGCAGGCCGACGGCGGTGGCCCAGGCGATGCCCTGCAGCAGCAGGACGGGTGTGACGCGGAACTGGAACGCGACGTCGCTGGTGAGGTCGCCGCTGATGGTGGAGGCGGTGAAGCCGTCGAACAGCAGGTAGGCGGCGAGGCCGCCGAGCGTGCCGCCGAGCAGGGCCAGCGCCAGCGACTCGGCCAGCACCGAGGCCAGCACCGGCGCGGCGCCGAAGCCGAGGGCGCGCAGGGTGGCGATCTCGACGCGGCGCGCGCGCACCGCGGCGAACATGGTGTTGACGGCGCTGAACAGCGCGCCCAGCGCCATGATGCCGGCCACGGTGTAGCCGAAGGCGGCGATGATGCCGCCGGTGGTCTCGGTCTGCAGGGCGTAGAAGTCGCGTTCGCGCAGCACCTGGTGGTCCAGGGCGGGGTCGAGCGTGACGGCGTCCTTGTAGGTGTCGAAGGCTTCGGCGGAGGCGAGGCGGGCGGTGATGCTGTTGTAGTGGTCGCGCTGGAAGGCGGACAGGGCGGTATCGGCATCGGCCCAGATCTCGGTCTCGTGCAGGTCGCCGCCGCTTTCGAACACGCCGGCGACGGTCCAGGCGACGTTGCCGAGCTGGACGGTGCGGCCGCTGTCCAACCCGGCGAAGCTGCGCTGCGCGGCACGGCCGACGATGACCTCGAGCAGGCCGGGCTGGAACGGCCGGCCCTCGACCAGCTTCACTTCCGGGCGCAGCGCGAGCGCCTGCGGGCCGACGCCGCGCACGGTGACGCCGCCGGCTTCGCCGCCGCGCCGGCGCGGCAGCGAGGTGCCGTAGCACAGCTCCGGCGAGGCCAGCGGCCGGCCGTCCGGCAGCCGCGCCAGGCCGGGCAGGCCGAGCAGGGTATCGGCTTCGCTGCGGGTGATGGCGCTCTCGGTCTCGCTGCGCGCGCCGCTGCGCACGATCACCACGCGGTCGGGCCGGGCGCTGTCGGTGAACACCTTGCGGAAGCCAGCCGCCATGGCCAGCACCGAGACCATCACGCCGACCACGCCGGCCAGGCTCACCACCAGCACCAGCGAGGCGGTCCAGCGCGAGGGCAGGCTGAGCAGGCTCATGCCGGCAAGCCGCAGCGTGACCTTCATGGCGCGGCCAGGGCCTCGACCACGGTCAGGCGCCGCGCCCGCCAGGCCGGGATCAGGGCCACCGCCGCGGCCACCGCCAGCGCGGTGAGGCCGCCGGCCAGCAGCGTGCCCGGCGGCATCGGCGCCGGCGCGCCGAACGCCTGGCGGAACAGCCGCGGGATCAGCACCGAGTCCAGCGCCAGGCCGCAGGCCGCGCCGCTGCCGACCAGCAGCAGCGACTCGGCCACGAACAGCGCCGCCAGCGCATCGTCGGTGAAGCCGATGGTCTTGAGCACGCCCAGCTCCGGCAGGCGCTCGCGGAACGCCTGCGCCATGGTGTTGCCCGCCACCAGCAGCAGCGTGAACAGCACCGCGCCGACGATGGCGCCGACGATCAGGCCGATGTCGCCGATGCGCCGCACCATGTTGAGCTTGAAGGCCTGCTCGGTCTGGGTCCGGGTGGGGGCGGCGGAGTTGGCGAACAGCGCGTCGATCGCGGCGCTGACCGGCTCGGCGTGGCCGGGCTGGTCGATGTTGACGACGTAGCCGGTGGCGTGGCCGCGCTCGAACAGGCGGGCCTGGTCGAAGTAGCCGAAATTGACCAGCGCCCCCAGCGCCGGCAGGTGGCCGACGCGCTGCTCGTCGAGGTGCCACAGGCCCACCACCGTGAACTCCCAGGTGCGGCCGCCATCCTTGCGCGGCACGCGCGACTGCAGCGGCACGCGGTCGCCCACCTTCCAGCCGAAGCGCTGCGCCAGCTCGCGCCCGGCCAGCATGCCGTCGCGGGTCTGCGCCATCGCCGCCAGCGCGGTTTCGTCGGCCTGCAGCCGCGGGTCGTGGTGCAGGAATTCGCTCACGTCCACCGCGTCCACCACCAGCGTGTTGCGCGGGTCCTGGTACCAGGCCGGAAAGAACGCCAGCGGCACCACCGCCACCACGCCGGGCACGCCGGCGATGGCGCCGCGGTAGCTGAGCGGCAGCTGCGCCGCCATCGAGTCGCGGCTGATCACCATCAGGTTGTTGGCCCCGGCCAGGCGCGGGCCGAGGGCGAAGAAGTCGGCCACCGAGCGCAGCAGGCCGAACAGCAGGAACGCCGCCGCCACCGAGGCGAAGGTCAGCCCGGTGCGAACCGGGCTGCGCCACAGCATGGACCACACCAGCGGCAGGAACTTGAGCCGGAACACGTCTTGCTCCAATCCTCGGTCGAACACTGCGCGGGGCGGCAGCCGCGCGCACAGTATGCGCCGGCGCGGCGGGGGGACGGGCGCAAAACCGCCGCCGGGTTTCCGCGGGCGAGTTCGCGGGCCTCGCGGCGCGCCGATTGACTCAAGTCAATGCCCCGGCAGCCTCCCCGCCTCAATGATGAAGGGACGCAACTGAGGAGGGCCTGTCATGGCTGACGGGAGTTCTTTGCCCCCGGAGATCGAGACGGCGGTGGCCGCATCGGTGTGCTTCAGCGACGACGGCCGGGTGCTTTGCGGCATCACGCCGGCGTCGAGGCGGGAGTTGATCGCGCGCGCCGCCTATTACCTGGCGGAGAAAAGGCATTTCGAGTCGGGTTGCGAAATGCAGGACTGGATCGAGGCGGAAGCCGAGGTCGACCGCGTCCTGCAGCAGACTGTGGCCGCGCATTTTTCCGGCGGCGCCGGCTGAGCCGGCGGAACATCGTCCGCGTGCCTGCCTGCGGCGGGTAAGCCGCGAGCCATCGCTTCTTTGCCGATCGGCCCCGGGGCGGGCCGCGATGCAGCCCGCCCCTTGCGGCTGCCGCGTTTTACGCCGCGGCCAGGTGCGGCTCGACGAAGGCGGCGAGGCGCGCCTTGGGCACGGCGCCGACCTGGGTGGCGACGGCCTTGCCGTCCTTGAACAGGATCAGCGTGGGGATGCCGCGGATGGCGAACTTCGGCGGCGTGCCGGGGTTTTCGTCGACGTTGAGCTTGACCACCTTGAGCTTGCCGGACTGCTCGGCGGCGAGCTGCTCCAGCACCGGCGACATCATGCGGCAGGGGCCGCACCACTCGGCCCAGAAGTCCACCAGCACGGGGACCGTGGATTGCAGCACGTCGCGCTCGAACGAGGCGTCGGCGACTGGCGCGATCTGCTCACTCATTTTCAGACTCCGGTAAGGCCCTTGCGGGCAATGGCGGCAGGGCGCCGCGTACCGGAAAGTTTGGGACTGGGCGCGGCCATTCAATGGCGGCGGCCACGCCCGCCGCCCGGCCGCGGCGCGGGCGCAAAGTGGCGCCAGGTGCGGTTGCGGGCGGCTTATTGAAGAAACCTATGCCGAGGGTAGCGACATTCAATTGGCGGCGCGCGGGCGGCGGGCGCTTAATGGCGCCCGCATCGAAGTGCTGCTGGCGACGGACACCGTGGTAACAGGCCCGCCGGCCTTGCAGGAAATCGTTTTTCGGAGCGCCGGTGTCTGGTGTTGTGCCGCGCCGGCGGCGCCGAAGCAAACCAGCCAAGGAGAGCGCCATGTTCCACACCTCATCCGCCACCACCGTTGAAGTCGAGCCCGCTTCGTTCAAGGAAGGCGCGGTGACACCGTCCAGCGTCATTCCCGACGTGCTCAATGTCGGCAGCAGCCCGGCCGCGCTGGAGGGCTACATCCGCTTCTTCCTGCACGAAGTGGAGAAGGGCGACAGCACATCCGGCTCGCGCTCGGCCTGAGCGTGGCGCGTCCCGATGGATGAGCCGGTCCCCGCCGGTGACCGGCTTGGTCAGCAGCGCTTGATCAGTGGCGCTTGATCAGGATTCTTTGATCAGGTTTTCTTGATCAGTTCTTTTTCGATCGGTCTTTGATCGGCGGCTTGCCGCCGGGCGCGCGGCGCGCGGTGCCGGCGCGGTGCTGGCCGGGGCTGCAGCCGGCGCGGGCGCGGAAGGCGCGGGCGAAATTCGAGGTGTCGGTGAAGCCGAGCGAGTAGGCCACTTCGGTCACGCTCATGCTGCCGCTGGCCAGGCGCTCGCAGGCCAGCTCGTGCTGGATGCGGCCGGACAGCTCGCGGAAGCTGGTGCCCTCGCGCTCCAGGTAGCGGTTGAGGGTGCGCCTGGACAGGTTGAGCATGGCGGCGAGCTGGTCCAGCGTGGGCAGCTCGTCGCTGACTTCGCGCAGCGTCATCGCCACCCAGTCGGCGAAGCGGCGCACGCTGGCGGCCTGCTGCACCAGGCGGCGGCAGCGCTCCTCGGCGACGCGGCGGGCGTTGGCGTCGGCCATCGCCAGCGGGTGGTTGCGCGGGTTGTCGAGCAGGCGCAGGCGCACGCTGGGCGTGGCGTCGGCGTTGAAGCGCACGCGCAGGTCGCGCAGCTCGGCGTAGCGCGCGGCGTGCGGCGGCGGTGCGATCGACAGTTCCAGGCGGCAGGGCGGGCGGCGGCCGCCGGTGAGGTCGCTGACTTCGCGCAGCGCCGCCATGCCGATGGCTTCGAGGTGGAAGGCCAGGCACACGTGGCTCATCGCCACCAGCGGCGTGAACAGCATCTCGCCGTAGTCCGCGCCGCTGCTGTAGCGCATGCGGAAGCTGGGCATGATCAGGCGGAAATACTGCGCCTCGAAGCGCAGCGCCTGGTCCAGCGTGTCGCTGTTGAGCATGCCGAAGCCGACCAGGCTGTGGGCGCTGGCGGTGAGCAGCTTGCCCAGCTCGAAGGCGGCTTCGCCGCCGACGCCGGCGGCGGCCAGGCGCTGCAGCAGGCGGTCGACCTGGGAGAAGCGGATGGTGGCGTCCGGCTCGGCCAGCAGGCGCGGCGACAGCCGCTGCGCGCGCAGCGCGGCGGCCAGGTCCACCCGCTGGCGCGCCAGCACTTCGCCGAGGCGGGCATAGTAACGGGCGGGTACCAGCAGGTCGGGCTTGGCCATGAGGATGGGGGCGGCGGGCCGCAGTGGCGCATTATGACTATAACATGGCGCAAAATAACCGGAAGCCGGACCCGCGGCGGCGCATGCTGGCTTCACTATTGGAGGAGACGGGACATGAGGATCATGCAAAGCTCAGTGAATGCGGGCGATGGCGCGGCCTGGGTCGATGGCAAGCGCTGGCTGTGGCTGCTCAGCCCGGCGCTGCCGCTGATCGGCGCGGTGTCGGTGGTGATGGTGATGTACGGCGCCAGCGGCGCCTGGCTGTTCTCGCTGCCGGTGGTGTTCTACGTGCTGGCGCCATTGATGGACTGGCTGCTGGGCGAGGACCGCGTCAACGCGCCGGAGTCGGCGGTGCGGCAGCTGGATGCGGACCGCTACTATCTGCGCATCGTCTACGCCTACATCCCGAGCCAGTACGCGGTGACCATCCTCGGCGCCTGGCTGGCGGTGCACGGGCAGCTGCCGTGGTGGGAGATGCTGGGCCTGGTGGCGACCTGCGGCATGGCCAACGGCGTGGGCATCAACACTGCGCACGAGCTGGGGCACAAGACCAACGCCACCGAGCGCTGGCTGGCCAAGGTGGCGCTGGCGCCGGTGGCTTACGGGCACTTCGCCATCGAGCACAACAAAGGCCATCACAAGAACGTGGCCACGCCGGAGGACCCGGCCAGTTCGCGCATGGGCGAGACCTTCTACGCCTTCCTGCCGCGCACGGTGATCGGCAGCGCCCGCTCCGCCTGGGCCATCGAGCGCGAGCGGCTGGCGCGCCAGGGCAAGAGCGCGTGGAGCCTGGACAACGAGAACCTGCAGGCCTGGAGCCTGACGGTGCTGCTGTTCGGCGCGCTGACGCTGTGGCTGGGGCCGTGGGCGCTGCTGTTCCTGGTGGTGCAGGCGGCGCTGGGCTTCACCTTGCTGGAGGTGGTGAACTACCTGGAGCACTACGGCCTGCTGCGGCAGAAGCTGGCGGACGGCCGCTACGAGCGCTGCCAGCCGCGCCACTCGTGGAACAGCAACCACGTGGTGACCAATCTGTTCCTGTACCAGCTGCAGCGCCATTCGGACCACCACGCCAACCCGACGCGGCGCTACCAGGCGCTGCGCCATTTCGACGACAGCCCGCAGCTGCCTTCGGGCTACGGCGCGATGGTGCTGCTGGCCTATGTGCCGCCGCTGTGGTTCAAGGTGATGGACCCGCGTGTGGTGGCGCATCACGGCGGCGACCTGAGCAAAGCGCACCTGCAGCCGTCGCGGCGCGAGGCGCTGCTGCGCCGCTGGTCGGCGGCGGCGCCGGGCGCGGCCCCGGCAGCGGCAGCGGCAGCGGCGGAGACGGTGAGCGGCGACGCCGGCGCGGCGACGCGCTTCCAGTGCCCGAACTGCGGCTTCGTCTACGACGAGGCGCTGGGCTGCGCGCGCGAGGGCTTCCTCCCCGGCCGCCGCTGGGCCAGCATTGCCGACAACTGGGCCTGCCCGCAGTGCGCGGTGCGCGAGAAGGTGGATTTCAGGCCGCTGGCGGAGCTGGAGGCGGCGGCCTGAGGGCTGCCGCCGCCGAACGGCGGCGGGAAAATTCAAGCGGTCAGGGCGGCGCGCTCCCACGGGGGCGCGCCTTTTTTTTGCGTGAGCGGCCATCGCCGGCGGCGCTTGACCTGAGTCAATGACGGGAGGCGCGGCGCCTGCCAGTCTGCTGTCCTGGCGCGTGGCCGCTGTGCCGGTGGGCGCGGTGCCGGATGCGCTGCCCTCGCCGGGGGCGGCGAGCGGACCAAACTGCGACGCCAAGCGATGAATGCGCAAACCCCTGTGAGTCTGAAGACCCGCCACCGCAGCCGCGCCGAAAGCGCGGCGGCCGGCGCGACCGCGTCGAAGGGCGGCTTCGCGGCCATGACCATCGGCGCGGTGGGCATCGTCTACGGCGATATCGGCACCTCGCCGCTGTATTCGCTGGACCAGATCTACTTCGGCCACGGCAACGTGGCGTTGACGCCGGGCAACGTGCTGGGCGGCATTTCGCTGGTGATCTGGGCGCTGACGGTGATCGTCGCCATCAAGTACGCGCTGCTGGTGCTGCGCGCGGACAACGACGGCGAGGGCGGCATCTTCGCGCTGTACGGCCTGCTGCACGGCCATTCCAACCGGCGCGGGCGCAAGCTGCTGCTGTGGTCGCTGCTGCTGGGCGCGGGCCTGCTGTTCGGCGACGGCATCATCACGCCGGCGATCAGCGTGCTGTCGGCGGTGGAGGGGCTGGGCGTGGCCACGCCGGCGCTGGGGCAGACGGTGGTGCCGCTGACCATCGTGCTGCTGACGGTGCTGTTCGCGCTGCAGTACAAGGGCACGGCGGGCATCGGCACGGTGTTCGGGCCGATCCTGATCGTGTGGTTCGTGGTCATCGCCGCGCTGGGCGTGGTGCAGATCGGGCGCCATCCGCAGATCCTGCAGGCCTTCAATCCGCTGTATGGCCTGGAATTCCTGTGGCACGCCGGCTTCTACAACGCGCTGCTGATCCTCGGGGCGCTGATGCTGTGCGTCACCGGCGGCGAGGCGATGTACGCGGACCTGGGCCACTTCGGCACGGCGCCGATCCGCGCCGGCTGGTTCACGCTGGTGTACCCGACGCTGCTGCTCAACTATCTGGGGCAGGGCGCCTACCTGCTGGGAGGGGAGCCGGTGGCGGGCGGCAAGCTGTTCTACAGCCTGGTGCCCTCGGCGCTGCTCTACCCGATGGTGCTGCTGGCGACGGTGTCGACGGTGATCGCCTCGCAGGCGCTGATATCCGGCGCGTTCTCGCTGGCTTCGCAGGCGGTGCGGCTGGGCCTGTTCCCGCGCATGAACATCGTGCACACCCACCTGCAGCGCGCCGGGCAGATCTATATCTCGTTCATCAACTGGGGGCTGTACGCCGGCTGCGTGGCGCTGGTGCTGGCCTTCGGCTCCAGCGCCTCGCTGGCCTCCGCCTACGGCCTGGCGGTGTCGGGGGTGATGGTCATCACCTCGCTGGCGATGCTGCCGATCTCGCGCCACCACTGGAACTGGAGCGCCACGCGCGCCGGACTGGTGTGGGGCACGCTGACGGCCGTGAACGGCTCCTTCCTGCTGGCCAGCTCGCTCAAGCTGCTGGAGGGCGGCTATGTGCCGCTGTCCATCGGCGTGGCGGTGTTCGTGGTCATGGCCACCTGGAAGTGGGGCCGCAAGGCGACCTTCGCCGCCTACGCCGCCAAGCAGACCATGACGGTCGGCGAGCTGATCGCGCTGCACCGCGCCAGCCACGTGTTCCTGGAGCGCAACGCGATCCTGATGGTGCCGAAGCTGCCGCGCCACGAAACCGATCACACGCCGGCGCTGCTGCAGCTGATCTGGCACCGCTACGGCATCCTGCCGCGCAACCTGATCTTCGTCGAGATCAACCACCAGGAAGTGCCGTACATCCACGACGGCCGCTACCGCGTGACGGTGTTCGACCGCGACCGCAGCCGCGGCAGCATCGTCGGCGTGGAGTTGAGCTTCGGCTTCATGGAGGAGCCCAACGTCGAGGACGCGCTGGAGGACATGGCGCAGCTCAAGGAGATCGGCCTGCCCAACGACCGGCGGCAGTGGAGCGTGCACGTGGCCAAGGAAAACCTGCTGCCGTCGAAGACCATGGGGATGATCAGCCGCGCCCGCTTCCGGCTGTTCATGTTCCTGCGGCTGGTGTCGCGGCCGGTGTACTACTACTACGGCCTGGGCGTGGAGGTGCAGCTGTCGGCGGAGATCGTGCCGGTGCGGGTGCGCTGAGGCGGGGAAGGGCGCGGGGCATTGCAGGCGAGCAAGGTGGTCCTTACTATGGGTGTATATGTAAGGATGCCGCCATGTCAGAAGCCACCGTCACCAGCAAAGGCCAGATCACCATTCCCGCCGACATCCGCAAGGCCCTGGGCCTGAATGCCGGGGAGCGCGTGGTCTTCACCCGTCTGGAAGACGGGACGACCATCATGCGCAGCAAGACGCGCTCGATCCTCGACCTCAAAGGGGCGCTGAAACCGCGCCGCGGCACGCGCAAGGCTTCAGTCGAAAGCATGCGGTTTGGGCGGGGCTGATGCCGGGCCTGGACACCAACGTGCTGGTGCGCTGGCTGGTGGATGACGACCGGCGCCAGTCCGCGGCTGCGCGCAAGCTGTTCGAGTCCGCCGCCGGTGCGCCGCTGTTCGTCGCCGACACCGTGGCCTTGGAACTCGAATGGGTGCTGCGTTCGCGCTACGGTTTCGACAAGGCCACCGTCCTTCGGACCTTCAACGCCCTGCTCGAGACCCAGGAGCTGGAGTTTCAGACCGAGGCGGCATTGGAGCGCGCCTTGCATCTCTATCGTTCAGGCAGTGCCGACTTCGCCGAGTGTTTCCATGCCGGCCAGTGCGGTGCCGCCGGGCGCACGCCGCTGCTGACCTTCGATGCCAAGGCCGCGCGCCTGCCGGACGTCGAACTGCTGTCTGTCTGAGGCGGCCTTGCCGGCGCGGCTGATGCTTGGGCCGGGGCCAGCGTCAAGGGTGGGCTGGCGCTATGCGATCCGGAGGGGTTGGCTGAAGAACCGGCATTGCGTACTGCGGCGCCTGCCGTGATCACTTCTTCAGCGTGCCGTGCAGGAACACGCCGAGGGCTTCGTCCACCAGCTTGTTGAGTTCGCGGGTGGCGGGCGGCGTGGCGCCGGTGATGAGCTGGCGCAGCAGCGGTTCGCCGCCGAGCATGTCGAGGAACAGGGCGGCCTGGCGCTGCGGGGCGAGGCCGCGCAGGCGGCCGGCTTTGTGCTGGCCCTGGAACCAGGCGGCGAGGGCGGCGCGGGCCTGCTCGGGTCCGGCCTTGAACCAGCGCTTGCCGATGGCCGGGAAGCGCGCTGATTCGGCGATGACCAGGCGGTGCTGGCGGATCGAGCGCGGGGTCAGCAGCTCGGCGAGGAAGCGCCGGCCGGCCTGGCGCAGCGCTTCCTCGGGCTTGGCGTCCAGCGGCAAGCCACTGAAGGGATGCGCGCTGCGTTCACCCAGCTTCTCCACCACCATGGCGAACAAGCCGGCCTTGCCGCCGAAATGTTTGTACACATTGGACTTGGTGCCGCCGGCCCGGGCCACAATCTGTTCGACGCTGATCGCGTCGTAGCCCCCGGCCAGGAACAGCTCGGTGGCGATGCGGAGCAGCTGCGCGCGTTTTGCTTCCGAGCGGCTTCGCCGGGTTGATGTCATGCGTGGTTGTCCTTTCTCAAGGTGCGCGTGCGCGAAGGCCCGGAGCGGTCCGGGCCTTCGCGGTGGATGGCGCTCAGGGCAGATTGACGGTGGTGGTCATGCCCGCGGTGACCCCGATGCCGGTCTTGACCGGACTGAAGCTCAGGTGGTCGTTCTGGGCGGGGTTGTCCTGCGCCGCCTGGCAGGTGTAGGCGACGGTGTAGGATCCCGGTGCGAGGTAGACGAACTGGTACTGCAGCCCGCCGGAGGTTTGCGCCGGAACGACGGAGCTCAGCGGCTGGTTGGTGTCGCCCGGCGGCGCGGTGCTGTTCTTGTCTTCCGGCGCGGTGACGGTGCCGCCGTACAGGTAGACGCCGGGCGTGCAGCCTTGCGGGACGAGGCTCGGGGCGACTGTGCCGGCGATGGTGCCCTGGGTGTTGTTGACCAGGTTGAGGGTGGTGGTCTGCCCGGCGGCGACGGCGATGCCGCTGTTGATGGAGGTGAAGCTCAGGTGGTCGTTCTGGTCGGGGTTGTCGCTGGCGGCCTGGCAGGTGAAGGCCACGCTATAGGTGCCCGGCGTCAGGAAGGTGAACTGATACAGCAGTCCGCTGGAGGTCTGCACCGGCACCTTGGAGGCGATCGGCTGGTTGGTGTCGCTGCCCGGCGCGGTGCTGTTGTAGTCCTCCGGCGCGGTGACCGTGCCGTCGTACAGGTAGACGCCCGGCGAGCAGCCCGCGGTGAGCAGGCCGGGGTCGATGCTGCCCGCGATATTGCCGACCGAGCCGTTGTTGACCAGGCGCAGCGCCGGCTTGAGGAAGCAGGTCGGGGCCTGTCCCGGAGGACAGACGATGGATTTGCGCAGGTCGAAATCGATGGTGTAGTCGGCGATGCCGCTTGCCGGCACCACGAAGCCGGAGACCAGCTTGAGGCCGCTTTCGCTGCCGCTGGGCACCTGCAGGCCGTGGACGCTGCCGTCGCTGAGCTGGATGTAGGAGTTGGACGGGTCGCCGTCCGCCACCACCGTCAGGCGGATCTGCGAGTAGGTGCCGGGGGTGATCGGCTGGTCGAACAGTACCGCGGAAGCGGTGCTGCCCTGGGTCAGCAGATCGATGGTGCGGGCTGGCGAGAGGCTGATGTCCAGCGGGGTGCCGCCTTCATTGAGCAGTTCCACGCCGGTGAATTTCACCACCACGTGTTCGGCGCCGTCGACCGGGGCGTCGCCCACCGACAGGCGCATGCTGCCGGGCGTGACGCTGGCCGGGCTGGCGGGCGGTGCGCCGCCGCTGCCGCCACCGCATGCGGCCAGCGTGACGGCGATCACTGCCGCGATCAACAGACTGCGTGGTCTTTCCATGACTGACTCCTCGCGTGGTTCGTTCCGGGACGAGTGACGGAGGCTTGATCCGCAGGCGCGGGCCATGGCGCGGCTCCTGGCCGCAGCACGGCACGCTTTCACAGATCCGCCTCCCAACGGCCCCGACCGCGCCGTTGCTCACTGCCTTACACGCAGCGCGGCACGAAAAGGTTCCATGCGGGGGCCGAGGGCTACGCCGCGGGCGGCGGCCGGCGGCGTGGCCGCCGCGCCGGCAAGCTCACTTGACCCGTTCGACGGCGAGCAGCAGCAGGTGGCGGTGATAGGCGAAGCTGTCGATGCTCGCCTGATTGGCGCTGTACTGGTAGTCCAGGAACAGGTTCCAGCTCGCGGCGAGGCGCAGGCGCGCGCCCAGTTCCAGCTGCTCGAGGTTTTCGGCGAGGCGCTGCTGCTGCAGCTGGCCGTTGACCAGCATGCGGTTGTCGTCGCGGTAGCGGCTGTAGCGGTAGCCGGCCCGGCACTCCAGAGACAGGTGCTCGTTCAGAGCGCGGTCCAGGCGCAGGCCCAGGCCCTGCCGCTGCGGCGACTCGCTGAAGAATTCCGGGCCGCTGCTGAGGTCGCGGCGGTCGTTGGTCTCGAACTCGTAGTCCCCGCGCAGCGCGGTGCCGCCCAGCGTCTGCGCGTAGCCGAGGCCGGCGCGCTGGCGCCAGCCGTCGAGATAGGTGAAGCCGCCACCGCCGCTGACGCGCTCGCCGCGGTAGCGCAGGCTCAGCGTGGAGTGCGCCAGGGCCCGCTCGGTCTGCAGGTCGATGCCGCCGGCGTCCTGCAGGTTGTGGCCATCGAGCAGCGACACTTCGCCGTCGCCCGCCAGCGTGGTGCGCCAGCGCTCGCCGAATTGATAGCGCAGGCTGAGGTCGCCGACCTGCTGGTCGAAGTCCGCGGCGGAAAAGTATTCCCGCGCGTACAGGCTGCCGTGCAGGCTGAACGCGGCCAGTGACGGCTGCGGCAGCGGATAGTCCAGCGACGCCAGTACCTCGCCGTAGCCGCTGGCGGGCTGGCTGGCCTGTGGTGGCGCGACGCCGGGGAGCAGGCCGGGATTGCTGTCATAGCCGATGCCGGCAGAGAGATAGCTGGTGGGCCGGGACGGCACCGGCGCGCTGCCGATCCGCTGCAGCGCGCTTTGCGCCAGGGTGCGCAGCGCCTCGGAGCGGGTCAGGCGCGCGGCGCTCTGAAGGTGGGTGGCGGCTTGATCGTCGTCGCCCTGTCGCGCGGCCACCAGCCCGAGGTGGTACTCGGCCAGGGCGGCGTAGTCCGCGTTCGGGCGCAGCCGCTCGAACGCGCTGCGCGCATCCGCGTAACGCCCGAGCTTGTAGTAGGTCAGGCCGAGATTGAAATCCAGGTTGGCGCCGGGCAGGCCCTTGCCGCGGGCGCGCTGGAATGCGGCGAGCGCGCCGTCGAGGTCGCCGGCATGGTAGGCGGAGATGCCGGCCTGGAAATCGGCCTGTCCGGAATCGGCGACGGCGGATCCCGCCGCGGCCAGACCCAGCCAGAGCAGCGATGCTGCCACGCGCAGGCGCTGCCGGCGGACGTCGCGAAGACCCAAATGGATTTCCCCCTTCCGTGCTGCTGTCAACTTCTTATTTTTTGCCGCTCCCCGCAACTCCGCCATGCCGCGCCGCGTGTCGCCTCAATGCCGCACGGGACGCTCCGGCCGGGATGGAGGCGCCGGCGTTGCCGGCGCCGTGGCCGCGGCGTGCCCGGGCGGGGTTGGATGGCCGGCGGGCGGCCCTCCCTTGGCCTTGGTCTGGTTGTGCTGCTGGGCCTGCTCCGACACTTCCTGGCCGTGATCGGAGCCGTTGTCGCGCGCGTTGCTGGCGGCCTGCGCAGATGCGGCGGCGCCGCTGGCGGCGCTGCCGGACGCGCCGGGCAGGGCGATGCGCGCGGTCGCCTGGTCCGGCGTCTCGCTGCTCTGCATCACGTCCATCTCCAGGCCCTTGAGCTTGTCTTCGGCCTGGGCCGCGGCGGCGGCGAGCAGGCCGGCGGTCAGCAGCCGGCGGGTGCGGGTGTTACGCATGATCCGAGACCTCCTTCATCCGCGCAACGGATGCGATGAGTATGGCCGCTTCCCGGTCAGGGCCGCGACGCAGCAGGCTCGACGCGGCTTCGGCCCGCACCACGACCGAGAACTGCCGCCGTTCGGCGCCGTAGCTGAGGCTGGCGGTGAGCACGCCGCCGGCGCCGTGCACCAGCACCGGCAGTTCGAGCAGATTCGCGCCGGGCTTGAGGTTGGTCTGCCAGGCAAGCTCACGCAGGCCCGGATAGCCGGCCATCTCCACGCCCTCAGGCAGCTCGATGCGCACGGTGACATTGGACAGGGCGCCGGGGTAGTTGAATACCAGGCGCACCGGCTGCACCTGGCCGGGATGGACGGCGACGGTTTTCGCCGATGCCGCCGCCGGCGCGGTGGCGGGCACGCGGCCCTGCCACAGCGCGAGGGCGATGCCCAGGCCCAGCGCCAGCGAAGCCGCCAGCGCATAGGCCGGCCAGGCCGGAGCGGGCCGGGCGGCGCGCGTGGCGGCGATGACGCGGTCGGCGAAGCCGGCAGGGGGGTGCGCCGCCGGCAGGTGGCGCAGGCGCAGATGCAGCAGCAGTTCGCGCGTCAGCTGCGTGCGGCAGGGGCTGCACCCGGCGATGTGCCGCTCGAACTCCGCCATGGCGGCGGAATCGAGCCGGCCATCGAGGAAGTCGTCGAGCTGTTGGTGCAGGTTCTGGCAATCCATGGTGTTTACCTTACCTATTTACACGCGCCGCCAGTGCAAAAGGTTCCGCCAGGATCTGGCGCAGGCGGGCGCGGGCGCGATGCAGGCGCGACTTGAGGGTGCCGATGGGGACGGTCTGCGCTTCCGCCAGCTCCTCCAGGGTATAGCCTTCAATGTCGTGCCAGCTGACCAGGGCGCGCTGTTCGGGTGGCAACTGCATCAGCGCGGCCGACAGTCGCTCCTGCGTCAGCAGCCGCTCGACGGCCTGCTCGGGAGACTCCGCGACGGGATCGGCGAGGCTGTCAAGCACGGCTTCGTCGCGTTGCGGCTCGCGCTGGTCCAGAGGCTGTACCGCGCGCCGGCGGATCTGGTCGATGTACAGGTTGTACAGCGCGCGCGCCAGCCAGGGACCGGGTTGTTCGACGGCGGCGAGCCGTTCGGCCTGGGGCAGCAGCTTGAGCAGCAGGCTCTGCACCAGATCCTCGGCGTCTTCGGCGGAGCCGGTGAAGCGATGGGCCAGGCGATACAGGCGCTCGAGATGGCCCCGCACCTGGCGCTCAAAATCCGATTCCGTCCGCCTGCGCCGTCCCTGGAACATGCAGCCTGTTCACCCGTCCCCTGCCGCCGTATACCGCCGGATGGCCGCTGCCGTCCGTTCCCGTGCTGCCGCTGCAGTGTTCGCCCCGCCGGCAGGTGGCGAATGATACGGCATCCGCCGATGGCGGCGCGCGGCTCGGCCGCGGGCGGATGTGATGGCCGCCGCGGGATGAGGGAACCAAATCGCCGGTTTGTGCGTGCCGGGCCAGGGCGCGGCGTGCACGCTCAAGCCGGCCGAGCGGCTGGTCGACGTCTTGGTTCTTCGCATGGCTATGTTGGCAGGCGGGCCGCCTGGCCAGACGTCGCCGTCCAGAGACGCGGATTGCTGCGCGCTGATCTGCGCGGACGGGGCTACGGCGGGCGCGGCCGATGGCCTTTGCCCGCCGCGGCCCGCGGGGTGGCTTCAGCCTTCCTGCAGCTCCAGGTAGACCAGGGTCTGGTTGAGCAGCTGGTAGGCGATCTCGCCGAAGGTGACAGGGCCGGTCAGGGCTCCGGTCTTCTTGCCTTCGAGCGCCGAGTACAGGTAGTTCAGGATGCAGTTGCAGGAGAACTCGGGATTGTTGAGGTTGCGCGGGATCTGGGCGGTGAAGGCTTCGACGTAGTCGGTCACGCGGCGCGCGATGCGGTACTCGACGCCGGTGAACACCGGCGCGTAGAAGTCGACCTTGCCGCCCTGGGTGTCGATGTTGCGGATGCTGACGTTGATCATCTCGCCGTGGTAGTCGGCGACCAGCGGCAGGCGGGTGTCGATGCCGTTGCGCAGCAGGTAGGCGGCGAGGTTGGCGGGCTCGCCGTTGACCAGGCAGGTTTCGGCGGAGAAGCCGTCGCGCTCGAAACGCAGCACGTCGCCGTCGCCCTGCTTGAACAGGTTGAGGATGCCGACGGTGGCGATCCACTTCGCCGGCAGGGAGGCGTGCAGCACCACGGCGCGGTCGGTGAACTGCTGCCCGCTGAGGCCGTCGAACACCTTGGGCTGGGTCTTGCCGATGTCGGCCAGGTCGACGCCGGCGATCCAGCCGACCATCGGCTTCATGAACAGGCCGGGATAGTCCGGCGCATCCTGGGCGAAGCGCGCGTGGGCCTCGCTGCTGGCGGGGATGATCACCACGCTGAAGCCGTTCTCCGGGGCGTCGCGGGCGATGTCGGCCAGCTGCTCCGCGCCGTAGTGGCGGATCGAGTTGGAGGTGACGGCGGCGGACTGCTCCTGGACGAAGATGCGGCTGGTGTCGTGGGTGCCGCCGGCGCTGTCCATGAAATAGGGGATGGTGCCGCCGATCCAGTTGCCGCGCGGCAGCTGGGCCAGCATGCGCTCGTCGCCGGCCAGGTAGAGGGTGGCTCCGGCGCGGAGCTTTTCGGTGACTTGTTGCAGGGTCATCAACATCGTGGTGGTCCTCTGTTTGGCGCTCAGAACACGGTCCGCAGATCGTCCTGGTAGAGCTTCTCGTATTTGCTGAAGAATGCGTGCGCCTCGTCGATGCAGCTGCGCAGGGTCTCCGGCGTGTCGCTGTACGCCAGCTTGCGCTGGCATTGGCTGAGCATCATGTTTCCGGCGAACACCTTGAATTGGAGCCCGGTTTCACCCCGGATCAGTGATGCCCACTTGGGGTGGTTCTTGGGAGGGATCATCAAAGCCTCTCGCGGCAGTGCCGGCGCGGGCCGGCAGATGGGAAGAATGGAGGCCAGCGCTTGCCGCCTCCGCGACTACAAATTACGCATCGCCGGCGTGATAGGAAACCTGAATCCGGTAGCCGGTCCTGTTCCGGCCATCCGGCGGCGCGGGCGCGGCGCGGGCCATGCGGCATCAAGGCGCGCGCGATTGATCTGGATCAATGCGGCGGGCGCGGCAATGGGATAGCGGTGCTGCCAAGGGCGCGCAGGACGGCGCCGTGGCAGTGAGCCGGCGCCTTTGACTGGCGCCTTTGACTGGCGGCTTTGACTGACGGCTTAGATTGGCTTGGCGACGCGGGTTGCTCCGCGGCGCCGGTGTTCGCCTCGCACTCGATCTGGCTTTTGCCGCGCGCAGCCGGTAGTGTCGGCGCGGTCCGATTCCCGTTTGCCCGCACGAGGCCATCGCATGAGCTCCGAAGCCCCGACCAGCGCCGCGCCCGCCACGGCGGCACCGGCAACTGCACCGGCACCCGCAACGACAACGGCGCCGGCGACGGCTTCGGCGACGGAGAACGGCGGGCGGCCGCACATCTCCGCCAGCCTGCCGCTGCTGAGCCTGGCCGCGCTGGGCGTGGTGTTCGGTGACATCGGTACCAGCCCGCTGTATACCTTGAAGACGGTTCTGGACCTCACCGGCGACAAGCCCGGCGCGATGGCGGTGCTGGGCTCGCTGTCGCTGGTGATCTGGACGCTGATCATCATCACCTCGGTCAAGTACGTGGCGTTCGCCATGCGCATCGACAACGACGGCGAGGGCGGCATCCTGGCGCTGATGTCATTGCTTGGCGTCAAGCGGCAGCACCGCCCCACCATCGTCGCGGTCGGGCTGCTCGGCGCGGCGCTGATCTACGGCGACGGCGCCATCACGCCGGCGATCTCGGTGCTGTCAGCGCTGGAGGGGCTGAACATGGTGGCGCCGTCGTTCAAGCCCTACGTGGTGCCCGCCGCGGTGGCGGTGCTGATCGGGCTGTTCGCCATCCAGCCGCTGGGCACGGCGAAGATCGGCAGGGCTTTCGGGCCGATCATGGCGCTGTGGTTCGTGATCATCGGCGGGCTGGGCATCGGCGGCATTGCGCAGCACCCCGCGGTGCTGTGGGCGCTCGACCCGCGCTACGGCCTGGAATACCTGTTCTCCGGCGGCGCCACCAGCTTCCTGGTGCTGGGCGGCGTGTTCCTGTGCGTGACCGGGGCCGAGGCGCTGTATGCCGACATGGGCCACTTCGGCGCGCGGCCGATCCGCCTTACCTGGAGCGCGCTGGTGTTTCCCAGCCTGGTGCTCAACTACGCCGGGCAGGGCGCGCTGGTGCTCGGCGGGGCGCCGACCGAGGGCAATATCTTCTTCCGGCTGTGCCCGCCGGCGCTGCTGCTGCCGATGGTGATCCTGGCCACGGTGGCCACCATCATCGCCAGCCAGTCGATCATCACCGGCGCCTTTTCGATGACGCGGCAGGCGATCCAGCTGGGCTGGATGCCGCGCCTGCCGATCAAGCAGACCTCGCGCACCGGCTACGGCCAGATCTACGTCGGGCCGGTGAACTGGCTGCTGATGCTGGTGACGCTGGGCCTGACGCTGGGCTTCGGCAAGTCGGACAACCTGGCCGCGGCCTATGGCATCGCCGTTTCCGCCACCATGCTGATGACCTCGGCGCTGCTGTTCATGGCGATGCGCGAGATCTGGGGCTGGAACGTGCTGGCGGCCGGCGCGGTGGCCGGCGTCTTCACCGTGGTGGACGGCAGCTTCGCCGCGGCCAATTTCATGAAGATCGCCGCCGGCGGCTATGTGCCGGTGGTGCTGGCCGCGGCGGTGTACGGGGTGATGTGGGTGTGGCATGCCGGCGCGCAGGCGGTTTCGGCGCGCATCCAGGAGCGGCTGATGCCGATCGGCGAGCTGCTGTCGCTGCTGGACGAGCGGCACATTCCGCGCGTGCCGGGCACGGCGGTGTTCCTCACCCGCGCGCCGCGCGACGTGCCGCCGGTGCTGATGTGGCACATCCGGCATAACCGCGCCCTGCACGAGCGCGTGCTGATCCTCACCGCCGTGGTCGAGCCGGTGCCGTGGGTCCGCCGCAGCGAGGGCCTGCAGGTGGAGGACGTGGCGCCGGGCATGTGGCGCGCCACGGCCCGCTTCGGCTTCATGGAGCGGCCGGACATCCCGGGCCTGCTGCAGCAGGCCAACGGCCTCGGCTGCCGGCTCAAGCTCGACGACGTGACTTACTACGTCGGCCACGAAACGGTGGTCCGGCGTGACGACGGCAAGGGCCTGCCGCGCCTGGTGGAAAAGATGTTTGCGTACATGCAGCGCAATTCCATCCATGTCAGCGACTATTTCAGATTGCCGGCGGACTCGGTGGTGGAACTGGGGCGGGAGATTTCGATCTAGGGCGGGCGGCTGTTGCCGGCCGCGGCGCGGCGGGCGCCACGGCCGCGGCCGGGCGAGGGCGGGTTTGCGGCGGGCGGCGCCGACCGGTAGCCTGATCGCCGCGGCTGAGGGCGTCACGTTGGCCATTCATTACACGGATCGGGGGACTGCGCATGCGTCATGACGGCGGGTTGTCGGGTACCACGCAATACGGACAGGGCATCGGGCCGGCGGCGGTGCGCGCCGCAAGGAGCCGGGTGGCGTGGCCGCTGCTGCTGTGTCTGGGCGCGGCGCTGATGGCGCATGCGGGCGCGGCCCAGGCCGGTGGGCCCGCAGCGCCGGCCGGGCATGTCACCGGCGTCGGCGGCGTGTTCTTCAAGGCCAAGGACCCGAAGGCGCTGGCGGCCTGGTACCGCGACGTGCTGGGACTGCCGGTGGAAGCCTGGGGCGGCGCGGCGTTGCACTACGACGCGCCACAGCACCCGCCGGTGCTGGCCTGGAACGCATTCCCGGCCTCGACCGACTACTTCGCGCCATCGACCGGCGCGTTCATGATCAACTACGCCGTGGACGACATGGACGCCCTGGTCGCGCGGCTGGGCGCCAAAGGCGTGGCGATCCTGAAGCGCGACGACAAAGACCCCAACGGCCGCTTCGCCTGGATTCTCGATCCGGAAGGCAACAAGATCGAGCTGTGGGAGCCGAAGCGGTAGCAGCCTTGGCTGTTCAGGCGGGCATGCGCATCGCGCACGCGGATGTGACGATCGTTTCAAAGCGTGACGCGTGCGGTGCGCCCCTTACAGTTGTTCGCTAAGGAGTCTCTGGGCAATTCGTCACCCCCGCGTAGGCGGGGGTCCAGTTTTGATTCCCGGCCTTCGCAAAACTGGATTCCCGCCTACGCGGGAATGACGATGATCCAATTGATCAGAGTTTCCCTAACAAGGCGAAGCCGCCGGGCGGCATCGACTCCGCTTTGATTCAGAACTGGGTCAGGCTCAGGTTGTTGCCGTCCGGGTCGAGGAACCACGCCACCCGGGCGCCGCTGTCCGGGGCTTTCCAGATGCCCAGGGCGTCCTGGCCGAAGCCTTCGTAGATGTTGAACCGGACGCCGCGCGCGCTGAGCGCGTTGACCGCCGCGGTGATGTCGGGGACGTCCCAGCCGAGGACGGTGTGCGGTACCGCCTGGTGGTCGGGCACGGTGGAGATGCGCAGCATGGTGCCGTTCATGTTGAACACCAGCGCGAACGGGTCTTCGCTGGTGATCGGGAATCCCAGCACCTCGCCGTAGAAGGCTTTTGCCTTGGCGCGGTCGCGCGTGGCGATGAAGCTGATCGGCTTGGCGGACGAAGGGATGGTCTGGTCCATGTGCTTATGGTGTGCCGGTGCCGGTTTGGGCGCAAGAGTCGGTACGGTGCGCATCGCGCACGCGGATGTGCCGACGGGTTCAAGGCGTGACGCATGCGCGTCGCGCACGCCATGCCTGCTGAGCGAAGCGTTCCCGCGCGGGGCGGGCGTAAAACCGCGTGGGAAGATGAAGCCTGCCCACCCAACCAACTACCTACTGCTGATGCTTACGCCGCCGCCTGTTCCTGCACTTCGGCGGAGTGGCCGCGGTGCTGGCGGTAGATGCCGGCGGCCCAGTGCAGGGCGGGGTGGCGGAGCAGGGCGTCGCGGTAGTCCTGCAGGTACGGCGGCAGCGTAACCTGCACCGGGTACTGGATCTGCGGCGGCTGCAGCAGGGGGGAGAGCAGGGCGGCGGCGGTGAGGTCGGCGATGCTGAAGGTGTCGCCGACGAGGTAGGGGCGGCCCTGGCGTTCGGTTTCGATGTGGTCGAGGGCGGTGCTGACGGCGGCGCGGTCGGCTTCGAGGTTGGCGTCCTTGATCTTGTGGCGCAGGCGGTAATAGGCCGGGAAGATGGCCTGGATGCGGCGCAGGGTGTGGAAGGTCTGCGGCGGCATGCCGGTGGTGAGCAGGCGCAGGGCGATTTCCGGGTCGTGCCGGAACAGCGGTGTGACCACGGCGGCGCGCGCGGCGGGGCCGAGGTGTTCGTCGAAGTGCTCTTCCAGCGCCAGGGCGCGCTGGCGCGCGGCGCGGTCGGCGGGGTACAGCGCCGGCCCGGGGTGGCGCTGTTCGAGCGTGGCGATGATGCGGGTGGAGTCGCCGATGGCGCGGCCGTCGAGCCACAGGATCGGCAGGGTGCCGTGGCCGGTGGCGCGCCAGGCGCGGATCAGGTAGTCGGGGCCGAGCACCTGGCGCTGGTGCGGGATGCGCTTGTAGTCCAGCGCCCAGCGCACCTTCTCGTTGTAGTGCGACAGCGGGATGTGCCAGAGCAGCGGGATGTTCATGGCGGCCTCCTGGGTCATGGCGCCACGGTAAGGCGTGGCGGCGCTTTTGATAAGAGCGGCGGCGGGCATATGATTGCTTCCAGTCTGGAAGGAATCGGCCCGTGGAAGAGCTGGCCCATATCGTCACGTTCGCGCGGGTGGTGAAGGCCGGCAGCTTTGCCGGCGCGGCGCGCCAGCTGAAGCTGAGCGGCCCGGTGGCGAGCAAGCATGTGGCCAAGCTGGAGCAGGCGCTGGGTGTGCGGCTGCTCAACCGCAGCACGCGCAAGCTGTCGCTGACCGAGGCGGGCGCGGCGTATTACGAGCACTGCGTGCGCATCGTGGCGGAGGTGGAAAGCTCCAAGAGCGCGCTGGCGCAGCTGCAGGCGCAGCCGCGCGGCCTGCTGCGGGTGACGGCGCCGGTGCCGGTGGCGGCGCGGCTGGGGCCGATGCTGCGCGACTTCCTGGCGCGCCATCCGGGCGTGCAGCTGGACCTGGATGCGTCCAACCGCGTGGTCGACCTCGCGGCGGAGGGGTTCGACGTGGCGATCCGCGTGGCGCGCGAGCCGCCGGCGCAGGTGGTGGCGCGGCGGCTGTGCGGCATCCGTGCGCAGCTGTGCGCCGCGCCGGAGTACCTGCGGCGCGAGGGCGTGCCGCGGCAGCCGGCGGACCTGCTGCGCCACAACTGCCTGACCATTCCCTCGGCGATGCAGGGCGGCGTGTGGCATTTCCTGCGCGGGGGCGAGCGGGTGGAGGTGGCGGTGCGCGGCACGGTGCAGTCCGACGTGGTGGAGGCGCTGCATGACCTGGCGCTGGCCGGCGCCGGCATCACGCTGCTGCTGGGCGACATGGCGGCCGGGGCGATCCGCGAGGGGCGGCTGACGCCGCTGCTGACGGACTGGCAGATCGAGTCCGGCGCGGCGCTGTACGCGGTCTACCTGCCGACGCGCCACCTGGCGCCGAAGGTGCGCGCCTTCGTGGAGTTCATGGCGGAGCGCATCGGGGCGATGGGGGCGGAGTAGTGGGGGGAACGCCGCTGAGGGAAACTCTGATCAATTGGATCATCGCCATCTCGCGTAGGCGGGATCAATGCGTCAGGAACGTATTGGAGCGAGCCAAGCGAGGCCGGCGGGCCTCGGCCCAGGGATGGGCCGAACCATCCCGTTTTGCGAAGGCCGGAAATCAAAACTGGACCCCCGCCTGCGCGGGGGTGGCGCATTGATCAGAGCTAGGCCGGGACCGGCGTATGCAGGCTGGGGGCGCGGCTGTTGGCGGCGGGGCGGACGGGGGGCGGGACGGTGGCGGGGCGCGCGGCGGCTTTGCCGCTGGCGGCCGGGGCGGGGGCTTCGGCGGGGTGGCGTTCCTGCCTGAACTGGCGGGCGGCGGCGACGAGGCTGCCGGCCTGGTCTTCGAGGGATTTGGCGGAGGCGGCCATTTCCTCGACCAGCGCGGCGTTTTGCTGGGTGCCTTCGTCCATGTGGGCGATGGCGCGGTTGATCTGTTCGATGCCGGCGGTCTGTTCCTGGCTGGCGCTGCTGATCTGGCCCATCAGCTGGACCACGGTCTGCGTGCTGCTGAGGATTTCGCTCATGGTGCCGCCGGCTTCGCGCACCAGGCGGGTGCCGTTGCCGATGGCTTCGGCGGAGCTGCCGATGAGGCTCTTGATGTCCTTGGCGGCGGCGGCGGAGCGCTGGGCCAGGTTGCGCACCTCGGCGGCGACGACGGCGAAGCCGCGGCCCTGCTGGCCGGCGCGGGCGGCTTCGACGGAGGCGTTGAGGGCGAGGATGTTGGTCTGGAAGGCGATGCCGTCGATGAGGCCGATGATGTCGACGATCTTGCTGCTGGAGCCGTGGATCGACTGCATGGTGGCGACGACCTGGTCGACGGCCTGGCCGCCGCGGCGGGCGGTGTCGAGGGCGCCGATGGCGACTTCGTTGGCGCGGCGGGCGCTTTCGGCGTTCTGCTTGACGGTGACGGTGAGCTGCTCCATCGAGGCGGCGGTCTGTTCCAGGCTGGCGCCCTGCTGCTCGGTGCGGGCGGAGAGGTCGCCGTTGCCGGCGGCGATCTCGCGGGTGGTGATGTCGATGGCTTCGCTGGCGGCGCGGATCTGGCCGGTGAGCCGGCGCAGGCTGGCGACGGTGGCGTTGGCGTCGTCCTTGAGGCGGCCGAAGGCGCCCTGGTGGTCGGTGTGGATGGCGACGCTGAGGTCGCCGGCGGCGACGGCGCCGAGCAGGCGCGACACTTCGTTGACCGGGACGACGACGGCTTCGAGCGTCTGGTTGATGCCTTCGATCATCTGGCGGAAGCCGTGCTCGAAGCGGGCGCTGTCGCCGCGCTTGTCCAGCTCTCCGTGGCGGGCGGCGTCGACCAGGCCCATGATTTCCTGGTTCATGGCGAGCAGGCCGGCGCGGGCGCGCTCCATGGTCTGGCTCAGCGCGGCGCGCTCGTTGGGCAGCGGCTCCATCGACTGCGAGAAGTCGCCGACGGCGTAGCGGCTGGCGACGTCGACCAGGCGCATGGTGGTGGCGACGTGCTCGGCCACCAGGCCGTTGATCTCGCGCGCCGCTTCGCCGAACACGCCGTGGAAGCGCTCGGCGGGGATGGCGCGGGAGACGAAGCCGGCGCTGTGCAGGCGCGCCAGCTCGCGCTGTTCGGCGACGAAGGATTGCAGCGTGGCCTGCATGGTGCGGCAGGCGGCGAGCAGGCGGCGCGCTTCAAAGCAGCCGTGCGGGTCGGCGTTGCGGTCGAGCCGGCCGGCGGCGATGCTCTCGGCGAACTCGGTGGCGCGGGCCAGCGGCAGGGTGACGTTGCGCCGCGTCCAGCGGCCGATCAGCACGGTGACGGCGAGGGCGGCGAGCAGGCCGCCGCTGAGTATCCAGATGCTCAGGCCGAGGGCGCCGGCGGAGTCGTCGAGCTTGGCCTGGGCGTGGCGCATCTGCGCGGCGGCGAAGGCTTCCAGGTCGCTGTGCAGCTGCTTGCCGAGCGGGGCGACGCCGCTGTCGAAGGTCTGGCGCGCCTGGTAGCTCTGGCCGTTGTGCACGAACTGCAGGGCGCTGCCGAACGCGGCCAGGTAGGCCTCGCGGCTCTTGCGCAGGGCGGCGAGCTGGCGCTGGCCCTCCTCGCTCTTGACCAGCTCGGCCAGGGTGGCGGCGGCCTGCTCGTCGCGCGGGCCCGCGGCGTCGCTCTGGGCCTTGATCTTGTCGGCGCCGGCGTCGTCGTTGGTGAGGATCATCTCGTCCATCAGCGCGCTGCCGGCGGCGGCGTCCTCGCTGAGCGTCTGCGAAGCGGCGAGGATGCGGTAGTACTTGGCGGTGCCCTGCACCAGCTCGCGCGTCTGCGCCAGGCGCCAGGTGGTCATCAGCGCGGCGATCGCCACCAGCACCAGGGCGATGCCGAAGCCGAGCGTGAGGCGGCGGCCGATATTCATGCTTGCCAGAGACATTGTTTGCTTCCCGTGGAAAATGCCCGCCCGCGCCGTGGCGCGCCGGGCCGTCGCGCCGGACGCCGGTTGGCGCGGTCGCGGGGTGGCCGTGCCGGCGGGAGCGCGGAGGACGGATGCGGTGCAGCCTATCGAGGTGTCGGCAGCGGGTTGATGACAGCGCAGGCGGTGCGCGATGAGCGGTGCCGCGCGGGGGGCTGAGCGGCGCGGCGGGCACGGCGGCGCCGGCCCGGGGCCGGGCCTGGTGTTTGTTGTTGCGGGCCGCAGGCGGGGTGCGGGCGGCCCCTCACCCTGGCCCTCTCCCTCCCTAAAGGGACTTCCTACGGTCGCACGGGCGTGGGGAGAGGGGATGCCAGGGAATGAGGCGGGATCAGTACTGCTTGAGAATCCAGGTGACGAGCTGCCTGGATTCGGCTTCGTTCACCGGTTCGCGCAGCTTGGAGGGCGGCATGTCGGCGCTGCCCCAGTGCTTGTTGAGCATCCAGTGGTCGTTGCTGCCGTCCATGATCTCGCGCTGCAGCACCTGGTCGGCGTTGTCCAGGCCCTTGTAGCGGCGGGCGATCTGCTGGAACGAGGGGGCGACGCCGGGGTCGGTGGCGTGGTGGCAGGTGTAGCAGTGCTTGGCGTGGGCCAGGGCTTCGGTGGGGTTGGCGGCGGGGTTGGCGGCGGGGTCGGCGGCGCGGGCGGGGGCCAGGCCCAGGGCCAGCGGCGCGGACAGCAGCAGGGGTAGCAGGGTGCGGGGCAGGTTCATTGGATTTCCGGGTCTGGTGCTGGGATTGTCGTGACGGCGGCTGAGCGGTGCGGATACCGGCTGCAGCTTAGGCGGGCGCGGCGCGGCCGGGCATTGATCTGCATCAAGACGGTGCGGCGCCCGCCTGGCGCGCGGGGGGCGTGCGGACGCGGGTGGGCGCGGCGGGATCAGTCGAACTGGCGGCGGAAGCGCCACAGGCCGAAGGCGCAGACGGCGCCGCCGAGCAGCAGGATGCCGAGGATGGAGGGGGCGATGGTGCGCAGGCCGGCGCCTTTGAGCAGGATGCCGTAGCTGGCGTCCATGTAGTAGTACAGCGGCGAGACGTACATCAGCGCGCGGGCCACCAGGGGCATGGCCTCGGGCGGGGTCCAGATGCCGGACAGGAACATCATCGGCGCCAGCACCAGGATGCCCATCATGGCGGCCTGCGCCAGATTGCGGGTGACGGTGGCGATGAACAGGCCCAGGCCGGAGAGGTTGACCACGTACAGCGTGGTGACCAGCGCGAACAGCGGCAGGCTGCCCTTGATCGGCACGTGGAACACCGGTTCGAGGACGCCGAGCAGGCAGATCAGCAGGCCGATGTGGATCACCAGGGTCATGGCCAGCACCTTGGGCGCCATCACCTGGAACGGCGTCAGCGGCGACACCAGCAGCTGCTCGATGGTGCCGCGCTCCTTCTCGCGCACCATGAAGGCGGCGGGCAGCAGGATGGCGAAGGCGGTGATGACGTTGAGCAGCTCGGAGATGGACATGAACCAGCCATCGTCCTGGTTGGGGTTGAACCAGACGCGCTGGCGGTTGTCGACGCGCGGCAGGCTGTCGAGCGCGGCGGCGGGCAGGCCCTGGCTGCGCAGGCCGGCCTCGATGGCGTACTGGCCGAAGATCTGCGTGGTGTAGCTGTAGGCGAGGAAGCCGAGCGCGGTGTTGGTGGCGTCGATCTGCACCTGCACCGCGGTGGGGGTGCCGGCGGCGAGGTCGCGCCCGAACTGCGGCGGGATCGACAGCACCATCAGCGCCTGGCCGCTGTCGAGCAGGCGCTCGCCCTGGCGCGCGTCGGCGATGGCGCCGATCGGTTTGAACTGCGGCGGCAGCAGGCGCCCGGCCAGCTCGCGCGAGGCGTCGCTGCGGTCGAGGTCGTGCACGGCGAAGGTGGCATGCTGCAGCTGCAGGGTGACGCCGGAGCCGGCGTTGTAGACGTCGGCGGTGAAGCCGTAGAGGATGACGAACAGCAGCACCGGGTCGCGCAGCAGCTGCAGCAGCTCCTTGCGCGTCATGGCGCCGACGCGGCGCAGCCACAGGCGCCAGTCCTGCCCGCTGAAGAGCTCTTTCATGAGGCGGTGCGCTTGCGGAACAGCAGGTAGCCGGCGGCGTACAGCGCCGCGGCGTAGGCGGCCAGCGCCAGCACCTGCGGCCACAGCTCGGCCAGGCCCACGCCCTTGAGGAAGCTGCCGGTGACGATGTCGGCGAAGTACATGCCGGGCAGCAGGTGGGCGATGACGCTGGCGGCGGCCGACAGCGAGGGGATGGGGATGAGGATGCCGGAGTACAGCACCGCCGGCACCACGGTGAGGATCATGGTGCCCATCATGGCGGCGACCTGGGTGCGCACCGCGGCCGACACCAGCAGGCCGATGCCGGTGGTGCAGCCGACGTAGAGCACGGCAGCGGCGAGGAAGAACAGCGGGTCGCCCTTGAACGGCGCGCCGAACAGGAAGCAGGCCAGCGCCCACAGCACCAGCACGTTGAGGCTGGAGATGGCCAGGTAAGGCAGCAGCTTGCCGAGGAGGAACTCGCCGCGGCTGACGGTGGAGGCGTAGATGTTGAAGATCGAGCCGCTCTCCTTCTCGCGCACGATGCCCAGCGCGGTGAGGAACGGCGGCGACATCATCATGATCGCCATCAGCAGCTTGGGGGCGATGGACCAGACGCTCTTGACGCTCTGGTTGTAGAGGTAGCGCACCTCCACGCGCAGCGTCTGCAGCGCGCGCTGCGCCTCGGCCGGCGGCAGGCCGCGCGACTGCGCCAGGTAGTCGGCCAGCACGCCGAGGCTGAAGGCGGCGCTGATGGCGGTGACGTAGCCCTTGGCGGTCTGGGCGCGGAACGGGAAGGTGCCGTCGATCAGGGTCTGCACCTGGGCGGTGCGGCCGGACTGCAGATCGCGGCCGAAGTGCTCGGGGATCAGCAGCACGGCGCGCACCGTGCCGCCGGTGAGCAGCGCGCCGGCCTCGCGCTCGGAGGCGGCGTAGCCCTTGAGGTCGAAGTAGCGCGAGTCGCTGAAGCGGTGGGCGTACTCGCGCGACAGGGCGCTGTGGTCGTAGTCGATGATGGCCAGCGGGATATTCTCGACGTCGAGCGACAGGCCGTAGCCGAACAGCAGCGCCAGCGCCGCGGGCACGACGAAGGCGAGGGTGAAGAACAGGCGGTCGCGCACGATCTCGCGCCATTCCTTGTAGACCACGGCCATGATGCGGGTGGTATTCATCAGGCGGCCTTGCGCGCCTGGCGGTCGGCCGCTTCCAGCGCGGTGACGCGCTGCACGAACACGTCTTCCATGCTCGGCGCGCGGCGCGCCACGGCGGCGCCGGGCTGGCCGGCCTGGTGCAGCAGTTCGGGCAGGCGCGCGCTGTCGGCCTCGGGCTGGCGCGACTGCAGGCGGATGCGGTTGCCGTACAGCGCGGCCTCGGCGTAGCCGCCCTGCTGCAGCGCCAGCAGCGCGGCCTGCGGCTGCGGCGCGCTGATCTCCAGCAGCGTGCCGCAGTCGCGCTCCAGCGCCTGCTTCATGCCGGCCGGGCTGTCCTCGGCGACGACGCGGCCGGCGTACATCAGCGCCAGGCGGTCGCAGTGCTCGGCCTCGGACATGTAGTGGGTGGTGACGAGGATGGCCACGCCGTCGAGGCGCGACAGGCGGAACAGCATGTCCCAGAAGGCGCGGCGGCCGATCGGGTCGACGCCGGAGGTGGGCTCGTCGAGGAACAGCACGCGCGGCTGGTGCACCAGGGCGCAGCCCAGCGCCAGGCGCTGGCGCAGGCCCATCGGCAGGCTCGCGGCGCGCTCGCGCTCGTAGCCCTTGAGCTCGGCCACTTCGCTGATCCATTGCTGGCGCTTGCGGATGGCGGCGCGGTCGAGGCCGTAGATGCCGCCGTAGAGGCGCACGTTCTCCTCCACGGTGAGGTCGAGGTAGAGCGAGAAGGCCTGCGACATGTAGCCGATGCGCTCCTTGATGGCGAAGCCGGCGCTGCGCATGTCGGCGCCGGCGACGCGGCCGCTGCCGGCGGAGGGCTGCAGGATGCCGGTGAGCATCTTGATCACGGTGCTCTTGCCGGCGCCGTTGGCGCCGAGCAGGCCGAACACCTGGCCGCCGCGCACGCTGAAGCTGACGCGGTCGGCGGCGCGGAAGGCGCCGAAGTCGCGGGTCAGCTCGTGCGCCTCGATGGCGGGGGCGGCGGCGGCGTCCGGCGGGCGCGCCGGCGGCGGCGTGGGGTCCTGCGCCAGCTGCGCCAGGCCGCGCTGGCGCAGCAGCGCGACGAAGATGTCCTCCAGCTCCGGCTCGACCGCGGCCACCGCCTGCGGCAGCAGCGCCGGCAGCACCTGGCGCACGCTGTCGGCGGCCTGGGCGGCGTCGCCCTGGTCGACGAACACGCGGATGGCGCTGCCCAGCGCGTCCACCTGGGCGAAGCGCGCGCGCAGCTGCGCCAGCGCGGCGGCCTGCTGCGCGGCTTCGGCGCCGGCCTCGACGCTGACCAGCGCGCCCTGGGCCAGCGCGCGGATCTCGGCCGGCTGGCCGGCGGCAAGCAGGCGGCCGCCGAACATCAGGCCGACGCGGTGGAAGCTGCTGGCCTCGTCCATGTAGGCGGTGGAGACCAGCGCGCTGATGTTGCGCTCGCGCAGCAGGCGGCCGAGGATCAGCCAGAAGTCGCGGCGCGACACCGGATCGACGCCGGTGGTGGGCTCGTCCAGGATCACCAGGCGCGGCTCGTGGATCAGGGTGCAGACCAGGCCCAGCTTCTGCTTCATGCCGCCGGACAGGTGCTTCATGGCGCGCCCGGCGAAAGGCGCCAGGCGGGTGATGGCGAGCAGCTCGGCCTTGCGCTGCGCCAGCGCGGCGCGCGGCACCAGGCGCAGGCGGGCGAAGAAGTCGATGTTTTCCTCCACCGTCAGGTCGGGGTAGAGGTTCTGCCCCAGGCCCTGCGGCATGAAGCCGATGCGGTCCTTGATGCGCTCGCAGGCGGCGTCGCTGAGCAACGGCACGCCGAACACTTCCAGGCTGCCGGCCTCGAAGCGCAGCACGCCGGCGATGGACTTGATCAGGCTGCTCTTGCCGGCGCCGTCCGGGCCGATCAGCCCGAACAGCTCGCCGGGGCGGATCTCCAGGTCGAGGCCGGCGACGGCGTCGCGGCCGCGGTAGCGCTTGCCGAAGCCGCGCGCCCGCACCACCGCGGCGTCGCCGTCCACCGCCGGCGTGCCTGCCGCCCCGCCTACCAGCGCGGGCGCTGCCACGGCACCTGGTCGTTCCAGCGGATCACCGCGTCGGCCGGCAGGCCGGGGGTGAGGCGGTGCTGCGGGTTCTGCTCGAAGTACAGCTTGACGGCGTAGGTGAGCTTGACGCGCTCGTCGGTGGTCTGCACTTCCTTGGGCGTGAACTCGGCCTGCGAGGCGATGTAGCGCACGCTGGCGGCGAAGTCCTCGGCCGGGAAGGCGTCGGTGTAGACGCGCGCGGGCAGGCCGCGGCGGATCTTGCCGATCTGCGTTTCCGGCACGTAGACCTTGAGGTAGAGGCGGTCGAGGTCGACCAGGTCGAACAGCGGCGCGCCGGCGGCGACGACTTCGCCGGCGTCGCGGATGCGGGTGACGATCATGCCGGACTGCGGCGCGCGGATGGTGAGGTCGTCGTAGACGCTCTGCACTTCCTGCAGCGTGGCCTGGGCGCGCTGCAGCCCGGCGGCGGCGGCGTCCACCTCGGCCTGGCGCGCGCGCACCTGCTCGTCGCCCAGGCGCGCTTCGCTGGCGCCCTGGCGCGCGCGGGCCACGCCGGAGCGGCTGGCGGCGGTGTC
>CAYVKA010000050.1:0-32753 GCA_964451925.1 uncultured Nevskia sp. | reverse complement strand
CCGCCCATCAGCCGCATCCCGGTGAACAACGTGTCGAACCTCAACACCTAGCCGAGCAGCTTGCCGTGCAGGTCGTGCGTATCGGCGCGCGTCACCTTCACCTGCACGCGCTGCCCCGGCAACGGCTTGAGCTTGCCCTCGACATAGACCTTGCCGTCGATTTCCGGGGCATCGGCCCAGGAGCGGCCGACGACGCCCTGCGGCGTGACTTCGTCGATCAGCACCTCCAGGGTCTTGCCGACCTTGGCCTTGAGCTTGGCGGCGCTGATCGCGGCCTGCTTCTGCATGAAGCGGGCGAGGCGTTCTTCCTTCACTTCCTCGGGCACGGCATCGGCCAGCTGGTTGGCGCTGGCGCCTTCCACCGGTGAGTACTTGAAGCAGCCGACGCGATCGAGCTGTGCATCGTCGAGCCAGTCGAGCAGCATCTCGAAGTCCTGCCCGGTCTCGCCGGGGAAGCCGACGATGAAGGTGCTGCGCACGGTGATGTCCGGGCAGATGGCGCGCCAGGCCTGGAGCCGGCGCAGGGTGTTCTCCGCCGCGGCGGGGCGCTTCATTGCCTTCAGCACGCGGGGGCTGGCGTGCTGGAACGGCACGTCGAGGTAGGGCAGGATCAGGCCCTCGCTCATCAGGCCGATGATCTCGTCGACGTGCGGATAGGGGTAGACGTAGTGCAGCCGCACCCAGGCGCCGAGCGAGCCGAGGCCGCGGCACAGGTCGAGCATGCGTGTCTCGTATTCGCGCTCGCGCCAGGACTTCTTCGCGTACTTGAGATCGGCGCCGTAGGCACTGGTGTCCTGCGAGATCACCAGCAGTTCCTGCACGCCGGCCTTGACCAGCTTCTCGGCTTCGACCAGCACCTCGTTGACCGGGCGCGAGGCCAGCTTGCCGCGCATCGAGGGGATGATGCAGAAGCTGCACTTGTGATTGCAGCCCTCGGCGATCTTCAGGTAGGCGTAATGCTTGGGTGTGAGCTTGATGCCTTGCGGCGGCAGCAGGTCGATGAAGGGATCGTGCTGCGGCGGCACGGCGGCGTGCACCGCATCCATCACGCCCTTGTAGTCCTGCGGCCCGGTGATCGACAGCACCTCGGGAAATTTGTCGCGGATCACGCCCGACTTGGCGCCGAGACAGCCGGTGACGATGACCTTGCCGTTTTCGTTGAGGGCCTCGCCGATGGCGTCGAGCGATTCCTCCACTGCCGAGTCGATGAAGCCGCAGGTATTGACCACCACCACGTCGGCCGCGCCGTAGCTGGGCACGGTTTCGTAACCCTCGGCGCGCAACTGGGTCAGGATGCGCTCCGAATCGACCAGGGCCTTGGGGCAGCCGAGCGAGACGAAGCCGACCTTGGGCGCGGCCTGGGGAGCGGCGGGCGCCGGCTTTTTGCGGCGGGGGGATGCGGCGGCGGAGGGCATGGCAGCGCTACAACGGGCTGTAAAGGCGCATTTTACCCCGCCGGGGGTGCGGCCGTCGGGCGGCGGCTGAATCCGCCCGGGGTGCGCGCCGCATCCAACATCGTGGGGGAGGGCTTCCGGCGGGATTGGCCGCCGCTACACTACTCCCCTGACCATATCGGGCGGCGGGGACGGTCTGGTTCTTCCTTCGCGCCCCGTGCCGGTTCAAGGATCGTTCATGAAGATTTTGCTGTGGATCGCGGGTGTGGTGCTGCTGATCCTGGTGCTGCTGAGCCTGGCGGTGTCCCTGCTGTTCGACGCCAACAGCTTCCGCAGCACGATCACGGCGCAAGTGGAAAAATCCGTCCATCGCCAGCTGGCCATCGGTGACCTGCATCTGAGCCTGTTCCCCACGCTGGGCGCCAGCATCAAGGACGCCAGGCTGAGCAATGCGCCCGGCTTCGGCGAGGAGCCGATGGTGCAGGTGGGTGAGGCCAAGGTGGGGGTGCGCATCCTGCCGCTGCTGCTGCACCGGCGGGCCGAGATCTCCAGCATCACCCTGAAAGACCTGCGTCTGGACCTGCTCAAGCACGCCGACGGCCACAGCAACTGGGACGATCTCAGCAGCTCCGAAAAGGGGCAGCCGACGCCAGCGCCGCCGGCAGGTCAGAACGCGCCGGCGCCGAAGCCGCAACCGCAGCGCGGCGGCGGTGGCGGCGAGCTCAGGATCGGCGGCATCGATATCGAAAACGCCAACATCAGCTATGTCGACCAGCAGGCGAAGAAGTCCTACGCGTTGAGCAAGTTCAGCCTGACCAGCGGCTCCATCGCGCCGGGCCGGCCGTTCGATCTCAAGCTGGCCTTCAGCGCCGCGCTGGCCGATCCGGCGGTGAATGCGGATGTGGCGGCTTCGGCGCGCTTCGATATCGACGGGGCCAACAAACTGTTCGATGCGCAGAATCTGCAGGCCAGCGTCGCCGCCAGCGGGCAGGGTGTGCCGGGCGGCAAGCAGGAGTTGAAGCTCAGTGGCGGCGTCCACGTCGACGGCGACAAGGGCACGCTCAAGCTCAGCGACGGCAAGCTGACGCTGGCCAATATCGTCGCCACGTTGGCGCTGGAAGGCAGCGGGCTGGATGGCGATAGCGGGCGCATCAGCGGGCCGCTGAACGTGGCGCCGTTCAATCCGCGTGAAACGCTCAAGGCGCTGGGCATTGAGGCGCCGAAGGCGGCGGACGGCACGGCGCTGCAGCAGGCCGCCCTCACTGCCACCGTCGATGTGATGAAGAACAATCCGCGACTGGACAATATCAACCTCAAGCTCGACCAGAGCACGCTGAGCGGCAGCCTGGGCATGGTGGGGTCCGTGGCCCAGTTCGCGCTGAAGCTGGACCAGATCGACGCCGACCGCTACATGGCCGCGCCCGCGGCGCGTAATCCGGTGGCGCCGCAGCCCGGCAGCAAGCCGGGCGAGGGCGACAATGCGCCGCTGCCGCTGGGCAAGCTCGACGGCTTCAGCGCCAGCGGCACGCTGGACATCGGCAGGCTCAAGCTGAAGAACCTCAACCTGGCCGATGTGCAGTTGCGGCTGAACGCGCTCAAGGGCGAGCAGAAGCTGATCAATCTCGGCGCCGCGCTGTACGGCGGCACGCTGGCTTCCGCCACGCGCCTGGGGCCCGGTGCGCGGCCGGCGCTGGCGCAGACGCTGAAGCTGAATTCGATCAGCGCCGGCCCGCTGCTGCAGGATTTCATGGGCAAGGACTATGTCAGCGGCACCGGCAACGTGGCGCTGGACGTGACCAGTGCCGGCGGCAGCATGGCCGAGCTGAAGCGCGCCCTCAACGGCACGGTGTCGTTTGCGCTGCAGAATGGCGCGGTGAAAGGCTTCAACCTGGCGCAGATCATCCGCCAGGGCCAGGCGCTGGCCGGCGGCCAGCAGCCGGAGCAGGGCGCCGCGCAACAGACCGACTTCAGCAGCATGAGCGCCAGCGGCCGTTTCACCAACGGCGTGCTGCACTCGGATGACCTCAATGCCGCCAGTCCGCTGCTGCGTCTCACCGGCGCCGGGCAGGTGGACCTAGTCAACAACACCCTGGACTACACCGCCAAGCCCACCTTGGTGAACACCGCCGGCGGCCAGGGCGGCAAGCAGCTGGCGCAACTGCAGGGCGTGGTGATCCCGGTGCGTGTCTACGGGCCGCTCAACGCGCCCAAGTACCAGCTCGACGTGGCCAGCGCGCTGCAGCAGCAGGCGGTGCAGAAGCTGACCGACAAGCTGGGCGGGCAGAAGAACCAGGATCTGGTCAACACGCTGCAGGGCCTGTTCGGCAAGAAGAAGCAGTAGTGCGCCGGCCCGCGCCGGGCAGCCACGCAGTACAGTAGGCGAAGCGCGGGCCCGGGTTCCCGCATCGCGGGAATGACGCTTGAGAGTTCTGCCGGAGCATGCGGGAGCGGAGTGGGCGCGGCGCTGCGTGGCGCTGGGCTGGCTGGTGTTCGCGCCGTGTGCCGCCGCCGCCGAAGTGCGCTCGCTCGAAGTCAGCCGCGACGGCGCGCGCTATCGCGTGGAGATGCAGGTGGAACTGCACGCCGCAGCCGCCGCGGCCTACGCCGCCTTCACGGTGCCGGCCAACCTGCCGCGGATCAACCCGGCGGTGCGACAGGTGCGCGTGGTGCGGCCGCGGGTGGATGACCAGGCCCAGCTGTACACCGAAGTGCGGGTCTGCGCGCTGCTCTACTGCAAGACGCTGCACCAGCTGCAGGACCTGCGCTATGCGCCGCGGCCGGACGGCGGCGACCTGCACGCCGATGTGTTGCCGGGCAGCAGTGATTTCAGCTACGGCCGCGCCGACTGGCAGTTCCGCCCGGCCGGCGCGGCCGCGCGCCTGCACTTCAGCGCCGAGCTGGAGCCGGCGTTCTGGGTGCCGCCGCTGATCGGCCCCTGGCTGGTCGAGCGCTCGTTGCGCGAGGAGGCGCAGCGCAGCTCGGCCGGCATCGAGCGGCTGGCGCTGGCGCCGGCGGGCGGAGCGGCGCCGTGAGCGCGCCGTTCAGCCAGCGGCTGCTGCATTGGTTCGACGCGCACGGCCGCCACGACCTGCCCTGGCAGCAGCCGCGCACGCCGTATCGCGTGTGGCTGGCCGAAATCATGCTGCAGCAGACCCAGGTGGCGGCGGTGATCCCGTATTTCCAGCGCTTCGTGGCGCGCTTCGCGGACCTCGCCGCGTTGGCCGCGGCGCCAGCCGACGATGTGCTGCAGCACTGGGCCGGCCTGGGCTACTACGCGCGGGCGCGCAACCTGCAGCGCGCGGCGCAGCTGATCGTGAGCGAGCATGGCGGCGAGTTTCCGCGCGACATCGAGGCGCTGACCGCCTTGCCCGGCATCGGCCGCTCCACCGCCGGCGCCATCCTGGCGCAGGCCTACGGCCAGCGCCACGCCATCCTCGACGGCAACGTCAAGCGCGTGCTGGCGCGCCACGGCGCCATCGCCGGCTGGCCGGGCGAGCCGCGCGTGGCGAAGAAGCTGTGGGCGCTGTCGGAAAGGCTGCTGCCGCAGCAGCGCATGACCGACTACACGCAGGCGATCATGGATTTGGGCGCCACGCTGTGCACCGCGCGCAAGCCGGCCTGCGCAAGCTGCCCGGTGAGCGCCGATTGCCAGGCCTTGCTGCGCGGCGAGGTTGCCGCTTTCCCGGCGGCGCGGCCGCGGCGCGAGCGCCCGCTGCGCCAGGCGCAGCTGCTGCTGGTGAGCAATGCCGCCGGCGAGCTGTTGCTGGAGCGCCGGCCGCCGGCCGGCATCTGGGGCGGGCTGTGGTGTCCGCCGCTGCTCGACAGCGGCGAGGACGCCGCCCATTGGCTACGCCGCCAGCATGCGCTTCGGACCCGGTCGGAAGGCGCGTTGCCGGCCATCAGCCACGGCTTCACCCATTTCGAGCTGGAGTTGAGTCCGCTGCGCCTGCGCGCTGAAGAAGCAGGCGATGCCCTGGGCGAGCACGCCGGCCTGCGCTGGATTAACATGGCCGCCGAAGAGCTGCCCGGCCTGCCGGCTCCGGTGAGCAAGCTGCTGCGCGGATTGCAGGCGCCGCCGCCGGCCCATCCGCAGGCCAGCCTGCCATTCGCCACGGACCCGGCTACCCCGGCCCGCAGCGCCAGCCGCCGCCCGCGCCGGCCGCGCAGTTCCACCCCTTGAACCCTCGACCGATCGACATGACCCGCACCGTCCATTGCATCAAGCTCGGCAAAGAAGCCGAAGGCCTGCCCAAGCCGCCCATTCCCGGCGCACTCGGCCAGCGGGTTTTCGAGCACGTCTCCAGGCAGGCCTGGCAGGACTGGCTGGCCCACCAGACCCGGCTGATCAACGAGTATCGCCTGGTGCTGGCCGATGCCCCGGCGCGCAAATTCCTCACCGAGGAGATGGAGAAGTTCTTTTTCGGCGGCGAACTGACCTCCACGCACTATGTTCCGCCGCCCGCCAAGTCTTGACGGCGTGCGCCCACTCGCGTCTAATTGCGCGCTCCGTATTGCGGCCGAGTAGCTCAGTTGGTAGAGCAGGGGACTGAAAATCCCCGTGTCGGCGGTTCGATTCCGTCCTCGGCCACCATTTCCTGAATCCGAAAATATTCGCAATATCAATCGATTATTGCGATTCGATGATTCCCGCTCCAAAGCCGAAAGGCGCGCATCGTGTCCGAACTACGTCTGTGCCAGTTCGGGTGACGATTGGAGTGAACGGCCTGAAAACAGGCTCGACATTTCTAAAGCATTGGCGCCTAACGCGCCCGCTTCTTCCAACGTGGCAAGACACTATTGCAAGCGGTTCAGCTGAAGGACAAACCTTGCTGCCAGCTTGAGCAGAGCGGCAATTGCCTGAGGGAAATACCGCACGGCGCATGGAAAGCGCGGTGAATGCGCAAGGACTCCCGCGCTCCCAGAGGTTTCAGCGGCTCAGGCCTGCACCGCCGCGGCCGACGCGGGGGATGACGCGGCAAGAGACGCCTGCTCCGCGTGGTTGGCTGCCGCGTCGATCAGCCAGATCCCCAGGTTGCGATGCTTGGCAATGCGCTTGGCGGCGGCGGCGGCGGAAGCCACCTGCTCGTGGGTGCGGAAGTCGCCGGGCGCAACCGCCACCGCGCCGACGGCGATGGTGGTCAGCGGGAAGAAGGCCGGATTGCCCTGGCGGTCCTCGCCGGCGATGCCGCCGCGCAGGCGGTCGGATTCGTTGAACAGGCGCTCGGCCTGGGTGTTGAAGTGGCGCACGATATCGGCGCAGCGCAGCCGCCAGTCCTCGCTCTGGAACAGCACCACGAAATCGTCGCCGCCGACGTGCCCGACGAAGTCGCGCTGCGGGTCGCAGGCCTGGGTGATGACGCCGGCGGCCAGCTTGATCATCTCGTCGCCGCGCCAGTAGCCGTACTGGTCGTTATACGGCTTGAAGTGGTTCAGGTCGAAATAACAGGCGCCGAAGCGGCTGCCGCTGCCGAGCAGGCGGTCGATGTGCTGGCTGATCGGGATGTTGCCGGGCAGGAAGGTCAGCGGGTTGGCGTAGCGCGCCGCCTCGATGCGGATCTCCGTCACGGCGCGCACCAGCGCCTCGCCGGTACCCACGCCAAGAAAGCGTTCGGCGTCGGTGACGATGAAGCCATCGGCGAGATAGCGCTGGTCCTCGCCGGTGAGCACGCGGGTCAGAGACTCCAGCGAGCTGGACTTGTCGACCAGCAGCGGGCGGTCGTTCATGAACTGGGTGCAGGGCTGCCGGCCGTACAGCTCGCGGTGGAACGGCATGGCGTAGCGGTCCATGAAGGTGCGGCGGTTGATCAGCCCGAGCGGGCGGCTTCCCGCCACCACCGCCAGATTCTGGGCCTCGCTTTCGCGGCGGAACAGCTCCATCACCTGGTCGTTGGTGGTGTCCGGCGGGATCGCCGGCGCCTGGATCAGCAGCTTGCCGGCGGTGGCGCGGTGGATCGGCACGCGCGAGGCTTCGGGGTAGACGCTGACGCCGTTCTTGCGGATCAGCGCCCGCGCCTGATCGTCGAGCGTCTGCGCCGGGCGCGGGCTCGGCATGGACAGCAGGTAGCCCTGCGTCAGTTCGATGCCCAGGTCGCGGATCACGGCGAGGTCGGCTGCATCCTCCACGCCTTCCGCCACCAGTTGCGTGCCCTGGCCGGCCGCGTGCCGCAGCAGCAGGCGCATAGCCTCCAGCTTGGCCGAATGGGCGTGGATGCCGGCCGCGAAAAACTTGTCGATCTTCACCAGCTCGGGCAGCAACTCCACCCACAGGCGCAGGCTGGAATGGCCTTCGCCGAAATCGTCCAGGGCGAAACAGGTCCCGAGCTGGCGCAAGTCGTCGAGCGCCGACGCCAGCGGCCGCGGGTCCGCGACGTGGGCCATCTCGGTGATTTCAATGACCACGCGGCTGGGTGTGATGGCCTGGTCGAGCAGCACGGTGAAGCCGCCATGGCGGTGCGCCTTGACGATGGATTCGGCACTCATGTTCAGGAACAGCTTGCCGGGCAGCCCCTGTTTCAGGAACTCGCTGATCTGAAGCCGGCAACAGCCCTGCTCGAACTGGACCAGGCGCCCATCGGCGGCGGCGGCCGCAAGCAGCTCCTGCGGAGCGTGCAGCGCCGAGTCCGCCGGGCCACGCACGAAGGCCTCGTAACCGTAGATGTCCCCGCCGGTGAGCGACACCACGGACTGGAACACCGGCGTCAGCAGACCGGCGTCCAGCATGTCATTCACATTGCCAATAACCATACAAACCCCACCGCGACCGCAGATCCGCGCTCAGACATTGCCAACGGGATGCAAGGCCCAGGCCGGACCTTTCCGCTGCGGCGCCAATAATGTGCGCGGCAAAACGCCAGGCTGATGACAAAATCAGGTCAATGCGACAGACGGAAAATTGCGCGCGCCGAGCGGTACCGGGAGTTCCGGCGCAGGTCTGCCTGCCGATTGATCACGCGGCATAGTGCAGTAACGGAGTTGATTTGGGGCGGGTGCGGCAGCGCATAGTAGAAATTATCCACGGCGTGCGGATACCGTGCCGGCCGCGGACATGCACCGCGGCTGCATTGCGCGGCCGCGCGGCCATCCAGGTGTAGTCTGGAGGCTTTCACGCCCCCAGCTACGCAGCGGCGGCCCGGCCGCCGCTGCGGTTCCCAACTTATGCCGCGCCGCCGGATTGACGCTGGCCCGGCGGCCTGTCGTCACGCCGCCTGCTGCTGCGCCTCCCGCAGCGGGCTGCGGATCAGATGGTCGAAGGCGCTGAGCGCGGCCTTGGAGCCCTCGCCCATGGCGATGACGATCTGCTTGTACGGCACCGTGGTGACGTCACCAGCAGCGAACACCCCGGGCACCGAGGTCTGGCCGCGGGCATCGACTTCGATTTCGCCGCGTGGCGACAGCGCCACCGTGCCCTTGAGCCATTCGCTGTTGGGCAACAGGCCGATCTGCACGAAAATACCTTCGAGATCGAGACGATGGCTCTCGCCGTCGGCGCGGCTCTTGTAGAGCAGGCCGTTGACCTTATGGCCGTCACCGCTCACTTCGGTGGTTTGGGCCGAGGTGATGACGCGCACATTCGGCAGGCTGTGCAGCTTGCGCTGCAGCACTGCGTCGGCGCGCAGCCTGGCGTCGAATTCCAGCAGCGTCACGTGGCTGACGATGCCGGCCAGGTCGATCGCCGCTTCCACACCGGAATTGCCGCCGCCGATCACAGCCACGCGCTTGCCCTTGAATAGCGGGCCGTCGCAGTGCGGGCAGTAGGCCACGCCCTTGTTGCGATACTCGTTTTCGCCCGGCACATTCATCTGGCGCCAGCGCGCGCCGGTGGCCAGGATCACTGTCCTGGCCTTGAGCGACGCGCCGCCGGCGAGCTGCACCTCGATCAGTCCGTCGCCCGGAATCAGCTTCTCGGCGCGCTGCAGGTTCATGATGTCCACGTCATAGTGACGCACGTGCTGCTCCAGCGCCGCGGCCATCTTCGGTCCTTCGGTTTCCGGCACCGAGATGAAGTTCTCAATGCCCATGGTGTCCAGCACCTGGCCGCCGAAGCGTTCCGCGGCGACGCCGGTGCGGATGCCCTTGCGCGCGGCGTAGATCGCCGCCGCGGCGCCGGCCGGGCCGCCGCCGACCACCAGCACGTCGAACGCATCTTTTGCCCGGATCTTCCCGGCTTCGCGCGCGGCGGCGCCGGTGTCGATCCTGGCCAGGATCTCCTCCACGCCCATGCGGCCCTGGCCGAAGGATTCGCCGTTGAGGAAGATGGTCGGCACCGACATCACCTGGCGCTGCTCGACCTCGGCCTGGAACAGCGCGCCATCGATGGCGACGTGGCGGATGTTCGGGTTGAGGACCGCCATCAGGTTCAGCGCCTGCACCACGTCCGGGCAATTCTGGCAGGACAGCGAGAAGTAGGTCTCGAAGCGGTATTCGCCTCTGAGGTTGCGGATCTGCTCGATCACCTCCTGGCCGAGTTTCGACGGATGGCCGCCGACCTGCAGCAATGCCAGCACCAGCGAGGTGAACTCGTGCCCCATGGGGATGCCGGCGAAGCGCAGGCTGATGTCCTGGCCCGGGCTGCCGAGCGTGAAGGAAGGCGTGCGCGCGTCGCCGCCGCGGTGCTCGACCAGGCGGATCTGGCTGGACAGCATCACCAGGTCCTGCAGCAGGGCCAGCATCTCCTGCGACTTCGGGCTGTCGTCAACGCTGGCTTCGATCTCGATCGGGCGCGTCACGCGCTGCAGGTAGCCCGCGAGCTGGGCTTTCAGTTCGGCATCCAACATGTCTCAGGACTCCTGTGCATTGGGGACGGCAGCGCCCCTTCCAGCGCCGGGCGCCGGATCACTTGCGAATTGTTTCGGGGGCAACCGCGGGCCGGCGCGTGGCCGGCCCGCGGCGCGCGGTCAGATCTTGCCGACCAGTTCCAGCGAGGGCTTCAGCGTCTTTTCGCCTTCCTGCCACTTTGCCGGGCACACTTCACCCGGGTGGGAGGCGACATACTGCGCGGCCTTGACCTTGCGCAGCAGTTCCTTGGCGTCGCGGCCGATGCCGTTGTCATGGATCTCGTACAGCTTGATCTGGCCTTCCGGATTGATGACAAAGGTGCCGCGCAGCGCCAGACCCTCTTCCTCGATCAGCACCTCGAAGTTGCGCGACAGCGTGGCGGTGGGGTCGCCGACCAGCGGGTACTGCACCTTCTTGATCGCGTCCGAGGTGTCGTGCCAGGCCTTGTGGGCGAAATGCGTGTCGGTCGACACGCCGTAGATTTCCACGCCGAGCTTCTTGAACTCAGCGTAGTTGTCGGCCAGGTCTTCCAGTTCCGTCGGGCAGACGAAGGTGAAGTCGGCCGGGTAGAACACCACCACCGACCACTTGCCTTTCAGGGTGGCGTCGCTGACTTCGACGAACTTGCCGTTGTGGTAGGCGGTGGCCTTGAAGGGCTTGATGCTGGTATTGATCAGGGACATCGTTGGATCGCTCGTTGCTGTTGGACGAGCCCGCATCCTAGAGAACGGTCACTGATAGGTGAAATGAATTGTTCTTATGTAGAGATTAGATAAAATTTATAAACAAACGGCGCTTGCCACAGCCCCGGATTTTATCGGTAACCCATTATAAAAACTGAGTTATTCAGGCATCGCGCCCGGTGTGCGCCAATCCGGTGCGGCCCACCGCCGGTCGGCCAGAGGGCTCGCCGGCGGTTTTGTATCCGGTTCAGCCCAGCGACAGCGAGACTTCTTCGGGCACTGCGCTGTCCGCCTCGCGGAACACGGCGCGGCTGGCGCGTGCCTCGCTGCCGGCAAGAAAGCCGTTGACCAGCCGGCTGATCTCGTTCCAGGCGCGGCCGCTTTCCAGGTCGAGGAAATGGCCGGTGCCGGCCACGGTGATGAACTCGCTGTCGCGGATGTGCTGCGACAGCGTACGCACATCGCTGGCCGTGGTGTACTGGTCCAGTTCGCCGTTGACGAACAGCACCGGGATGCGAATGGCCGACAGGCCTTCCACATAATTCGCCGCGTTGAGCTGCAGAATCTGGCGGATGTGGAAGGCCACGCGGGCGCAATCCTCCACCGGCAGGCTGGCCAGGTAGCGGTGGTTGTAGAGCTTGAGCAGGCGCGGCAGGTACTGGCCCACGGTGCTGTTGAGCAGGTTGGCCGCGGCGGTCTGGTCGCGCCGCTGCAGGAAATCCTGCGCGCGGTCGATGTAGTCGAGCATCGGCCCGTTGAGTATCGGCGAGAACGAGCCGATCACCGCCTTCTTCACCGTGTGCGGCGAACGCGCCAGCGCCAGCAGCGCGGCCACGCCGCCCCAGGAAATGGAAATGAGATGGCTGGGCCGGAAGCGCTGGATCAACTCGCTGAGGATGTCGACCTCGTCGTCCTTGGTCAGGTGCTCCTCGCCATCGCCGTTGTGCTGCCGCGACTGGCCGGCATAAGGCAGATCGTAGAGCAGCACATTGAAACGGCCCTTCAGATACTTGACCGTCTGCCGGAACGAGGTGGTGGTGGCCAACGCGCCGTTGACCAGAATCACCGTCTCGAACGCCTCGTTGAAGACATGGCGCTCGACATGGACATTGAAGCGCCCGCTGATGTTCTCGATGGTGGTGACAACGTCCATTGTCCGCTCCCTAGCGTTTCCTGATTGGTTGGATGTTCAACGGGCTATTGGCGAACACTGTTGCTGATCGCTGCTTCATCTTTCAATAGCTTCCGTCCAGCCGGTAGGAAACGCTCGATAGCCGGCTGTTATAACCGGTTACAGAGTGCTCCAGCATACTCCTGCGCGGTCGCGGCCGCTTATCGGTCAAATTACCCCACGCGGCGTGATTCAAGCGTCATATCAATACCTTGCAACTAAAATCAGAGAAGACACATTTCCACTTCGTGGTTTGGCGTAGATTCGCAGGCGAGTTGGAGTGAAGTGGCCGGGCACCCCGCGCCGTATTGGCATAGTCGGGTTCTGTATTTGTTTGCACTTTGTAAAGAATGCCGCGGGCCACGGTTATTCTTGTTATGAATAAAATGTTTTGCGGCAGGGAATGAAGCCGCCCGGCGGATGTAGCACCGGACACAACACAAGGACAGGCAAAGCGCCGGATTCGAAGCGGGATGAGCAGTGACATTAGCACCCGTTCCGCCCGCCCGATCCCCGCGCATCGGTTTTCGGATCACACCAGAACGGATGCTCCTATGCTCACGACCTACATGGCTTTCCCGGTCCGCCGCGCTGCACTGGCGATCCTGCTCGCCGCGCCCTTGCTGTTCGGCGGTTGCGGCAGTTCTTCCTCCAGCAGCGCCACGGATTCCGCTAGCGGCAGCAGCGGCGCCAACAGTGGCAGCAGCAGTGGCAGCGTCAGCAACTGCACCGCCTATGGCGATCCGCCGCGTGCGGTGGTGGCGTCTTCGCCCGATGGCACCCTCAACGACCTGCTCAACGCCGCGCTCAATATCTGCAACACCTCCAATGGCGAGACACTGAGCTGGACCGATGCCAACGGCACGCCGCGCAGCGCCTGCCTGATCGCGCCGTCCAACGCCACGGCGCAGACGCCGCTGCCGATGATGGTGTGGCTGCACCCGACGCTGATCGCGCAGGACTCGATCATTGCCACCGGCCTGATCGCGCTGACCAAGACCGCCAACGTCAGCGGCGACACCAGCAAGCCCGGCTTTATCCTGCTGCTGCCCACCGGGCGCGATATCCAGCAGTTCCTGCCGGCGCCGCTGAACACCGGCATCGGCTGGGACCACTGGTACCGCAATCTCGACCGCAGCAGCCCGGCGCTGAATGTCGATGTCGCCGCCATCGATCATTTCATCGGCGTGGTGGAGCAGCGCAACATCGTCGACACCAGCCGCGTCTATATTTCCGGCTGGTCCGAAGGCGCCGACATGGCCACGCTGTACGGCTTGAACTCGCCGGGCATCGCCGCCACCGCGCCGTACTCCACCATCAGCCCGTTCGATGATGCCGCCGACCCCTGTCCGCAGGCCGCCTTCGCCACCAACAATACCCGTCCGTACTACCTGATGGTGCGCGAGTGCGACGTCGGCGGCGCCTGCCAGCTGGGGCAGACCTTCCTCGGCCAGCTGCGCAACGGCGTGCTGGCGCCGGCGCTGGTGCAGGGCGTGATCCTCGATGCACTGACCCAGGCCGCCAGCGCCTGCAACGCCGCCTGTGCCCCGGGCATGCCGGATGCGAGCACCTTCGGCCAGTACGAGCACACGCACTGGCCGACGCAGTGGAACGACAACCTGATGACCTTCCTGCGCAACAATCCGGAGTGAGAAACCCCGGCATTGCCGCACCGGGGCCATGTTGTCTGCTGGCGCAGCTGTTGCCGCCTGTCACGCTGGATGCAGCGAAGAATCCGGCCTCGCGCCAGGGCCGGATGTCTCGCCATGCAGGATGAGCAGGTACGGGGCGCTCAGCGCCAGCTGACGTCCGAGTTGGCGCAGACCCCCGCCTTGCCGTTGCCGCTGACGGTGAGCGCAGTGCTGCTCACCGCGGCGTTGCCGATAAACACGCGCTGCCCGTCGGCCGGCACCACCACCAGGGTCGGGCAGGTGCCGGCGTACTGCACCGCGACGTACTTGCCGTCCGGCGACCACGCCGGTTGCGCCTCCTCGGCGCCGGATACGGTGAGCTGCTTCAGCGCGCTGCCGTCGTCGTGGATGGTCCAGACGTGGCCGGCCAGGGCAAAGGCCAGCGTCGAGCCGTCCGGGCTGGCCGCCAGCCCGGTGATCTGATCGGACAGCGTGGCCAGCGCCTGCAGCTTGGCCAGCGTGGCGTCGGTGCTCTGCGCCAGCAGGTTGAGGCCCGCCAGCGCCAGGCGCCCGTCGGGCAGCCAGGAATACTCGGAAGCGCTGAGGAAGCCAGGGCCGGCGCTGCCGCTGACGCCGTAGGTGCCGACGATGGGCTTGCCGGCGTTGCTGCTGGAGCTGCCCAGGTAGTAGATCGCCAGCGACTGGTTGCCGGGCGCCAGCTTCGGCGCGCCGAGGAAGCCCTGTGCGGAGCTGAAGCCGCCCTGCACGGTGCCGTCCAGCTTCTGCAGCGTGACCACCGTGTTGGCGGCGCCGGAGGCGCTCTGCACCAGCGCCAGCAGCGAGCCGTCCGGCGAGACGAAAGGATAGGAGGCGCTGCCGTTGACCGGTACCGTGCTCACGCCACCGTTGCTCAGCGACAGCGACTCGACGCTGCCGCCGCTCTGGAACACCATCTTGCCGCTCAGCCCGGCGTTGGCGCCGCTGCCTTGCGGCGCGGTGCCGCCGGCACTGGGCAGCGCCGGCGGCGCGGCACGCCAACTGGGCACGGTGAAGGCGCAGACCTTGGCCGGCGTGCCGCCGCTCAGCTGCTGCGCGGCGAAGGCCGGCGCCGGGTTGCTGGCGTCGATCTGCACCTGGGAGGCGCTGGACGGCACGATGTACACGGTGGGGCAGGCCACGCCGGCAATGCCGCCGGAGATGGCGCTGTAGGCGATGGCATAGCGCAGCGCCAGGTACTTGCCGTCCGGCGACCAGCTGGCGCCGTCCTCGTTCAGCGCCGAGGTGGTCAGCTGCTGCACGCCAGAGCCGTCGATGTTCATCACATAGATATGGTTTTTGCTGAGCGAGGCATTGCCCAGGTCGAAGGCGACACGGCTGCCGTCCGGACTCACCGCCAGATAGTCCGGCGTGTCGCCGGCGAACTGCTTGAGCAGCTGCGGCGTGCCGAGCGTCGGCCCCACGCTGTAGATCGAATCGCCCTTGACCATCAGCAGGCCGCCGTTGGGCAGCCAGTCCCAGTTGCTGTAGCCGGAGTAGCGCTGCACCGCGTTGCCCTTGGTGTCGAACACCGTGGCGATGCAGCAGGACTCGCCCTGGCTGACGTCGTTCCAGCTGACGATGATGTGTGACTTGTCCGGCGACAGCTTGGCCGGATTGTCCAGCGACTGATCCTTCTCGATGCGCACCACGGTGCGGCCGTCGTCGCCGATGGCGTCGACCTCGCTGGTGCTGGTGGAGCCGCTCAGCGGGTTGAACTGCACCAGCGCGAATTGCGTGGCATCGGCCGACGGCGTGGCGTCGTACGAGGCATTACTGCCGCTGCCCTTGGGGCGGATCGCGGTGACCACGCCGCTGGGCAGATCGAGCTGCACGAAGTCCACCGGATCGTCGAAATACAGTTCGCCCGGCAAGCCCTGGTTGAGCGCGCTGCCGCTGCTGCTGCCGGAACTGCCGCTCGATCCGCCGCCGGAAGAACTGCCGCCGCTGGAGCTGCTGCCCCCTGAACTGCTGGAGCTGGAGCTGGAGCCGGTACCGGAACTGCCCGAACTGGACCCCGCGCCGGAGCTGCTGCCGGAACTGCCGCCACCCCCGCCTCCACCGCCGCCGCCACAGGCGCCGAGAATCAGGGACAGCAACGCGGCCGCAGCCGCTGCGCGCAAAGCCCGAGCATCCATGCTGTCGCTCCGTCGATTAGGAAGGCAGCGCGGTCCCTGCAGCCGCCGCGGACGAGTATCGCCGCCCGGCGGCGATGTGCAAACCTAGTAATCACCCTAGGATCTGTCGGCTAGCGGCAGCCGATGTTTCAGGAAGTCCGCACGAAGCCGCGCGCGGTCAGGCGCAGGCGCTGCGGATCGTCGCCCCACTGCAGCGCCGCCTGCCGCACCTGGGTGCGCAGCTGCTGCAGCCCGCTCTGGTTGTTGTCCCTGATCATGCGCTGGCTGAGCGCGGCTGCCAGTACCGTCTGGTAGGCCATCACCTCGGCGATGCGCTGCTTCTGCTCGTCCGCCAGCTGCGACAGCCGGGCGTTGGACAGCAGCGCGCCGCGCAGCTGCGCGTTGACCGAGCGGATGCCTTCCACGTTGTGCGAGGCGTCGGCGCCGTTGACCACTTCCCAGGCGATGATCGAATAGGCGGTCATCACGTCGGCGATATTGGTGCTGGAATAGCCGTAGTTCTGCAGCAGGCGGTCGAACTGCTTCAGCACCGCGTCGCCGCCGAGCGCCTGCTCCAGCTTCGATCTGAGCTCCGGCTTGCCGCCGCTGAGGCCGTCGATCAGGCTGGCGCGCACCTCGGCCCGCACCTGCGGCGAAGGCGTGAACGACAGCGCCGCCGGGTTGACCCGCGCCGGCGCCGTAGCCGCAGTCGGCGTACTGGAGAAGGCGCGCCCGGCGCTTTCCTTCAGCTGGGTCTGGCCGATATTGTGCAGGGTGGCGGCGCGCGCCATGCCCAGGTAGGACTGCGCCGGGATCATGTAGTCGTACTCGGCGTGCGCCGGCAGGCTCAGCAGCAGGCCCAGCAGCAGCGCCGCCGGCGCCAGGCGCGGCGGCGTTGCGGGGGCGCGGGTATCGCAGCGGTCCATCGCTGTCTCCGCAAAAAAAGAAAAAGGCGGTGCCGCAGCGCGGCACCGCCTTTTTACTATGGTCCGCCTTAGTGGTTGCTGGCAATACCCTGCAGGCCCTGGCCCAGGGACTTCAGCACTTCGCTGACGGCGTTGGCCAGAATGCCGTATTCCTGGCTCTTGCCCTGCAGCAGCGTCAGGTCCTGGTTGAACTTGTTGGCGTCGCCGCTCTCGCCCGGGATCTGGTTGCTGAGGGTCTGGATTTCCTGCGCCTTCTGGCCGAGCACGGAGCCCAGCGCGCGCGCCAGCGCCACCAGCCAGCTGTCGCCGTTGCCGCCCTGCGAGCCGCTGCCCTGCTGCGAGCCCATGGAGGAGATGAACTGCTCCATCGCCTGGGCCAGGCTGCTCTGGCTGCTGGCCAGGCCGCCATTCTGGTAGGCGGAATTGCTCACGTCGCTGGCCAGCTGCGAGATCTCCTGCGATTCACCGCCGACGTTGCCGGTGGCCGCGTCGAAGCCGGCACCGAACGCGTCGAGGATCGAGCTCATGCCGCTGCCGCCGACGCCGGAGCTCTGCAGCGCGCTGCCCAGAGCCTGGGTGGCGACCTGCTGGAAGGCCTGGGTGGCGGCTTCGCCGATGGCCAGGGAGGCGCCGCCGGTCTCGGCCGCGAGGGCGATTTCGGCGATCTGCATGATGCTGCTGAAGTTGATTCCGTTCGACATGTCAATTCACCTATCTATGGTTAGCTCGGTTGGTTTTACCGGCACCCCACTTCGTGCAGGACTGGTTGGCACGCCGGGAGGTGACCTCTGCCTTGACGAACCCCTCGAGACGGTTTGCGGTGAATGCTGCCGCGTCCCTGCGGTTGCCGTTCAATGCCGGGCCAGTATCGATGGATTCCGCCGCCGCGGAAGCTGGTGCGTGCCCTAGCTAGGGTTTACCCGGCCCGCGGCGCCGCGCCCCAGCTAGGGAAGCCCCGGATGGCGGCGCGGGCGCGGCGCGGCGTCCAATGGCCGCCAGTCATGAATGCCGACCGGCGCGGAACCGAAGCCCGCGCGCCGGTCCTGCGGGAATTGCACCAGCCGGGCCTCCGCATTGGTTCGAGGGATACGACAATGGATACGCAACTGGGAAGCTTCTCCGCTCATCTGAGCATCGCCTCGCTGGCGCTCACCACCGCCTCGGCCAACGGCTCGTCGCTGGCCGCGGTGTTCAGCGCCGCCGGCGCCACGGCGCAGCTGTCGGCGCGCGAGAGCGGCGTGTTCCAGTCGCTGGGCAGCGCACTGGCCCGCGGCGGAGAACTCGATGCCGGCACCAGCGCCGATCTGCTCGGCGGCATCGGCGGCTTTTCCGCCCGCGGCGTGAGCGCCTTCCCGCAGGGCGCCTTCTCCGCCTCGACGCTGGCGCGTTATCAGGGCAGCCCCCTGTTCGCCGGCCTGGCCAGCTACAGCGTCAATGCGCTGGTGCAGAAGTTTGAGGACGCGCTGTTCCGCGACACCGCCAACAACCTGCTCGACATGGCCGACAGCAGCCAGTACACGCCGCTGCTGCGCAGCGCGCTGGACAGCGTCAACCTGTCGACGCTGAGCGCTTCCGACCGCAGCCAGATCCTCGGCATGCTGTCCTTTGCTGTCGCCTCGGGCGGACCCAGCCTGCAGCAGGCGCAGGCGCTGCTGGCCAAGCTGGCGCAGACCCAGGGCAGCGGCTGGAGTTACGCCAACGCGCTGAGCAACAGCGGCGGCCAGTTCTCCTACCAGGTCACCGGCCAGGGCACCGCCGACATCAATCTCGGCGACGGCTTCACCGTGCACATCAACCAGGCCAATTCCGAACTCGACCTGGTCGACCACAACACCGGCCACACCACGGTGATCTGGGGCGACCCGCACATGGGCATGGACGGCAATAACAACCAGTTCCAGTTCAAGGGCAATGTCACGCTGAACCTGCCGGACGGCACCAAGATCACGCTGCAGACCACCAAGTTCGATCTCAACGACCAGTACCTGACCAAGAATCTGGTCATCACCCGCGGCGACCAGTCCATCGTGGTGAGCAACATGGACCAGAACGCGGCCGACGCCGGCAAGATGACGGTGCGCCAGTACGACGGCGCCGGCGCGCTGGAGCGGATGATGAATCCGGACGGCACCGAGCTGTACCTGAACAGCGCCGGCAACGGCTGGAACGTGCTCGAAGGCGGCGTGCTGCTGCGGCCGATGACCGAGCAGGACCTGCAGATGGGCGACCTGGCGCAGCAGAACCCGGCTCTCGGCTTCGCCTTCAACCTGGGCTTCCTGTTCGGCCTCGGCGCCGAGCAGAACCAGGACGGCGGCGACAGCCCCGGCCGCCTGCTGCCGCTGAGCAGCGCGGCGCGCTGAGCGGCTGCCCCGGGGCGTGGCGATGCGGGCGCTGCCACCCGAGTTGCAGTTCCCGGGGCAGGAGCTGTTGCGCACGCGCCGGCTGCGCCTGCGCGGGCTGGTGCTGGGGGACGCGCCGCAGCTGCTGCGGCTGCACCGTGACCAGCGCGTCAATGCGCACCTGCTGGACGCGCCCGTCATCAGCCATGTGCAGGCCGCCGCGCTGGTGGTGTGGTCCAACCACCTGGCCGCGCGCCAACCCGGCCTGGGCATCTGGCGCGTCGACAACGAGGACGGCGCCTTCATCGGCATCTATTCACTGGTGCCGATGGAGGGCGGCGAGGTCGAGCTGGGCGGCCGGCTGCTGCCCGCGGCCTGGGGCCGGCTGTATCCGCTGGAAGGCGGTCGCGCGCTGAGCCGCCACGCCTTCGAGACGCTGCGGCTGCCGCGGCTGCTGGCGCTGTGCGATCCGCACAACCGGCCGGTGCCGACGGTGCTGCGCCGCCTCGGCTTTCAGGCCATGGAGCGCCGCCAGCACATCGGGGCCGAGGCCTTGTGCTTCGAGCTGCGGCGCGAATGGTGGCAGGCGCAGCAGCGCCAGGCCGCCTGAGGCGCGCCGGGCCTCCCGGCGTGGCCCTACAGCTCGCGCAGCTGCCAGTGCGGCGCCGGCTCGCCCGAATCCGCCGCGGCGGCGGCGATGGCGCGCGCCGTCTGGCCCTGCTTCCACGCCGCAGCCAGCGTCGCCAGGCGCTGCCGGGTCTGCCGCGTGAAGGCGCCTTCGACGCCGGCCAGATCAGCCTCGATCTTCAACGGGTAGACCTGGCGCGCCAGCGGGCTGGCGTTGAACAGGTCCACCAGGCGGGCGACGCTGTCCTGATACCCCGGCGCGGACAGGTAGGGGCGGTGCGTGCGCTGGCAGAACCATACCGTCAGGTACTCAAGTGGATCGAGCAGGCGGCGCGGCGCGCTGCCCAGCAGGTTGCCGGGCAGCATCCCGGCATGCAGCGGCTGCGGCGTGTCCCAGAAGCGCGTTGCGCCCCAGGAGGTGAGCACCCCGCTGGGCGCGTCGCCGCGGCGCAGGCCCAGTGCGATGGTCTCGGCCAGCTGTTCGTGCGCGGCGGTGTCTTCCGACTCGGCCACGATCAGCAGCAGCTTGATGAAGCCCGGATAGCCGTGGTCGCCGAAGCGCCGGTTGAGCCGCTTGAGCAATGCCAGGCGCAACTCCTCGCCGGTGGCACGGCGCAGCGACTGGATCAGCCGCGCCGCCGCTTCGCGCCAGGGTGCGCCGAGTTCGCCGGACAGGGTCGCGTCCACTTGACTATCGCAGCGCGTTGAAAATGTGCTCCACCGCGCTGTCCAGGCCGCTGGCGTCGGCCAGCGCAGGCGCCGGCGCGCTGCTGTGCAGCGTGGCCGGCGCGCCATTCCAGACATCGAGGCCGAGCAGGCCCTCGGCGGTGTCGCCGCCGCGCGCGGTGGCCGCGATTTCCGGTGCCACGGCGCGCGCTTCGATCGATTCCGGCAGCGGCGCCGGCTCCACGCCGGGCAGCCAGATGCCCAGCGCGGAAATCGGAGTGGAATCGGCGGCGACCTTCATGGCGGACAACAAGAGCGGTGAAATGGGTGCGCCCATGGTATCGCCCCGGCCGCAGCCGGTGAACCCGGGGAAAACCCGAGGCGTTGCGCCGCCCGCCGCCTGCGTACACTGCGCCCATGGCCAAGGAAAAGGGCGGCGACCAGACCGAAAAGCCCACGCCCAAGCGGCTGCGCGACGCGCGGCGCGACGGCGAGGTGCACAAGAGCAAGGAGCTGAGCAGCACCGTGCTGGTGCTGTGCTGGCTGCTGCTGGCCTGGCTGGTGACGCCGTTCGCCACGCGCGAACTGTCCGCCCTGTTCGAGCTGGCCTTGCAGGAAGCCGGCCGCAGCAGCCATGCCTACGGCATGGCGCAGCTGTGGGCGGCGGCCTGGCGCGTGCTGTTGCTGGTGTCGCTGCCGCCGATGTGCGCGGCGGCGCTGCTCGGCACGCTGGTCGAGTTTCTGCAGGTCGGCGGCATGTTCGTGCCCAAGCGGGTGGCGCCGAAGATGGATCGCCTGAACCCGGCCGAAGGCATCAAGCGCATGTTCTCGCAGGAGAACATGATCGAAGTGCTGAAGGCCCTGTTCAAGACCTCGGCGCTGGTGGGGATCTTCGTGCTGGTATTGCGGCGCATGCTGCCGGAAGTGCTGCGTCTGCCGCGTGGCGGCCCGCAGGACCTGGGCGCCTCGCACTGGCACGTGATGCTGTGGATCGGCATCTGGACCCTCTGTGTGTTCTTCTTCCTGGCGGCGCTGGATACCGTCTACCAGCGCCACGCCTTCATCAAGAACCTGCGCATGAGCCGCCGCGACATGCGCCAGGAAATGAAGGACAGCGAGGGCGACCCGATGATCAAGGGCCGCCGCCGCCAGCTGCATCAGGAATGGGCGCAGCAGAACATGCTCGAGGCGGTGCGCAAGGCCAGCGCCCTGGTGGTCAATCCCGAGCATATCGCGGTGGCCATCCTGTACGAGCCGGGCACCACCGAGCTGCCGCTGGTCACCGCCAAGGGCGAGGACCACGAAGCGCTGCTGATGCGCGACGCGGCGGAGCGCGCCGGCGTGCCGGTGATGCGCAATGTCGAACTGGCGCGCGGCCTGCACGAGAAGATCAATCTGGAGGAATACATTTCCTCGGACTTCTTCGAGGCGGTGGCCGAGTTGCTGCGCTGGGCCGAGACCATCCGCCTGGAGCGCGGCTGAGCGGGCCAGGGTTATCCCGGGGTGCGCCGCGCCGCAGGACGGCGGCCCGGTCGCCGACCTAGGAACAGACCCAGCTGTTGTGCGCCGCCGCTTCCTGCGACCCTAACCGCAGGATCATCTGCAAGCAGGAGCGCGGCATGGACGCATTGCGCATCGAGGCCGTAGCGGCACGCACGGCGACCGTCGCCGGCGGCGACGCGGCGGCGCTGGCTGAACAGGTGCAGCAGCTGGCCCGCGGCGGCGACGTCGAGGCCGCGCGGCAGTTCCTGCGCGAACATCCCGAGCAGAAGGATGCGCTGCAGAGCGCCCTGCTCAAGACCGACCCCGGCATGATCCACCAGCTCGAAGGGCCAGGCCCGGCGCCGGCGCTGTCCGACCGGCTGTCCGGCGCGCAGCGTGCGCTGGACCAGCTCAGCGGCCGCGACGCCGTCACCCAGGCCGACCAGTGGGCCAGCGGCGCCATCAACGGCATCCGCAGCGACACGCCGGTGCTGAGCCAGGGCGCCAGCGTGCTGCGTGGGGTGCTGGGCTTCGGCAAGGACCTGCTGGTCGGCGCCGGCAGCATGGCGGCCGAGATCAGCCCGGCCGGCATGGCATCTAGCGCTCTGGGCGATGCCGCAACCGCGGCGCGCCTGGCGGAAGGCAAGACCACTCCGCAGCAGCTGGCGCAGCAGCAGTGGGATCAGGTCCGCGCCATCCCCGGCGCCCTGGTCAAGCCGGTGACCGACGCCTGGCAGCGCGGCGATTATGTCGAGGCCGGCACACGTGGCGTGCTCGAAGTCGGCTCGCTGCTGCTGCCGCTGGCCGACGCCGGCAAGGCCGCCGAAGCGGCGCATGCGGTGGAGGCGACGCGCGCCACCGAGCCGCTGCGCGTCGTGCGCGGTGCCGAGGTGCTGGATGGCGGCCGCGCCGCCGCCGATGCCGCCGGCGCCGAACGCAAGGTGATCGAGTTCGAGCCGGGCGGCAAGGGCAGCTGGAACAAAGAGCTGAACAAGCCGCTGGCCAGCAATGCCGAATACGTCGACCGCGGCACCGGCTACCGCTACCTGACCGACGGCCAGGGGCGCGTCACCGAGGCCGATGGCAAGCTGGTGCTGAAGAGCGGCGAGCGCAACGGTTACCAGCAGTCGCACGCCGGCGGTGCCGACCGCCTGGCCAGCGACGACGGCGGCCACCTCATCGCCACCATATTCAAGGGGCCGGGCGAGCGGCTCAACCTGGTGCCGATGGACTCCAACCTCAACCGCGGCGCCTGGAAGGCGATGGAGAACAGCTGGTCCGAGGCCTTGTCGCAGGGCAAGGAGGTTTCGGTGCAGATCAAGCCGCATTATGATGGGACGTCGCTGCGGCCCGACTCGTTCGAGGTGCGCTATACCATCGGCGGCGGGCGGCCGCAGTACGAAACCTTCCTCAACCGGCCGGGAGGCCGCTGACGCCATGTTCCCCGGAATCGACCAGCTCTACCAGCAGATCGCCGACCGCCTGGTGGACGGGCTGCCGCCGGACTGGAGCGAGGCCTGGGTCAGCGCCGCCGTGCAGGACGATCACGCCAAGGCCGACTACGACTATCGCAACCAGCGCGGCCAGGAGAGCTGGTTCGATCCCGGGTTCGGCGTCAACGGCGACATCGCTGGTGCGCTGATCCGCATGCGCCGGCTGATGATCGACGCCGGCCAGCCGGCATGGAGCCGGGTGCGCTTCACGCTGCAGCGCAGCGGCAGGTTCCACGTCGATTTCGACTACGCCGCCGCCACGGCGCACTGAGCTACAGCGCCCGCCGCAGCTCCTGCAGCAGGCCGCGGTTGTCGAGCAGGCGCTGGGTGATCACCGCGATGAAAGTGCCCAGAGACAGCAGCACGATCCAGGTGGCGGCCCAGGCCTTGATCGGCATGGTCATTGAAAACACGTTGAGCTGCTGCGCATAACGGTTGATCAGGCCCAGCGACAGGTCGATCAGCGACATCACGATCAGAGCCGGCGCCGCCAGCATCAGCGCGGTGCTCATGATCGAGGCGAACTCGTCGATCACCAGGTTCTGCCCCAGCGGGGCCAGCCGCGGCAGCATCTGCGCCACCGGCCACAGGCTGTAGCTGTTCATCAGCAGTTCGACGAACAGGCTGAAGGCGCCGCCGGCCATGAACAGCCACGCGGCGAGCTGCGTCAACAGCTGCCCGGTGAGCGAGGTCTGGTGGCCCTGGATCGGGTCGGCCACCGCGGCGAAATTGGTGCCGACCTTGGTGTCGATCAGGTTGCCGGCGGCGCTCACCGCCCAGAACATCGAACTGAACAGGAAGCCGAACATCAGGCCGATGAACAGTTCCTTGATCACGATCAGCGGCCACGCCGCCAGGCCCATGCCCTGCATCGGCGCCGCGCCCGCGGCCACCGGGTAGACGATCGCCGCCAGGCTGACGAAGAAGCTGTTGCGCACCAGCCCGGGCATGTTCTGGCCGTTGAGCAGCGGCAGCACCATGAAGGCGGCGGCGATACGCGGCACGCTCAGCGCAAAGCCCAGCAGCGTGTTGCCGACATCGTCCAGCGGGTTCACTTGTGCGCCATCAGCGGGAAGTCGGTGAACAGGTGGTCGGCAAAGTGGTACAGGCTGCCGCCAATCATCGAGGCGGTGAGGAACAGCGTCAGCGCCACGGTGACGAATTTCAGCGTGTAGGTCAGCGTCTGCTCCTGCAGCTGCGTCGCTGCCTGCAGGAATGCCACCACCAGCCCGACCACCGAGGCCGCCGCGATCGGCGGCCCGGACAGCAGCAGCACCAGCCACAGCGCCTCGCGCAGCAATTGCACGATGTTGTCGGTCATGGCGCGCCTCAGGCGTAGGTCAGGACCAGGCCGTGCACCAGCTTGGCCCAGCCGTCGAGGAACACGAACAGCATCAGCTTGAACGGCAGCGACACCGTGGTCGGCGACAGCATCATCATGCCCAGCGCCAGCAGGATATTGGACACGATCAGGTCGATCACCAGGAACGGCAGGAAGATCAGGAAGCCGATCTGGAACGCCACCGTCAGCTCGGTCACGGTGAAGGCCGGGATCACCACGATGAAGTCGTCCTGGCCGATCTCGGCCTGGTTCTTCGACATCAGGCGCTTGGCGGTGTGCAGGAAGAAGGCGCGCTCGTTGTCGCTGGCGTGGCGGATCAGGAACTGGCGCAGCGGCTCCTTGCCGCTGTCGGCGTAGTCGAGCAGGCGCTTGACGTCGAACTTCTGCATCGGCGCGCTGCCGGCGCGCTGGTCGATGGCGCCGTAGCTGTCGAGGATCACCGGATACATGACGTAGATCGACAGGATGATGGCCAGGCCGTTGATCACCACGTTGGGCGGCACCTGCTGCAGCCCCAATGCGTTGCGCAGCAGGCTCAGCACCACCACGATCTTGGTGAACGAGGTCACCATCACCGCCACGAACGGCGCCAGCGCCAGGCCGACCACCGTGACGATGATCAGCGCGGGGCTGAGGCTACCGAAGTCCATGCGGCTCGAACGCCAGCAGCTGCACACCGATCGTGTCGCCCACCGCCACCAGCTCGCCCTGGCCGATGCACACGCCGTTGGCGCGCACCGTCACGCGCGCGTCCTCCAGGCGGCCGCCGAGCTGGAACACATAGCCGGGCTGCAGCGCCGCCAGCTCGGCCAGCGTCAGGCTGAGGCGGCCCAGTTCGAAGTCCAGCAGCAGCGGCACGCTGTCCAGCGCGTTGCCGGCGTCCGCCGTCGCGGGCCGGGGTGGGGCGTCGTTCACAGGCGACTCCTTGAGTGAATGCGGGGGGGCGATGCTCAGCTGCGCGCGGCCGTCATACCCGGCATTCCAGCGCCGCGGCGCGCCGCCCGCGCCGTCCAGCGCCAGCGTCAGCCGCCGCCAGCAGGCGGCGCGGCCACCCAGGCTGAGGATGTCGCCGACACCGGCGGCCAGGATCTCGGCGGCGGCGAAGGCGAAGCCGGGGAGCTCGATGCGCAGCGTCGCCGGCAGCCGCGCCCAGCGCAGCGGCGCAGCGGCGCGCCAGCCCGGATGGGCGGCCAGCGCTTCGCACAGCGCCGGCGGCAGCCGCAAGCTGCCGCTGCAGCGGCGGCCGTCCGCGGCCAGCGCGGTGAAAGCCAGCTTCAGCGCCGCCGCGGCCGGCGCCGGCGGCAGCTGCTCCTCATGCCACTGCTGCGGCAGCGGCACCGCGCCGAGCAGGCGCCCGAGGCCTTCGAGCAGCGCGCCGTGCGCCAGGGTCCAGGCCAGCAGGCGCGAAGCGCCGGAGTAGTCCCACCACTCGCGCTCGCCCAGCGGCTGGCTGAGGCCATCGTTGATCACGCCGAGCAGCAGTTCCGCCGATCCGCAGCGCAGCAGCACCGCCGGCGGCAGCAGCGCCGGCGCGGCGGCGAAGCGCCACAGCAGACCCGCATCGCCGCCGCCGTCCAGCGTCTCGCCGCTGCGGAACAGGCGCGACTGCGCCGCGGCCAGCTCCGGCGCCAGCTGCGGCAGGCGCGCGCGCAGCGGCACGACTTCGGGTGGGGAAGCGGGACGGTTCATGGGCTGCTATTGGTAGCCGAGATAGACCTTGACCAGGTCCGGCACGTTGCGCACCGCGAGCTTGGCCATCAGGTTGGCGCGGTGCAGTTCCACCGTCTTGGTGCTGATGCCGAGCACATCGGCGATGGTCTTGTTGAGCTTGCCTTCGACCACCAGCTGCATCACCTGCCGCTCGCGCGGCGTCAGCGCCGCCAGCTTGTCGTTGTGCCGCGGCGCGGCCGGGCGCGCCGCGGGCGGCGCATGCTCTTCCGACACTGCCAGGCGCACCGCCTGGATCAGCGCCTCCGCCTCGAACGGCTTTTCGATGAAGTTGGCGGCGCCGCGGCGCATCGCTTCCACCGCCAGCGCGATGTCGGCGTGGGCGGTGATGAAGATCAGCGGCAACGGCAGCTGGCGCTGCTTGAGCTGCTCCAGCAATTCCAGGCCGCTCATGTCCGGCATGCGCACGTCGCTGACGGTGCAGGCCCGCGCCGGCGCCGGCGCGCGCTGCAGCTCCTGCAGCAGCGCCGGGCCGTTGTCGAAGTCGCGCACCTCGATGCCGGAAGTTTCCAGCAGCATCGCGGTGGAGCGGCGGAACGGCACGTTGTCGTCCACCAGGTAGACGCGCAGCGCGTCGGCGCTCATGGCGCCGGCGGCAGGGTGAAGGCAAACACCGAGCCGCCGCCGGGGTTGCGCTCGAACCACAGGTGGCCGTCGTGGAATTCGATGATCGAGCGGCAGATCGCCAGGCCGATGCCCAGGCCGTTGGGCTTGGTGGTGAAGAACGGCGTGAACAGCTGCGTTTCCTCGGCGCCGCTCAGCCCCGGGCCGCGGTCTGCGACGCGCACTTCGACGCGGCCATCGACATTCAGCGCCGCGCCGATGCCCAGTTCGCGTTCGCCCGGATGGGTCAGGCGCATCGCCTCGATAGCGTTCTTCACCAGGTTGCACAGCACCTGCTCGACCATGACGCGGTCGGCCAGAACCGCCGGGCAGTGATCCGCCGGCGCGGCGCTGATGCGCACACGGTGCTTCTGCGCTTCCAGCTGCTGCAGCTGCAGCACATGCGCGATCAGCTGCGGCAGGCGCAGCGTTTCGCGGCGCGGCTCGCGCGTGCGCACGAACTCGCGGATGCGCGCCACCACCGCCGCCGCCTGGCCAGCCTGGTCGCAGGCCAGGTCCAGCGCCTGGCGCAGGCGTTCCGGGCCGGCGCCGCGCTGCTCCATCAGGCGTTGCGCCGCGGTCAGGCAGTTGATGATGGTCGCCAGCGGCTGGTTGATCTCGTGCGCCAGCGTGGTCGCCATCTCGCCCACCGACATCACGCGCGACGTGAACAACAGCTGCTCCTGCTGCGCGCGGTGCTGGCGCAGCGCTTCCATGCGCTCGGTCAGGTTCTGCACGCTGAGCAGCGCCAGCGCGCGCCCCGCCAGTTGCAGCGGCGACCAGCTGAACGAGTACCAGCGGCCGCTGGAGGGGCAGAACACCTCGGCGCAGCCGGGGGCGGGCTCGCGCCCCGGCGCGGACTGCACCGGCTCGAATGCGCGCTCGAACGTGGGGCGCGAGTCGGCGGCGCCGAATTCGGCGAGAAATGCGGCATTGGCGAACAGCAGGCTCTGGCTGTCGGCGTCGAACACCGCGCAGGGCACCGATACGGCGGCGCAGAACTGCGCCAGCGGCGGCTCGTCTGCGGCCGCATCGCCGGCGCTGCGCAGGCGGGCCGGGCCGACACTGCTTCTGAGCTGCAATGCGCTGTGGCGTTTGGGCTTCACAGTCGTCCGTGTTCTGTGTTACCAACATGAGCCGGCATTCGCGCCGGTCCCGCTGCACCGCGGCCGGATCCGATCCGGCCGCGCAAGTCCTTGCATAACTACCGTAAGCGCCGCAAATGACGAAACCATGAACATCCGATCCCGCGTCCTTGCCTGCGCCTTTGCAGTACTGCCTCGTGCCGCTTCGGCCGCCGATCCGGCCGGCGCCGCATCCACGTTCGGTTCGCTGCTGCTGCCGCTGCTGCTGATCACCGCCGCCGCCGGCGCCGCCACCTTCCTGCTGACCCGCTGGAAAGGCAGCGTGGTCAAGCGCGAAGGCCCCTTGCAGCTGGTGCAGGTGCTCGCGCTGGGGCCGCGCGAGCGCCTGGCGCTGGTCAAGGCCGGCGCGCGCTACCTTGTGATCGGCGTCACATCCGGCGGCATTAGCCGCGTCGCCGAATTCTCCCAGCTGCATGATGCGGCAGCGGAATCGTCCGCGAGTTCCGCGCCGCCGCCGGGCGAGCCCGCTGCGCGACGCACGCCGGTTCTGTAGCAAAAGCGTCACCCGGCGTAATTGATTGTGACTTCAAAGGCGTGCGCGCACACCTAGGGTTTCTACTAGGTGCGCAGCCGCAAATGGTGGTGTTACGGTCGCTGCGCAATGCGGGCCCGGACCGTACATCATGGTACGGAGATGTGGTGCGGCCCGCGGCAGGCTCAGCGGCCTGAGGTTGACCCGAGGACGGATCCAGGGATTGGCAGTCAAGGAGGATGGCTTGAAGGGCTACGCAACCGTCTTTGGCGGCTTTCGCGTACCGGGTGGTTCGCGCAGCTACAGCGACATTCTTCTGGCTTTGGGCGTGGTGGCGATCGTCGCATTGATGATCCTGCCGCTGCCGCTGCTGCTGGTGGATGCGCTGGTGGCCTGCAACATCCTGTTCGGCGTCAGCCTGCTGCTGCTGGCGATCTACATCCCCGGCCCGACCGCCTTTTCCAGCTTTCCCAGCGTGTTGCTGCTGACCACGCTGTTCCGCCTGTCCCTGTCCATCGCCATCACCCGCCTGATTCTGCTCGACGCCGACGCCGGGCGCATCATCGAGACGTTCGGCCAGCTGGTGGCCGGCGGCAACCTGGTGGTCGGCATCGTCGTGTTCCTGATCATCACCGTGGTGCAGTTCATCGTCATCGCCAAGGGCGCCGAGCGCGTCGCCGAAGTGGCGGCACGCTTCACCCTGGACGCGATGCCGGGCAAGCAGCTGTCGATCGATTCGGACCTGCGCTCCGGCCTGATCGACAAGGATGAGGCGCGCCGCCGCCGCCGCCGGCTGGAAGTGGAAAGCCAGTTGCACGGAGCGCTCGACGGCGCCATGAAGTTCGTCAAGGGCGACTCCATCGCCGGCATCGTCATCATCATCATCAACATCCTCGGCGGCCTGGCCGTCGGCGTGCTGCAGCTGGGCCTGCCGCTGAGCGAGGCGGTGCGCACCTACAGCATCCTGACCATCGGCGACGGCCTGGTCGGGCAGATTCCGGCGCTGCTGTCGTCCATCGCCGCCGGCCTGATTGTGACCCGCACCGCCAGCGAGGACGGCGACCAGCACCTGGGCGCGGCCATCGGCCGCGAGATCACCGGACATCCGCGCGTGATCCTCATCGGCGGCCTGCTGGCGCTGTTCCTGGCGCTGGTGCCGGGATTCCCGTGGCCGGTGTTCGCCGCGCTGGGCCTGAGCCTGATCGGCGCCTGGGTGTGGCGCGGGCGCCACCGCTTCAGCGTGATCGCGGCGCTGCTGCGCCGCGTCGGCGTGCCGCCGCGGCCGCCGCTGCCGGCTCCGGCGGGCGAGGGCGAGGCCGAGCTCAAGCCGCTGCCGGCGGTGACCGTCGAGGCCGCGCCGGCCACGCTGGCGGCGCTGGGCAACGAGCGCCTCACTGCCGCCGCCAACCGCGCGGTGGAGCGCATCCGCGAGGAGTTCGGCGCGCCGATCCCGTACCCGGTGCTGCGCGCGGAGCCGTTGCTGGCCGCCGGCGCCTACCGCGTGGTGGCGTTCGGCATCGACATCGCCGCCGGCGAACTGCGCCTGCCGCAGCCGGCGTTGCCGCCGGCCCTGTCCGCCGCGCCGCGCCAGCAACCGGCGGAAGCACCCGGCGAGGCCGAGCTGAGCGGCACGTTCGAGCCGCAGCTGGCCGCGGCGCTGCGCCGGCAGCTGGCGCAGTTCGTCGGCATCCAGGAAACCTCCAACCTGATCAACCGCTGGTCACGCGACTACCCGGACCTGGTCAAGGAGATGCTGCGCGTGGCGGCGCCGCAGCGCGTCTCCGAAGTGCTGCGCCGGCTGCTCGAGGAAGGCATCCCGATCCGCAACCTGCGCGACGTGTTCGAGGCCATCACCGAGGCCGGCGGCCGCGAGCGCGACATCGTGCTGCTGACCGAGAGCGTGCGCGTGGCGCTGCGCCGCCACATCACGCAGCGCTACTCAGCGCCCGACCGTGTGATCCGCGCGCTGATCGCGCACCCCGAGCTGGAGGACGCCCTGCGCCAGTCGGTGCGCGTCTCCGGCCAGTCCAGCCAGCTGGCGGTGGACCCGCAGCTGCTGCAGCGTGTGACCGAGGAGATCCGCCAGGCGCGCGACGCCGCCGGCGCCGTGTTCGCGCGCATGGTGATGCTGTGCTCGATGGATGTGCGGCGCCACCTGCGCAAGCTCACCGAAGTCGAGTTTTTCGAGTTGCCGATCCTGTCGTTCCAGGAGCTTTCCGGCGAAGTGCAGGTGGTGCCGCTCGGACAGGTCCATGGCTAGAACCCCATCACGGAGAGCGGAACCCATGCCCCCAGCACGCCCCCAGCGCCATGCCGCGCGCCTGCGGCCGATCGCCGCCGCCGTGCTGGCGGGGCTGGCCCTGCAGGCGCCGCCGCCGGCGCGCGCGGCGCACATCCCGTTCCGCGACGAGCCGGTGTCCTACGAGTTGCAGGACGAGACCTTGAAAAGCTTCCTGCAACGCTTCTTCGACGACATCGGCATGGCGGTGGTGATGAGTCCGCTGGTGCAGGGCTCCCCCGGCACGCTCAACGGCCCGCGCGAGGGCAGCGCCGCCGATGTGTTCAAGAGCATCGCCGATTCCAACGGCCTGGTGGCCTACTACGACGGCAGCGTGGTCTACGTCTACAAGAGCCGCGAGCTGGGCAGCCGCTACGTGCAGGTCGATCCGTCGCGTGTCGAGACCCTGCGCCGCTCCGCCATCGGCCTGGCCGATGGCAGCGACACCCTGCAAGTGCGTGGCGACAGCGGCCTGGTGGCGCTGAGCGGCACGCCGCGCTTCCTCGAGCAGATGACGCAGCTCGGCACCGCCCTGGCCCATGCCGAGCCGCGCACGCCGGTCGCGCAGCGCGATACGCGCACCGTGCTGCACTTCATCCCGCTCAAGTACGCCTGGGCGGCGGACACCAGCTTCCGAGTCGGCGACCAGCAGACCGTGGTGCCGGGCGTGGCCACCATCCTCAAGCAGCTGCTGGGGCAGGCCGAAGGCCCGGCGGAAGCGACGGGCCGCGCCACGGCCTCGGCCGGCGGCTTGCGCGGCCGTGGCCTGGCGGCCCTGGGCGACCGCCTCGCCGCGGCTTCGGCGCAGCGCGACGCGATGGCCCTCGGCGGCGGCGACTACACCTCGTCGGCGGCGCCGCTGCCGCCGCCAACACCGCAATCCGGCTACGGTGCGCTGCTCGATGGCGGCGACGCGCCCCGCATCGTCGCCGACTCGTACCGCAACGCGCTGATCATTCGCGACATGCCCGAGCGCATGGCCATGTACGACCAGCTGGTGCAGCAGCTCGACGTGGAGAGCCAGATCATCCAGCTCGACGCCACCATCATCGACATCGACAAAACCAAGGCGCAGCAGTACGGCGTCAACTGGGGCTACATCAACGGCAACACCTCGGTGCTGTTCGGCGGCGGCCTGTATCCGCTGGACAGTGCCGGCAACCTGGCCGGCCTGCAGATCGGCGCCGTGATCGGCAATACCGCCAAGTTCATGAGCCGCGTCAACGCGCTGGAGCAGGATGGCGTGACCAGCGTGGTGCAGCGGCCGCAGGTGGTGACGCTGAACGACGTCGAGGCGGTGATCGAAAGCACGCAGTCGGTCTACGTGCCGGTGGCCGGCGCCTTCGACGAGGACCTGTACGGCATCGTCGCCGGCACCGTGCTGCGGGTGACGCCGCACATGATCCTCGACAACGGCCGTCAGCGCATCCGCCTGCTGGTGACGATCGAGGACGGCAACGTGCAGGTCACCAGCCAGAGCGTCAGCTCCACCACCGGGCAGACCATCAACCAGGCCGTGCCACTGGTCAGCCGCAACGCGGTCAACACCCAGGCGGTCATCGATGTCGGCCAGGGCCTGCTGCTCGGCGGCCTGAACCGGCACGAGGACGACCATACCGTGACCAAGGTGCCGCTGCTGGGTGACATCCCGCTGCTCGGTCACCTGTTCCGCAGCGACACCGTCAAGCGCGACCAGACCGAGCGCCTGTTCCTGATCGCGCCGCACATCGTGCTGGCGTCGGCAGCCGCCGGCGGCGCGGTGCCCGAGGTGCCGCCGCCCGGGGCGGAAGTGCCGCAGCTGACGCCGCCGGCCGTGCCGCCGCCACCCGCCGCGGCGCCGCCGGC
>CAYVKA010000049.1:0-34477 GCA_964451925.1 uncultured Nevskia sp. | reverse complement strand
AGCGGCCGCGCTCACGGCTGGCCCGCACCCGCCAGGGTGGTGGCCGCAGGCGCGGCCTTGGCGCCCCGGCCGCTGCTGGCCACGTTGCCGCCGGCGCCGCCGGTGCCGCCGGCGTTGTCGGCGACGATCTGCGCGATGCGCGCCTCGACCGCCGGATTATTGCCCAGGCTGGCCTGCGCCGGGATCGGCAGGGTGCGCACCTGGCTCGCCACCAGCGGGCCGGAGGTGTCGCGGATGTCCACCTTCGCCGTCATCGACAGGCCGACGCGCAGCGGATGCTGCTTCAGCTCGGCGGCGTCGAGCGCGATGCGCACCGGTACGCGCTGCACGATCTTGATCCAGTTGCCGGAGGCGTTCTGCGCCGGCAGCAGGGCGAAAGCGCTGCCGCTGCCGGCGGACAGGCCGACCAGCTTGCCGTGATAGACGGTGCCGCCGCCGTAAACGTCGGCATGCAGCTCGACCGGCTGGCCGACGCGCATGTCCTGCAGCTGCACTTCCTTGAAGTTGGCGTCGATCCACACGTCCTCCAGCGGCACCACCGCCATCAGCGGCGTGCCGGCGGCGACGCGCTGGCCGACCTGCACCGAGCGCCGCGCCACCACGCCGGCCACCGGCGCGGTGATCTGCGTGCGGTGCAGCGCCAGGGCGGCGTCGCGCACCGCGGCGGCGGCGGCCAGCACCTGCGGATGGGTGGCGATGGTGGTGCCGTCGATCTGCGCGGTGGTGGCGTTGAGCTGCTCGCGCGCCTCGGTCAGGCTGGCCTGCATCTGGGTGATGGTGTCCTTGCTGTGCGACAGCTCCTCGGACGACACCGCGCCGTCGCTGACCAGCCCGGCGCGGCGCTGGTAGTCGTCCTGCGCGCGCTTCAGCGCGATCTGGCGGTCGGCGATCTGCGCCCGCAGCTGCTCGCCCTGGGCGAACAGCGTGCGCACCTGGCGCACTGCGCGCGCCAGATTGGCCTCGGCGTTGCCGGCGGCCACCTGCGCGTCGGCCGGATCGAGCTCCAGCAGGGACTGGTCGCGCTGCACGCTCTGCGTGTCGTCCACGTGCAGCGCGATGACCGTGCCCGGAACCTCGGCGGTGATCTGCACCACGTCGCCGCTGACATAGGCGTCGTCGGTGCTCTGGTAGTAGCGCGCATACAGGCCCCAGTAGGCGCCGTAGCCGACGGCGCAGACGAGTACCACCAGCGACAGGATCAGCAGGCCGCGGCGGCGCGAGCCGTTGCCGTTGGCGGGAGCGGCGGCGGTGGGGTTGGGATTGCTCATGGCAGGTCTCGGAACCGGAAGAGGTGATCAGTTGGTGGAAGCGGTCTGCTGCGGCAGCGGCGCTTGCGGATCGAAGCTGCCGCCCAGCGCCAGCAGCAGCGTGACGCGGGCGATGGTGTGCGCCGACAGCAGGTCGACGCGCTGGCGGCGGGCGCCCAGCACCTGGGTCTCGGCGTTGAGCACCGACAGGTAGCTCGACAGGCCGGCCTTGTAGCGCTCGCCGGCCAGCCGGTAGGCCTCCTCGGCCGAGTCCAGCGCCTTCTGCTGCTCGCCCAGCTCGTAGTTGAGCGCGTCGATGGTGCTCAGCTGATCCGACACCTGGCGCACCGCCTGCAGCACGGTGCTGTTGTAGCTGGCCACGGCGTCGTCGATCTCGGCGTTGGCGCCGCGGTAGTCGGCCTTGAGGCGGCCGGCGTCGAACAGCGGCAGGTGCAGCGCCGGGCCCACGCCATAGGTGCCGGAAGCGGCCTCGAACAGCGACTGCAAGCCGATGGAGCTGGTGCCGGCGAACGCGGTGAGGCTGACGTCCGGATAGAACGCCGCCTTGGCCGCGGCGCGTCCGGCGCTGGCGGCCTCGACCCGCTGGCGCGCCGCCAGCACGTCCGGCCGGCGGCCGAGCAGGTCGGCGGGCAGGGCCTGCGGCAGCGGCAGCGGCGCGTCGAGCTTGAGCTGCGGCCGCTTGATCTCGGCGTAGGCGTCGGCGCCGCGTCCCGACAGCGCGGCCAGCTGGTGGATCGCCAGCGAGATCTGCGCCTGCGCCTGGGTCAGGTCGACATGCGCCTGCGGCACCGCGCCCTCGGCCTCGCGCAGCTCGACATTGGTGTCGAGCCCGGCCTTGACCCGGTTTTGCGTGATGTCGAGGATGTGCAGGCGCTGCTCCTCGGTGCGGCGCGCCACGTCGGCCAGCGCGAATTGCCGGTACAGCTCGACATAGGACTGCGCCACCGCGCCGGCCAGCGCCAGGCGGGCGCTGGCGATGTCGAGTTCGGCGGCGACGGTCTGCGAGCGCGCCTGGCGGATCAGCGCCGACTGCTTGCCCCAGAAGTCGATGTCCCAGGACAGGTTGATGCCCTGCTGGCCTTCCCAGTAGCTGCCGCCATTGAACGGCGGCGGAATGATGTCGTTCTTGCTGAAGCGCTGCCGCGTGTCCTTGAAGTCGTAGGAGACCGAGGGCAGCAGGCCGGCGTGGGCGTAGTCCGCCAGCGCCTGCGCCTCGCGCACCCGCGCCATCGCCTGGGCCAGCGTCGGGTTGTTGGCCAGCGTCGCCGCGACCAGGCGGTCCAGCTGCGGGTCCTGGTAGGCGTGCCACCAGCCGTCGCCGAAGGTCGCGGTGCCGGCGGTGCTCAGGCCCAGCGCGCTGTCGCTGATCGCCGCTTCGCGCGGCGCGTCCTTGGGCGGCAGCACGCAGCCGCCGAGCAGCACGGCCGCGGCGAAGCTCAGCGCCAGGGTTTTCGGGACGGTCATCATCGGGGGTTTCCTGCCGGGTGTGATGCCTGGTGATGGATAGTAATGATAATCATTTTCATTTGATTGCAGAATCCCCGCCGGCCTTCAGCGGCCGGCGCGATCCGCCTCAAGCTGGTTCTGCCAGCCGAGGATCAGCTTGTTGAGCAGCCGCAGCAGCTCGTCCACCTCGGCGCCGGTGAAATCCTTCAGCGCCAGGTTGAGGCGCTCCACCACCAGCGGCACCACGGTGCGCAGCGCGGCTTCGCCGGCTTCGGTCAGGTGCAGCTGGATGGCGCGCCGGTCCTCCGCGCTGCGCTGGCGCTGCAGCAGGCCACGGGCTTCGAGCTGGTCCAGCACCCGGGTCAGCGCGCCGCTGTCGTGGCGCAGGTTGACGCAGATCTCCTTGGCATTGAGGGCGATGCGGTCGCGCACCGACATCAGCACCGCGTACTGGGTGAAGGTGAGGCCGTGCTCCGCCAGCTTGGGTTCGAGCGCATCCAGGTTGATGCCGTGGGCCCGCTTCACCAGATAGCCGACGCTATTGGTGGTGGTGTAGCTCTCGGGGTGGTAATACTGCTTCGACATATTCTGCCCCAGCAATTACTGCCTAGGCAGCGAATTATGTGGATGGCGCGCCGGCGGTCAAGCGGTTAGAGTCGGAATATTCATTGGCCGATTGAATCGGAAGGAAAAATTCCGCCCGCCGGAGATTGCGCCACCGGCTTCCGGCGCCGTTTTTGCGTTCCGATCGCGGTCGTCTCATCCATTTCCGGGGAATCCTGCATGTCCAATGAGAGCGCGCTTCGTCGCGACGTCGGCGCCATCGCCCTGATGTTCACCGGCCTGGGCTCGATCATCGGCTCGGGCTGGCTGTTCGGCGCCTGGCGTGCCGCCCAGCTGGCCGGTCCGGGGGCGATCTACGCCTGGATCATCGGTGCCGTGGTGATCCTGTTCGTGGCCGTCGCCTACGCCGAGCTCGGCGCCATGTTCCCGGAATCCGGCGGTTCGGTGCGCTACGGCCACTACTCGCACGGCTCGCTGGTCGGCTTCGTCGCCGGCTGGGCGGCCTGGATCGCCATCGTCTCGGTGATCCCGGTCGAGGCCGAGGCCTCGGTGCAGTACATGAGCTCCTGGCCGTGGGACTGGGCCCATGCGCTGTACCAGCATGCCGCCAACGGACACGGCGAGCTGACGCCCGCCGGCCTGAGCATCGCCGGGGTGCTGGTGGTGGTGTACTTCCTGATCAATTTCTGGAGCGTCAGGATCTTCGCCGAGACCAACAGCGTCATCACCTTCATCAAGCTGGTGGTCCCGGCCGGCACCGCCATCACCCTCATCGCCAGCGGCTTCCACCGCGAGAACTTCCACATCGGCATTCACGGCGGCGCCCACGTCGGCAACGTCGCGGCGATCCTCACCGCGGTGGCCACCAGCGGCATCGTGTTCAGCTACAACGGCTTCCAGAGCCCGGTGAACCTGGCCGGCGAAGCGCGCAACCCGGGCCGCGACGTGCCGTTCGGCATTTTCGGCTCGCTGGCCCTGAGCACCGTGGTCTACCTGCTGCTGCAGGTCGCCTTCCTCGGCGCGGTTTCACCGGACCAGTTGCAGCAGGGCTGGGCCGGGCTGGAATACAGCTCGCCTTTCGCCCAGCTGGCGCTGGCGCTGAATCTCAACTGGCTGGCGCTGGCGCTCTACGCTGACGCCTTCGTCAGCCCCAGCGGCACCGGCAGCACCTACACCGCCACCACCGCGCGCATGATCTACGCCATGGAGCGCAGCGGCACCTTGCCGGCCACGCTCGGCCGCGTGCACCCGCGCTTCGGCATCCCGCGGCCGGCGATGTGGCTGAACCTGGTGGTGTCGTTCATCTTCCTGTTCTTCTTCCGCGGCTGGGGCAAGCTCGCCGAAGTGATCTCGGTGGCCACCATCATCACCTACCTGGTGGGCCCGGTCAGTGTGATGGTGCTGCGCCGCACCGCGCCGGCGCTGAAACGGCCGCTGCGCATCCCCGGGCTGGCGGTGTTCGCGCCGCTGGCCTTCGTGCTGTCGACACTGATGCTGTTCTGGGCGCGCTGGCCGCATACCGGCGAGATCATGCTGCTGCTGGTGCTGCCGCTGCCGGTCTATCTGCATTCGCAGCATCAGCTGGCCTGGCGCAACTTCAGCCATCACCTGCGCGGCGCCTGGTGGCTGATCGCCTATCTGCTGACAGTGGCGGCACTGTCCTGGGCCGGCAGCAAGGAATTCGAGGGGCACGACTACATCCCCTATGGCTGGGACCAGCTGAGCGTGGCGCTTGCGGCGCTGTTCTTCTACTGGTGGGGCCTGCGCAGCGGCTGGCGGACACCGGCGGTGGAGCAGGCCGAGGCGGCGGGCGAGCGCTAGCCGCGGCCGGGGTGGATTGAGGGATGGGCGCTGCCACCGAGCCCTGTCCGAAATGCGGCCATGTGCGGCAGCCGGCCGAGGCCGGCGCCGCCGGCGAGTGCCCGCATTGCGGCGTGATCTATGACAAATACCGCGCGCAGCAGGCGCGCTTCGCCGCTGCCACCCGGGTGGTGGCGCAGGGCGATGACGCCGTCAATGCCGCGCGCACGGAACAGGATCTGTCCCCCCGCGAGCGCCTGCGCGCCCTGTTGTGGCCGCCGCCCGGACGTTATGACCCGCTGGCGTTCTACGGCAGCGCCCTGACGCTTGCCGGCAGCGTGGTCTGGGGACTGTGGTTCATGCTGCAGCCGGTGAACGGCACCAGCATCGGCGATTCGTTCCTGCATCGCGCCGACCTGCCGTTCCACGAATTCGGCCACGTGCTGTTCCGCCCCTTCGGCGCATGGCTGATGTTCCTCGGCGGCAGCCTGTTCCAGTGCCTGCTGCCGCTGCTGCTGGCGGTCTATTTCCTGCGCTGGCAGCGCCAGCCGTTCTCGGCGGCGATGTGCCTGTGGTGGTGCGGGCAGAACTTCATCGACGTGGCGCCGTATATCGCCGATGCGCGCGCCATGGCGCTGTCCCTGACCGGCGAATGGTCCGACGACATCGTGGCGATGCGCGACCTGCGCCATGACTGGCACAACATCCTGCTGCCGCTGCACTGGCTGCCCTACGACCACCGGCTGGCGCTGCTGTCCAAGCGCTTCGGATCGCTGCTGATGCTGCTGTCCTGGGGCTGGGGCGGCGCGCTGCTGGCCCAGCAGCAGCGGGTTTCGCGGCAGGCCCGGCCCTAGTCGCGGAAGCGCCGGGTCAGGTCGTCGTAGGCGTCGATGCGGCGGTCGCGCAGGAACGGCCACCAGCGACGCACGTTCTCACTGCGCTGCAGATCCACATCGACCACCAGCAGCTGCGGCCCTTCGCTGCCGGCCTGGGCCAGGAACTCGCCTTGCGGGCCGGCGGCGAAGCTGCTGCCCCAGAACTGCGAGCCCTGCGTCTGGCCGCTGGGATCGGGCTCGAAGCCGCTGCGGTTGGCCACCAGCACCGGCAGGCCGTTGGCCACCGCGTGGGCGCGCTGGATGGTGATCCAGGCGTCGCGCTGGCGCGCCTGCTCGTCCTTGTCGTCGGCCGGGTTCCAGCCGATGGCGGTGGGGTAGAGCAGCAGTTCGGCGCCGGCCAGCGCCATCAGCCGCGCGGCTTCCGGATACCACTGGTCCCAGCACACCAGCAGGCCGAGCTTGCCGACGCTGGTCTGGATCGGCGTGAAGCCGAGGTCGCCTGGGGTGAAGTAGAACTTCTCGTAGTAGCCCGGATCATCCGGGATGTGCATCTTGCGGTACTTGCCGGCGAGCGTGCCGTCGCGTTCCAGCACCACCGCGGTGTTGTGGTACAGGCCCGGCGCGCGCTTCTCGAACAGCGAGCCGACGATGACGATGCCCAGCTCTTTCGCCAGCCTGCCCAGGTATTCGGTGGACGGGCCGGGAATCGGCTCGGCCAGGTCGAACAGGCTGGTGGATTCGTGCTGGCAGAAATACAGGCCGGTGTGCAGTTCCTGCAGCAGCACCAGCCTGGCACCCTGGGCCGCCGCCTCGCGGATGGCGGCGGCGGAGTTGCTCAGGTTGTGGTCGCGGTCCCCGCTGCAGCTCTGCTGCACCAGGCCGGCGCGCAGCACGCGGCTCAAGCGCCGGCTTCCTGCGTCTGGTCCGGCAGGCGCTGGCGCGCCAGCCAGGACAACGCGGCTCCGGTGGCGGCGCCGCCGGCCGCGCCGAGCGCGACGAACAGCAGCAACTTGCCGGCCACGGCGCCGACCACGATGCCCTTGGCCGCGCCGGTGGCGGCGCCGAGCAGGGCCGCCCGGCGCGGGCTGGCCAGAGTTTCGTTCAGCAGGTCCATGGCGTTCCTCAGGCTGCGGCGGGAATCTGCATGGTCACGCAATGCAGGCTTCCATACTGGTGGATGAGTGCGGCGCATTCAATAGGCACCACCTCGCGTCCGGGGAAGCAGGGGCGCAGGCGTTCCAGCGCGACCGCGTCGTTGACCTTGTCGCCATAGACCGGCACCAGCACGGCGCCGTTGATGATCAGAAAATTGGCGTAGCCGGCGGGCAGGCGGCGGCCGTCGTCGGGATCGTGCAGCGCCGCCGGCAGCGGCAGCGGCACCAGCTTGTAGGGTTTGCCCGCCGCGGTGCGCAAGGCCGCCAGTTCCGCCGCCATCGCCGCCAGGTCGGCATAGTGCGGATCGTCGCGATCCTCGCAGCCCTGATAGGCGATGGTTTCGGCATCGCAGAAGCGGGCAATGGTGTCGATATGGCCGTCGGTGTCGTCGCCGAGCAGGTCGCCATGCTTGAGCCACAGGATGCGGCTCACACCGAGCCGGTCCTTCAGCAGCTGCTCGATGGCGGCCTTGTCCAGGCTGGGATTGCGCGTCGGCGCCAGCAGACAGCGTTCGGTGGTGAGCAGCGTGCCCTGGCCGTCGACCTCGATGGCGCCGCCTTCCAGCACGAAGTCCACCGCCTCCACCGGCGCCTGCCAGGCGCCGGCGGTGATCAGGCGCCCGGTCAGCGCATTGTCGCGCGCGGCCGGAAACTTGCCGCCCCAGCCGTTGAACGTGAAGTCCAGGTGCAGCAGCTTGCCGTCGCGCAGCACCGTGATCGGGCCGTGGTCGCGCGCCCACACATCGTCGTTGGGCATGGCGTAGACGCGCAGGCGCTCGTTGGGCACGCCGGCCGCCACCAGGCGCGCCGCCAGGCCCGGTGCATCGTGGGCGACGTTGACGTGCAGGTTCTCGTGCCGCGCGATGGCCACGGCGATGGCCAGGAAGTTCTTCTCCACCGCCTCGAAATGACGCGCGAAGTCGCCGTCGCGGCGCGGCCAGGTGAGCATCACGGCGGACTGTGGCGCCCACTCGGGCGGCAGGAACACGGACGGCATGGAATCGACTTCCCGGTGCGGGTCAAGGAGAAAGTGTGCCGCCGCGAGTTTGCGGCGGGATGACGCAGCCGCGCGGCCTACTGGTGCGTGGCGGGCTGCAGCTGCTCGGCGTGATAGATCTGCGGCGCGCGCCCCGGCACCACCGCGTCCACCACGTGGGAGTGCTCGAAGAACACCGAGAAGCCGGGGTAGTCCCAGCGCGTGATCGGCGGATGCTTCGGCGTGTCGCCGCCGACCGGCGCGTGCTTCTGCTGCGGCTCGCCGTAGTGCTTCAGCACCTGCTTCATGCTCTGCCCTTTCACCGGCAGGCTCGCCGGCGCGCTGGCCTGCGGGGCGGTGGCGGGCATCACCAGTTCATCGGCCTGGGCCGTGAACCCCAGTGCCAGGGTGCAGCTGAAAAGCAGGGCTGGCTTGAGCAAAGTCGTTGATTCCGCAGGCGCTTGGTAGAAATATAGCATCGGATGCCGCGACTTGCAGCAACTCGTCACAAAGCTGACCCGCATCCGTAAAGCCGGGAGTAGAGTATTGATCGCGGCATACCCGGGGTGATGACGGCCAGTGGACGGGTGGACATAAAAGCCGAACGCGTGAAGCTGGTGCGGTCTCCGGGCTTGCAGGAGGTTGGCGGTGTGCAATGCAAGGCTCCTGCGAGCCGGGCAATGCGGCACCACCAATCAGCGGCATAACACTATTTAAGGCCCCAGTGGCCTCGGAGATTGTCATGAAAGTAGCGACCAAGATGAGCGGCAAAGTGAGCGGTCTGGCCCTCGCCACCGCGGCTGCGGCCATGTTCCTCGCAGCGCCGATGGCCTACGCCGGCGACACCGCGGCCAGCACCGGCAAGTGCGTCGGCGGCAATGCCTGCAAGGGTCAGAGCGCCTGCAAGGGCGCCAAGAACTCGTGCAAGGGCCAGAACTCCTGCAAGGGCGAAGGCTTCACCATGGCCACCAAGGAAGACTGCGCCAAGGCCGGCGGCAAGATGGACGCGCCGAAGTAATTGCGCTGCGGACCGGCCGCCCGCGAGGGCGGCCGGTCCTTTTGCTTTTTGCAGGGTCCGAATTTGATGAATGCTCCCGATCGTGCCGCGCTGCCACAGCTGGGTTTCGGCCTGGGCCTGCGCACCGATCATTACGAGGCGATCGTGCAGGAATCGCCCCGCGTCGACTGGTTCGAGGCGATCAGCGAGAACTACCTGGTCGGCGGCGGCAAGCCGCTGCGCTGGCTCGAGCGCATCCGCGAGCGCTATCCGGTGGTGCTGCACGGCGTGTCGCTGTCGATCGGCAGCACCGCGCCGCTGGACCGCGCCCACCTGATCGGGCTCAAGGCCCTGGCCGAGCGCATCCAGCCGGCCTGGATTTCCGACCATCTGTGCTGGACCGGCGTTGCCGGCCGCAACCTGCACGACCTGATGCCGCTGCCGCACACCGAGGAAGCGGTGCACCACGTCGCCGCCCGGGTGCGCGAAGTGCAGGATTTCCTCGGCCGCCGCATCCTGCTGGAGAACGTGTCGAGCTACGTCGATTTCCGCCATTCGGTGCTGCCGGAATGGGAGTTCCTGCGCGCGGTGGCGGAGGAAGCCGACTGCCTGATCCTGCTCGACCTCAACAACATCTACGTCAACAGCCACAACCACGGTTTCGATCCGCTGGCCTATGTGCATGGCGTGCCGGCGCGGCGCGTGCAGCAGATCCACCTTGCCGGCCACAGCCGCAGCGGGGAACTGCTGATCGACACCCACGATCACCCGGTGCCTGAGCCGGTGTGGGCGCTGTATGCCGAAGCGCTGCGCCGCTTCGGCACGGTGGCGACGATGATCGAGCGCGATGACCGCATCCCGCCGCTGGCGGAGCTGGTGGCGGAGCTGGACCGGGCGCGCGCCATCGCCGCCGGCAGTCTGGCCGCGGCCGCATGAGCGCCGCGCCCGGCAGCCCCGCGCTGGCGCAGCTGCAGCAGCAGTTCCAGCGCTACGTGCTCGGGGCGGCGCCGGTGATCGAGGCCGCCGTGAGCGGCAACGAACGCGGCGATGCGGCGACGCGCCTGCGCGTCTACGCCGACGCTTACCGCCTGCGCCTGCTGGAAGCGCTGGGCAATGACTACGAGGCCTTGCGCCGCTTTGTCGGCGAGGCGCGCTTCGAGCGCCTCGGCCGCGCCTATATCGAAGAGCATCCTTCCGACACACCCTCGGTACGCTGGTTCGGCCGGCACCTGCCGCAGTTCCTGCGCCGCGCGCCGGCTTATGCCGCGCGTCCGGTGCTGGCCGAGCTGGCGCAATTCGAATGGAGCAAGGGCGAAGTATTCGACGCGCCGGACGCATCGCCGCTGCCCCTCGAGGCGGTGGCCGCTGTCGCCCCCGACTGCTGGCCGGGCATGCAGCTGCAGCCGCATCCGGCCCTGCGCCGGCTCGACCTGCGCTGGAACGTGCCGGCCATCTGCCTGGCTTACGAGCAGGCGCAGCCGGCGCCGCGCCACCGCGCCCGCGCGCGGGCCCTGCCGTGGCTGCTGTGGCGGGACGCGGCACTGGACATCCGCTGGCGCTCGCTCGGTGCGGACGAGGCCGCCGCGCTCGACGCGCTGTGCGGCGGCGCCAGCTTTGGCGCGCTGTGCGAGCTGCTGTGCCAGTGGCTGGAGCCGGAGCACGCCGCGCTGCACGCCGCCAGCCTGCTCAAGCGCTGGATCGTCGACGGCCTGATCATCGACCTGGACCTGCCCTGAGCCGGAATTCCTAGGCCGGCTGCGCCGCCAGCGCCCGGCGCAGCCGGTCCACGGTTGCGCCCAGCTTCTGCGGGTCGAACACCGGGCTGGAGCAGGCCTGCGCACTGCAGGCGTAGGCCGCCGGGCGGGTCATGGCCGGATACTTCACGTCCGGATTGGGCAGCGGCCCTTCGCTGCGGTCCCACCAATCCACGCGCAGATCGACCGCTGGATAGCGCAGCGCGGCGGCGTGCAGCGCCTGCGCCGCGGCATCGCCCTTGGCGCCGACCACGGTGATGTGGACCGGCTCCCGGGCGAACTCCTGGTCGGCCAGCAGCACGCCCGGCAGGAAGCGGCCGGAATCGACCAGCGCCGGCGCCGCCAGGTAACGCAGCCCGTGCTCGGCCAGCTTCTGCCAGCGCGCATCGCCGGTGTAGCGCCAGGCCAGCGTGGCGTAGCGGGTCAGCGCCACGTTTTCCTCGTACAGCCGCACCGGCCTAGCGAACACGCCGCGCGCCCTGGCCGCAGGCGCCGCGGTGTCGAAGCCGCCCTGCGCATCGCGGAAATGCGTGTCGATGTAGCCCAGCGTCGCCAGCGAGCGCTCCAGCCAGGCGCGGTAGCCGGTGGAGCGGTACAGGCTGAGAAAGGCCGCGCCCATCGCCGCGCTGTCGCCCAGGTAGGGGCCGCCGCGGTCCTTGTCGTCGTGGCGGAAGCCGCCGCCGGGCAGGGCGCGGTGGGCCATGATCCATTGCGCGGCCTGCAGCGCCGACTGCAGCGCCGCGCTGTCGGCGCTGACGTCGCTGTAGCGGCACAGCGCGGCGATGGCCCAGCCGTTCTCGCGGGCGTAGAGGTGGGTATCGATGCGCGGCAGGCCCAGTGCGCGGCGCTGCGCGTCGGCCAGCGCGTAGTATTCATGGCCGCTGGTGGCGGTGTTGAGGTCGGCGTCCTGGCTGACGTAGAAGGCGCCCTGCGGGCTGCGCAGGAACTGCTCCAGGTAGCCGTGGATGGCCTGCGCCGCCTGCAGGTCGCGCGGCTCGTTCGAGCGCGCGTAGGCCATGGCGTAGAGGCGCAGGTCGTCGGCCTGGAACGACATGATCTTCTCGAAATGCGGTGCGCTCCAGTCCGGCTTCTCCGAATACTGGTAGACGCCGCCCCACACCGGGTCGATCAGCTTGAGATTGGCGTCGAGCGTCTGCCGCGCCATGCGCTGCGCCTGCGCGTCGCCGCCCTGCGCGCGCTCCAGCGCCAGCTCCAGCGCGGGTGCGTCGATGAACTTCAGGCCCTCGCCCCAGCCGCCGTGTTCGGCGCTGTAGTCTGCGGCGAACTGCTGCAGCAGCTGTTCGCGCTGCGCCGGCGTGAGCTGGCCGGCGGCGGCCGCCTCGACCGTGATGTCCTGCCGTACCGAAGGCCCCGGGCTGGGGTCGTCGACGATGGCCTGCAGCATCGAGGCCATGTTCTGCGGCGGGATGAAGCCGCGCCGCTTGACGATCTCGCTGCCGTCGGGCGCAAACACGATGGTCGCCGGCCAGCCCCAGTCGCCGTAGCGGTTGGACAGCTCCGGATCGGCGTCCTGGTCGACCCGCACCGCCAGGTAGTGCGCGCCGATCAGCGCCGCCACCTGGGGATCGGCATAGGTCTGCTGCTCCATCACGTGGCACCAGTGGCACCATACCGCCTGCAGGTCCAGCAGCACATAGCGGTGCTCGCGCTGCGCCTGGGCCAGCAGCTGCGGATTCCAGCTGTTGTTCCAGTGGACCGGGGTGGCGGCATGGGCCGGTGCGGCGGCGGCGAGCAGGCATGCCGCGGCCAGGCGCAACAGCGGGATTCGAAGGTTCATGCGGCATATACGGCGCGGCGGGACAAACAGATGACGGGGAGGGGCCTCCGGCCGACCGCCAGAAACTTACATAAAGCTTTCATTTGTAGGTGATCGAGCCCCCGCTCCACTAAGATCGTGGGCAGGACTCCCCCAATTCAGCTTCTATGCTTTCGCTCCACCCGCTTCCCGCGCTGGCGGGCCTCGCCGCATCGGCGCTGGCCGCGCTCTACGCCCTGCTGGCCCTCCTGGCGGTGCTGCTCTGGCAGATGCGCAAGCCGCAGCCGCAAGCCGCGGCGCTGCCGCCGGTGACGCTGCTCAAGCCGCTGTGCGGCGCCGAGCCGGGGCTGTACGAGCATCTGAGCTCGTACTGCCGGCAGGACTATCCGCAACTGCAGATCGTGTTCGGCGTGCGCGACCCGGCCGATCCGGCGCTGCCGGTGGCCAGGCGCCTGGCGGCGGAGTTTCCGCACCTGCCCATCGACGTGGTGGTCGGGCCGCAGCTGCACGGCAGCAATCACAAGATCAGCAATCTGATCAACATGGCGGCGCATGCGCGGCACGACCTGCTGGTGATGGCCGACAGCGACACCTGGGTCGGCCCGGATTACCTGCGCACGGTCACGGCGCCGCTGCACGACCGTCGCGTCGGCCTGGTCACCTGCGTCTACCGCGGCGTGCCGGCGGCGGGCATCTGGTCGCGCCTGGGGGCGCTGTATGTCAACGAGTGGTTCATCCCCTCGGTGCTGCTGGCGCGCATGTTCGGCTACGGCGGCTATGCCACCGGGCAGACGCTGTGCCTGCGCCGCGAGACCCTGCAGGCCATCGGCGGACTGCAGGCGATCGCCGATCACCTGGCCGACGATTTCCGCCTGGGCGAGCTGGTGCGCGGGCTCGGCCTGCGCATCGTGGTGTCGCCCTACGTGGTCGACGCGCAGCACGACGAGCCGGACCTGACCGCGCTGGTGCGTCACGAGCTGCGCTGGATGCGCACCACGCGGGTGCTGCAGCCGCTCAGCTCACGCTTCATGTTCCTCAGCTTCAGCGTGCCGCTGGCCGCGGCCGGCGCGGCGCTGGCGGCCTTCTCCGCGGACCTGTTTCCGCCAGCCGGCAGGCTGCTGCTGCTGGCGGCGGCGGCGCGCATTGCCCTGCACTTCGTGCAGCGCAACGGGCGCCACGCCGCTTCCTGGTCCGACCTGTGGCTGCTGCCGCTGCGCGACCTGCTCACCGGCTGGGTCTGGTGCAACAGCTTCTTCAGCTCTCGCGTCAGCTGGCGCGGCAGCGAGTTCCGTGTCGACGCCGACGGCGTCATGCGTCGATTGTCCTGATATCGTTGCGGCCCCGGCGCGCCTTTTCGCGACGGGCCGGTACCCATTTCAAGAATATGACATGAAAATCGCCGCGACCATCGGCGGCCTGCTCGGTCTCGCCCTGCTGACCGTGCTGCTGATCCGCGAGGGCAGCACGGTGCTGCTGCAGCTGCTCGGCCTGGCCGGCTGGGGCCTGCTGTGGCTGGTACCGTACCGGCTGTTGTATTTCCTGCTCTATGCCGTCGGCTGGCAGCGGCTGCTGCACGCCAGCGATCCGCAGCGGCGTGCCGGACTGGGCTACCTGCTGTGGGTCACCAGCGTGCGCGAAGCGGTGGACCGCCTGCTGCCGGTGGCCAGCGTCGGCGGCAGCGTGGTCGGCGTGCGCCTGCTGCGGCGGCGCGGCCTGGCCGGCGCGCCGGTGGCGGCGACGGTGATCAGCGAGATCCTGCTGACGCTGGTGGTGCTGTATCTGTTCACCGCGCTGGGGTTGACGCTGCTGCTGCGCTCCGGCGGCAACGGGCAGGAATACCGCCACCTGCTGTTCGGCTTCCTGCTCAGCCTGCCGGTGCCGGTGCTGACCGCCCTGCTGCTGCATTACGGCTCGGTGTTCCAGCGGCTGGAAGGAGCGCTGCGGCCGATGCTCGGCGACAGCGTCAGCGCCCAGGAGGCGGCTTCGCTGGACCGCGAGTTGCGCGCCTGCCTGCGCCGGCGCCTGCCGCTGCTGACCGCTGGCGTGCTGCAGTTCACGGCCTTTGTCTCCGGATCGTTCGAGATCTGGTTCGCGCTGCGCCTGTTCGGCCACCCGGTCGATGCCGGCACTGCGCTGGCGCTGGAAAGCATGACCCAGGCGGTGCGCCATTTCGCCTTCGTGGTGCCGGCCGGCGTCGGCGTGCAGGAGGCGGGCCTGATGCTGTTCGGCCACGCCCTCGGCATCGGCAGCGATCTGGCGCTGGCCGTGTCGATGGCCAAGCGCATGCGCGAAGTCCTGTGCGGTGTGCCGCCGCTGCTGTCCTGGCAGTGGCTGGAGGGCTGGCACCTGCGCAGCGCGCTCGGCGGGCGGCGCAGCGGCTAGCGCCGAGCCGCTGATCGGCGCCGGGCGCAGCCTGCGAGCGGCGCGCTCAGCCCTTGCGCGCCGCCGGCTTCTGCGGCGGCGGCGCCTGCAGCCAGCCGCGCCCGATCATCCAGTGATACAGCAGCTCGTTGGTGAACCACACCACGATCAGCGCGCCGAGCACGTCACTGAAGAAATGGCCACCCTGGGCGATGCGCGCCAGGCCGATCAGGCCGCCGGCGACGATGCCGGCGCTGCGCCAGGCCCAGCGCCGGCGCGGCCAGATCCACGCGCCGGTGATGAGGAAGAAGCCGGCGGCGGCGTGGCCGCTGACGAACGAGCAGTTGTGCTGGCATTGCCCCCCGGCCCACAGCGCCGGCATGAAGCGCGAGGCGCCGCCGAACTCGGTGATCTGCTCCGGCCGCGGCCGGCCCCAGTGCTCCTTCAGCACGCTGTTGACCAGCAGCCCCGGGCCGAGGGCCAGCGCCAGCAGCGCGAAGGCGGCGGCATTGCGTGCCGCGCGGCGTGGCGGCCGCTGCAGACTGGCCCAGGCCAGCGCCGCCAGCAGCGTCACGGCGATGGCGCCGACCAGCCACGGTGTGCCCCGATACAGCAGCTGCACCAGTGCGCTGTGGTCGAGAAAGAAGCCGCTGCCGGGACGGTAGAACAGGCGGCTCAGCGGCAGATCGACAGCCTGCGCCAGCTCCAGCGCGATCAATGCGATCAGCAACGCCGGCAGTGCCTGCAGGAACCGGCTCCACAGCCGCGACAGGGCCGACACCTCGGGTTGCGCTTGGGCGCTCATGGTTCCGCCTTCGGGTAACCCTTGAAGTTTTGCAGATGCCAGACCTTGAAATCCAGCGCGTAATCGCGGTGCAGGGTGATGTGCAGCGGCGGCAGCGCCTCGACCGAATCGAAGCCGCGCAGGATTTCCGGCGGCAGCCGCTCGCTGTCGGTAACGTAGAGGAAACTGCGGCCGAGCTTGTCGTCCATGGTGGTGCTCAGCGCGTAGTGATTGTCCATCACCCGGTGCGGATTCCACAGCACGGCGTCGAGCGGATGCGGGCGCACGTAGTACATCAGCTCAGCCAGCACGTCGCGCGAGTCGCCCAGCAGCAGCGCCTCCGGGTACTGCGTGCGCAGCAGCTGCACCTGGCGCCCGAGCTGGGCCCAGCCGCGCACCCGCTTGTAGGGATCGGGCAGGGTCAGGAACTCGCCGCAATCGCGCAGCCGCACCCAGGCCCCCAGGCACTTGCCGGCGTTGCTGTGGTCCACCTGCTCGACCACGAAGTAGCGGGTCCAGGCGTCGAAGTGGTAGGCGATGGGCATCAGCAGCAGGTTCAGCGCCAGGCCGCCGGCCAGCAGCGTGCCCAGCCGGCGCTGCAGCAGCAGCGCCACCACGAAGATGGTGCCGCTGGCGTAGGCCATCGCGCCCCAGTTGGCATTGGCGCGGCCGGCCAGGGCCTGCAGGCTGATCAGGCCGAGGAAGGGCAGCGCGAAGCAGGCCAGGAAGCGATAGCGCGGGTCGTCATACCAGCTGCGCGGCCGCCACAGCAGCAGCCCCAGCCAGGCGGCGAACAGCACCGGCCCCATCACGCCGAACTGCCCGCCGAGAAAGTCGCCCAGGTGGTTCCAGTGCAGCCCGGCCTCGCCGTTGAGGTGCGAGATGTCCTCGGTGTGGCGCAGCGTCGGCCAGCCGTGTCGCGCGTTCCACCACAGGTTGGGCGCGAACAGCAGCAGCGCCAGGATCATCGCCGCGTACAGTTGCGGGCTGCGCAGGTGACGGCGCAGCGGCGGCGTCAGCGCCAGGTGCAGCAGCACCGACAGCGCGAAGATCACCATGGTGTACTTGGTCAGCAGGCCCAGCCCGGCCGCCGCCCCGGCCAGCAGCCACCAGCCCCAGGCGCCGGCCGCGGGCCGCTGCGGGGGCGCAGCCGCCGCTTCGCCGACGGCGCGCAGGTAGGCATACAGCGCCAGCGCCCAGAACAGGAAGAACGGCACGTCCGTGGAGATGATCAGCGAGGACAGCGACACCCCCGGCAGCAGTACGAAGGCGGTGGCGCTCCAGAACGCCACGCGCCCGCCGAACAGGCGCCGCGCCGTCGCCCAGATCAGCAGCGTGATGAACGGGTAGAGCAGCAGCGCGCCGCTCTTGACGCAGAAGGCGCTGTCGCCGCAGGCGGAGGTGGTGAGGGCGATCAGCGCGGCGATCACCGGCGGCTTGGAGTAGTAGCCCCAGTCCAGCTGCTGCGCCCAGGTCCAGTACTGCGCCTCGTCGACGTACAGGTCCAGGCCGTCGAAGTACAGGCTCAGCCCGCGGTAGGCGGTCAGCGCCAGCAGCAGGGCCAGCAGCAGCCACAGGCCATGCTTTTCGGTCCAGGCGGGCGGGGTGCTGGAACTGTTCGCTGCGGCGGCGGTCAAGGGCATGGCGGGTCGATGGATAGCGGAACATTGTACCCATGCGCTGTGGTCTAATGGCGGCACCATTCCGCTATCACCATGCCCAACTCTTACGAGCTATTTGCCGGCCTGCGCTATACGCGGGCCAAGCGCAGCAACCGCGTCATCTCGTTCATCACCGCGGTGGCCATCGTCTGCATCGCCATCGGCGTGATGGCGCTGATCACGGTGCTGTCGGTGATGAACGGCTTCGAGCGCGAGATGCGCGACCGCATCCTCAGCATGGCCTCCCACGCCATCATCTACCGCCCCGGCGACGGTCTGGAGAACTGGCACGACCTGGCCGGCATCGCCGCGCGCAATCCCAAGGTGGAGGCCACCGCGCCCTACATCGAGGGCGAGGCCATGCTGCGCGAGGGCGGCGACCTGTCCGGCACGCTGCTGCGCGGCATCGACCCGGCGGCCGAGCAGACCGTTTCCGAGATCGGCCAGCACATGAAGGCCGGCAAGCTGGAGGATCTCAAGGCCGGCGAGTTCGACATCGTGCTCGGCGTCGAGCTGGCCGAGCAGCTCGGCGTGGGGGTCGGCGACAAGATCGACCTGATGATCCCGCTGGCCACCGTCACCCCCGCCGGCATCCTGCCGCGCTTCCGCCGCTTCAACGTCGTCGGCGTGTTCCAGGTCGGCATGTACGAGTTCGACCGCGGCCTGGTGCTGATCAACATCGAGGACGCCGCCGCGCTGTACCGCATGGGCGACCGCGTCACCGGCGTGCGCCTGAAGCTGCACGATCTGTTCGAGGCGCCGCAGGTGGCGCGCCAGATCGCGCAGCAGCTGCCGCAGCTGGTGTACATCAGCGACTGGACGCGCCAGCACGCCAATTTCTTCCGCGCCGTGGCCACGGAAAAGACCGTGATGTTCCTGATCCTGTCGCTGATCGTGCTGGTGGCGGTGATCAACATCGTCTCGACGCTGTCGATGGTGGTGCAGGAGAAGCAGGCCGACATCGCCATCCTGCGCACCATGGGCGCCACGCCGCGCTCGATCATGGCCATCTTCACCGTGCAGGGCTCGGTCATCGGCTTCGTCGGCACCTTCGTCGGCGTGGTGGTGGGGGTGCTGCTGTCGCTCAACGTCAAGACCCTGGTGCCGCTGCTGCAGGCCGCCACCGGCCACCAGTTCCTCGACCCCAGCATCTACTACATCAGCGACCTGCCCTCGGACCTGGAACTGTCCGACGTGGTCAAGATCAGCGCGCTGTCGCTGGCCCTGGGCCTGCTGTCGACGCTGTATCCCGCCTGGCGCGCCTCGCGCGTGCTGCCGGCGGAGGCGCTGCGCTATGAGTGACATGACCAGCTACGTCGTCGCCTGCCGCGGTCTGGGCAAGACCTTCGATGACGGACGCCTGCGCCTGCAGGTATTCGGCAGCATCGACTTCAGCCTGGCGCGCGGCGAGCGCGTCGCCGTGGTCGGCGCCTCCGGCGCCGGCAAGAGCACCTTCCTGCACCTGCTCGGCGGGCTCGACGCGCCCACCACCGGCGAGGTCTGGGTGGCGGGGCAGAAGATGAGCGGCCTGAGCGACGCGGCGCGTGGCAGGCTGCGCAACGAGGCGCTGGGCTTCGTCTACCAGTTCCACCACCTGCTGCCGGAATTCTCGGCGCTGGAAAACGTCGCCATGCCCCTGCTGATCCGGCGCATGCCGCGGCAGCAGGCCTATGACGTGTCGGCCGAACTGCTCAAGCGGGTCGGCCTGGGCGAGCGCCTGCAGCACAAGCCGGGCGAGTTGTCCGGCGGCGAGCGGCAGCGCGCCGCGGTGGCGCGCGCGCTGGTGACGCGGCCCGCCTGCGTGCTGGCCGACGAGCCCACCGGCAACCTCGACACGCGCACCGCCGCCACCGTGTTCGAGCTGATGCTGGAGCTGAACCGCGAACTCGGCACCAGCCTGGTGGTGGTGACGCACGACATGCGGCTGGCGGCGCGCATGGACCGTATCTGGCAGCTCGAAGGCGGCAGCCTGCGCCCCTATCAGGACGTGGCAACGGAAGCTGCTGCGGGTGGGCCAGCGGCCTGATGCCGCGGTAGCTGCGGCAGGCGCGGCGCTGCCGCGCGACGCGGTATTGCCCGCGGTCCTGCTGTTCACCGCCGGTGCGCTGGCGCTGCTGGCCCTGCCCGCGCTGCCGCCGCTCGCCTGGTTGGCCGGGCTGAGCCTGCCGGCCTTGCTGCCGTGGCGCTGGCGCGGCCACTACGCGCTGCTGCTGCTCGGCTTCCTGCTCTGTGCCTGGCGCGCGCAGGGCATGATCGACAGCCGCTGGCCGCTGGCGGACAGCGACCGGGAAGTGGTGGCCGAGGGCCGCATCGCCTCCCTGCCGGAGCAGCGCCTGTCCGCCGGCATGAAGGAGCCCGGCACCCGCGACGAAGGCGCCGAGGACGGCGAGGGCCAGGAGGCGCCGGCGCTGCGGCATGACTGGCGCTTCCTGTTCAGTCCGGCGGCGGACGCCGGCCTGCCGCGCCTGGTCCGCGTCTCCTGGTACCGCGCCGAGCCGCGGCTGCAGGGCGGCGATTGCTGGCGGCTCAAGCTGCGCCTGCGTCCGCCGCACGGCACGCTCAATCCTTCCGGCTACGACTACGAGGCCTGGCTGTTCGAGCAGGGCATCGGCGCCACCGCCATCGTGCGCGACAGCAGCCCCTGCCAGGAGCGCTCCGGCTACTGGCTGCTGCGCGCCCGCCAGGAGGTGGTCAACCGCCTGGAGCACTGGCTGCCCGGCAATCCGGCGCTGGGCCTGGTGGCGGGGCTGGCGGTGGGTGACCGCTCGCTGCTGCAGGAGCAGGATTGGGATACCTTCCGGGTGACGGGCACGAGCCATTTGATGGCCATTGCCGGCCTGCACATCGGCATGGTGGTGGCCGCGGTGTTCCTCCTGCTGCGCTGGTTCTGGTCGGCATTCCCCGCCTGGTGCCTGCGCCTGCCGGCGCAGAAGGCGGCGATGCTCGGCGCGGCGGCGGCGGCCGTCGTCTACGCGCTGATGTCCGGCTTCGAGCCGCCGGCGCAGCGCGCGCTGCTGATGCTGCTGTCCGGCTTTGCCGCGCTGTGGTTCGACCGGCCATCGCTGGTGCCGCGCGCGCTGGCGCTGGCCTGGCTGCTGATTGTCGCCGCCAGTCCGCTGGCCCTGCTCAGCCCCGGCCTGTGGCTGTCGTTCACCGCGGTGGCGGCCATCTTCTACGTCATCTCCGGCCGGCTCGGTCCGCGCCGGCGCTGGCGCGAGTTGCTGCTGCTGCAGCTGACCTTGAGCCTGGTGCTGCTGCCGCTGACCTTCTACTTCTTCCAGGGTGGCGGCTGGATCGGCCCGCTGGCCAACCTGCTGGTGGTGCCGCTGTTCACGCTGCTGCTGCCGGCCTTGCTGCTGGCGCTGGGGCTGGCCTGGGCCGCCCCGGCGCTGGGCGTGCCGCTGCTGGGCTGGGTGGCCCACGGCATCCTGTGGGTGCGCCAGGGCCTGGGCTGGGCCGCCGCGCACGCGCCGGACGCCTGGATCGCCGCCAGCCCGCCGCCGGCCCTGCTGCTGCTGGCGATGCTCGGCATGGCCCTGCTGCTGGCGCCGCGCGGGCTGCCGCTGCGCGGCTTCGCCGCGCTGTGCTTCCTGCCCCTGTTCCTGCCGCTGGATCGCGCCCCGGCCGAAGGCTTCCAACTGACCGCGCTCGACGTCGGCCAGGGCCTGGCGGTGGTGGTGCGTACCGCGCAGCACACGCTGCTGTTCGATGCCGGCCCGGCGTTCGAGGACATTTCCGACGCCGGGCGCTCGGTGGTGGTGCCCTACCTGCTGGGCCAGGGGGTGCACGAGCTGGACCTGATGATCATCTCCCATGCCGACCTCGACCACCGCGGCGGCGCGCCCGCGGTGCGGCGCCTGCTGGACGTGGACCGCGAGATCGGCGCTCTGTCCGCCACGCCCTGCCGCGCCGGACAGCGCTGGAACTGGGATGGCGTCGAGTTCGAAATCCTCAGCCCGCCCGCCGACGCGCCGGCCGAGGCGAATTCAGCCGCGCCGCTGCGCAGCAAGTCCGACCGCTTCTGGCGCAACAACGGCGGCTGCGTGCTGCGCGTCAGCGCCGGCGGGCATGCCGCCCTGCTGCCGGCCGACATCGAGGCGCCGATGGAGAAGCGCCTGCTGGCGGACCTGCCCGACAAGCTGCGCGCCGACGTGCTGCTGGCCGCCCATCACGGCAGCAAGACTTCCTCGACCCAGCCCTTCGTCGACGCGGTGCAGCCGCAGCTGGTGATTTTTTCCGCCGGCTGGCGCAACCGCTTCCGTTTCCCGCGCGCGGCGGTGGTCGCTCGCTACCTGGGCGAAGGCGCCGAGCTGCACATGACCGGCAACGGCGGCGCCATCTCGGTGTCGGTCGGCGCCAAGGGTGTCGGCGAGGTCGGCGACTGGCGCGCCGATCATCCGCGCCTGTGGCGCGAGCCGGCCGAGCCGGTGCCGCTGGACTTGAAATAGCCGGGAATCGGGAATCGGGAATTGAGAATCGGGAATCGTAAAAACCGGGGCCGTTTCCACTATTCCCGATTCGCTATTCGCTATTCTCGATTCTCGCTTACAGCTGGGTCGGGTTCGGCGCGTCGCCGTAGACCTGCTTGGGGTCGAACACCTTCTCGCTCTCCTCGAACTTCAGCACGCGGCTGAAGTCGCCGGGGCCGACCGGCACCGAGCGGTAGAAGCAGGAGCGGTAACCGACGTGGCAGCTGGCGTCGCCCGGAATCTCCACCCGCAGCCACACTGCGTCCTGGTCGTCGTCGATGCGCAGTTCCACCACCTTCTGCACCAGGCCGCTGGTGGCGCCCTTGTGCCACAGCACCTGGCGCGAGCGGGACCAGTAATGCGCCTCGCCGGTGGCGATGGTGCGCTTCAGCGCTTCCGCGTTCATGTAACCCAGCATCAGCACCTCGCCGCTGCCGGCGGCGGTGGTGACGCAGGCGATCAGTCCGTGCTCGTCGAACTTCGGCGCCAGCTCATTGCCCTCCTCGACCTGTTCGATCGAGACGCGGGCGGAGAAGGGGATGTTGGCTTCGGCCTGGTTGCTCATGGCGGGCGGGGGTGTTGCGGGGGCGTCTTTATAGCACAAGGGGCCTTTTTCCGGCATGGCCGCCGCGGCCGCGGACAGGCGCTCAGCGCCCGCGCGTATGGCCGCTGAAGGAATGGCCGTGCACCGCCGTGATGTGGCCGCCCGGGCCGCCGAAGCCGCCCGGAACGTCCGGCCGATGCGGCGGCGGGTAAGGGCCGCCATGTCCCGGCCAGCCACCGTTCCAGGGCGGGCGCCGCCAGCCCGGGCCGGAGTAGGGGCGTCCGCCCCAGTAGTAGCCGCCGTATCCGCCCCAATAGCCGTAGAAGGCGCCGCAAAACGGGCTGCAGGCGGCGAAATAACCGTAGTCCGGCCAGAACGAGGCATCGTAGTAAGGGTCCCAGGCCGGACCGTAATAGCCATAGGGATAGCCGTAGCCGGGATACGCGGGGTAGGCCGTGTACGGCGCCGGATAGCCCGGATCGGTGGCGCAGCCGACGGCCAGCATGACCAGGGCGGCCAGCAGCAGGAACCGCGATTTGCGTCGCACTTGCATGATCCCCGTCCCGGCCGGCAGGCGGCTGATTGGGCCGGTCAGGGCTTGGACCGCTGCGCCGGGCCGGCGTTCGCCACGGCGCCTTTCATCACCCCTTCGTAGGCGCGCACCTCGATGGCGCTGCCCGGGTATTGCGCCGCGCACTGCGCCGCCAGGTGCTCGGCGATGCGCTCCACCGTGCTGTCGCCGTCGAGCAGGTCGCAGCGGCTCTGCGGCAGCTCCAGCTCGAAATGCCCCTCGGCGGCGCTGTAGGCGAAGCGCAGGCGGCCATCCTGGCGCCGCACCAGGTCCTCGCGGGTGCCCAGGTAGATGTCGCGCCAGCGCTCGGCCCAGGCGCTTTCCAGTGCGCCGTCGCGCTGTCCGTCGCGCCGGATCTCCAGGCGCGAGCGGTGGCCGTGGGCGATGCGCTGGCACTGGCCGGCGTGCTTCTTCAGACCGTGGGTGTAGTGGTAGTAGGGGCCGTCGATGCGCTCTTGGCGCAGCCGCAGGCTCAGCCGGGCGACGTTGCCCGGCACTTCCTGCGCCAGGATCGGTTCCAGGTGGGCGGCCAGGCTGGCGCCGTCGACCGCCTCGGCGTCGAGCACCGTCAGGGCCTGCGGCGGCGCATGATGCTCGATCGGCCCGGCGGCCGGCCCGTGGAATTCCAGGCTGCAGCGCTCGCCGCCGCGCTGCAGTTTCAGCCCCGGATGACGGCCTGGCACGATCAGCGTGTGGTCGGCGCTGCCGTCGAGGGCGCGCTTCAGGCGCTTCTTCACATCGCCGAAGTCCAGCACCATCGACTGCTCGTCCAGGTCGCCGTCCAGCTCGATGTCCACGATCCAGCTTTCGCCCACCAGGCCGCGCCGCGCATCGAGATAGGCGCAGTCGATCACGGTGAGCTGTTCGACGAAAAGGCGGGTCATGTCATGATGCGCGGGAACGGACAAGGAGAACAATGATGCGCTGTAGCGGATGGTTCATTTTAGCAGCCGGGGTGTTCCTCGCCGCGGCGGCGCGGGCCGACGTGGTCAATGCCGACAGCAGCGGCTTCCAGGTCAAGACCACGCTGACCGTCGCCGCGCCGCCGGCCAAGGTCTATGCCGCGCTGCTCAAGGTGGGCCACTGGTGGAATCCCGAGCACACCTGGTCCGGCAACGCCGCCAACCTGTCGCTGTCGGCCCGGCCCGGCGGCTGCTTCTGCGAAAAGCTGGAAGGCGGCGGCGGTGTGCAGCACATGGTGGTGGTGTATGCCGCGCCGGGCCGCGAACTGCGTCTCAACGGCGCCCTCGGGCCGCTGCAGACTGAAGCCGCCATCGGCAACCTGAGCCTGGTGCTGACCGCCAAGGACGAAGGCAGCGAACTGGCGGCGGTGTACAGCGTCGGCGGCTATACCAAGGGCGGCTGGGTGGCCTGGGCGCCGGACGTGGACGCGGTGCTGGCGCAGCAGTTCACCCGCCTGAAGAGCTACGTCGAGACCGGCAAGCCGCAATAGCGCCCGCCCAGGGGCGGGGATTGCCGCGGCCGGCCGGCCCCGATGAGTTAAAATCGCCGCCTTTCCGCGGCTTTCCGTCCCGATCCCCGTCCATGTCCGCCACGCCCTCGGTTGTCACGCGCTTCGCCCCCAGCCCCACCGGCTATCTGCACATCGGCGGCGCGCGCACGGCACTGTTCAGCTATCTGTATGCCAAGCGGCATGCCGGCAAGTACCTGCTGCGCATCGAGGACACCGACCTGGAACGTTCCACACAGGAGGCGGTGCAGGCGATTTTCGAGGGCCTGGACTGGCTCGGCCTGCCGTCCGACGTGGAGCCGGTGTTCCAGACGCAGCGCTTCGACCGCTACCGCGAGGTGATCGAGCAGATGCTGGAAGCCGGCACGGCCTACCACTGCTACTGCTCCAAGGAGGAGCTGGACCAGATGCGCGCGGCGCAGATGGCGCGCAAGGAAAAGCCGCGCTACGACGGGCGCTGGCGGCCGGAGCCGGGCAAGCAGCTGCCGCCGCGGCCGCAGGGCGTGCAGCCGGTGGTGCGCTTCCGCAACCCGCAGGAAGGCGAGGTGCTGGTCGATGACCTGATCAAGGGGCCGATCAGCTTCCAGAACACCGAGCTGGACGACCTGATCATCGCCCGCGGCGACGGCACCCCCACCTACAACTTCTGCGTGGTGGTGGACGACTGGGACATGGGCATCACCCATGTCATCCGCGGCGACGACCATGTCAACAACACGCCGCGCCAGATCAACATCCTCAAGGCGCTCGGCGCCGAGCCGCCGGCCTACGCCCATGTGCCGATGATCCTCGGCGCCGACGGCGTGAAGCTGTCCAAGCGCCACGGCGCGGTCAGCGTGATCGAATACCGCGCCCTCGGCTTCCTGCCGGAAGCGCTGCTCAACTACCTGGTACGCCTGGGCTGGAGCCACGGCGACCAGGAACTGTTCAGCCACCAGGAAATGCTCGAACTGTTCGACATCACGCGGGTGCAGAAGGCGCCGGCGCGCTTCGACATGGAAAAGGCGGTGTGGGTCAACCACCAGTACCTGAAGAGCGCCGATCCGCAGCACGTGGCGCCGGAATTCGACTGGCACCTGCGCCGCGTCGGCGTCGATCCGGCCAACGGTCCGTCACTGGCCACCGTGATCGAGCAGCAGCGCGAGCGCTGCAAGACCCTGGTGGAGATGGCGGAGAAGTCGAAGTTCTTTTACGCCGAGCTCGACGGCTACAACGAGAAGGATGCCGCCAAGCATCTGACGGCCGATGGCGCCGCGCTGCTCGACGAGCTGCGCGCCAGGCTGGAAGCGCTGCCGCAATGGACCGCCCCGGCTTTGCACGAAGCCGTGAACGGCTTTGCCGAAGGCAAGGGCCTGGGTCTGGGCAAGGTGGCGCAGCCGATCCGCGTCGCCGTCGCCGGCATGGCCATCTCCCCGCCGATCGACCAGACCCTGTTGCTGCTGGGACGCGAGCGAACTCTGGCGCGGCTGGCAGCCGCCGTGAGCTACGTGCGCAACAAATCCTGAGCTGCATTGCAGAAACGGAAATTCCGAACATGTCCATTCAAATCACGTTCCCCGACGGGAACCAGAAGTCGTTTGAAAATCCGCCCACGGGCCTGGAAATCGCCCAGGGCATCAGCCCGGGGCTGGCCAAGAAGGCCGCCGTGGTCAAGGTCAACGGCGAGCTGTGGGATCTGACGCGCCCGATCGACCGCGACGCCAGGTTCGAGATCGTCACCCGCGACAAGCCGGAAGCCCTGGAAGTGATCCGCCACGACGCCGCCCACGTGCTGGCGCAGGCGGTGCAGGAGCTGTTCCCGGGAACCCAGATCACCTTCGGTCCGGCCACGGACACGGGCTTCTATTACGACTTCGCCCGCAGCGAGCCGTTCACCGAGGCCGACCTGGCGGACATCGAGGCGCGCATGCGCGACATCGTCAAGCGCGACCTGCCGATCAAGCGCGAAGTGTGGCCGCATGACCAGGCCGTGAAGTTCTTCGAGCAAGCCGGCGAGACGTTCAAGGCCGAGTGGATCCGCGACGGCATCAAGGCCGACGAGGAACTGACCATCTACCGCCAGGGCGACCGCTGGCTGGACATGTGCCTGGGCCCGCACCTGGCTTCCACCGGCAAGCTCGGCACTGCCTTCAAGCTGACCAAGGTCGGCGGCGCCTACTGGCGCGGCGACGCCAGCAACGCCCAGCTGCAGCGCATCTACGGCGTGGCCTTCGCCACCGAGCAGGAACTGAAAGACCACCTGCGCATGGTCGAGGAGGCGGAGAAGCGCGACCACCGCCGCCTGGCCAGGCAGCTCGACCTGTTCCACCAGCAGGAAGAGGCGCCGGGCATGGTGTTCTGGCACCCCAAGGGCTGGTCCATCTGGCAGTCGGTGGAGCGCTACGTGCGCGGTGTCTACAAGCGTGGCGGCTACCAGGAAGTGCGCGGCCCGCAGATCCTGGACGTGAGCCTGTGGAAGAAGTCCGGCCACTGGGACAACTACCAGAACAACATGTTCTTCACCGAGTCGGAGAAGCGCACCTACGCGGTGAAGCCGATGAACTGTCCGGGGCACGTGCAGATCTACAACGCCAACCTGCACAGCTACCGCGAGCTGCCGATCCGCTACGCCGAGTTCGGCGGCTGCCACCGCAACGAGCCCAGCGGCGCGCTGCACGGCATCATGCGCGTGCGCGCCTTCACCCAGGACGACGGTCACATCTTCTGCACCCCGGGGCAGGTGGAGTCCGAGGTCACCGCGTTCCATAGCCAGGCGATGCAGGTCTATGCCGATTTCGGCTTCAACGACATCGCCATCAAGATCGCGCTGCGCCCGGACAAGCGCATCGGCGAAGACGCCGTCTGGGACCGCGCCGAGGAAGCGTTGCGCGCGGCCCTGCGCAGCGCCGGCGTGGAGTGGACCGAGCTGCCGGGCGAGGGCGCTTTCTACGGGCCCAAGATCGAGTACCACCTGCGCGACTCGATCGGCCGTGCCTGGCAGGTCGGCACCATGCAGGTCGATTTCATGATGCCGGACCGCCTCGGCGCCAGCTACATCGACGAGCACTCCGGCCGGCAGATTCCGGTGATGCTGCATCGCGCCGTGGTCGGCTCGATGGAGCGCTTCATCGGCATCCTGCTCGAGCACCACGCCGGCGCTTTGCCGCTGTGGCTGGCCCCGGTGCAGGCGGTGATCGCGCCGATCGTGTCCGACGCCGACGCCTACGCCAGCGAGGTCGCGGCTTCCCTCGACACGGCCGGCCTGCGCGTTGAGCCCGACCTGCGCAACGAAAAAATCACCCTGAAGATCCGCGAGCACTCGCTGCAGAAGGTTCCGGTGATCGTCGTCGTCGGCCGCAAGGAAGCGGAGGAGAAGACCGTGACCCTGCGCCGGCTCGGCTCGGAACGGCAGGAGACCCTGCCGCTGGCCGCCGCGGTGGCGCAGCTCGCCGCCGAAGCTGCGCCGCCGCGTTGAAGCGGCGGCGCCTGCTCGCCGCCGGCCTGGGCCTGTGCGCCCAGGCGGCGGTGTTCTGCGCCGCTGCCGCGGACGCGCCCTATACCCTGCGCGGCGAGTTCCAGCAGGGCGCAGTGGTGTTCGCCCGCGCCGCGCCGGGTTCCAGCGTGGTGCTCGACGGCCGCAAGCTGCTGCTGACGCCCGCCGGCGACTTCGTCTTCGGCTTCGACCGCGATGCCGGGCCCGATGCGGAGCTGCGCGTCACGCCGCCAGGCGCGGCCGAGCAGGTCAAGCACTACGCCGTGCGCAAGGTCGACTGGTCGGTGCAGCGTATCGAGGGGCTACCGCCCAAGCTGGTCAACCCGCCACCGGAAACCGAGCAGCGCATCGCCGCCGAGGCCAAGCTGATCGCCGCCGCGCATGAGCGCGATACCGCCATCGACGATTTCACCCAGCCTTTCGTGTGGCCGGCAAGCGGCCGCGTATCGGGCATCTTCGGCAGCCAGCGCATTCTCAACGGCGTGCCCAAGCAGCCGCACTATGGCGTCGATGTCGCGGTACCGACCGGGACGCCGGTGCACGCGCCGGCCGGCGGCATCGTCGCGCTGGCCGAGCCGGACTTGTATTTCACCGGGGGCACACTCATCGTCGATCACGGCCATGGCCTGTCCTCGGTGGTGGTGCACCTGTCGAAGCTGCTGGTGAAGCCGGGCCAAAGGGTCGAGCGCGGGCAGGTCATCGCCCTTTCCGGCATGACCGGGCGCGCCACCGGGCCGCATGTGCACTGGGGCGTGTACTGGTTTGGCGCCCACGTCGATGCGCAGCGGCTGGTGCCGCCGATGGAATAACGCCGGCCGGGGAACCGGCGGCGCCGGGCCCATTGCCTGGCTGACTGTATCGGCGCTTTGCCGGCTCAGCCCGGCGGCCACTTCAGCGGGCGGCCGGCGATCACGTGCAGGTGGATGTGGAACACGCTCTGCCCGGCGCCGGCGCCGTTGTTGATCACCACGCGGAAGGCCTCGCCGAAGCCGGCGTCGGCCGCCACCTTGTTGGCCACCAGCAGCAGGTGGCCGAGCAGGGCCTGGTCTTCCGCGGTGGCGTCGACCAGGCGCGCGATCGGCTTGCGCGGGATCACCAGCAGGTGCAGCGGGGCGCCAGGATTGATGTCCTTGATCGCCACGCACTGCGCGTCCTCGTAGACGAAGCTGCCGGGGATTTCGCGGTCGATGATCTTTTCGAACAGGGTCTTGGCCATGGCTCTGGGGTCAACCGGGTGAGGGAACGGCTACAGGCAGTTTAGAGCTTATCGGTGAATAAATCGCGCAGCGACCCAGGTAGTGTTAACAGGCCCCTGAGCGCACACCACCCCCTAATTGCTACCATGGCCGTTCTGCCACCGCCGTCCCGCCCTTGAACGCAGTCAGCCGCTACACCCCCGCCGCCGTCTATCGCCGCCTGCTGCGCTATGCCGCGCCGCATTGGCGCGTATTGCTGCTGGCGCTGTTCGGCATGCTGGTGTTCGCGGTCACCGATTCGGTGGCGCTGCCCTACCTGGTCAAGCGCCTCACCGACACCTTCGCCGATCACGACCGCAAGGTGATCCTGTGGATGCCCTGGGCCATCCTGGGCCTGTTCCTGGTGCGCGGCGTGGCCAATTTCGCCTCGTCCTACGGCATGGCCTGGGTCGGGCAGGGCGTGGTGGCGCGTATGCGCCAGCAGGTGTTCAAGCACATCCTGGAAGTGCCGGTGAGCTATCACGACCGCTCGCGCACCTCCGACCTGCAGGCCAAGCTGACCTATCATGCCAGCCAGATCGCGGATTCGGCGTCGAGCGTGCTGGCCTCGATGATCCAGGGCGGCCTCACCGCCCTCGGCCTGCTCGGCTTCATGTTCCACACCAGCTGGCGCCTGACCTTGTTTTCCCTGCTGATCGCCCCGCCGGTGAGCTTCTCCATCAGCTGGGTCAACCGCCGCTTCCGCACGGTGTCGACACGCATCCAGAATTCGATGGGCGGCATGAACCACGCCGCCGACGAGGCCATCACCGGGCGGCGCGTGGTCAAGCTCTACGGCGGCGAGAACTTCGTGCTGCAGAACTTCCGCAGCATCAACGACTACCTGCGCCGGCAGAGCCTGAAGATGACTGCGGCCAGCGCCACCAGCACCAGCTCGCTGGAACTGATCGCGGCCATCGGCGTGTCGGCGCTGGTGGCCCTGGCGATGAGCCCGCGCATGCTCGAGGCGATGAGCTCGGGCGATTTCGTCGCCTTCCTGGTGGCGATGCTGACCCTGCGCCAGCCGATCAGCTCGATGACCGGATTGAGCGAGCGCATCCAGCGCGGCGTGGTGGCGGGCGCCGACCTGTTCGCCTTCCTCGACACGCCGGTGGAGCAGGACAGCGGCAGCCGTCCGCTGCAGCGTGCGCACGGCGCCATCCGCTTCGACGAGGTGCGCTTCAGCTATGCCGAGGACAAGGCCGACGCCCTGGCCGGCGTCACCGTCGACATCCCGGCGGGCAAGACGGTGGCCTTCGTCGGCCAGTCCGGCGGCGGCAAGTCGACCCTGCTGTCGCTGATCCCGCGCTTCTACGATCCGGCCAGCGGGCGGGTGCTGCTCGACGGCGTCGACCTGCGCGAGTACCGGCTCAGCGACCTGCGCCGGCAGATCTCCCTGGTCGACCAGAACGTAGTGCTGTTCAACGCCAGCATCGCCGAGAACATCGCCTACGGCGAAGCCGATGCCACGCGCGAGCGCATCGAGCAGGCGGCGCGCCGCGCCTGTGCCTGGGACTTCATCCAGAATCTGCCGCAGGGCCTGGACACCGCGCTGGGCCAGGACGGCGGCGGCCTGTCCGGCGGCCAGCGCCAGCGCATCGCCATCGCCCGCGCGCTGTACAAGGACGCGCCGATCCTGATCCTCGACGAGGCGACCTCGGCGCTGGATACCGAGTCCGAGCGCTATATCCAGCAGGGCCTGGAGGAGCTGATGCGGGGCCGCACCACGCTGGTCATCGCCCATCGCCTGTCCACGGTGCAGAACGCCGACCTGATCGTGGTGATCCAGGAAGGCCGCGTGATCGAGCAGGGCAGCAACGCCGAGTTGCTGGCGCGCGGCGGCGTCTACGCCTCGCTGCACCGCCTGCAGTTCCGCGAGGCCGACGAGGCCGCCGCGGCCTGACCGGCGATGAAGCTCTCGCTCGATCAGCTGTGGTACCGCCCGGCGCCCCCGGCCGGCTGGCTGCGGCCGCTGGCGGCGCTGTACGGCTCGGTCTCCGGCGACATCGCGCGCAGCCGCAAGGCGGCGGCGGTGCAATTGCCGGTGCCGGTCATCGTGGTCGGCAACATCACCGTCGGCGGCACAGGCAAGACGCCGTTCGTGCTGTGGCTGGTGGAGCGCCTGCGCGCGCAGGGCTGGCGCCCGGGGGTGATCAGCCGCGGCTACGGCGGCTGCTCGCCGCAATACCCGCTGCGCGTCAGCGCCACCACCGACCCGGCCTGGGCCGGCGACGAGCCGGCGCTGATCGCGCGCCGCCTCGACGTGCCGGTGGCGGTGGCGCCCGACCGCGTCGCCGCCGCGCGCCTGCTGCTCGACGCCGGCGAGGTCGACATCCTGGTCACCGATGACGGCCTGCAGCATTACCGCCTGGCGCGCGACATCGAGATCTGCGTCGTCGACGGCAGCCGCGGCCTGGGCAACGGCGCGCTGCTGCCGGCCGGCCCGCTGCGCGAGCCGCCGCAGCGGCTGCGCGAAGTGGACCTGGTGGTGGTCAACGGCGGCGGCTGGCGCCAGGACGGCGTGACCACCCTGGACATGGCGCTGAGCACCACCGAGGCGCTGCCGCTGTCCGGCGGCGAGCCGCGGCCGCTGGCCGGCTTCGCCGGCAAACGGGTCCATGCGGTGGCCGGCATCGGCAACCCGCAACGCTTCTTCATCTCGCTGCGCGCCGCCGGCATCGAAGTGATCCCGCACCCGTTTCCGGACCATCACCGCTATACCGAGATCGACCTGGCCTTCGACGGCGCGCTGCCGCTGCTGATGACCGAGAAGGACGCGGTCAAGTGCGCCGCGCTGGCCCGCCCCAATCACTGGTACGTGCCGGCCCAGGCGGTGATTGCGGCGCCGGGGGCGGCGCTTGTGCAACAATTGCTCGACAGGCTGCCCGCGCGGCCGGCCGGCTCCCACCCAACTGCCTGAATTCATGGACAAGCGTCTGCTCGACATCCTGGTTTGCCCGGTCTCCAAGGCGCCGCTGGAATGGCATGCGGAGCAACAGGAGTTGTGGTGCAAGGCCTCCCGCCTGGCCTACCCGGTGCGCGACGGCATTCCAGTGATGCTGGAGGAAGAGGCGCGCCCGCTGAGCGACGCGGAACTCGGCCGCTAGCCGCATCCTTTCATGAGCGCATTCAAGGTTGTCATCCCGGCGCGGCTGGGCTCCACCCGGCTGCCGCGCAAGGTGCTGCGGCCGCTGGCCGGCAAGCCCTTGCTGCAGTGGGTGTGGGAGGCGGCCGGCGCCTCGACGGCGCAGCAGGTGATCGTGGCCACCGACGACGCCGGCGTGCTGGACGCCTGCCGCGCCTTCGGCGCCGACGCGCGCCTCACCGCCGCCAGCCACGAGTCCGGCACCGACCGCATCAACGAAATCGCCCAGGCGGCCGGCTGGAGCGACGACACGCTGGTGGTGAACCTGCAGGGCGACGAGCCGCTGATGCCGCCGGCGCTGATCCGCCAGGCGGCGGAACTGCTCGCCGGCGATGCCGCCGCCGACATCGCCACCTTGTGCCACCCGCTGCAGTCGCGCGAGGAGTGGCTCAATCCCAACGTGGTCAAGCTGGTGGCCAGCTCCTACGGCTACGCGCTGTATTTCTCGCGCGCGCCGATTCCGTGGAAGCGCGAAGGCGCCAGCGCCGAATCGCCGCTGCCGCAGGGCCTGGCGTTCCGCCATATCGGCCTGTACGCCTACCGCGTCGGCGCGCTGCGCCGCTTCAGCGCGCTGCCGCCGGCACCGCTGGAGCAGTGCGAGATGCTGGAGCAGCTGCGCGCGCTGAGCCACGGCCTGCGCATCAAGGTCGGCCTCAGCGAGACGCCGCCGACGCGCGGCGTCGACACCGAGGACGATCTGGCCGCGGTCAGCGCCCTGCTCGCCGCGCGCTGATCCCTTTGGCCCCCATGAACCCTTCTTCCGTGCCGGCGAGCGCGCCGCTGACGCCCTGGCGGCGCTTCCTGGTGTGGATGAACATGTTGTTCATCGACCATTCCATCTTCCGTTTCTTCTTCAACACCCGGCACGCCATCGCCGACGACTGCTACCGCTCCAGCCATCCGATGCCGTATCAGCTGCGCGCGGCCAGGCGCGCCGGCGTGCGTTCGGTGTTGAGCCTGCGCGGCGACGAGCTGCACATCGGCTCCAACGTGCTGGAGATCGAGACCTGCCGCGAACAGGGCCTGGTGCTGGCGCATGAGCCGATCGGCTCGCGCGATCCGCCCGAGCGGCACCAGCTCCTCAGCATCAAGCGCTGGTTCGACCAGCTGCCGCGCCCGCTGCTGCTGCATTGCAAGTCCGGCGCCGACCGCGCCGGCCTGGTCAGCGCCATCTACCTGCTGGTGGAGAAGAAGCAGCCGCTGGAAGTGGCGATGCGCGAGCTGAGCCTGTGGCGTCACGGCCACGTGCACCAGGCCAAGACGGGGGTGCTCGACCACTTCCTGGAGTGCTACGGCGAGCACCAGCGCGCCCACGGCACCGAATTCATGGACTGGGTCGAGCACTACTACGACCGCGAAGCGGTGCGTGCCTCGTTCCATTCCAGCTGGTGGGCCAACAAGCTGGTGGACGGCCTGCTGCGGCGCGAATAAGCCAACGCTTCGCCGAAGTCCCGAGCCGCGAAAGGCTGGCCGCGCCAGCAGCTCGATCAGTGAACGCACAAGTGTCGCGGCCCTGCCAACCACCGCGCTGTCGCGCCGGCCCGGCCGTGCATCGGCGATCGCACCCGCCATAAAAAAGCCCCGCAGCGCTCGGCGCTGCGGGGCTTTTGCTTCAGCGGATGCGGCTCAGTGCTGCCCGTCGCCGTGCGGCTTGTCCTCGTGCGCCGCGGCATGCGGCTGTGCCGCCGCGGGCTGCGGCTCGGCATGGTGCTCGGGCTGCGGCACCGGGGCCTGCTGCCGCGGCGGCTCCACCGCCGGCTCCGCTTTCGGCTCGCGCACCGGTTCCGGCGCCGGGCGCGGCTCTTCGCGCACCGTCACCGCTTCCGCGCTGCGTGCCGGCTGCGCACGCTCAGCCGCCGTTTCGGCCGGGCGCGGGCTTTCCACCGGCTGATGCACCGGTGCCGGCGCCTCGACCGGGGCGGCGTCGGGCAGGTTCATCTCGCGCTGCACCGGTGCTGTGACCTCCGCGGCTGCCGGGTGGGCCGATTCCGCTGCCGGCTCCCGGCTGGCGTGGGCGGCGTCGCCGCCGTCGTCGTGTTGCGGGCGTGCTTCGAAAGCGCCGTCGGCGCCATCGCCTTCATCGGCTTCCGCCATCTCCGCGGCGCCTTCGCGCCCGGCATGGGCCGCGCCCGGCTGGCCCTGCCCACCGCCGCCTTCGCCGCGGCCGCGGCCGCGGCCACGCCGGCCGCGCC
>CAYVKA010000048.1:0-36643 GCA_964451925.1 uncultured Nevskia sp. | reverse complement strand
AGGTCCTCCGCCTTGCCTGACGCGATTTTGAGCAGCAACGCAGCGATCCAATGATGGTCGACAGACCCTAGCGCGCGCGGGTCTGCGGTTCCGCCGTTGCCGCCGGGCCGCGCGGCTGCGCCAGCCGGCCGGCCGACTCGTGCAGCACGTCGAGCTGGCGGCGGAAGCGCCGCAGCTCGTTCCACATGATGACGTCCGCAGGAGCCGCCGCCGTCTCCTGCCGCGTCGCTGCCGCTGTGGCGGGCGGCGGCGGCAGCGGTGCCGGCGCGCGCTGCTGCTGCAGCGCCTGCGCCAGATCGGAGAGGGCGTCGTCGGCCCAGCGGCGCAGCGCGGCGAAGCTCTGTGCCGGCGCGGCGCCGGCGCTGAACTGCGGCAGCAGGCTCAGCGTGACGATGGCGCCGGCCATGCGCCGCAGGCAGGCCAGGATCACCAGCGCCGGTTCGGCGTCGGCGCGGCTGAGCAGGCGCGTCTCGGTCAGCACGCGCTGCAGCGAGGCTTCGGCGTTGTTGCTGGTCAGGCCGGCCTGGCGCCGCGCGGCGCCGATATCCTGGTCCCTGGCGTCGGGCTTGGCGCCCAGCACCACCAGCAGGTAGTCGCGGTGCGCACGCACCGCGTCGGCCATCTGCCGCGGCAGCTGCGGCGTCTCCCACGCCGGCCACAGCAGGAAGCTCGCGGCCAGGCCAAGCAGGCCGCCGAGCACGCTGTCCAGTGCGCGCAGGCCGGCCAGTTGGGCGTCGCCGATGCCGCCGGTCTGGAACAGTTCGGCGATCAGCACCACCAGCGGCGTCATGCACAGCATGAACAGCGCGTAGTTGACGCTGCGCAGCGCGAAGGCGAACACGCTCAAGGGGAAGATCAGCAGCGCCATCTGCAGCGGCGCCCCAACCAGCTGCATCAGCCAGGCGGCGATCAGCCCGCCGAGCACGCTGCCGGCAATGCGGTCGAAGGTGCGGCGCCAGGTCTCCACCATGTAGGGTTGCAGCACGACGATGGCGGTGATGCTGATCCAGTAGCCGCGCGAGATGTCGAACAGCCGCGTCGCCAGCACTGCCACGGCGGCGGTGATGGCCAGGCGCAGCGCGTGGCGGAAGGCGACCGAGCCGAAGTTCAGGTTGGCGCGCAGCGTGCCGAGCAGCTCCGACAGGCGCAGGCGCCGCGCCACCGCCTGTTCCACCATCGAGGTGAGATGGGTCTGGCGCGTCTGCGGCTGGCCGAGGTTTTCAAACGCCGCGTCGATCCAGCGCGCCACCTGCTGCAGCAGTTCCACCATGTAGGTGTAGTGCTGGCCCTGGCCGCTGGCGGCGATGCGCGCGCGCAGCCGGTCGGCCAGCGGCCTGAGGTCCGGCTGCGGCGCCGGCTTGCCGCCCTCCAGCGCCTGCGCCAGCGCCTCGGCGCGCCCGGCCAGGCGCCCCAGGATCACGCGCACCACGCGGCGCACGCCGGCGTCCTGCGCCGCGCTGGCGGCTTCCAGCAGCTCGTTGAGGCCGATCAGCGCGGCGGAGACCTGGTCGGCATCCGCCAGCAGCGCCAGCAGGCGCTGGCCCTGGGCGGTGACGCCGGCGCGCGAGCGGCGCGTGGCGACCACGATCTCGCGCGCGCTTTCCAGCGCCTCGCGCATGGCGCGGCGCCGCGCGCTGCCCAGCGTGCCCCACTGCGCGCTGTCTACGGCCGCGCCGCGCTGCAGCTGCGACAGCGCGGCGGCGTATTCGGCCAGCGCCAGCCAGCAGCGCGACACCGCCTTGCGCGCCGGGCCGTAGGGCTGCAGCCGCCACAGCACCAGCGCCAGCAGCATCGCCCATAGGCCGCCGGCGGTGGTCAGCGCGCCCAGGTGCAGCGCCTCGCCCAATCCTTCGGCCGGCATGCCCAGCGTCACCAGCACGGCGCTGTTGAGCAGCAGCCCGACGGTGGCGGCGGCGTTGCCGTAGACCCGCGCCAGGCTGCACAGGAAGCACCAGATGAAAGTGAAGGCCACCGCGGCCGTGGCGTGCGGATCGACCAGCGTGCCGATGATGCAGCCGGCGGTGGCGATGGCGGTGAAGGCGCCCATCGCCGCCAGCCGGTCGCTCCAGGCGCCGCCGGTGTCGGCCAGGCAGCCCCAGAACGCGGCGATCGCCACCCAGCTCAGGCGGTCGTTGCCGCTGAGCTCGCCGAGCAGCACCGGCAGCGCGCAGGCCAGCGCGGCGCGCAGCCCGGCCATGACGTTGATGGCGCCCAGGTCCAGCGGCACCAGGGCGTTGAGGCGGGACAGCAGGATGCCGGCGGCGCTGCTGGCCTGAGTCTGGAGCCGGGATGGCATGACGGGTCGGGAAGGGCGGACCCGCACAGTTTAAGTCCTGCGCGCGGGGCCGGCCGCGGAAAGCGCGGCCCGGCCGGCACTGCTTGCGCTTACCCCGCCGCCGGCCCGTGATTGAAATGCGCGCGCACCGCTTCGGCGAAGCGCTGCGGCGCTTCCAGCTCCGGAAAGTGGCCCACCTGCGGCAGCTGCAGCAGCGTGGCCTGCGGCAGATAACGGCGGATCGAGTCGCGGTCGGTGTGCGGGTGCGAGCGGTCAGCCTCGCCCCACACCACCAGCGCCGGCTGGCTGATGCTGCCGAACGCCGGCTCCGGCCCGTTGAGGTGGCGCTGGAAGGCAGAGGCGAGGCTGAAGCCGGCGCCGTGGTCGAAGGCGCACTCGGTGACCTCGCTGAAGTGCGGCAGCAGTTCGCGCCGACCCAGCGCCAGCCGGTACCACAGGCTGGCGCGGCGGCGCCGCAGCAGGCGCAGCAGCACCTGGCCGAGATACGGCCGCGCCAGGATGTTCTGCGGATCGCGGCCGTGCTTCCACTGCAGCTCCTGCTGCCAGTCCGGCGCCTGCATCAGTACCAGTCCGTCCACCAGCTGCGGGTAGTGGCCGGCCAGCCACAGCGCCGAGTAGGCCGGCACGCAGGGGAAGGCCAGCAGGTAGGGAGCCAGGCCCAGTCCGTCGAGGAATTCGCGCAGCACTTCGGCCACCGCCTGCAGCTCGAAGCCGCTGCCCAGCCGCGGCAGCGACAGGCCGAATCCCGGCAGCTCGAACACCACCACGCGGAAGTCCGGCGCCAGCGCCGCGATCAGTTCGTCGTACAGCTCCAGCGTCACCGGCGGGTCGGCGCAGAACACGATGCAGCGCCCGCCGCTGCCGGCGACGCGATAGCGGATGCTGGCGCGGCGCAGGTGCATGAAGTGCAGGTCCGGGCGCGTGCGCGAGCCGGGGCCGCGGGTCACGCGGGCGCGCCGCCAGGGAGTGACGAGGGTGTCGAGCCAGGTGCCGTTCATGTCCGCAGTGTCCGGCGCCCGCGCCGGCTGCGGCAAACGAATTCGGGCCGGGCTTCGGGTGAACCCGCTTCAGCCGGGCGCCGTTGCGCCCCTTCAGCGGTCAGACCTCCGCCGTCTGCGTGTTGAGCAGCTCCGACAGCCAGGCGCAGAAGGCCTGCACCTCCGGCCGCGCCTCGTCGGCCGGGCGGTGCACCAGGTAATAACCCTGCGGGATCTCCAGCTGCAGCGCCGGCCAGGGCATCACCACGCGGCCCGCGCGCAGCCAGGGGTTGACCATCGGCACCAGGCCCAGCGCCAGGCCCACGCCCTGCTCGGCCGCGCGCAGGATGGCGAAGTAGCTGTCCAGCCACAGGTCGCCCTTGGCCTTGCCCAATGCGGTACCGGACAGTTCCGCCCACTGCTTCCAGCCTTCGGGCAGCGGAATGGAGTGGATCAGGTTGACCTCGCTGACGTCGCCGGGTGAGCCGCGCAGCCGCTCGGCCAGCGCCGGCGCGCACACCGGCACCGCCTTCACCGTCAGCAGCCGCCGCGCGGTGGCGCCGGGCCAGTTGCCGCTGCCGAAGCGCAGCGCGATGTCCACGTCCTCGCGGCGCAGGTCCACCGGGTGCAGCGTGGTCTCGATGTTCAGGTCGATGTGCGGATGCTCCAGCTGGAACGCGGGCAGGGCCGGCACGATGATCTCGCTGGCGATGAACGGCCCGGCGCTGATCTTCAGCGTGGTGTGGCGGCCATAGCGCCGCCGCGTCTGCTGGCTGCCTTCGCGCAGGCTGTCCAGGCTGGCCTGCACCACGCCCAGGTAGTCGCGCCCGCCCTCGGTCAGCTCCAGCGCGCGGTTCATGCGCCGGAACAGCGCGAAGCCGAGGAAGTCCTCCAGGCCCTTGATCTGGTGGCTGACTGCCGACGGCGTCAGGTGCAGCGCTTCGGCCGCTTTGCGGAACGACAGCTCGCGCGCCGCCACCTCGAAGGCTTCGAGCGCGTGCAGCGGAGGGAGGCGGCGCAGCTTCATGAGAGGTCCGTGGATTGGCTCTATGATAGTTGCACGCCCCGGCGGCAGCGGCCACTGGCCGCCAGCGGCCGCCGCCGTGGCTCCCGGGCCAGACCCGGTGACCATCCCCATTTCCCCCTGCCGGAAGCTTCGGCCGGGCGCTGCCGCTAGGAGGCAAGCGTGCTGGACCAGGCCGTGCAGGCGGCGCTCACCGGCCTGCTCAGCGGCGCCGGGCTGATCATCGCCATCGGCCCGCAGAACGCCCACGTGCTGCGCCTCGGCATCCTGCGCCGGCAGGTGCTGCCGACGGTGCTGGTGTGCGCCTGCGTCGACGCCGTGCTGATCGCCGCGGGACTGGCCGGTATGGGTGCGCTGGTGCAGGCCTCGCCGCTGCTGCTGCAGGCCGCCGCGCTGGGCGGCGCCCTGTTCCTCGGCTGGTACGGCATCAAGGCGGCGCGGCGCGCGCTGCATCCGCACGGCATGAGCATCGAGCGCGCCGGCGCCGGCGCCGGCGTTCCGGCCAGCGCGGCCGCCGCCTGTGCCGCCGCCGCGGCCTTCAGCCTGCTCAATCCGCATGTCTACCTGGATACCGTGGTGCTGCTCGGCTCCATCGGCGCGCAGCAGGCGCCGGGGTTGCGTCCCTGGTTCGGCCTCGGCGCGGTCAGCGCCTCGTTCACCTGGTTCTTCGGCCTGGGTTACGGCGCGCGTTACCTGGCACCGCTGTTCGCCCGCCCGATCGCCTGGCGCGTGCTCGACGGCTCCATTGCCCTGGTCATGTGGGGCATCGCGTCTTCGCTGCTGATCGGGCGCTTCGCCGCCGCTGCCTGAGCGCGGCGGCTGCGGTGTCAGGCCTTGAGGTAAGCCGTCGGTGAGCGGCCGACGAGTTTCTTGAAGTCGTTGATGAAGTGCGCCTGGTCATAGTAGCCCAGGTCCTGGGCCAGGCTGGCCCAATCCCGCGCCCGATCCGCCGGAGTGCCATCGGCCAGTTGCTCCAGCGCCTCGTACACCCGATAGCGCTTGATGACCCAGCGCGCGCTCGCGCCGACGTAGCGGCGGAACAGGCGCTGCACCGTCCGGTCGGGCAGGCCGCAGCGGGCGACGAGACTCTCGACCCGCTTCAGCTCGCGGTCGCCGGCGATCATCTCCACCGCGGCGCAGGCGGCTTCCACCAATGGATCGTGGGGTGGCAGATGCGCGATCAGGAAGCGCGCCGCGGCGTCCACCATGTCGCAATCGTCGGCGCCCGAGAGGACCTGCGCTTCGGCTTCGGTGGCATTGCCGAACAGTTGCTGCGCCGGGATCGAGCCGTTGGCGATGGTGCTGACGGGCTGGCGCAGGAAAGGGTGGAAAGCGCCCGGGCGAAACTTCACGCCGACCACGCAGTCCGCACCCTTCAGCTCCCGCACGAAACGGCCGAGCTGCACGCCGTAGATGCGCGAGCGGCCCTGCGCGAAGGCGAGATGGACACAGGGGTGGGGCAGCACCTCCCGGGTTTGCGCCGCGCATCCGCGCAGGTCCCAGCGCTCGATCCAGAAGTGCTGGACCCAGCCGGCCAGAACCTCCGGCGGGGCGTATCGCGTATGCCGGTAAGTGCCCGGCGCGGCGGCGTGCCGCAGCACGCCGCAGCCTTGTCCGAACGTATTGCCGGGAACCGGCCCGCGTGCGCTCACCGGACCCGTGCCGGGCTGTCGGATTTTTCCAATCATTCAGTCACGCGTTGCAATTGAATGAGGCATTCCCGATCTTACAGAGAAACCCTGCGGTCATGAAAAAGCCAATGATGATGACGCTGGCCGGCTCGCTCGGCATTCTGGCCGGTGTCTGCGGCTGTGCCACGCTGCAGGGCGCCTCCGATCCGGCCGTGACGGTGCGCCTGAAATTCGCGGCCTTCGACCGGCATGATGTCTCCGCCATACAAGGCTACTACGCGGACGACGCGATCCTGCGCAGCCCGGACAATCCCGAACTGGCGGGCAATGCGCCGATCGCCGACGTTTATCGCCACATTTTCGACGCGATCCCGGACGCCAGGGACGAGATCCGGAGTTTCGATCAGTCCGCGGACAAGGTGTTCGTGCAGTTCGTGATGAGCGGTCATTTCAAGGGCGCGGCGGACCAGCCGGTCAAGCTGCGGATCATGTCCATCTACACCGTCAGGGACGGCCGCATCGTCGAGGACTCCACCTACTACGATCGCAAGATGTAGCTGCGGCACCGCTGCCGTCATTGCCGCGCCGTTGCCGATCGGGCGCTGCGCAAGCGCGGAACGATACGTGGATGCTCGGCTTGCCCGGTCGCGCAGCAGGATCGCCTTCTGGTCGCTGAAGCCGATGGGCACCGAGGTATGTTCGTGAAAAATCCTCCAGGCGCCGCGTTCCTGCCTTGTGCGTGAACTACGCCCCTTGTTGGCATCGACTTTTACATGGCATCTATAATATTATGACTATAATATAAACGTGAACCGAGGCGGGCCGATGACCGTGGATCCAGTGGCGGCGATGCCGGAGAGAACCAGGCTGCTGGTGTTCGGCGTCATGGCGCTGGGCATGTTCATGTCGCTGCTCGACGTGCAGATCGTCGCCGCCTCGCTGCCGGAGATCGAGGCCGGGCTTTCGGCGGGAGCGGATGAAGGCTCCTGGGTGCAGACCAGCTACCTGATCGCCGAGATCGTGATGATCCCGCTGTCGGCCTTCCTCAGCCGCGCCTATTCCACGCGCTGGCTGTTCACCGCTTCGGCCGCGGCCTTCACCCTGTCCAGCGTGGCCTGCGGCTTTGCCTGGAACCTGAACGTGATGATCGCCTGCCGCGCGGTGCAGGGCTTTGTCGGCGGGGCGATGGTGCCGACGGTATTCGCCACCGGCTTCGTGCTGTTCCAGGGCAAAAAGCAGGCGCTGATTCCGGCCATTCTCGGCGTGGTCGCCACACTGGCGCCGACCCTGGGACCCACGCTCGGCGGCTGGATCACCAATGTGCTGTCCTGGCACTGGCTGTTCTTCATCAACATTGTGCCCGGCGTGCTGATCACCGTCCTGGTGCCGATCTACGCGCGCGTCGACGAGGCGGACCCGTCGGTACTGCGCGGCTTCGACCCCTGGGGCATCCCGCTGCTGGCGCTGTTCCTCGGCGGGCTGGAATACGTGCTGGAGGAAGGGCCGCGCTGGGACTGGTTCGAGGACAGCGGCAACTGCTGGGTGGCGGCCGTCTCCGCCACCGCGGCGCTGTTCTTCTTCTACAACAGCTTCACCCATCCGCGCCCGGTGGTCGACCTGCGCATCTTCCGCAACGGCCGCTTCGCCATGGGCTGCCTGTTCCAGTTCGTGCTCGGAGTCGGCGTGTTCAGCTCCATCTACCTGATCCCGCAATACCTGGCCGGGGTGCAGGACTACCGCAGCCTGGACATCGGCAAGGCGGTGTTCGTCACCGGCGTGGCCCAGGTGCTGGCCACGCCGTTCGCCGCCGGGCTGTCGCGGCGGCTCGACCCGCGCCACATGATCCTGTTCGGCTTCCTGCTGTTCGCGCTGTCGCTGTACCTGATCAGCTTTCTCAACTCGCAGTGGGGCCGGGAGGAACTGTTCTGGCCGCAGGCGCTGCGCGGCTTCGCCATGATGTTCTGCATCGTGCCGGCCACCAACATGGCGCTGGGCGAAATGCCGCCGCAGTGGCTCAAGTCCGCCAGCGGCCTGTCCAACCTGATGCGCAACCTGGGCGGCGCCATCGGCATCGCCGTCAGCAACACCGTGATCAACCATCGTTTCCACCTGCACTACACCCGCATTGTCGAGACCGTGACCCCGGCCAACCCCAACCTGGAGCCGGTGATGACCGGGCTGGCACGACAAATGCAAGCTCTTACCGCAGATGCAGCGGAGCAACAGCAGATGTCCATGAACGTGTTGAACCAACTGGTGAGCCGGGAGGCCCTGAGCATGACTTACGCTGATTCCTTCCTGATTCTGGCCGGCATGTTCCTGTTGGCCCTGACGGTCCTTCCCTTCAGCCGGCGCATGCAGCCCACCGCTGCGTCGCGGGGTGAGGGCCACTAGGCGTCCGCCGCGTCACCTGCAGTGTTGTCTGCCGTCGGCTGCTGTACGCACTCCTCCTCCTGCGAGCCGACATGTTTGGCGGCATGACGCGCCGCGTTCCCAGGCGCGGCGCGACAGTAAGTCCGCCTTTTTAATTCCCGCCCGCCGCCGTCCGGCGCCGGGCACGATTCATCGGTGACAGAGGAGCTGGGCTGTAGAGGTTTCACAGCAAGCGGCATTGTCCCCACGTTCCCGCCCCTCCGCGGAGGGGCGGGAACCCACCTCCCCTCAGCCGCACCGCGGCCCTTGCGCCGCCGCCCGTCCCGTTTCTACCCGCCACCGGCAAGGCGCGTCCGCCCGACGCCGCCGGCCTGCGCTGGCACGCAGACTGTAATATGATGATAATCATATTCGAGAGGATGTCCCGCCGTGCGCTATTCCGACAGTCACAAGGAGGAAACCCACGCCCGCATCGTCGACAGCGCCGCCGAGCTGCTGCGCGGCGCCGGCGTCAACGGCATCGGCGTCGCCGACCTGATGCGCTCGGTGGGCTTGACCCACGGCGGTTTCTACGCCCATTTCGACTCAAAGGAAGCGCTGGTGGCCGAGTCGGTGAGCACCGCGCTGGAGCGGACCATCGCCCATCTGCGGGCGGCGGCCGAGGCTGCCCCCAAGGGCGGCGCGCGCCAGGCCGTCGCCGCGTCCTATCTCAGTGCACGGCACCGCGACCATGCTGAAAAAGGGTGCGCCGCCGCCGCCCTCGGCGCCGACGTGGCGCGCCTGGGGCCGGCCACCCGGGGGGCGTTCGAGGCGCGGCTGGAGGAGATGCTGGCCATGCTGCAGGAGACCTGCGGCGGCCGCGGCGACAGCCGTAGCCAGGCCATCGTGCTGTTCTCGACGCTGGTCGGCGCCCTGGTGCTGTCCCGGGCGGTGCGCTCCAGGGCGTTGTCCGACGAGATCCTGCAGGTGGCGCGCGAGTCGGTTTGAAAGCGGCTACGGGCCATCGGCCCGGCCGATGGGGAACTGCATCTCGACGATCGCCTCGTGCATGCGCTCCGCGTGCGGCGGCCGCAGAAAGACCTCGCGGCCCGGCCCGGCCAGAGTGTCGCTGTTGATCTCGACAAAGCGCCCGATCCTGGCTGTGACCAGATGGGCGTCTTCGGGCAGGCCAACGCGCACGCAGACCGCCATCCGCTCCACCGCCGGCAGTTCGTGTACCGCCAGCAGCGAGCCCGCTGGAATCGCCGGGGTCTCGCCGGCGGCCAGGGTGAGGCCGAATTCGACGTCCAGATGATCGGTCTCGAAGTCCTGCGAGTGGGCCACCGCGGCCAGTTGCCCGGCGTGGCCACGGGGATAGACGGCGCGCACCTGCTCTTTGAGCAGGCCGATCAGGCCGCGGGCCTCGGCGAACGAGCCCACCACCCGGCGCAGCGACAGCAAGCGCCGCGCCGGTTCGGCGCGCACCACCACGTCGTCCGCGGTCAGCTGCCCCTCGGCCTCGATCTGCGCGATGCGCGTTTCGATGTGGCGCAGTTTCTGCGCCTCGGCGGCCAGCGCGCGCTCGGCATCATTGCGCCGCAGCACCAGCATGCCGCGCAGCTCGGCGGCGCTGATTTCGTTCTTGATCACCGGCCCGATCTGGTCCAGGCTGAAGCCAAGCTCCTTGAGCACGGTGATGCGGTTCAGCTGCGCCAGCTGGTCCGCGCTGTAGTAACGGTAGCCCGTCTGGGGATCGGCATGAACCGGCTTGAGCAGGCCGATCTCGTCGTAGAACCGCAACAGCCGCGCCGAAACGCGCGCGATTCTCGAAAAATCCCCGATCTTGAACATGCCTGCTCCCCGGACGGACTACAGTCTGGACCCGACGATCGGGCCCGGCTCCACTATGCCAGCGCCGCTTCGAGGAAGCCGCGACGCAGGCCCATGGACTCCACGGCCGCCTGCTCGGCGCGCAGCGCCTTGAGCATCGAAGGCTGCCGCACGATGCGGCCGAAGTGGGCGGCCAGCTGCGGCCACCGTTCGCGGTCCAGCGTGAAGCCCAGATACTGATAGGTCACCAGGTTGGACACGATGGCGATGTCGGCCACGCTCATGGCGGAGCCGGCGGCAAAGCCCGCCCCCACCGCGTTCTCCAGATAGCCGAAGACTTTCGGGATGGCCTGGTCGAGCACCGCATCCACCGCGGCCTGGTCGACCTTGCGCTGGTGGATTTTCGGGCCGACCACGGTCTGGTGGAACAGCGGCTGCACCACCTGCGGGAATACCGTGCTGTCGGCGTATTCCTCCAGCCACAGCGCCCGGATGTAGTCGGGCGTCGCGGCGGGATACAGCGGATGCGTGGGATAGGCGCGATCCAGATAGGCGCAAATCACGGTGGAGTCGGCCAGCAGCAGCTCGCCGTCCTGGATCACCGGAATCTTGCCGGTGGGGCTCAGTTGCGCCCAGTTCGGCGGAAGGCTGGCGGGATTGACCGGAACGATGACGATGCTTTCGTAGTCCAGGCCCTTCTCGATCGCGGCGACGATGACCTTGCGGGTGTGGACGGAAAAAGGAATGCCGTAAATCTTCAACATGAGTAGCCCCTGTGGCGGTGTGGAGCAGGGACGATAGGGTTTGACGCAACGTCAAGGTCAAGGGCTTTCCCGCGCGGCCGCGCCGGCCGCGATGGAATGCCCGATGGCGTGCACGCGTCAGCCGCTTGGCGCCAAAAAAAAGCCCCGCTTGCGCGGGGCAGACAGTCGAGGAGCAACTTATTGCACGGTGCAGCCGGGTTTCAGCGTGGATACATCCGTGGTGTTCTGGTCGTCATTGAAGGTGCGGCCGTTGATGACGTCGGCGCTGCGCGCGTCGCAGGTCTCGGTGTCGATCACCGCGATCGCCAGCGCGGAAACGGTGGTCGGCGCGGCGGCCGGGGCGGGCGGGGACGAAGCGCTGTCGCCGCCGCAGGCGGCCAGCAGCAGCGCCGAACAGGGTACAAGCCAGCGGTAAGCTCTCATGGCCGTCCCTCTCAATGATCCGCCGGCAGCCCGTTCGGGCCGTTGGGTGAGCCGGGCTGGGGCGCTTTCAGATACGGGAACTTGGTGTCGAAGGCGGCATCGCTGATGAAGGCGCCGTCGGTATACGCCGGGTGCGAGCCATCGCTTTTCTGGTTCGGGTCCGCCGCGCCGAGCAGGGCGCCTTCGACCACGCGCAGCTCGATGTCCACCACGTCGTCTCCGGGCCGGCGGCCGTTGGGGAAGCCGGCCGGATCACAGCCGGGATTGCTCACGCTGAGCGCGCCGGCGTTGGTGAAGCATTGCAGCGCGCCGAGGTTGTTCTGGCTGCCCGCCGCGGTCGCCGGCAGCGCGACGTTGAGGCGCATCATTTCCGCTGGCTTGACGTTGGCGGGCTGGTTGACGCCGGGTACGCCGGTGAGGAAGGCCTCCACCATGTCGGCGCGTGGCGTCGCCGGCGGCTTGGCGGCGTTGCCGAACAGCAGGTTGAGCAGCGCCGCCAGCGTCGGATTGGTGACGTAGTTGGCGAACTGTGCATCGTCCTTGGGCTGGCTGCCGTTGAACTTGTCCTTGTCGGTGATGCCGATCACCAGCTCGTTGACCAGCGGCGCCGACAGGCGCGAGATCTGCGTCCAGGCGCCGCCCACCACTTCAGGGCCGCTCTGCGTGGCGGTGGTGACCGGCCCCTGCGGCTGCGGGTTCATGATGTGCGACTGGCGGATGCTGGCCGTGGTCCAGGCGCCGATCACCGGCGACTTGGTGTGGCTGGCATCCTGGCCGTCCGCGGTCAGGCAGGTGATCGGCACCTCCAGCGCCAGGCTGGTGATGTTCTTGTCGCCCACCGTGTTGGCGGAGCCGCTGACCGGGCCGAGCGGATTCAGGTTGAACAGGTCGAAGGTTTCGCCGAGGTTGACCACAAAGCCTTCCTGGCGCTGGCCGACGAACAGCCGGGCAGGGCTGCCGCAACCCGGGATATTGGCGCTATACAGATACTGGCCGGAATAACCCGCGTAGTCGGGGATCGACTTGGAACCGATGTTGTCGGCCGGCTTGGTGAAGGTGGCCGATCCGCTGGCCGCGTCCGTCACCGGCTGCGCCGTGCCGCTGCGCGCGCCGCCGCGCACCACGTTCAAGGTGTAGGTCTCCTTGCGGTTCAGCGTCGGCGTATTACCGCTCGGCGGCAGGTTGATCAGCGGGATCGGCAGGTTCAGGTTGTTGCCGACCGGCAGGGTCAGGCCCTGGAAGCTGTTGCTGAAGCGGAACTGGAACGTCAGGTCCTCGATGCCGTCACCATTGTTGTCGACATTGATCTCGTAAAGCGCGTTCGGATCGAGCGCGAAGTAGTTGGGGCCGCCATACGAATCCTGCAGCGGGTTGTAGTTGGCGATCAGTGTGACGTAGCCGCTGCGTCCGGCTTCGTAACTCTTGAACAGATAGAAATCGGTGCCGTCGTCGGCCGGGTGCTGGGCGATGAACGGAGCCTCGCGGTGGCTGGACGCCTGCGCGGCGAAACTGGCCATTACCGCAACGGCGATGGCAAGACGTTGGAAAGGCATGATGACTCCTTGGGATATTGGGGGCAGCACCGGCACTACGCCATCAGCGGCGCCGCCGGTTGCAAGCCGCCGACCGCGGCAACCTGATGGCGGCGTCACGCGAAACGGCCAACGGCTGCATCCGAAGCGGGAGTCGGGGCGTATCAATAGCCCGTTGCGAACGACGCTATGATGTGACCGATAGGGGCGAATCGATATGACGCTGCCGAACAACGGCGAGCTTGAATCCTGGATGTCGGCGATCGCGGCGGGTCAGCGGTGGGCGTTCGATCGTCTCTACACCGCGTTGCTGCCGCGCGTGCTGGCTTTTTCGCAACGCCTGCTGAGCGACGAGCTGGCCGCGGACGATTGCGCGGCGGAGACCTTCGTGCGGGTCTGGCGTGACGCCGCCAAATACGATGTGGAGCGCGGCTGCGTGCTGGCCTGGGTATTCACCATCTGCCGCACGCGCGCGCTCGACCTGTTGCGTGCCAGGCGCCGCCAGAACAATCTGAGCGAGGCTTTCGGCCGCGAATTCGCCGACTCGGTGCCGGACGGCGCCGACGAACTGATCGCTGCCTTCGACGCCCGCCTGCTGGTTCATCCCCTGCTGCTCAGGCTGTCGGCGGAGCAGCAGCGGCTGGTGGGGCTGGCCTTTTTCGACGGGCTGACGCATAGCGAGATCGCCGCTGCAACCGGTTTGCCTCTGGGCACGGTAAAGTCCCATATCCATCGTGCGCTCGCCACGATGCGTCAGGGGCTGGGCAAAGGGCCGCCGGATTTGCTGCGGCAGGGCAAGGAGGAAGTGATCAATGGCTAAATGGTCCGACACGGATGAGGCGGACAAGGCGCTGCCGCGCGACATCGAGGCTGCGTTGTTCGCCGGCCTGGCGCCGGCGCCGGTGCCTGCGGAGCGCGCCGAGCGCATCAGAAGCAAGATCGACGCGGAACTAGGACACGCCGGCCCTGCCGTCACCCATCGCCTCGACGATGGCGGCTGGATCCGCCGCAGTCCGCACTTTGAAATCAAGATCGTCAATTACGACAAGCTCAGCGGCGCCTACTCCTTCATCGGCCGCCTGGCGGCCAACGGCTCCATCGAACCGCACGCGCATGCGCTGGCGGAGGAGTGCGTGATCCTGTCGGGCGAGATGGAAGTCGACGGCCTCACGCTGCGCGCCGGCGACTACCAGGTGTTCGAGCCTGGCACCCGGCACGGCCGCCTGTACTCCAAGACCGGAGCCCTGCTGTTCATCCGCGCCGAGCTTGACCTGGCCGCCTGAGCCGGTCAGGCGGACCGGTCCCTGATCCCACGCCATCTCTGCAACCAGGATCTGCAAGCAGGATCTCCAACTAGGGCAGCGGCACGCCCAGGCTCAGCCCGGCGCCGCGCTCCAGCAGCCAGATCAGTCCCACGGCGCTGATCAGCAGCGCAGCGGGGATCAGCACCAGGTGCCGGTATGCCGTGGAGCGCCGCAGCAGGTAGCTCGGCGGGATCACCAGCAACAGCACGCTCAACTGGGCGGCTTCCACGCCGAGGTTGAAGGCCAGCAGCGACAGCACGCGGCCCTGCGCCGGAAGCCCGAGTTCGACCAGTGCGCTGGCGATCGCTGCGCCATGCACCAGGCCGAAGGCGCCGGCCAGCCAGTACAGCTCGCGGTAGACCATCGGCAGCAGGTTGTTGAGGCCGGCGAACAGGACGGTGGCCGCCACCGCCGACTCCACCAGCCGCGATGGCGGCGCGAACACGCCGGTGGCGGCGAGCGACAGGGTGCAGGCGTGCGCCAGCGTGAAGGCGGTGACCATCAGCGCGGTATCTCTCAACGCCGCCTTCAGGCTGGGCGCGGGCAGCCATTCCGCGCCGCGGCGGCGCAACACGGCCGGCAGGAACAGGCCGGCCAGGAACAGCATATGATCCAGGCCGCTCCACACGTGGCTCAGTCCGGCGCGAAAATATTGCTTGAACGTCCGCAGGGCATCGCTCCCGGCGGAGAACTCCAGTTGCTGCTGGTCGGGTGCGAACACGCCGCCGCGCGCACCGTTGAAATCGAGATTCAGCAGGCCCCGGTGCAGCGCGTCGAGGTCGAAGAACAGCGTGTAGCGAAGGGCCAGCGTGGCGGGCGCATGCGGGCAGGAGCCGCCAAGGCGCAGCACCGCGTAGTGGCCGTCGCTGTGTTCGACCAGCTGCAGATCGGTGGCGGCCAGGCTGCAGGGGGCTCCGTCGGCGCTGACCTGCAGGCGTTGCATCGCATAGGCTTCGATGCGCGGCGCCGCCGCGCGCACTTCGCCCCAGCGGAGAGTGCCGTCGCCGTCCGCGTCGAGGCCCAATGCCACATCCAGGTCGCGCAGCGCGATATCCCAGCGCCCGCGCAGGGATTGGCCCTGTGCCTGCAATTGCAGGTAGCTGGTGCTGGCCTTGTGCGCCTCGGCGGCGCCGGCGCAGCCCAGCAACAACAGCAGCAGGAGCAGGCGCTTCATGGCGCGGCCGTGCCGTCGAGCCGCCGGGCCAAAGCCTGCAATTGCACGTCCTCGATCCCGGTGTCGCGCATCCACTGCCGCACCGGCTCAGCGGCATCGGCCTGCCGTGCGGCCAGCGCCGCCTGCAGCAGGATGCGGGCATCGAGCGGTTCGCGCTGCGCCTGCCAGTTGCGGCGGGCCAGGGCCAGGGCGAGGTCCGGGTGGTGCAGCAGTTCGAGTTCGTACCAGGCTTCTTCGCGCAGGTGCACCGAGGCGTCCTGGCGCTGGCGTGCCTCGGCGAAGCGCTCGCCGAGCATGCGCAGGTGAAGCGACAGGCGCCGCGCCATGGCGCTGTCGCCGCGCTGCGCCAACGCGCTTTCCGCCAACGCCAGGCGCAGCAGCAGGTTGTCGATGCGCTCCAGCGGCGCGAGCCGTGCGGCCACCTGCTGCGCATCGTCATGCCGCAGCATGAAGTCCGCAGCGCTGGCCAGCAGGTAGGGATCGGGCGTGGCGGCAGCATCCATCATGGCCAGCACCTGCTCATAGAGCGCCGCGGCCTGCGCATCACGGCCGAGCCGCTCCGCCATTTCGGCGCAGGAGGTCAGCGCCCACAGGCGTACCGCCGGCGCCGCGTCGGCGGACTGCGGCAAAACGGCCACAAGGCTGTCCAGGCTGGGCTGCGCCCGGCCGCGCAGACCGTTGGCGTTGGCGATGCAGGTCGAGGCGCCGAGCAGGTCGGTGTGGCCGATCAGGGCCACACAGTCGCGCAGCGCCGGCAGCGGCTCGCCCGCCACCAGGTGCAGCGCCGCGCGCTGCAGGTGCGCCTGCACCGACTCGTCGCTGTCACGCCCGATCAGCAGATCCAGGTCGCGCGCGGCGCCGTTGAAGTCGTGCCGCCACTGCTCGATCACCGCGCGCAGCAGCACCACCCGGTCCGGAGCGTCGGCGCGATGCCACCAGGGCGCCAGTGCCGACTCGGCGTAGCCGAAGTCACGCGGGTCCTGCTCCGCGCGGCCCGCGTCGATCGCCGCCCGGGCGAACAGCAGGGCCCGGTCGAGGTCGTCCGGATGCTGCAGCAGCGCCGCCTGCAGCGGCCGCAGCTGACCGGAGGGGCCGCCGCGAGGCGGCAGCTGCTCCAGGATTTCACTGTCGTCGGCGGGCGTGTACGGCTGCCGGTCCGGCGCGCCGCCGGCCAGCGCCGACGGCGCCGAAAGGGCCAGAGCCCATGACAGGAGCAATGTGAGGCGCATGGGATGGAGACCGCACCGGATGACTGTGCAGGGCTTACGCTGCAAGCCGCGCGGCGGTTGCAGCGGCGGGCAGAGGGCGGCGGGCGGGAGGCGATCCGCCGATGCAACCATCGGGACGGAGCCGGCGTAGCTGCGAGGGTGACGGCGCTGCAGGGCGTCACGCCGCCGTTTGCGCCCTATGTGCAAGGTCAACTTCGATGATGCGTCTGTTTCGCCTGGCGCCGTGCGGCGTCGCCGTCTGCGTTGCGCTGCTCGGTCCAGCCGCGGCCCGCGCCGGCGGTGCGGCCACCCGGCTCGATGCCGTCACCGTGACCGCCGACCGCCCCGGAGGCCCGGCCGACTCCGCCACCGCCGGCAGCGTCGACGCGGAGCAGTTCGAGAACCGGCCGCTGTCCCGCCCCGGCGAGCTGCTGGAAGTGGTGCCCGGCCTGATCGTCACGCAGCACAGCGGCGAGGGCAAGGCCAACCAGTATTTTCTGCGCGGCTTCAATCTCGACCACGGCACCGACTTCGCCACCTGGATCGACGGCATGCCGGTGAACATGCCGACCCACGCCCACGGGCAAGGCTATTCCGACGCCAACTTCCTGGTGCCTGAACTGGTGCAGTCGATCGACTACCGCAAGGGGCCGTACTACGCGCAGTGGGGCGATTTCTCCTCGGCCGGTGTGGCGCAGATCCATTTGCGCGACCGCTTCGACCAGCAGCTGCTGCAGCTCAGCGGCGGCGAGTACGGCTACGCGCGCGGCCTCGCCGCGGGTTCCGCGCCCTTGTCCGGCGGTAGCCTGCTCTACGGCGTTGAAGGCGAGCACTACGACGGCGCCTATCGGAAGAACGACAACTTCTTCAACGGCAGCGTGGTGTTGCGCTATTCGCGGCAGGACGGGTCGGGCGGCTTTCATCTCACCGCGATGGGTTACAACGCCCGCTTCGACTCCACCGACCAGATTCCGCAGCGCGCGGTGGACGAGGGCCTGGTCGATCGCCTGGGCTGCTTCGACGGCGGCTGCGCCGACGGCGGCAAGACGCATCGCTACAGCCTGTCCGGCGGCTTCAAGCGGATGATCGGCGGCGGCGAGCTGGCCGGCTCGGCCTATGCGCTGCGCTACAAGCTGGACCTGTATTCGGACTTCAGCTACTACCTGCTGGACCCGCTGCGCGGTGACCAGTTCGAGCAGGTCGACGCGCGCGATGTCTACGGCGGCGATCTCGCCTACAGGCTGCCTTTCACCGCGTTCGGCCACAGAGCCGTGAACGAGATCGGCCTGCAGAGCCGTTACGACAACATCGGCACCGTGGCCTTGTACGACACCGAAAACCGCACCCGCTTCGGCACCGTCAGCCAGGACCACGTGCGCGAATGGAGCCAGGCCGCTTTCGCCGCGAGCACGCTGCAGCTCAACCGCTGGCTGCACGTCACCGCCGGCATCCGTTACGACCATTACGATTTCGGCGTGACGGCCGGCGACCCGCTCAACTCCGGCCATGTCTCGGACGGCATCGCCCAGCCCAAGCTGACCTTGGTCGCCGGGCCGTTCCGCCACACCGAGCTGTTCCTCAACCTGGGCAAGGGCTTTCACAGCAACGACGCGCGCGGCGCCACCGAGGCCGAGGTGTTCAATCCGCGCTTCGCCGACAATCCCGCTGCCGGCGGCAGCGCCACCACGCCGGTGGCGAAGGACAAGCCGCTGGTCGCCACGCGCGGCGCGGACCTGGGCCTGCGCAGCAGCCTCGTTCCGCGGCTGCAGTTCAGCCAGAGCTTCTTTGTCCTCGATATCGACTCGGAGCTGACTTTCAACGGCGACGGCGGCGACACCTCGCCCGGCGACGCCACGCGCCGCTACGGCAGCGAGAGCGCGCTCTACTGGCAGCCGCTGCAGCACCTGGTGATCGACGCCGACTATGCCTACTCGCACGCGCGTTTCCGCGTGCCGCAGACGCTGCCGGACGGCGGCACCGGCTTCCACATCCCGGAGGCGGCGACCAGCGTGTTCGCCGTCGGCGCCACGTATGAAAGCCCCCGTGGCTGGTTCGCCGCGGCGCGCCTGCGCTACTTCGGTTCGCGCCCGCTGATCGGGGACAACAGTGTCTCCTCGCATGCCACCCGGCTGGTCAATCTCGCCGGCGGCCGCCGTTTCGGCCGCCAGCTCAAGCTCGGCGTGCAGGTGATCAATGCGCTGAACAGCAAGGATCACGATATCGACTACTACTTCGCCTCCAGGCTGACGCCGCCCGGCGCGCCTGCGCTGGACCCGGCGGCGGGCGTGAGCAGCATCCACTTCCATCCGGTCGAGCCGCTCAACGTCCGCGCCTATCTCGCCTACTACTACTAGGGGTGGGCTAGGAGCGGGCAAGGAGCGGGCGCAGCGCGCGCGGTTCTCCGCATGTTGGCCGCCGGGCGGGCGGATTCGCGCATTTCCGCTTTTTCCGCCCCGCGCGTTCTTGAGTGGCAAGCCGATGTGAAGCATGCGGCGCCGTCCGCCGGCATGCCGCGATCACCGTCCAGGGGAGAAGTCATGAGCGGTACCGGATTGGGCCCGATGAACCGGCGCGAGCTGTTCCGCATGATCGGCGTCACCGCCGGCAGCGCGGCGATGTTCCAGGCGATGAGCAGCCTCGGCTTCGTGGCGGAGTCGCCGTACCAGGGGCCGGTCGAGTTGCACGGCACGCCCCGCGGCGCCTCGGTGCTGATCCTCGGCGCCGGCATCGCCGGCATGACGGCGGCTTACGAGCTGCGCAACGCCGGCTACAAGGTGCAGGTGCTGGAGTTCAACAGCCGCCCGGGCGGACGCAACTGGACCGTGCGCGGCGGCGACCGCTACACCGAGCTGGGCGGCGAAACCCAGCACTGCACCTTCGACCAGGGCCTGTACCTGAACCCGGGTCCCTGGCGCATCCCGTACCATCATCGCGGCCTGCTCAGCTACTGCAAGCGGCTGGGCGTGCCGCTGGAAGGCTTCGTGCAGGTCAACTACAACGCCTATCTGCACAGCAGCAAGGCCTTCGGCGGCAAGCCGCAGCGCTACCGCGAGATCAAGGCCGACTATCAGGGCCATGTGGCCGAGCTGCTGGCCAAGGCCACGCGGCAGAGCGCGCTGGACGCCTCGATCAGCAAGGAGGACCAGGAGAAGCTGCTGGAGTCGCTGCGCGGCTGGGGCGCGCTGGACCGGGAGTTCCGCTACGGCGCCAGCCTGGCCAGCAGCGACCGGCGCGGCTACCAGAAGGAGCCGGGCGGCGGCCTCACGGCGCGGCCGGTGCCGTCGCAGCCGATCGGCCTGGGCGACGTGCTCGAGTCGAAGCTGTGGCAGGGCATCCCCAACGGCGACACCTTCGACATGCAGACCGCGCTGTTCCAGCCGGTCGGCGGCATGGGCCGCATCGGCGAGGCCTTCGGCCGCGAGCTCGGGCCGCTGATCCGCTACAACGCCCGCGTCACGCAGATCCAGCAGGACGAGCATGGCGTCACCGCCGTCTACGAGGACCGTCTCAAACCCGGCAGCGTGCTCAAGGCGCGCGCCGACTGGTGCCTGTGCACCATCCCGCTGCCGGTGCTGGCGGAGATCCCGATGAATGTCGGCGCCGAGCTGGCGGCGGCCATCGCCGCGGTGCCGTACGCCTCCGCCATCAAGGTCGGCCTGCAGTTCAAGCGCCGCTTCTGGGAGGAGGACGAGCACATCTACGGCGGCATCAGCTACACCGACCTGCCGATCACCAACATCGGCTATCCCAACTACGGCTACCACGGCGGCGGCAAGGGCGTGCTGCTCGGCGCCTACATCTGGGGCCTGAACGCGATGGAGTTCACCGCCATGACGCCGCAGGAGCGCGTGCACAAGGCGCTGGAGTACGGCGCCCAGATCCACCCCCAGTACACCCGCGAATTCGACGGCGGCTTCGCCATGGCCTGGCACCGCTCGCCGTTCACCATGGGCTGCTACGGCATGTGGAGCACCGAGGCGCGCGAGCGCCACTACGACAATCTGTGCCAGGTCGACGGGCGCATCGCGCTGGCCGGCGAGCACGCCTCGTTCCTCGGCGGCTGGCAGGAGGGCGCGGTCACCTCCGCCCTCGACGCCATCGGCCGCCTGCACCAGCGCGCGGTGGCGCAAGGGGCCAGGACATGAGGCGCGCGGCGCGGTGGCGCCGTCTCGGCGCCGCGCTGCTGGCCGCCGCGGCGTCGCCGGTCCATGCCGACGATTCCTCCTTCAGCGCCACCGGCGGCACCGCCGGCGCCAGCGGCGAGGAAATCTACAGCCACATCTGCCAGGGCTGCCACATGCCGCAGGGGCAGGGCGCGGCTGGCGCCGGCCATTATCCGAAGCTGGCCGGCAACGCCCGCCTGGCGTCCTGGCAGTACGCGGCGGTGACCGTGCTCGGCGGCCACGACGGCATGCCGCCGTTCGGCCTGCCGTCGGACCAGGTGTGGGAAATCCGCACCGTGCACCTGAGCGACGCGCAGATCGCGGACGTGGTGAACTATGTGCGCACGCATTTCGGCAACGCCTACACCGACACCGTCAGCGCCGCCCAGGTGCAGGCGCTGCCGCATCCGGGCGCCGCGGCGAAGCCCCAAGGAAGCTCTGACTGAAGTTCTGACTGAAGTTCTGACTGAAGCGCGGACCTTGCCGCGTCCAGGTGATTGTTTGCTGGTTCCGCTAGTCCGGCAGCTGCGCCAGGAGCTTGCGTCCGTAGTCCTGGCCGCCGTAGAAAATCCGCACGATGACGACTTCGCGCGCCAGGATTTGATAGGCGATGACCGCATGGCGCTCGAAGGCCAGGGTCCGCAGCCCGGGGCGGATGTCGTCCCGCGCCCGGCCCCGCAAGGGAAAGGTTTCGAGTGCCAGGCAGGCAGCTTCAATCCGCTCGATGTAGCCTCCGGCAACGGCAAGCCCGGAGTCTTCGGCGATGTAGTGGTACAGCTCGAACAGGTCGTCCTCTGCCTGCGGGCGGAAGCTGACCTTATGCTTCATCCCGAGCGGCCTTCACCCGCCGCGCGTGATGCGCGCGCAGGCGCTTGAACACGTCGCCTGCCGGCACGTTCGGACGCGGATCGGCGAAAGCCTGCTCCACGCGCTGCCGCAGCCAATCGTTGAGCGCGCCTTCCTCACGGTCGAGGGCGCGGACCGCGGCGCGCAGCACCTCGCTGGTCGAAGCGTAGGCACCGGACTCGACCCGGGCGTCGACATGTTTCTGCAGATCGCCCAAGGTCACAGTGACGGGCCGGCTGGTGCGGGCCATGGCGGTTCTCCACCCAAAAATCAGTGTATGACACTGTCATGCTAAGCCCTTGAATCGGTCGATTCAAGTCGCGGCCATTGTGCCGGTACTAGTGTGGTGAGTCGGAAATTCGCTGACCAATCAAAATTGTCATCCCCGCGAAGGCGGGAATCCAGTTTGCTGTGTTTCCCTACGCAAAGGCCAAAACTGGATTCCCGCCTTCGCGGGAATGACGACGCAATTATTCAATGAACTTCTGACTCAGGACACTAGCGGCGTGCCTGGACCGGTGCCGGCCTGGCGGGCGCCTGGCGCGGCGCCGCCGCCGGCTCCTGCCGCATCTTGAACACCGCCACCGAGCGGGCCAGCCCTTCGGCCTGGCCCGCCAGCATTTCGGCGGAACCGGCCGCTTCCTCCACCAGCGCCGCGTTCTGCTGGGTGGTGCGGTCCATCTCGGCGACGGCCTGGGTGACCTGCTGGATGCCCTGGTACTGCTGGCTGGAGGCGGTGGTGATCTCGCCCATGATGGTCCTGACCTGGCCGACCGCGCCGACGATCGCCTCCATGGTGCCGCCCGCCTCCTTCACCAGCCGGGAGCCGGTGCCGACTTCGTTGACCGAGGACTCGATCAGCCCCTTGATCTCGCGCGCGGCGGCGGCGGCCCGCTGCGCCAGACTGCGCACCTCGCTCGCCACCACGGCGAAGCCGCGGCCCTGCTCGCCGGCGCGGGCCGCTTCCACCGCGGCATTCAGCGCCAGGATATTGGTCTGGAAAGCGATGCCGTCGATCATCGCGATGATGCCGACGATATGGTCGGCGCTGCCGGAGATGGCCTTCATCGTCGCCACCAGCTGGCCCACCATCGCGCCGCCCTTGAGCGCCACCTCGGCGGCGCCCGCCGCCAGTTCGTTGGCGCGCTGCGCGTGATCGGTGTTCTGCTTCACCATCTCGGTCAGGCGTCCCATGCTCGACGCGGTGTGCTCCAGGCTGGCGGCCTGGGTTTCGGTGCGGTTGGACAGGTCGGCGTTGCCGGCGGCGATTTCGCGCGCGGCGACGTTGATCGCATCGGTGGCCTCGCGGATCCCGCTGACCATGCGGCGCAGCTGCGCCACGGTTGAATCCGCGTCGTCCCTGAGCTGGCCGAAGGTGCCGGCGTAGCGGCCGCTCATCTGCTGCTGCAGATCGCCGCGCGCCAGCGCCGCCAGCACGCCGGTGACCTCGGTCACCGGCGCCGCCACGGCGTCGAGCAGCGCGTTGATCGATTCGACCAGGCGGCGGTAATCGCCCTGATGGCGGCCGGCGTCGGCGCGCGCGTCGAGCCGGCCCTCGGAGCCGGCCTGCACCAGGGCGCGGACGTCGTTGGCCATCTGCTGCACCGCCTGCACGGTCTGCGCCGCCTGCTGCAGCAGGTGCCTGAATTCGCCGGTGGCCTGGGCGTCGATGCGCGCGTCGAGCTTGCCGTCGGCCAGGGCGGCCATGGCCCGCGCCAGCGTCGCCATGGTCGCCTGCACCTGGTCGAGCGAGGCGTTGACGCCGTTCTTCAGCACTTCCAGGTCGCCGCTCACCTGCGCCTCGATGCGCCGGCTGAAGTCGCCCTGGGCCAGCGCCGCGATGACGCGGTTGGTGTCGCCCAGCGCCGCCTGCAGGGACTGCATCAGCTGGTTGAAGGCGCGCACTGCCTGGCTGACCTCGTCCCGCCCGCTTTCGGCCACGCGCGCGGTGAAGTCGCCGCTGTGCGCCGCCGCCACCAGGGTCTGCGACAGCCGCGACAGTGGGCGGGTGATGGACAGGCCGATGCGCGTGCTGATGACGATGCCGCCGGCGAACAGCGCCAGCGACACGGCCAGGATGATGACGAACGAGCGGTTCACCGAGGCGCGCACCAGCGCCACCACCTCGCGCTGATGGTCGCCGATGCTCTGCACCTGCTGCGCGCTGCTGCTTTCCTGCCGCCGCGACGACGCCTTGACCCGCTCGATGATCTGCTGCAGCGCCACGTCGCTGGCCAGCACGCTGCGCTTGGCGGCGACGATCTTGGCGCCCGCCGCGTCCACGTTGCGCAGCTGCGCGCCGATGGCGTCGGCGTCGGCGGCCAGCTTCGGCTGGCGCGCCTGCAGCACGCCCTTCTTCATCGCCTCGACGTTGGCGCGCGCGCGCGCCGCCAGGCGCTGCGAGTCGGCCACGATGCGGTCCAGCTCCTCGCCCGAGTTGCTCAGCATCACCAGCCGCAGCTCGGTGTTGAGCTCCTTCACGTCGCTGTTGACCGCGCTGCTGGCATCCTTGATCCGCGCCGCGCTTTCCATGAAGCCATAGGCGGTCTCGAGCTTCTTGCGGTCCTCCACCAGGCGCAGTTCGAGCGGGTCGATCGCCTGCAGCATCTTGGCGTTGAGGCCGTCCAGCGCATCGACGATGCCGCCTTTCAGGCTCAGATACTGCGGTTCGGCGTCCTTCGAGGCCAGCACCTGCGCGCGCAGCGCCAGCAGGCCGTCGCCGTCCCGGGTCATCTGCTCGGAGACCTGCGCCACCGCGTCCTGCACTTCCTTCACCACCGCCGGGTCGCCTTCCTCGGCGTGGATGGCGTGCACCGCCTCGCCCACCGCGGTGAGGCGCTCGCGCAGCGGCTCCAGCCGGTAGCGGTTGGCGACTGTGCCGATGTCGCCGACGATGATGATCAGGTCCTTGACGTGGGCGCGCAGGTCGCCGAGCTTCTGGATCGAGTTGTTGGAGGCCAGGTCGGATTGCTGCGCCTGCGCCACCACCGCGGTCGCCTGCGCGCCGAGCCCGTCGAGGCCGCCCTTGATCGCGTCGATGGAGCCCGCAATGCTCTTCAGCACCTGGTCGACGTTGGCCGCCTCGGCGCTGAACACCTGGGTATCCTGCAGGCGCTGCTGCACCGCCTGCTTCACCGCACTGTGGATCTCGCGGAAGCCCGCGGTGTCGGCGGCCTCCACGCCTCCTTTCTGCAGGCTCTCGATCTGGTCCTTGAGGCTGCCGATGGCGGCGATCTGCCCGTCGATGGTGGTGGACAGCTCCTCGGCCTGGCGGCGGTCGCCGGAAAGGCCCAGCTTGAAGAAGTTCGCCGACAGCTTTTCGATGGTCTGCTGCAGCTCCAGGGTTTTCAGCTGCAGCGGCGCCGACTCGTCGGTCAGCTTGTGCACGCTGGCTTCAATGCCTTGCAGCGCGATGGCGCTGGCCACGGCGATGATGGCCACGCCCGACAGCAGCAGGCCGGTGCTGGCGAACAGCTTGGTTTTGATTTTCATGTGTACTGTCCGGGGCCGCCTGGCTGCCGCATTCCTGCGGCGGCTTTCAGCGCGCCAGGGACTGCACCGGCACGATCTTGCCGTCCTGGATCTGCGTCACCCACACCACGGCGGAGGCCTGGTGATTGTCCGGCGCCAGGCTCAGCGTCATGCCGCCCAGGTCCAGGTTCTTGATCGACTCGAACGCGGCGATCAGGCCGTCGCGGCTGGGGGTCGCGCCGGCCTTGTCCAGCGCCGCCACCATCGCCTTGGCGGTGATGCAGCCTTCCAGGCTGACGAAGCCGAGCTTCTCGCCGGGCTCGTACTTGTCCAGCAGCGAGGCGCATTCCTTGGCCACCGGCACGCCGGCGTCGTCCGGGAACGGCACCACCTGCGAGATCACCACGCCGTCGCCGGCGCTGCCCACCAGCTTGACCAGGTCGTTGGTGCCGACGAAGGACACCGTCGCCAGGCCGGCCTTCAGGCCCGCCTCGCGCGCCGCCTTGATGAACTCGGTCAGCGGCGTGTACGGCCCCACCATCACCACCGCGTCCGGGGTGCCGGCCATCACCGCCGCCAGGCCGGTCTTGACCGCGGTGGTGCCGCGCTGGAAGCTGCCCTTGGCCACCACTTCGAGGCCGCGCTTCTTCAGCGCCTTCTCGGTGCCCGACAGCACCGCCTGGCCGAAACCGTCGTCCTGGTAGAACACCGCGAAGCGCTTGGCGCCCTTGTCCTTGACGAAGCGCTCCACCAGCATCTCCGCCTCGTCGTCATAGCTGGCGCGGATGTTGATCACCTGCGGCACCACCGGCTGGCGCAGGCTCATGGCGCCGGTGAACAGGCCCACCAGCGGCACCTTGTTTTCCTTCACGATCGGCAGCACCGCGTTGGCCGTCGGCGTGCCGACGTAGCCGAACAGCGCGAACACCTTCTGCTCGTCGAGCATCTTCAGCGTGGCGTCGATGGCCTTGTTCGGATCGTAGGCGTCGTCGTCGACCAGCAGCGTGATCTGGCGGCCGTTGACGCCGCCTTTGGCGTTGACGTCCTTGAACACGGCGTCGGCGCCGACGCGCATGCCGTGGCCCAGGCCCGAGGCGGCGCCCGACTGGGCGTTGACCATGCCCAGGCGGATTTCCTTGTCGGCGACGCCGGGATCGGCGGCGCACAGCGGCGCCGCAAGCGCGGCTGCCAGGACCAGCAGGACGGCGGGGGTTTGACGCTTCATGGACTGCTCCCGAAAGTCACGAATGGGCCTCACCTGAGGGCGAAGTCATACTGTGCTTTCGGCAGCGCGCGGCAATAAATGAAGGCCATCGGCCCCGGCAAACGCTACCGTTCGGCGCTTGCGGGCCTCGGCGCAGCCGATTGTGATGGGGGATGACGTGCCGCGGGTCAGCTGCCCGCGCGCGACGGCGCGGGCGCAAATCAGTGTTAGCAGGCCCTACGCGGCGCCCAGCGGCGTGACCCGCACGCGCACCGCGTGCGCGCCCGCTTCCGCGGCGATCTTCAGGATCGCGGCGTTGGCGGCGGATACGACACGGCCGCCGCTCACTTGCACCGCGTAGCCGGCGGGGTAGTGCAGCGCCGGCACATAGATCTCGGTGAGGCGGCCGGCGCCGGCGGCGCTGCCGTCCGGCAGCGTGGTGCTGTAGCCGAGGGTGAAGCTGCCGTTGGCCGGGTCATAGGCGAAGTCCTGCGGCGTGCCGGCCACTGCCTGCGGATACGGCCGCTCCAGGATGGCCAGCTTGGCCTGCTTGGCCGAGCCGAGGTCGTTGTCGCGCGCGAACAGGCTCTGCGCGCCGCTGCCCTGGGCCTGGGTGGTGGGGTCGCCCCAGTTCTTGTAGGACCAGACCATCCAGCTGCCCAGGTTGCGGTCGGCCAGCGTTACCACGCGGTTGGTGTCGAGCAGGTCGTCGCTGGCGCCGAACTCGCTCATCAGCGAGGCCGAGCCGAGGCGGCGGCTGGCGGTGCGGGCGTTGGTGAAGACGTGCTGCTCCAGCGCGCCGCAGGTGGACAGCTTCTTCAGGCCGGTGGCCTGCAGCAGTGTTTCCGGCAGACAGTAGTCGTGCCAGGACAGGCCCAGCTGGCGGTCGGCCACCGGCCGTTCGCCCAGGTGCGAGGCGGCGCCGAAGTCGAACAGGATCTGCGGCTCCATCCACACGATGTTGTCGGCGTCGACGCCGCGGATGCCGCCCAGCACGTGCTCGTAAAGCGCCTGCAGCTGCTCGCTTTCGAAGCGCGAGCAGCCGCGCGGGCCGGCGCAGGCCGGCCAGTGGCTGCCGGGCCAGGGCTCGTTGATCAGGTCGTAGCCCATCAGGTGATCCTGCGCGCGCCAGCGCGCCGCCACCGCGATCCAGGCGGCGCGGTAGTCGTCCTGCAGGCTGTCGGCGCGGCTCCACAGGCGGTCGAAGGCGCCGCTGGCGGAGGGCGTGAAATAGTTCAGCGGGAAGCCGGCGCGGGCCAGGCCGTCGAAGCGGCTGGGCTGCGTCGCCCAGCCGGGGAAGCCTTCGCCCTTGTAGCGCTCGTTGAACAGGTCCTGGTGGAAGTCGAGCAGCACATAGATGTTGCGCGCGGCGAGCAGCTGCACCACGCGGTCGATCTTGTCGAGATAGGCGGTGTCGATCTGGTGCGGCTGCGGCATCACGCCGGCGAACAGCACGCCCAGGCGCACCGCGTTGAAGCCGTGCGCGGCGAGCCAGTCGGCGTCGTCCGCGGTGAAGCCGTCCACCGAGTCCGGCGCCACGTACGGCGCCTGCTTCCACACGGCGTTGACGCCGTGCAGGATCACCACGCGGTTCTGGCTGTCCACCAGCCACTCGCCGCTGCGGCGCAGCTGCTGGTGCGCGGAGACGCTGGCGGGCTCGACGCGCTGCGGCAGATCCTGCGCGGCTTCCGCGGTGTTGATCCCAGGCGCGCGGTCGCTGGCCCAGAAGATCAGGGCGGCGAGCGCGGCGGTGGAAAACAACAAACGGAAACGCTTCACCCGAATCTCCAGTATCTACCACTTCTTTATGACAGCTTAGTGAAATATTTTCGGGCAAAACGAATATGAAAGCCAGACGTTTCGCTTCGCGGGATCAACGGTTTTTTGCCAAGGGCTGTCACAATCGGCTGTCACAAATCGCGCGGGCGGCTTGTCACAATTCATCGCGCCGCGTTCGCCGCCGCGCCAGTGGCCGTGGTCGCGCCAGCGGATGCGCCGGCGCAGGCGCGCTGTAACAATCCGTCGCAGACCGCAAACGTGGCATCGGCTGGAGGAGAGAAAACATGAGCAACGAAGACGAGCGCCCGGCGGCGCCGAAGATTCCGCGCAACAAGGAGCACGACTACACGCGCGAGGCCGCCGCCATGCGGCGTGATTTCGTCAAGGACCACACCGGCGCCGGCCTGCACCACGTCGGCCAGTTCTCCTTCGAGCCCGGCGTGCTGCCCGGCAACATCGAGAACTTCAGCGGCGTGGCCCAGGTGCCGCTCGGCATCGCCGGCCCGGTCCGCATCAACGGCGAGCACGCGCGCGGCGACTTCTACGTGCCCATGGCCACCACCGAGGGCACCCTGGTGGCCAGCTACAACCGCGGCATGCGCCTGCTCACCGAGTGCGGCGGGGTCAGGACCACGGTGGTCGAGCAGTACATGCAGCGCTCGCCGGCCTTCAAGTTCGGCGACGCCCTGCAGGCGCGCGCGTTCGGCGAATGGGTGGTGGCGCACTTCGACGGCATCAAAGCCGCCGCCGAGGCCACCACGCGCGTCGGCAGGCTGTCGCACATCGGCCAGTACGCCATCGGCCCGCTGCGCTACCTGCGCTTCAACTACAGCACCGGCGACGCCGCCGGACAGAACATGGTGGGCAAGGCCACGCTGGCCGCCTGCCAGTGGATCCAGCGCGAGCACCCGGATCATCCGGACTTCATCCTCTCCGGCAACATCGACACCGACAAGAAGCACTCGCAGATCAACACCCTGCTGACACGCGGCAAGCGCGTGGTGGCCGAGGTGGTGCTGAAGGACGAGATTCTCAAGCGCATCATGGGCGTGACCGGCAGGGAGCTGTTCCACGCCCGCCAGATCTCCCAGGCCGGCGCCTTCATGGCCGGCTCGGCCAACAACGGCGCGCACTCGGCCAACGGCATCACCGCGCTGTTCATCGCCACCGGGCAGGACGTGGCCAACGTCGCCGAGTCGCACGCCGCGGTGACCTATGCCCAGCTGCTCGACAACGGCGACTACTACTGGTCCATCACCCTGACCTCGCTGATCGTCGCCACCTACGGCGGCGGCACCGGACTGCCGACGCAGCGCGAGTGCCTGGAGATGCTCGGCTGCTACGGCCAGGGCAAGGCGGCCAAGTTCGCCGAAATCTGCGCCGCCACGGTGCTGGCCGGCGAGACCTCGCTGAGCAGCGCGGTGCTGCACGGCGACTGGGTGTCGAGCCACGACCAGCTGGGGCGCAACCGGCCGTAGGGCCCGGCCCGGTCATCCTGGCCGGGCGTTCGGGATCGCAGGCAATGACATTGAGTCATTGCCTAAGCGCGATCCCTCACCCACTCCGGCGGCGCCCACAAATGCTTCAGGCGCAGGCGCAGCGGCCCCGGCCGCAGCACGTCCCGCCACATGGCGATGAACTCGTGGAAGTTGAGCGTGAGCAGGTTGCGCGAATGCACCTGGCGCACGATGCCATAGTCCACCGCTTCGCCTTCTTCCTGGTAAGTGCCGAACAGCCGGTCGAACACGATCAGCACGCCGCCGTAGTTGGTGTCGATGTACTGCGGGTTGCGGCCGTGGTGCACGCGGTGGTTGCTGGGCGTGTCGAACAGGTACTCCACCCAGGCCGGCAGGCGGCCGACGCTCTCGGTGTGGATGAAGAACTGGTAGCTCAGGTCGCAGGCGTAGAGGAAGAACACCACCGCCGGGTGCACGCCGAGGATCACCAGCGGCATGAAGAACAGCCACCAGCCGGTGATCGAGTAGAGCAGGCCCTGGCGCATCGCCGTGGTCATGTTCATGCGCTCGCCGGAGTGGTGCACCACGTGCGCGCACCAGAACCAGCGCACGCGGTGGCTGGTGCGGTGGAACCAGTAGTAGCAGAACTCCACCGCGACGAAGATCGGCAGGATGGTCCAGGCGTTGGCCGGGATGTCCCACAGCCGGTGGCGGTGAAACCATTGCGCCGCCACGCCGGTGATCAGGGCGTAGGCGCCCAGCTCGAACACCTGGTAGGCCGCGCCGAGGCCGAGGTTGGCCAGGATGTCCTGGCGCTGGAACTGCCGCAGCGCGCCGCGCCGGCGCATCGCCAGCCACTCCAGCGCGAAGCCGAGCAGGAACAGCGGCGTCATCGCCGTCAGGACCAGTTGCTTCCAGTCCGCGTCCTGGCCCAGCAGGGCCTGCCAGTGCACCATCCAGTCCATCACGGCCGCTCTCCCGCGGATTTGCAGTGGCGGCATTGTCGGCGCCGGAGCCCCGGCGGGGATTGACCGGCGCGGACAGAAATTTGACACTTCTCGCCATGGGCGCAGCAGTGCAGGCAAAAACCGCCGTGAGCCGGCGGGCGGCGGACGCGGCGCAGGGCGTGGTGCCCAGCACCTACGTGCGCCTGCTCTACGAATACCTGGAGCGGCAGGGCCGCGACGCCGCCAAGCTGCTGAAGGAGCCGCCGCCGCGCGCCGCCGACCGTGGCCTCGGCCGCTACCCGGTGCAGCGCTGGCGGCGCCTGCTGGAGCGCGCCGCGGCGCAGCTCGACGATCCGCTGCTCGGCCTGCACCTGGGGCGCAGCATCACGCCGGCGCACTTCGGCGTGATCGGCTACGTGCTGCTGGCCTGCGGCAACCTCGGCGCCGCCTTGCAGCGCTTCCAGCAGTACCAGCGCCTGATCTACGACGTGAACCCGATGCGCTACCGCGTCGAGCGCGACGCGGTGGTGCTGGAGTGGGGCGTGGAGCACGGCCGGCCCGGCGCGCTGGCGGACGAGACCGCCATCGCCGCGCTGGTGCAGATGGCGCGCGATCTCACCGGCAAGGCCTTTCCGCCGCAGGAGGTGTGCTTCGTCAATGCCGCGCCGGCGAGCCTCAAGCCCTACCGCGACTACTTCGGCTGCCCGGTCAGCTTCGGCCGGCCGCGCACCAGCGTGCGCTTTCCGCTGCGCCTGCTGGCCCTGCCGCTGCGCCAGCCGGACGCCGCGCTGCTGGCCTTGCTGCAGGGCCAGGCCGACGCGCTGCTGGGCGAGCTGCCGCAGGGCGAGGACCTGGAGCACGCGGTGCGCAGCTGCATCGCCGCGCTGAGCCGCGACGGCGAGCCGAGCCTGCAGCGGGTGGCGGCGGCGCTGCACACCACGCCGCGCACCTTGCACCGGCGGCTGGAGCGGCTGGGCCACAACTTCCTCGGCCTGCGCGAGAGCACGCGCCAGCGGCTGGCCGAGGATTACCTGCGCGACCCGCGCCTGCGCCTGGTCGAGATCGCCGCGCTGCTGGGCTTTTCCGAGCAGAGCGCCTTCAGCCGCTCGTTCCGGCGCTGGACCGGGCAGACGCCGCTGGCCTGGCGGCGCGCAGTGTCGCAGCGCAGCAGCTAGTGTCCTGAGTTAGAAGTTCGTTGAATAAATAGCAGCCCGTTCGTGGCGAGTGCCGCGCGTAGCGCGGTGGTTCACCGAATGTCCCGAGTAGCCCGGCCACGCCGGGCGTATCGAGGGAGCCACCAGCGGCGCGGCTGGCCCCTCGATACACCGCGCTACGCGCGGCACTCGGGGCGAACGGTATTGATCAATGAATTTCCGATTCACAACACTAGCCGTCGCGCGGCGGGCACCCGCCGGCGCAAGCCGGCCGGCTCAGATGGCGTCTTGGCCGGCGTCTTGTTCCAGGGCCGGCAACAGCTCCCGCAGCTGCCGCAGGATCTGCACTCCGCCCGGCATGGCCGGCTCGATCTCCTGTGGCTGGAAGGCGAACACGCGCATGCCGGCGGCCAGCCCGGCCTGCACGCCGACCAGGCTGTCCTCCACTACCGCGCAGCGCGCCGGCTCCACTCCCAGCGCCCGCGCGGCGTGCAGGAACAGGCCCGGGTCCGGCTTCCAGCTGCCCACCTCGTAGCCGCTGAAGATGCGGCCCTCGAAGAACGGCAGCAGGCCGGTGAGCGACAGGCTCAGCTCGATCTTCTCGCGCGGGCCGCTGGAGGCCACGCACATCGGCAGGTGCAGTGCGCGCACCAGCTCCAGCGCGCCGGGGATCGGCTGCAGCCGGGCGCTGAAGGTGCTGCGCGTGCGCAGGCGCACCTGCGCCACGAAGTCCTGCGGCAGACTGCGCCCGAGCCAGGTTTCGATCTGCGCCACGCAGCGGTCGAGCTGCCAGCCGCGGAACAGCGCGTTGGTTTCCCGCAGCGGCAGCCGCAGGCCCTGTTCCGCCGCCATCTCCACCAGCACGCTGGTGCCCAGTTCCTCGCTGTCGACCAGGGTGCCGTCGCAGTCGAAGATCACCAGCGCCGCGGGCGCGCCGCGCTCAGCCACGCGCGGCGGCCGCCGCCTTGGTCTCGGCGGCGGCGGCCAGCGCGGCCGGCGGCTTGTAGCGCAGGAACGGCAGCAGCTTGCCCAGGCCGGCCAGCAGACCGTGCTCGTTCATCCACAGCGCGTACTGCACATAGTCCGGGTCGCGCAGGCTGAGATGGTTTTCCTCGGTGCGCGCGCGCAGGAAGTAGACCAGATTGAGCAGGCCCAGCAGTAAGCAGTTGCGCAGCGCCTCGAACACGCTGCTCTCCGGAATGAACGGCACCGAGATCAGCCACCAGCTCAGGTTCTTCGAGATGTAGGCCGGGTGCTTGGTGAAGCGGTAGGGGCCGCTGGTGATGATGCCGCGGTAGGTCAGGTTGGAGAAGCGCAGGCCGAAGGCCACGGTCGACAGGCCGTAGATGAACAGCAGCGCGATGATCGCCAGCGCGAACATGTTTTTCAGCCACGGCACGGCGGCCAGGCCGTTGTCCCAGTAGATGCTGTCGTCGTAGTGCAGGTACATGTCGCCGATGATGCGGTAGAACGGCATGTAGCACAGCAGCGCGATGACCCAGCCGAACACCGTCGGCTCGGTGCTGCGGATGTGCGAGTCGAACAGGCGCAGCGTGATGGTGTAGCCGACCACGCAGAACAGCAGGTCGACGGTGTACGACAGGTCGTACAGCAGCTGGTACCAGGCGCCGTGGTTGGCGGTGAAGGCGACCCAGGAGGTGCCCAGCGTGCGCACCTCGCCGCTCATGTACACCGCCATCAGCGGCAGGAAAAAGCCCTTCACCGTCCAGCCCATGAGATGTGCGCGCAGCGCCTCGCGGTCCAGCTCGGGCAGGCCGCGCGTGCCGAGCAGGCGCAGCGGCACGGTGCCCAGCTGCCAATAGGCGTCGTGCGGGTCGGTCAGGCGCCGGTCGGTCCAGATGAAGTACGGCACGATCAGCAGCGCCACCGGCCCCAGCAGGCTCAGCAGGAAGCCCCAGAACGGGTCGTAGAAGGTGCCGTGGTACTCCGGGAACAGCCAGTAAGCCACCGCCAGCACGCCCAGCGTCAGCGCGAAGCCGAGCAGCCGCACCAGCACGCGGCCGAAGTCCGCTTCGCGCAGCGCCCGCGGCGCCATGCCGGTCGAGGCGTTGCGGTAGCTGCGCAGCCAGAACAGCTCGCCGCTGCCGATGATCAGGAACACCACCGCGCAACCCACCAGCGCGATCAGCAGGTGGTTGCTGCCCACGGTGCCCATGCCCCACGGCAGCGGGCCGAGCCTGCCGTCGAGCAGCGGCGCCCACTGGATCAGCGCCAGGATCGCGCCCAGGCCACCCGCCAGCCCCAGCAGGTTGAGGCCGAAATGCGCCGCCGAGCGCGGCACCCGCAGCGACGCCCCGGGGGCCTTGAGCGGCACGACTGTCCGTTTCGATGGTGCGGGCATCGCGGTTGAATTCCCTTCGGTTTGAGGCGGCCGCCGTGCGGGCCGCGGATGCGCGGGTGGTCTGTGACAGGCCGCTAGTTTTGCATGCGGCCAGGGGTGGTTTCAAAACGCACCGCGCCCGGCCGGCGAAGATTTTTTCGCGCCGCCGCCGAAAGTTCGTGAAGCGCGGGCGGGCGGCACGCGGGCGCCGGCGGCCCGTCGCCATTGAAGATGCAAAACCCAGTGGGTTAGCGGGGGCTAAACGCGCGGTGTCCCAAAACAAAGCCAACCAAGATCCAAGAACCAAGAGCCAAGAACCATATATATCCGTACTGCCGGCTGCGCCGGGAAACACCACCGCAGCCAGGCGGCAGTGTTGCGCGCCTGCAGCTGCGGTCATGGCTTTTCAAGGCGCCGCTGCCGGCGCCTCCAGCCGGATCAGGGCCGGGCCGTGGAACCAGGGCGACTCGCCGATCACCAGGAAGCCCGGCGTCAGGCCGTGGTCCAGCACCAGGCCCAGCGGCGCGGCGCTGGCGGGCGCATCGAACAGCGCCAGGCCGAGCGCGCTGTCCCCCGGCTGCAGCCGCGCCGTCAGCGGCGGCACGGCGCCGTTGGCCGCCGCGTAGGCGCGCCGGCCCAGTGCGGACTCCCCGCGGTAGCCGTGCCCGTCCCACAGCCGCGCACGCAGGCCGCCCTCGCTCTGCGCGCGCCCGCGCGAGCGGCTGTGGATGCGGATGGTGACGGCGAGGTAGCGCTGCGGCGCGGCGCCGGCGTCCGGCGGCGCCGTGAACAGCCGCACGCCGACGGCGGCGAAGCACATTTCGTCGAAGCACAGCTCCTGGTTCATGCCCAGCACCTGGCGCGGCTGCAGCGCTGCCACCGCGGCGACGACAGCGAGGTAGCCCGCCCAGCCCAGGCCCAGGCCGCCGAGCACCCGTGCCGCCTTACCGCGCCGGCGCGTCAGGGCCAGCGCCAGCGCCCAGCCCAGCGCGGCGAGCGACAGCGGCAGCAGCGCGAGCAGCAGCAGTTCGAACAAGGCGATGGCGGGGCCACTCCGGCGGCGGGCCGGATGCCGCGGCGTCCGATTCTAGCCCTGCGCCGGCCCCTGCCGCCGCAACTGCCACGCCCATGCCCGGCCTTGGGGCAGCCCGGCACCTTGCGCCTGGAGCGCGGCCTGCGGTCCGCCGCTGGGCATCCGCCCAGGCCCGCCCATCGCCCGCGCCGGCTCGGGCGCGAACGGCTGCTGCTAGCTTCAACCCATCCCGGCGCACCGCCGGGCGCGCGGGGTGACGCGAAGCGAGGTGGGCTGTGACGGCGACGATTCTGATGATGCGCTGCGACCGCAAGGTGGACCTGGAGCTGGCGCGCGAGCTGCGCCGCCGCGGCCATGTGGTGTATGCCACCGCCGTGCAGCTCGGCACGGTGGGGCTGCTGCAGGCCATCGGTGTGCGCGTCGACGTGGTCAACCTGGGCAACTGGGACACGGTCAAGGCGTTCATGGGCCGCCTGCAGAGCGACAACGCGGTGGTCGACGTGGTGATCAACAACATCGACCTCGGCGGCGAGCGCAGTCCGCTGCCGGCCGAATCCCTGCAGCAGCAGTTCGATACCGACATGGTCGCGGCGTTCGCCATTCTCAATCTGTTCGGCTTCAGCTCCGGCGGCCTCAAGCGCGTCGCCAACATCATCCGCGCGCCGGACGGCGCGTCCTTCGGGCTGGGTTCGCGCTTCAACGCCGGCGCCAAGCTGCTGCGCAAGCTGTGCCAGGCGCAGCGCGAAACGCTGGGGCCGTTCGGCGTCGAGGTGACGGCGCTGCAGGTCAGCGGCGCGCCGGGGCCGGCGGCCAGCCGCAAAGACGAAGCCGCGGCTGCGGAGTCCAGGCGCGTCTACTGGCAGCAGGTGGCGGATGCCATCCTGGCGCTGGATGCGCCGGCGCTGAGCAAGATCGACGGCATCGCCCTGCTGCCGACGATGTTCCACTACCGCCCCAAGCTGGTGTCCTGAAGGCGGCGCCCCGGCGGCACGCCGGCGCGTTTGACCGGGCGCGGGGGCGGCGCTAGATTGCCGGCCATGCTCCGCATCGCCGCACGTCAGCAAAAACAGCAGCGCCGCCTATCGGCGGTGTTCGCGTGCGTGCGCTGCGGAGCGCCAGCCTGTCAGCACTGAGCGGGCCGCCGCGACGGCGGCCGTTTTTGCGCAGCATCCACCCCGGTCATTGCGCCGGCAGCGCCCGCGCCGGATCGAACTGCAGCTTGACCCCCGACAGCTGCGCCCTTAGCGCGGCGCGGATCAGCGTGGCCAGCTGCAGGGCCGCTTCGCCGTAGCCCAGGCCCTGCGGGCGGATGTTGGAGATGCAGTTGCGCTCGGCGTCGTTGCGGCCGACGCGCGGCGCGTAGGTGAGGTAGGCGCCGAGGCTGTCGGGCGAGGACAGGCCGGGGCGCTCGCCGATCAGGCACACGGCGAGGCGCGCGCCGAACACTTCGCCCACCTCGTCGGCCAGCGCCACGCGCGCGTGGCGGGCGATGACCAGCGGCGCCAGATCCAGCCCCGGCGGCAGCAGCGGGCGCAGCGCGCCCAGCAGCGGCGCGGCGTGCTGCTGCACGGCGCTGGACGACAGGCCGTCGCCGACCAGCAGCGCCAGGCCGGCGGAGCGCAGGCCCAGCGCGGCCAGCGCCTGGCGCGAGGCGCCGTCCAGGCGCCGGCCCCAGTCCGGGCGGGCCAGGTAGGCGGCCTGATCGGGCGCGCGGCTGCGCGCCTCGCATACGC
>CAYVKA010000047.1:0-37013 GCA_964451925.1 uncultured Nevskia sp. | reverse complement strand
CGGCCCTCGTCGGTGTTGTTGTCGGCGATCGGCATGGTCTTGCCGAAGCCCTTGGTGGTCATGCGGTCGGACTCGATGCCGCGTCCCACCAGATACTGCTTGACCGATTCGGCGCGGTGCTCCGACAGCTTCATGTTGTACGGAGCGGAGCCCTTGCCGTCGGTGTGGCCGTCGATCTCCACCTTGATGTCCCTGCGCGCCAGCAGCGCGTCGGCCACCTGGTCGAGCAGGGACTTGGCATTGACCGTCAGGGTCGCCTTGTTGAACTCGAAGTTCACCCCGTGCAGCACCAGCGTGTCGCCGGTCTTGCAGCCGCTCAGATTCACCGGCTGGCCCGGCTCGGACTGACACGGCGGCGGCGGGGGCGGCGGAGGCGGAGGCGCCGGCTGCTCGGTCGGCACCACCTGCACCGGCGCTTCCGGCGGCGGCGCCGCCGGAGCATGATCGTCGCCGAAGGAGTAGCGCAGGCCGAACATCACGCTGTTGGCGTGATAGTTGAACTCGACATGCGTGCTGGGCTGGTTCTGGATCAGGCTGTCCTTGCTGGCGCTGCCCTCCAGATGGCGGTAATCCAGCGAAGCGGTCCAGTGCCGCCCGAGGTCGAAGCCCACGCCGGCGCCGCCCTGGTAGGCGAACACGGTGTCGTAGTCGTTGTTGAGCTGGGTCGAGTCATAGCGGCCATGGCGCACGGCGATGCGCGCCTCGCCGATGCCGCCGCCGATGTAGGGATGGATGTAGCGGCTCTTGAAGAAGTCGTACCACAGGTTGGCCATCGCCGAATCGGCATTCTCGAACCCGCCGACGTTGTCGGTGTTGCTGCCGCGGAAGAAGCCGACCGGATAACGGTACAGGCGGCTGAACTGGTTGCGACGGTAGTCCAGTTCCAGTTCCGGGCGCAGGCCGTTGTGGAAACCGTACCCGGTGGTCAGGCCGAACATCCAGCCGGTGCCGAACTTGACGTTGGACAGCGGATAACCGTCGGGCACGCCGAAGATGCCGCCATAACCGTAGATCTTGTAGTCCTGCGGATTGACGAAATTGACGCCGCTCTCGGCGCCGAGATAGAAACCCTCACCCGCGCCCGCCGTCAGCGGCAAGGCACCCGAACAAACCAGGAGAGCGCACGCCGCCCCCCGCCAGTTCCGCAACATTCTCATTGTTTTTCCTTTTTGATCCCCGCGTGATGTGCGTACTCGCCCGTGCGCGTTGGCGCAAACGTGGACGTGGCTGATGCCGCAACCCTAGCAACAACTTCGTGAACGGCACAAGCGCGGGGAAACCCCAGAGAAGGTGAAGGAAGAATCAGGTCTCGCGCCGAAAACCCAGGCCGCCGCGCCGTGCCGGGCCGTAGTTTACCAGCATCTCCGTATTGATCAGTACGGTTTTTGGGACGGCCAGCCGCAAGACCACTTTGCAGCCGCCCCCGGCAGCCCGGCTCAGCGCTCGCCGTCCTTGTGGCGCACCCATTGCGCGAGCTGGAACACGCCGCCGGTGCGCGACTGATCCAGCACCACGCCGGATTCGATCGCGTCGAAGCGCTGCAGCAGCTCGTCGAACGGCAGACCTTCGGCATAGAGAAAGCCCTGGCCTTCGTCGCAGCCCTCGTCCACCAGGTGGTCTTGCTGATCCACCGTCTCGACGCCCTCGGCCACCACCACGATATTGAGCCGCCGCGCCATGGCGATGATGGCGTTGACCACCGCCGCATCCTTGGCGTCGCTGGTCAGGTCGCGCACGAACGACTGGTCGATCTTGATCTTGTCGATGGGGAAGCGGGTCAGGTACGACAGGCTGGAATAGCCGGTGCCGAAATCGTCGACCACCACGCCCACGCCAAGCTTGCGGATCGACCCCAGCAGTTCGGCGCTGTCGTCCGGATACTGCATCAGCATGCTCTCGGTGATCTCCAGCTCCAGCTGGTTCGGATTGAGGCCGCTGTCGGCCAGCGCCGATTTCACCACCGGCAGCCACAGCTTGTGGTTGAACTGGCGCGGCGAGACGTTGACCGCGACGGTCAGCGGCCGGCCCAGCTGGCGCTGCATGTCCACGCAATGCGCGCAGGCGCTGCGCAGGGCCCATTCGCCGAGCGGGACAATGACGCCGGTGTCCTCGGCGATCGGGATGAAGCGCGACGGCGGCACATTGCCGCGGCGGCCGTGGCGCCAGCGCATCAGCGCCTCGGTGCCGACGACGCGCCCGGTCTTGAGCGAGATCTTGGGCTGGAAGTGCAGCGCGATCTCCTTCAGCTCCAGCGCATGGCGCAGCGAATTGCCCAGCGCGAGCTTTTCCTGCGACTCCAGCATCATCGCTTCGGTGAACCACTTGAAGGTGCCGCGGCCGCTGGCCTTGGCCTGGTACATGGCCGAGTCCGCCTTCTTCAGCAGCGTGGCCACGTCCTGCCCGTCGCGCGGAAACAGGCAGCCGCCGATGCTCGGCGTGACATGCAGTTCGTGGCGATCCACGCGCAGCGGGCGCGATACCGCGGATGCGATCTGGCCGATCAAAGGCTCCAGGTCATCCGGGTTGCGCACGTCAGTGACCACGATCACGAACTCGTCGCCACCCAGCCGCGCCACCGTATCCACCTCGCGCACGCAGCTTTCCAGGCGCTTGGCCACGGCCAGCAGCAGCTCGTCGCCGATCTGGTGGCCGAGCGAATCGTTGACCTGCTTGAACTGATCCAGGTCGAGCAGCAGCACCGCCAGTTGCAGCTTGCTGCGGCGCGCGCTGCGCACCGCCATGGCGAGGCGGTCAGCCAGCAGGTTGCGGTTCGGCAGGCCGGTGAGGGCATCGTGATCGGCCATGTAGCGGATCGAGGCCTCGGCGCGCTTGCGCGCCGAAATATCGCTGGCCACCATCAAGAAGCCGATCACCTTGCCGGAGGCGTCGCGCAGCGTGGTGATGGCGATGTGCACCGGCAGCCGCGTGCCGTCCTTGCGGCAATAAGCCCAGTCGCGTTCGTCGGCGGTGTCGCGGCTACCGGAGGCAACCAGCACCTGGAAGCCCGGCGCCACCTCGATGCCCAGGTATTTGGACAACTCGATCGAACGGTTGCGGATTTCGTCCTGATCGTGGATCTCGATCGCCGGCCGCCCCACCAGCTCGTCGCGGCTGTAGCCCAGCAAGCGCTCCGCCGCGGGATTGGCCGCCACGATGATGCCTTCCGGATCGGTGGCCAGCACGCTGGCCGGCAGGCTGCGCAGGATCGACTCGCGCAGCGCGTTCGCTTCCGCCGAGCGCATCACCAGGTCGGCTTCCTTGCGCCGGGTGATATCGACGACGCTGGCCAGCAGGAAACGCCCCTCCACGGTGTGCATGGGGCTGAGGCCGATTTCGATCGGAACCTCATTGCCGTCCTTGCGCAGGCCATAGAGGTCGCGCACCTCGCCCATCGCCCGCACCTGCGGCGACGCGGCGAAGGCGGCGCGCTGCCGCGCGTGTTCTTCGCGGAAGCGCGGCGGCACCAGCATCTCGACCGGCTGGCCGATCAGCTCGCTGCGGCTGAAGCCAAACAGGCGCTCCACCTGCGAATTGACCACGCAGATCAAGCCGCGCTGGTCGACCACCAGGATCGCGTTCGGCGCCGCCTCGACGATGGCTCGGAAGCGCTCGTCCCGGGCCTCGGCCCCGCCCGCATCGTCCGCTTCGCCGGCGCCGGGCAGGTACAGGCGGCGCAGCAGGTAGGCCACCAGGTACTCGTGAAAGCGCCGGTCATGCTCCTCGAAATGCCGCTCCAGCCAGCCGCGCAGCACCGCCTCGGCCTCTTCGGCCGCGCCGGCCTGCGCATCGTCGGAACGGCCCGCCAGGGCCGAAAGCCTGCGGATGATCTGCTCGTGCGCCGAGCGGTGCCGGTTCAGCTCCGGATAGGACGAGGCGGCCATCACCGCTTCCTCATCCAGCGCATGGGCGCGGGCGAAATCGACCGCGTCCACGATCACGTCGTGCAGCTCGGCCGGTGTCGCGCTGCGCCGATGCGCGGCAGACAGGCGGGCGATCAGATCCTGCAGCCGGCCCTGCTCCAGGCCCGCTTCCTGTAGCGGGCTCCCCGCCAGCATTGACGCCAAATTGTCCATCTCTACAAAAACTAGGGTCTGTTATGTCACTTGCAACACTTTGATCGCGCACAGCCGCACCGGCCGCCAAGGCAGGCCCGGCTCCCAGCTGCAATGCTAACCAATGGACCCGACACTCCAGTCACCGCCGAACGATTGGTTGATACCGCCTGTCGCTCTGAATTGAAGGGGGCGCAAAACCGGCCGCAAATCGGGTTGACACCGGAGAATTTCCCGCTCGCGATGGGGCGCGGATTTCTCACCCGCTGATGCTGTCCGGACTCGCTCCCGATCCGCGGCAGTGATGTGCGCGGCACCGAGCGCGACAAGCCCGATTGGGCATCGGTGCATTCTTTACGGCCCGGCGGGCACGGTTTGGGCGCCGCCTCCGCGTCCCCGCCGGCCTTCTCAAGCCCGCCCGTGCCCAGGCCGATACCTTCTCATGGCTAGCAGCAGGAACCCCGGCCCCGCCGATGCGCTGAGCAGCCTGACCGCACATGCGCGAGGCCAGGCCGGCGCGGCCGCGCCCAGGCGCATCGGCCGCTTCCAGGTGCGGCGCCTGCTGGGACAGGGCGCGCAGAGCTTCGTCTACCTGGCTTTCGACCCGCAGCTGGAACGCGAGGTTGCGATCAAGATGCTGGCGCTGGCGCCGCGCGACAACGCGCAAGGCCCAGGCCTGCTGGGCGAGGCGCGCACCGTCGGCCGGCTGCGCCACCCCAACATCGTGCCGGTGTTCGAGGCCGGCGAGCAGGGCGGCGAAGTCTACCTGGTGTTCGAATACGTGGAAGGCCGCACCCTGGAGCAGATGCTGCGCCAGGACGGCGCCGTGCCGGCGGCGCGCGCCGCCGAGCTGATGATCGGGGTGCTCGACGCCGTCGGCGCCGCGCACCAGCAAGGCATCGTGCACCGCGACCTCAAGCCCTCCAACGTACTGATCAACGCGCAGGGCCTGCCGCGGGTGATGGACTTCGGCATCGCCACGCCGCTGGCGGAAGCGCGCAGCGGCAGCGAAAGCAGGTTGCGCGGCACGCCCGCCTACATGGCGCCGGAATACATCGCCGGCCAGCCGGCGACGGTGCAGTGCGATGTCTTCGCCGCCGGGCTGCTGCTCTACGAGACGGTTTTCGGCAGCCGCGCGGTGCAGAGCGACAGCGTGTTCCAGACCCTGCACCGCATCGCCAACGAGGACCTGAAGCTGCCGCCGGCGGAGGCCGCGCCGCTGGACGACAAGCTGCGTCACATCATCGGCAAGGCCACCGCGCGCGATCCGCAGATGCGCTACGCCTCCGCCGCGGAGATGCGCAAGGCCCTGGCCGATTACCTGCAACCGCCGCCGCTGGAAGGCGGGGGCGGCACCGGCACACTGGAATTCCTGCTGCGGCGCATGCGCCTGCGCAGCGACTTTCCCGCCATGTCCTCGGCCGTCAGCACCATCACCCGGCTGGCGTCCTCGGACAGCGGTGACGTCAATACCCTGTCGAACTCCATCCTCAAGGACTTCGCGCTGACCAACAAGATTCTGCGCGTGGCCAACTCGGTGTACTACCGCCAGTTCGGCGGCGGCATCAGCACCGTGTCGCGCGCCATCGTGGTGCTGGGCTTCACCACGCTGCGCAACATCGCGCTGTCGCTGATGTTCTTCGAGCACCTGCAGAACAAGCAGCACGCCGACCTGCTGCGCGAGGAATTCCTGCGCGCCAACCTCAGCGGCATGCTGGCGCGGCAGCTGGCGCCGGGCGCGCTGGGCCTGGAGCCGGAGGAAGCCTTCATCTGCTCGCAGTTCCACAAGCTCGGGCGGCTGCTGGCGCACTACTACTTCCCCGAGGAAGCCGCCGCCATCGCGCGGCTGGCGCTGAAGGAAGGCTGCGGCGAGGAGACCGCGGCGGCGCGCGTGCTCGGCACCGGCTTCGAGGAGCTGGGCATCGGTATCGCACGGAACTGGGGCTTTCCCGACTCCATCGTGCGCAGCATGCAGCGCCTGCCGGCCGACCGCGTGCCGCGTCCGCAGTCGCGCGAGGAGCGGCTGCGCACCCTCAGCGGCTACGCCAACGAATACTGCGCCGCCATCGAAGCGCCGCCGCAGGAGCGCGCCGCCGAGCTGGCGCGCTTCCGCCTGCGCTTCGCCGAGAGCATGCCGGTGTCCGAGGCGCAGCTCGCCGCCGCGGTGGAGCAATCGGTGCAGGACGTGGCCGAGCTGGCGCGCATCGTCCATGTCGACTTCGCGCAGACGCGGATCGGCCGCAGCCTGCTGCCGCCGGAAGGCCCGGAGCAGGCCGCGGCGCCCGCCCCGGTCAGCGGCATCAGCGACGTGCTGGCCGGCACCGCCGCGATGCCGGCGCAGGCGCCCGAGACGGCGCCGCCGCGCGTGGTTCAGGCCGGCCGCGCCGGCGAAGCGGCCGACAAGGCACAACCCGACGCCTGCCGCATCCTCGCCAGCGGCATCCAGGACCTGAGCAGCGCGCTGCTGGAGGACCGCCCGGTCGGCACGCTGCTGGGCATCGCCGTGGAAACCATGTACCGCGCCCTCGGCTTCCAGCGCGTGCTGCTGTGCATGCGCGACGGCCGCAACGGCACCATGGGCGCCCGCTTCGGCTTCGGCCACCAGGTGGACGAGCTGGTGCCGCGCTTCCGCTTCCCTCTGGCCGACAGCCAGGACATCTTCAACCTCGCCCTGTGCCGCGAAGTCGACGTGCTCATTTCCGATGCCGGCGCCGCCAAGATCGCGCCGCACATCCCCGAGTGGCACCGCCGCGACATCGCCGCCCCCACCTTCATCATCTTCCCGCTGCGCATGCGCGGCGTGCCGGTGGCGATGATCTATGCCGACAAGGACAGCCCCGGCAGCATCAATATTTCAGCCGCCGAATTCGGGCTGTTGAGAACGCTGCGCAACCAGGTGCTGCTGGCGATCAAGCAGGCGGCGTAGGGAGTCTCCGATCAATTCGTCACCCCCGCGTAGGCGGGGGTCCAGTTTTGATTTCCGGCCTTCGCAAAACTAGGTGGTTCGGCCCATCCCTGGACCGAAGCCTGCCGGCCTCGCTTGGCTCGCTCCAATACGTTCCAGACGCATTGGTCCCGCTTACGCGGGAATGACGATGATCCAACTGATCAGATTCCCCCACTACCGGCACAGCGCCAGCAACTGGTAAACCCGCGCCGACCGCTCCAGGCACAGCGAGCGCTCCAGCGCGCCCGCCGCCAGCGACGGCCCGAGATCGCCCGCCTCGACCGGCCACACGTGCCCGATCGGATTCACCGCCGCCGCGTGCGGCGGCCGCGGAACGATCGGCACCACGTCCACCATCACCAGCCCGCGCGAGCGGAAGCGCAGTTCCGCCGCCGTGCGCGGCGTCAGGTCGATGATGCGCCCCTTCACGAAAGGGCCACGGTCCCGGATCACCACCTCCGCGCTGCGCCCATTGCGCAGATTGGTCACCCTGGCCCTGGACCCCAGCGGCAGCGTCTTGCTCGCGGCGGAATTGGAGTTGAGGTCCAGCGGCGTGCCGTCCGCCATCGGCCGGTGCGCAAGCTGGCGGCTGTAGACGGAGGCCTTGCCCCTTTGCCTGGCGTTCGGATCGTGCGGGTGCGACGCAGCCTTGTGCCTGCCCTCCGCCCTGGCCGTGGATGAAGCCTGCGCCGCCGAAAAGGGGCCGCAGCAGTACAGGAACAACAGGGCCGGAAGCGCCCAGGACAGGGCGGGCGGATTGCTCATTCGCAGGACTGCTTCTCCTCACTCGCTGATCGCCCGCTTGTGACCGGGGCTGAATCCAATCCACCAGCCCGCCCAGAGGGGTGGGCCGATCTTAGGGCCCCATAGTATCCGACCCCGCCGATTTCGCACCGGGCGCGCGATCGCACCGGCCCGCGACCCATCCAAGCCGTTTCGTGTGCGATCAACCTCCGCGTACTGTGCGGCGCATCACACTTTCATCCGTGAATTTGCAGACCCCGCGCAGAGCTCCGACGAACGGCCCGATTTGAGCCGTCCAAAATCTGCGATCAGTGCCACCATCACGTACTGTCCAGGTCAAAATAGGGGCTGGGGATGCTGGCAAAGACAGAAGACCTTCGAATCGGGGAATCAGCGGGGCCGTGGGTTCCACAAATCCGTAACGGTTGATACGCTGAAATGGCCGGATCGGGGGCCGGCTTCAGACACGCCTGGCTGCCTCCCATGTAGCGCCGAACTTGCACGCGGACCCGCAGGTCCGACCGACCGGGGATGCGTGGCCCGCAGGCCCGTGAGGTCGCGCGCCGGGATGTTCGGGGATGGTGAGACCAGTTTTCCGCTTGTTTCGATCTACCGCGTTTCACAACACTTGGAGAATACGATGAAGTTGGCTCGCTATCGGCAACCAGTACTCGCCTGCTCCCTGACCGGCGCCATGCTCGCCTGCGGAGCCGCCTTCGCCGAGGATGGCGCCGGCTTCTACGTCGGCGCCGGCGCCGGCGTTGGCCGCCCGCTCGCCGTGGGGGACAACAAATCAGGACCGCTGCCCACCCTGTCGGCGGGTTACGGATTCGCCAACGGCCTGCGGCCCGAGGTGGAGATTTCCTACCGCTACAACAGCAAGAATGGCCTGGCGGAACACGCCGCCAGCGCCATGGGCAATCTCTGGTACGACTTCTGGCAGGACGGCTACTACTTCTACCTCGGCGGCGGCTTCGGCGGAACGCGCCTGAAAGCCAGCGGAGACGGCCTCGGCGGCACCGATACCCTGGCGGCCTGGCAGGTAGGATCCGGATTCGGCCATACCATCACCGACAACCTGGCGCTGGGGCTCAACTACCGGCACCTGGCCACGTTCGACAAGCCCAAGTACGACATCCAGGGCCAGAGCTTCGAGGGACCGCACTACATGACCAATGCCATCCTGCTCGAGCTGCGCTACTCCTTCGGCGGAAGATTCGACAATTCAGCGACCGGCTCCGAGGAACCGGTGCGGGTGGTGCCGGTTCGCTGAGCGGATTGAAGGACCAGGCTCCATGATAAAATAGTGAGAAACTGGGGGTCTTCCAAATGCCTGTGGGGGCTAAAGCTGGGGCAGCCGCTTTTAGCTCGCTAATTGCCATCGGCTCGGCACTTGTCGCCGCGGGCCTTGAAAAAGATCCGGATGCTTCGCTTCGGCGTGCCAGCTTGGAACTTGACCTACTGGCCACGGGAGCGCATGAGGGTTATAGCAGCTATTGCATGGGGAAGCTGAGGGAACTCGGCGCCCTCGATATGCATAACTTGTCGAACTCAGCGCAAAAGGAATTAAGCCTTTATAGTCCTCAGGTCCCGGTGACAAGCGGATTCTTGGTATCGGCTGTCGCGTGGTGTCCGTTTGCCCGACTATCCGATCATGTGGCGGACGCCTTGAAAATTGTTGACGAGCCGAGCATTGTCGCTCCGCTAATCCCGCACGATGATTTCTTGCACGCGCTCAATCAGGCCTATGCCCGCGCCAAGGGACCCCCAGGTGCTGACGTGCCCGCACCACCGCTAATGTCTAAGCAGTTTCAGATGTTGGTGTCTGATCTTGTGGATGGCGACGCCGTGGCGCACTTGACCGTGGCTTACCACGTCGATGGCGTACCAGGTTGTATCAATGCGGGATATATACAAGAGCCGGATGTTTCCAAGCTCCGCTTGATGGTGGAGACCTTTGGGCTTCGCGAGTACTGCTTCGACCCTAGCGAATCATCTGGCGCGAAGATCGTCGACACTGCTGAGGGCATCGGAGGGCATCCGCAACGAGATTTCGTCACGGAGATCGTTCAGCAAGACCCTCGGTATCTGGCCCTCAAGATCGCTAGTCAGCACGAGTCAGCGACGGAGGAGGAGCAGGATTGGGGCTTACTTAAGCCGCCAAACGGCTTTGAATTTCCCGAACTGAACGGCCTCAAGGATCAAATCGGCGAAAAACCTTTGGGAGACGTCCACAACGAGTATTCCCGGAAAGCCGAAGATATTGGGAACCAAGCCGAAATCTTCGGGGTGCACATGCCCGTCTTGCTCTTTCTAGCCTGTTCAAGCGGTTCGTTGGTGCTTTTAACCTATGTGTTCTTGTCAGCACTCCGGCACGAAAAACTCAAAGCGCTTCCCGAGGTCATTGCCGACCTGACGCCCGCCCTTCGGTGGGTGGCAACGATTGGCGGAATCGCGTTGCTGCCCGCATTAGGATGGTATGTCTGCGCCGAGCGATTCGCTTACCTTGATGCGCACCTCCCGATGGTGCTCAAAGGTGCAGCGGCTGCCTGGGCGCTGGTCGTAGGATATGCGTTGCGCTTGGAGCTCTGCGCCATCAACTTTGAAGGAACTGCCACTCCCTCTCGTGTGAGTGGGCCAGGATGATGCCGTAAAACGAGATGGTCGAGAAACCACTTCGTGCCACGTTCAAGAAGCTATGCGCTCGCCAGCCCGCGTAGGGTGGAATAAGCGCAGCACATTCTGCCGTATGGGCATGGCAGAATGAAGCCTGACATTAATGAAATGGTGCCGGTTGAGGGATTTGAACCCCCGACCCCCTGATTACAAATCTTGGCCACTATCGGCCCAAATCAATCGCTTAGGTCGTTTCAAAGTAGGAAACGCCCCTCTGTTCTGTGACGGAGTGGCGGGCCTTCCAGACCGCCATTGTAGGAAGAAAAATGGGTTCCTTCAGGCTGCCAGCCGATGCTCGTAGCGGTGTATTTCAAACTGGGCCAGGACCAGAAGTTTGCCGATGGATTTAAGACTTGGGGCGGGCCGCCGAAAGTCGGCTAGGTCTCATCCACGAAAACCGATTGCCGAACTTCGCTCGCCATCTGGTGCAGCGCCATGAACACGTTGGCCTCATAGCCTTCGTTGATGTCGAAGTCGTGCACGGTGTTGCCGTCTTCGATGATCACGTAGGCCAAGGTTTGAAGGCGCCCCGTCTCGGCTTCCGCCAGAAGATGCTTTAGGCGCTCGATCACCCACGGATTCGGTGGCGGCGCCGGCTTGAGCAGCGTCAGGTGCGCGGCCATTGCTATGCCGCCGCCAGCATTTCGGGGACCACCGTATTCCTGGCCACTTGTCCGTATTCGGCGTGATAGGTGATGGCCGTGGCCTGGCGCTCTGCGATCCAGCCGCCGCGGGCCGCATAGGCATCGCGCGCCGTCAGCGTGGGGTGCTGGATCACGGTCATGCCGCTGTGCTCGCGCTCCTCGACATGATGCCGGTGGCCGGTGTGGACGTAGCGCTTCGTGGTGGCGCCCCAGAGCTTCGGGAACTGGGCGGCGAAGAGCAGCGGCAACTGGTCATTCTTCCGTAGATGGCCGTGATGCCAGGCCAGCATTGTTTTGCCATGCTGGTAGGCATAATACGGCAGCGGAGAGTCGATCACCTCGACGCGCGGCTCTCGCTCGTACAGGGCCGCGAACATCGCCCGGAGCCAGATGCTCGAACTGATGTCGTGGTTGCCCTCGGCCATCAGCACCAGCACCTTTTCGTGGCGCATCAGGGCCAGGTCGACCATCCGGCGCAGGATCCTGACTGCGACCTGCACGACCTTGCTGAACCTGCCGTCGGCGTCCAGCACATGGCCGCTGGTGGGTGTGACCGGACTGATGCCGTCGCTGTGCAGGAAGTCGCCAAGCTGCGCCACGATCCCAACCCTGGACGGTGGCGTCCCGGCCGCCAGGCTCTCAAAGCAGCCCGTGAGAATGCGCTCGGCGATGGGCAGGTCCCAGTCGGCACCGGTCTCCTTGCCCCAGCTCAGCGCTCCGACATGGGCGTCAGTGATGGTGTAGAGGGTCGCCAGCTGCGCGCTGACGAGCTGGGGGGGGGCAACAGGCGGCAGCCGCGGTAGTTCGTCAGCCATCGCCTCGTAGGCTTCCCGGGCGATCCTGGCCCTCGCCTCGTCATCTGTCTTGGTCTTGACCCATTGCATCGCCTGATTGCCAGCGGCGTCGTAGAGCGTGCTGGTGCCCTTGACGGTGAATCCATCCGGGCAGGGCTTGGTCATGTCGTGGTCAGGCGAAACACCCCGTAGCGCCGCTGCCCGCCGCAGCCGCCCCATCGCCTCTACAATCCTGCGGGAGTCTGACTTGATTCCCTTCGCTGCTTTTCGATAGCTGCCGAATTTGGCGAGAGCGTCCAGGAACTCCGCCTGGCGGGGCGTCGCGAACGGCCGCAGGGCTTCTAGATCGCGGCTGATCATGGCTTTGTCCTTGAATGCAGCCACATCGCCGCGCAGCATCCGAGGCCTGCGCCAAGCCCTACTGGCACTACCATCCATCCCCAGCCGTTCTTCGCCACGGAGGCCATGACGAATACCTCCATGCAGGCCATGGCAAGGCTAGTCGGGATCACCCGCAAATACTGGTTGTGGACGACGTGGAGTTGCTGGCTCGCCTTCAGGAAAACGAAGGCGAAGGATGCGACGAACGTCAGCGCGAGAACCGGGGTAGTCATGTTTTGGCCCGGCGCGCCTTCTCATCGATGACCATGCGTACGGTCTCGAAATAGCCGGCCCCGTCGACCAGGTTGTCGAGCTTCGGCCGGTTGACCTGGCGGCTCAGCTTCACACCGACCATGCAAAGGCCGACTTCCTCTGGCTCAATGGTGGCGCCGTCCTTCAACTTGCCGCGAAGCAGCGCGGTCCAGATGGCCGCCGTCTTGGAGAAATCATCCAAAGGATGGCCGTAATCAGCATTGCGATCACCGTGGACCAGCTTCTGGGCTTCGAGAAGTGCGCTGTTTTCGGGATCGGTCATGGCGATCAATCCTCCAGCGCCTGCTTCCCCATCACGAATCCTTCCATCTTGGCCAGGCGCCGGTCCACCCCGTGAACTGTGTTGATCAGTTCGATAATGTTGTCGGCGCTGGGGAGGTGGCGGACGCTGGTCTCCAGCGATTCCACCCGCCCCGTCAGGGTCTTTAGGTCGCGCGAAAGATCGGCATAGTGGCCGTCCTGCTGCGCTTCAGCGACTTCCCGTCGACCGAACATGCGCCTGTAGGTGACAAACGCACCGACGATGCCGGCGCCCATCACCGATGCGGCGATGCCGCCGTATTCGACCAAGTCAATTGCCGTCTGAATATCCACTGTTCACTTCCCCCGGAGTGTGGTGAATGGTTTACTTCGTAGTCGCCCAGGCTCGCCAGGCGTCGTCACAGCGCCTCTGAGCTGCCTCTGAGGCGAGGAACGCGGTGATCTGCCCTGTGGGCAGCAGAAGGCCGCCTGGCGCGTCTAGGAACGCCGGCGGAGGCGGCAATGCTCCCCAGCAACCCAAGACCTCGGCGGGCGCCGTGCGTGCCACCTCGACGGGGACCTTGACCTCCTGGGTGACCACGCGTTCGGCCGGCGTCACGACGGGGCAGGACTGGCAGCCGGCCAGCAGTAGGCAAAGCAGCGTCAGGCGCTTCATGGCGCGCTCCTGAGAGATTGAAGGTAAACGTTGATGCTGGCGGCCGATTGATCGGCTGGCGGCGTTGGCGGTGGCCGCCGAATTACGGCTGCGGCTGCGGCTGCGGCTCTTTGCGTGGCAGCCGCGGCCTGGGTCTGTAGGTCGGCAATCTGGGCGTTCTGCCGATCGACCTCCGCGCGCAGATTGTCCTGGCTAGCATTGCACTCGGCCGTGGCGGCGTTGGCGCCGGCCAGGGCAATGCTGGCCTTTGCCTGGGCCTCCTCTGCAGCAGAGGCCTTGTGCTCCAGTAGCGGGATAGTGACGGCGTGGGCCCAGCCATTGGACACGCCGAGGGCGGCGCACGTGGCGAGCAAGAAGGCGGTGAGTGGGTTGGCCAGGAGCCATCGGCCAGCGATAAGTAGGAAAGTCACGGTTTCTGCTCCTGATCGCCGGTGCGACCATCGACGCTGCGGTGGTGCTGATAGAACCCGATCACCGTTCCGAGCACGGCGGTGACGGTGCCCAGGGCGGCAACAGTGCCGGCGGGAATGTCGGGGTGATGAACGAAGGTGTAGCGGACCGCCCAGGTGATCAGGACCATGGCCCAGACGAGAGCGGCACGGCGCATTAGGCGCTGGCGGTTCACCAGTGCGTCAACCATGGCAAGCAATCGATTCATTGCCACGTCCCGGTTTCGATCTGCTTGATGAGGCGATCTGCGCGAGCGCCGACTTGAGATCGCCAGGCGCTCGTGCGCAAGTGCTGAGCCGCCTCGGCGTAGTGGCCGGTGCGGATCAGCTCAAGCGTGTTCGCGAACGACAGCAGCCCGTGGTGCGCGTTGCCGAGGCCCATGTTGAAAACCATGTTGACCAGGGCCGTGCTGCGCGGGTCAGTCAGACCGCTCCACCATGGGATGCTCCTGTCGAGAGCGGCACAAGCCAGGGCAATGTCTTCCCCGCGCAGTCGCGCCGACACGTCCTTGCTGATCGTGCAGCGCGTCGAGAAGACGCCGGGGCCATCCGGCCACGTCATCTCCGGCGGCGGCTTGGCCCCCTTGCGGGGGTCGATCAGATGCCCTTCGCCGATAGTCCACCAGCCCTCGCTGTCCTTGTAGGCGTGCAGAATCTCGGCTTCGTCGCGCAGCAGTTCCCGTTCCAGCTTCTCGATGTCGAGAGCCATGTGTTACCTCGTTTTGATTGTGCGATCTAATGTCCCGCCGCATAGTGAGCGGCAATGCGCGCGGCGGAGAGTGCGGTCGGATATACCGCAACATGCGCCAGAACTCCACCATACCAATCGTTTGACTGAGCAAATTGGGTGGAGTACGTGCATCCAAGGAACAGGCCCCCCTGCCCGCTACCAAAGCGAGTTGACGAGTTGCCGGTCCCACTTGCGGCGCCATCAATGTAGAACGTCCAGTTTCCGCTGGCGTCGAAAGTCACAGCAACGTGATGAATGGCGTTGAGGGACAGCGTCCCGGTCGATGTCCCGACGATTGAAACGTCGGTCATGATGAACTGAAGTTTGCCGGTAGAACTTACAGCAAGCTGGTATCCGCCGACCGACGTGTTGCTGTTCTGACCAATGGCAACAACGGCGTACGCCTCCGTAGGAAACGCGGACAACTTCACCCACCCCTCTACGGTGAAGTTAGAGGCGTAGTTAAGCGGCGAAAAATTATTGATTGCGCCAACGAAGCCGGCGCCAGCCGGCGGTGATCCAACCTGAGTAGGCTGGCCGGTTCCGCCAAGAGAAAGAGCGGCGTACATTTCGCTACTCACGATGCCCGGCGCACCGAGGGTAAACGTGCCGCTATAGACGCCGTTGTGGCCGTTACCGGATGAGTCAGCAGCCGTCACTCCGGTTGTCTCGTTTAGCTTCCAATATGCGCCGGGGCCGTCGGCTGCGACGGTTTGCGAATAAGTCAGCGTGCTTACGCCGCCACGAATCGCCGCAATGATCGGCAGCAAAGAAAAGATCATGAGAGGCGCCCGTACAGCTCCCACACATCAGTTGCGGTCTGGATCGCGAACGCCATCGAGTTCGCATCGGCGAGCGCGCCGCCGTTCGACGTCCCGTTGCTCGTCATTGTCACGCCGGTTGCCGGCGCCACGGTGATGAGGCCCTTAAACAGAACCGGCGTGTTGAGCGGCAGGGCCAGGGTTGTGCTCTTGGGAATCGTCACAGTCTGCGCAGCCACAGCGCGGACGAGCGTACGGCCATTCAAGTCCGTCGCGGCCAGAGTGTAGGCGGCGGAGATCGCGTTCGGGGTGAGAACGAGCAGCGCGGCTTCCGCGGCCAAGGCACGGTTGCGCTCGGCAAGCTCAGCCGCCGTCGCACGGGTCGTTTCGGCGGTGATCGCCGTCGCGTTGTTTGAGATGTTCGTCTCGTCGGTCGAGAGGCGCGTGCCGTGGGCGGCGAGGACCGTTTCGTCGGCGGCCAGGCGCACCTCGACGGTTTGTCCGGTCGAGGTGCCGACCGTTGCAGCGCCGCCAGCACCCGCCAGGGCAGAGGCATCCGGCTTCGCGGCGAGCGCGGAATTCAGCTCGGCCGCGGTCAGGATCTGGCCGGGAGTAAAAATGCTCATCTAGTTGTCTCCCTTAAAAGCTCGGCGCGGCAGGCCACACAACGACGGACGGATCGGTGTAGGTCTGCGGCAGCTTGCGCAGCAGGCTCCGGTACTCCGCCCAGGCCAGCTTCGCGTCGGAAGCGAGCGGCGAATCCGGCAGCTGCGTCTTGTCGGACTGCGCCAGGAGGCGGTTGCGGCGGGCGCGCACGGTCGCCCACGAAGCCGGCGGAGGCGCCACACCGACATCGGCCAGGGTGCCGCCTTTGAGCGCGAGCGACTGTGTATTCGTGATCCACTGCGCATACACCTCGTCGGAAATCTTGATGGCGCCTTTCGGGATCGCCTCGCCGTGGATGTCTTCGCAGTAAAAGCCGAGCGGACGCCCGGCCGCGTCGACCGTTGCATACTTTGTCATCAGGGAAGTCCTCAGTAACCGATAGCGAACCAGTACATGTCTTCGGTGCCGACGGTGTCGTGAATCACCATGCCGCTCGTCGTCGGGTTGTTGATCGAGTTCACGCTGTCGGCAGTCGTGTCGGTGAAGGTGCCGATGTAGTTGCCATGCAGGAAGGCGGTCGGGAAGGTAATCGGGAAGGTGACCGTCTGCGTTCCGCTGACGCTCGACAGCTTGCCCCACTGCAAGATGAGGCCGCCTGGGAGCTTCTTGTAACCGTTCGTTCCGAGCATGGCACCGGCAGCGAGCGAGGCCGGCGTCGCTGCAAGCGATGCGTTCGTGCCAGCGAGGACATCTGTGCCCGCCGCCAGTTGCACCAGGCCGAACTGCGAGACGGTCGCCAGCAGCGTAGCCAGCTCGCCGGGGGAGACCATCAGCCCCTTGTTCGCGAGCAGCGCCAGCTCAGAAGCGTTGGCGAAGCGGGCAATGCCGGCCGTGGTCTCGCTCGCCGCGCCGGGCAGCGCGCTCGACTGCGCGTATCGGCCATCGGCGGTCGCCTGACTGATCTTCTGCGTCAGCGTCTCGGTGATGAACGGCGCGCCGGCTGCCACCGCGATGTTGCCGGAGACGATTGCGGTCTGACCGTTCGCCACCGTCACGACGTACATCGGCACGTTGCCGGGTTGCGGCGCCGGAGTTGTCTGAGTGCCAGTCGCCGCGGCGGCGCCGGCAACGACGGAGATCGACAGGACCGACTTGCGGTGCGTCGGCTGCGCCACACCGTTGTTGTTCGGGCCGGCGAACGCCTGCGATGTGTTCGACGCGTTGTAGTAGGGCAGCACGACCGGGTCGGCGTCGACGTCGGAGTAGCCGCCCTGAATCAAGTAGTTGATGCTCGTCCCCGAGGTCGTCGGGGCAGACAGGGCAAGGATCGCCGCCGCCTCCAGCAGGCCCTGCTTCAGCACCTGATGGGTCGTATCCGACCCGAGCGAGGAATAGGCAGTGTTGTCGACTGCCTGCATCGAATAAATCTCGCCTGCGCCGATCTGCACGGCCAGGGAGCCGGACGAGGTCGGAGAGCAGGCCAGGCCGTTGAGGAGAGTGTTGGAGCCTAGCACCGCCGCGGCGAGCCGGCCCAGGCCGACCATCGCGAACAGGTTCGTTTCGAGGATGTCGGTTTCCAGAGGGATCTGGCCGGCGTAGGTGATTACACGGTGCATTGATGCCCCTTAAGACAATGTTGATTGGTCAAGGATGAAGTCGACATCGAGGTAGTACGTCGCAAGAGGCCTCGGCTTTACGGCCACCCATACCTCAACGCCCTCAGCTTTCGTCGCCACCACGGCGGCGTAGATGTCACTTGGGCCGAGCTGTCCGATTTCGGATCGCGCCAGATACTCAATACGACTTGCCCGGCTGTAGCCGCCGGCAGGGCTACCATAGCCACTCACGTTCGGTAGGCCGGTGCTGTTCGGCTGGTAAAACGCAGTGATGAAGGCTTGCGCCGGCAACCGCATCGAGCCGTATCCGCCTGCCACGCGATAGCCGCAATTGGGCGCACCATAGGCGCCGGTATCCGCCGGACGCTGCGGCTCAAATAGCAGCGGCACTTGGCCAGTCAGCGTCGTCAACACCCTCGACATCGCGTCACGCGTCGCACGAGGCTGAAATAGCTGGGCGCGAATCCTCGCGCGGAACGAGGAATCCGTCTCACCGAGCTTGCGCAGGAACGTCTCGCCCAAAAAGTCGTATGCGACTAAGTCCAGCCACACACCCGTAGCGGTCGCAATGCGTGACTGCTGCACCGCATAGATGTAAAACGTATATACCCAGGCCAGCGCTGTCGCGATGCCATTGAGCAACGACCCAAGAACTGGGGTGCTATCTTCGAACCACCCGATTGGCAGCGCGCCTTTGAGCCGCGCAACAATGTCGTTCGCGTCTCCGATTGCCATTAGGTCACCGCTATCGTCGCAAGGCGCACGACCTGCGTTGCCGATGGAACCAGATCTGCGGTGCCTCCATTAAGAGTCAAACTGGAGAAGGTCGTAACGCCAGCCGACGCATTAAAGATGACCCTGATCAACTGGTTGTACTGGAGGGTCGCCGCCACGCCCAGGCTATTGATGTAGGCCTGGATGGCTGCTGTGACTGCGGCACGCACTGTTGGTCCGTCATAGCTCGGCGCAATAGTCAAGATCACCGAGACGTTTGCGCCGAGGGTGGTCGCTGCAACGATATTGAATGCGATGCCAAATGCGCGTACCGCATCAACCGCGTTGTATACCGCCGCTATGGTGCTCGATGGCGTCGCGCCGCTGCCATCATCCACCACCCCATAGAAGTAGCCCGGTTTCGGGACGCCAGTCAGGTCGAACAGTTCCGTGAACTTCGCCTTAATCGTCGGGCCAATGGTGGATGCCGCATAGGTGATCGCTTGGAGAGTAGCCTTCGCCAGGCTTGCGATGTACTGCACGAAGCGCAAGCGAAACGCCATATCGCTCTCTGCGTCTGCGCCACCAGATGCAGCAGCTGCGTTGATTACGGTGTCAACAAATGGAATCGCCTGGGCGAGTGTATTGATGCTTCCGATACTGAGGTTTGCTGTCCCGCCAGGGGTGATAGCCTGAGCGGCCACATTGATGCTTGAGATTGACGTGCCGATGGTGTAGCCATTGAGGGATGGGCTGAAGGCCGGATTAGTCGGGTCGGCCACAACCGCAAACTGCACCGATCCATCCGAGGTCTGTGCGATTTTTCCTACTGGAATGAACGCGCTTGCACCGGTCGTGAAACGCGCAAAGGTCAACGACACCTTGGCGAACACGGCACCGATTCGCGTAAGCCCAAAGTCGGCCATCCAACTGTCGAGAGCGGGACCTACTGCAGTTGCCGCACGGATCTGTTGCAGTAGTTGTGCGATCAGAGACTGAAGCCATAGAACGACGCTGCCGGTTGCCTGAAAGAGCGCTCGGGCAATCGATCCTACTGACGTATCAAGTACCGCAGCAGACGACGCCTGCGCTGCGGTGATCATGTTCGCCAGCAGCGTGTAGAAATCAAGGAATGTCATGTGCTGCTCGCCTGCCCAGGTGGATTGCTTGGGTCAAAGGTCAGAACCTGCTGCGTGCCGGTATTGGCATCGATGTAGACGATTCTGATTTGATAGCTGCCAGCCGCCAGTTGCTTCACGGTGACCTGCGGCGCCGGAGTCCTGGCAACGGCCTGTTCAAGGAGAATCTGCGAGAGGATCAATGCCTTGATCTCAGGGATATTCATGGGCGTGCCGATCTTCGCGGCGACGCCTGCTCCGTATGTCGGCTCCCAGATGTAGTCGCCCGGATTCGTGAAAAGGCGGCGCAGGATCCGCTGTTGGCCCCGGAGAGTGCCAGTCACGGACGTAAGCCCCCCAGAACCGGTGAGCGACAGGTCGCCACCGATGGTGTGATTCAGGTCGAACATTTAGGTCAGATGCCTTCTCATTCGGCAGTCAGAACGCTGGTCACAGCGTTGCTCGGCGGCGCCGTGGTCGGCGTTCCTGTGGTGCCACCTGAAATGCTGTGAACATGGCCTGCTGACCACGTCGCGAAAGCGCTGGTGCACAGACCCAGCAGCGCATCAGTCAGTGCCGCACAAAGCTGGATTGAAGCCGACACGATCTGCGCAGCCGCAGCGGTAATCATCGCTGTTCCGGTCACAGTAGCTGTCAGGTTGCCGCCGACTTGAACGATAGCGTTTCCTGTCGTAGTCACCGAGGCGCTTGCTGCATTGGCATTGATTTCGCCGGCGACCGTAGCATTTAGATTGCCGCCGACCGTAGCATTGAGGTCGCTGGTGGAGATCAGCGCCACCTTGCCGTCGTTGGTGAACTTCAAGAGCGATCCGCTCTTGTGGATCAGCCAAAACTCCCCGCTCGGCGCCGGCGGTGCGCGCTGAGAATCATTGAAGAAGCGCAGTCCGGCGAATCCGGCTGTCGTGCTACCCAGTTCGAAATGCACCTCCACCGGATCGCCGATTGATGGCGCACAGACCATTCCCCATCCATTGCCTATCCACGGCGACAGCAAGGGAATCCACCCCGTCTCGCCGGCGTCGGGTTGGATCATCACCTTGACTGAGCCCGTCCCAGTGTCGTCGTAGGCTGTGATGGTGCCGACGCGCACTATTTGCGGCTGATTGGCCATCCGCGCCGCAATCTTCATCGCGTTGACCGCGTGCTTCATGGCAGCACCGTGGTTTCGGCGTTGTGATTTTTCGCATGGGCCTTCATTTCGAAGCCCTCATCCCAGCCAAGGGAGCGGATCACCGAGTCCGGATAGTAGGTTTGGTCAAATGCCGTGCCGGTTCCCTTGATGATGATCGGGTTGCGCGAGCTTAGGACCGTATCGCCCGGCAATGTCACCTCCAGATTCACCTCATGCCGAGAGATGGTCTCCGCCATCTGGTTGGCGTAGGTCTGAGCCTGCTGCTTTGTCAGATTTGGACGGATGAAGGTGTATACCTGTGGCGGCCGATTTCCCTTTGGCGGATTTAACGGATTACGTGCCTTCCGGGGCGGTGATGTGACACTGAACCCCTTCGCTTGCTTGTGGTTCCAGCTGCGCACCACGACACTGACGTCTCCCGCCAGGGTTAGATTTCGAACGAAGCGCAACTCCATGGCATCCGACGTGATCACAGGATTGGCCGGGCCGGGCATCGTGACGTCGATCTCGAACGGCGTTCCAGCCTGCTCCTTGGGCTGGAAAAACAGCGTCTTCCCCTGGACATAGCAGTCGTAGCCCTCCTGTTTTGCCAGGTAAGTCAACAGATCCCACTCGCTCCGGTCCGAATTCAGGCTGACGTGATCGATCTGATAGTAGGTGCCAACAATTTCGGCCGTCGGGATGATTTGCGTCAGCAGGCCATGGCGCTTTGCCAGGGTGCCGGCGATATCGGATGCCTTTTGGTTTTGGAATTTCTCGGCCGTTTTCGAGTCCAGGAAATAGGACGTGTAGTCCCGGCCGTACAGTTCGACCTTGTTAAGAAAGAGGTCGACATGGATTTCATCAATTTGACCGGTCAAGAAGCTGGCCAGCTCAGACTTCACGGGAGCATCAGGATTGGATGGAAAGCCGCCCAGCAATTCGATCTGACCTGATGACACGGACGCCCAGTAATCCAGTTGCGACTGCAGGCTCGTTTCTGGGCTGTCACTTAGCAGCAGATCGCACCTGAATGTATCGGCCTGGTAGTTGGTGTTGTTGTCCACCTCCCAACTCACATCGAACGCCGGCACATCAGAACCATCGATCAACACCATTCCACGTGGCCGTACAAGCGTGGAGGCAGTCACGGGGTCAGGATCCCACCGCTGGCCGGGCCAGGGGAGTTAGGGATCGTCAGTTTCTTGATCCCCGTGATCTGCGGGTCTACAAAACCATTGGCCCGAGCGATAACATCCCACTGCGTGGCGTCGCCATATTCCTTCGCTGAAACATTGTAGAGAGAGGTTCCGGCAACGGTGTCAGTGTGCGAGTTCAATGGCCCCTGGATCAGGTTCGCGTTTGTCGTCATCCGCCCCAGCACTGATTGCAACTGCACCAGGTTGGCAGTCTGCTCAGATGCCGCAATCGAAGAATTGAGGCTCGCGATCTTGGCAGCGATAGGGCTGTTCGGAAGCAGGCCACCGATGGTTCCAATGCTGGTCAACGTATTTGACGCGGACGCCAACAGCGTCGTCACCTGCTGCTGAACAGCGGCAATAGGTTGCAGCACGCTCTGAATCGTAGCCGTCGTCGCCTTGGCGAAGCTGGAAACCGATGTGATCGCCGAATTGAGGGTTGACAGCAACCCCGACAACGCGCCGTCCCCGATCAGGCCGCCAAGTCCCTGCGCGGAGTTGTTGTCGGCGTTCATCTGGGCATCGACCGATGGCTGCGGGAAAGCCACGACTGGCTGCGCGAGGTCGGCAATCACTTCCAGCGTGATCGTGTATGGAAGCCGATAGAACCGCATGAAGCTCGGCTTGTAGTCCCGGATCACGACCAGGTAGCGGAACTCGTGCCACGTCAAAATGTGCTGGGCGCCTTGAGCGCGGAGGAAGTCTAGGTAGCGGGAACGCTCCAGCGCATTGGCGCCGAGAAACGTGCCCGACCAGGTCATGGCATCATCCTCACGCCCGAGTGCTTGCACCACCCGTTTGCCGCCCGGCAAATTCTTGACTACCACGCGCTGCGATCCCCCGAAAGGGATTTGCTCCGGCACCTCCATGTTCTGAAACTGGAAGTTGTCGATGCTGACGATGCAGTCGGTCATTTAGTGGCTCGGAAATGCAACCGGCGGCAACGTCATACTGAAATCCGGGGAGCTTGAAGCTCCGCGATTGGTGCGTGTGGTGGAGCGCGCCTGATGAGTCGAAACTGCCTCCGCGATCTTTCGGCCATCGAGATTGATGGTGGTATGGATCGGTGGCTGACCAACGTGGCGGCCGCGGATCGGCGTAGGATCATTGCGCAACTCCGTATGTCCAAGGCCATAAGCCCAGTCGCCAAGGCTTTCGGCTTTGCCATTGGTGAGCTTGTTGATGAGCCAGCTAATACCTTCGTTGGCGACCGTGCCAACTGCCCAGCCAGCTGCGGCTGCAAATGCGGCTGCAGAAAGCCATCCAAAGGCCTTGGTGACAGCTCCCAACCCCCCAATTAGGCCAGTGCTGCCGGTAGCGCCTACCAGAGCACTCAACCCACCGAATGCGCCCTTCAGCAGAATAACGGTTCCTCCAAATGCCATAGCCCCTCCGAGCGCCACAAACCCATCGGCGATTGCGTGCAGTAGGCGGGGCGAATCCTTGCCTGCCTGAGTCAATTTTTTCAGCCCGTCGGTGGCTACAATTAGAAATGGAATTACTGCTTCTCCAAATACCTGCTTGAAGTCGGTCCAGCGCTTCGAGAAATCCGACAACTGGCCGGCCGGACTTTCCTTGGCATTATTGATCGTGGCATCGACGCCAAAGGATTTCTTGTTCACGGCCCAATTCCGCATGATGGCTTCCATCTGCGTGGCGGTGATCGTTACTTCATTCGAGCCAGTGCGATTGGTCAGCAATGTGTTTATCGCGCCGACGATCTGATCGGGAGTTTTCATTCCCTTGGCGGCCAGAGCAGGAAGAAGATCCTGCTGCACCCATCCAATCATGTCGCTCTTGAAGAGTTCCGAATCCTTCAGCGCACCAGGACGGATATCCATGGCGCCAGACTCCAACGTCCGGACCTTTTTCGGATCCAGCAGTCCGTACTGCATCAACTCCATTGCCGCGCGCTTGGTGGTTCTGCCGGCGACCAGATTTTGATAGGCCGACATGAATGCGGTTCCGGCGCCGGCGCCCGTCATTTCTTGAATCAGCGGCTCGAACTTCAGGAACCCCTCATCGCTCAGGCCGCGCATGGCGGTGCCAGCTCGCCTGGAGAAAGCATAGAGGTCTGACGGCATAACAGCGCCGCCAGTTCCAGAAATGAAGTGCTGGGCCAGCTCTAGTTCGCGATTGAAGTCCGCAGGCGAGTTCTTGCCGCCGCGCATTTCGCTCACCTTGGCGATCGCGCGTGCCTGACTCTCATCGATGGTGCCGCGCCCGGAAAATAGGACGCTATTGGCCCAGGTCAGCTGCGCGACCCGAGGGGTAATCAACTTCGCCTCGTCGTAATGCCCCATCACAGCATGCATGTCGCGAAGAGTGTCAGTCAGTTCCTTCGCGGACACGCCATAGAGATTTGCGCCGGTGGTAAACTTCTTGGCGTCTTCGTTGATTACGGTGCCGAGATTCAGTTCCTTGAAGCGGCGAAATGCATTGTCATACTGGATGGCGGCGTCTACTGGGGCCTTGAGCGAATTGAGCATGGCAAAACCGACACCTGCCATAGCTCCGCCAGCCAACAAGGTCGTCTGTAGAGACTTGTATCTAGCTTCCAAGGCTGTAACTTGAGTCCCCGTCATTTGCAGCCGCTGAGACAAGCCGCCTAGAATCGGAGAAATCTTGTCGATTACCGACAGCGTTACGGCCACTCGATAGGCATCAAATTCCATGAAATCACCCTTTTACACGATGCGTGAGTGGCTAGCTGAAAAGACCTCTGCCCAGTATCCGAAGTCGCAACTGGTCGATAGTCGGCAAAAGCACTTCATGCCGATTGAGCAAAGAATTGCTTTCGGCTCTCTATATGCACTACTGATTCTCGTGTGTATTGCCGCACTTGCTTTGTTCAGCTATGTCATCGGCTATATGATTTTTTCTTGATCAAACGTCGCCGTCATAGCCTTCTGCACCAATCGCCTGACCCCCGGTAATTCCGCGCATAGAAGCCGCGCCTAGCAGTTGCCCAATTTGTTTTCGCGAGTTATGGAGCGCCGGGCCAAAGATTGGCCTCGGAGGCATTCGACTCGTGCCGAACTCGTGATAAACGGCCCGCTCGTCCTTGCTGCCAATAACCGCAACGCCAGGATGCACTTCGGACTGAATGCTGTCGCGCAGATCACCTGTAGCCAGTAGCGGAGCGTTGGAGGGATACCCCATACGTTCCTTGTACTCTTCCGTGAAAGGTGAAAGCTGCGCCCAGGCCGGGAACGGTCCAGTCGCCGGCTGATACATGCCGATTTCAAGAATGGCACGCTTCTCAACGATCTTGGCGGCCTTCTCAAGTCCGCGATGGATTTCGGCGAGCAAAATCACCGGATTGGCCGCTAATTCCAGAGCGAAGGCGGCGAAGCTGGTAAATTCCTTCACGAATTGGTCTCCACCCACTTCATTCGATCCCAGTCGAAGGTATTGCCTTCGAACTCGGACAGAGTGATCTGAAACGCAAGCCGCTCCGCCTCGGTCAGATGCAACACCTGGACAGCTGCAGGCGACATATCAAATGCAATGTGAAACGGAACCCCGCCTTTCATGAGCCAGCAGGACTGGCGAAAGTCGGAGTTCCGTCCTAGTTTTTTGTGTGTTCGAGCCCCGCCTTCTTCTTGCTCCGCTCCACAAAGTGGGCAGTGACCGCGTTGATACCGTCATCGTCCAAACGTTGAATCAGGGCATCCAGCTGAAGTTGATTTTTCGGGATGTCGATGGATTCGCCGTCGATCTCGCGCACACTACAAACTGGGAACACGAATGCGCTCATGTAGGGGCCATTGCTCGCCACGTCACCCCCAAGCATCAGTACCAGGCGGCTCTGATCAAGGGCGCCAATTCTGCGGAGTTTCAGCACCCGAGCGCGGGCGTCAATTACTTCTTCGTCATTCTGGATTTCTTCGGTCATCATTGCCCTCCCCCTTACTGGACCTTCAATCGCTTAGCCGCCTCGAAGCTGATCTTTTGCTTTACTACCTTGTCGGGATCGCGTTGACCTGAGGTCTCCAGGGTGAACTGGACCGCGGTATAGCGCCATTGGGTGATCGAGCCGTCGACCTCCTGAATGGTCTCGGTAATCGTGCCCGATCCGGTATTGATGCCAGCGTAGTAGTTCGCCTCGTAGCTGGCCCAGAAGTTGTCGAGCGTGGCATCCAGACGATCTACATCAAACGTGCCCATCCATCCATCCGCGTGGGTGGCGTTGCGCACCACGCCGTCCAGGCCCTTGCGGCGCTCCTTCGTCGTGTTCGGCTTCGTCTCGAAACCAGTGATAGCGTTCGGTGCGATCGATACTTTCTGACCGTTGAACAGCATGTTGACGCTGTAGTCTTTTCCGACTGTTTGGCTGCCGACTGGCATATCTGACTCCTAAACGAAAAAGCCCCGCACTGGCGGGGCTGCTTGATGGGATGAACGCTTAGCCGATGGTGCCGAGCGGGCTTTGGACTTGGACAGACTGGCCGCCCTGCAGGTTGACGATGAACTTCTCGGTGATGCTCAAGTACTCGACCTGGACATCGGCCTGCATGTCACCGCGCGCAACCTGTGCAGGCGGGTTGTTGGTCGCATCCAGCTTGATGTTGAAGGGGATGGTGCCGAGGGAATTGCCGATCACACCTTCATCCCACGTCAACTGAAGGAAGTCGTCCATCGTCGCCTTGGCCTCGCGCTGCAGCTCGAGCGTCTGGGGCTTGCCGATTACGGTGCCTATACCTGCATTCAGCGTATTGGCGATGAAATTCGTCACCCGCGGATAGTTGTCGCCCTGAACGGCCGCATTTGAGCTGGTGTTCGGACCCAGACGGCATCCGAAATAGGAACCACCGGGACACGGATTGGCAATGACGTCGATACCGGCGATTTTGAGAGCCTGGAGATCGGCATTGGCGTAGGGATAGCCCTGCATCGATTGCTGGGTGCCTACGATCCCGTTCATCTTCTTGTTCAGGCTGGACTGCTCGGGGGAAAGATTGGCGAGCAGGCCAACGACGTAGGCGATTGGGCTGACCATGCGCGTCACGCCGTTGGTCGTATCGAGGTAGAAGCACCAGTCGCCAAACATCAGCTTCATGCTTTGACTGTCGAGGCCGGCAGTAGCCTTGGTCGAAATCGCATTGGCGATAGTATCGCTGCTGGGGCTGCAGGTAATCCCGTATATGCCTTCGGATTGCATGAAGCTGTTCTGAGTCGTCCAGGAGGTCGAATCGGACAGATCCGGAATACCCATCACGCTCGCCTGAGTGCCGCGCAGGGCGTACATGCCGGTGCGCGCTCCGGGTGCACCGTCAATCCCGATCAACGTTGCGGTGGTGATGGTCGTAGCGCCATCCACGCCACCGGCCAGGGTGTAGGTGGTGCTGGTCGGCGTATCGGTGCCAGTGCCGGGCGTTGCGATGATCAGCTTGGAAGGGCCGCGGAGGCCAGAAATGCCATTGTTGATTGCGTTGGCAATCGCCGCCCAGATGGCAGCGCCGGTCGCACCCAGGCCAATGTTGTTGAACACTTCGGGAAGGATGCCGGCCATGCTGGTGCGGGCTACGGTGACCTTGTAAGTGCCGACCTTGCTGCCCGGTCCGATGGTGACGGTGTCGCCATTGGCAGCAGATCCCGTCCATTTCGAGGTAAAAGTGATCTCGGTGTGGGTGCTGATCACCACCGATGCGGATGCCGCAGCATCAGTGCCGTCGGTCACTCGCACAAGACGGAAATTGTTTGCGCCTTGCTGGACGCCGATATCGACGGCGGTCGACAGGTCATAGGCGCGATTGGTGATCGGACCGAACAATGCCTGGCCATCTCCGTTCCCGCCGATGATCTGCGGAGAATTCTTCGGCCCCCAACTGGCGACGCCGACCAAGCCGGCGATGTTCGTCGGCACCCCGTTGATCTGCTGCAGCTGAGGGGGAACGACGTTGATGTAGACGTCGGGCACGACCAAGGAAGCAAGGTTAAGCTGCCCTGCAATCGAGACAGGCATGTGAGACTCCTGAAAAAGAAAACCCCGCACTTGGCGGGGCTTTTGGTGTAAGCGGAGAATTACTGAACGGTTAGATTCACGACTGGCGCCGTAACGCTCGGCACCAGTTCAGTCACTGTAGTTGCCCATTCTGCGACATAGAACAAATGGCGTTGGTAAATCACCTGCTTTTGCAGTTCATCGACTTGATGAGAGCGACCGTAGCGAGTGGTGGTCACAGTTCCATCTGGCAACGTGATGCGATACGCAAGATCTAGTACAGGGCGGATGGCCTTTGCGATGGCATCACGCTTGTCATACTTGGGCGCCCAAACGGTGATCTGAAAGAGCTTTTCTTGCCTACTTGTCTCGCGGATCACATTCCATGAACCAAAGACCGATGCACTTTCAACAACAGGCGCTTCAAGGACTGGTCCGGACGACGTCGCCCGAGGAATCAGCGCCGCGAGTGCTGTAGCGATTGAAGTCGGCGTATCGTTCGAATTGATCGCGTACGAATAGATCGAAGAAGGCTGATCGATGACGTCAATCAACGTACAAAAGTCCAACACTGCGGTGTAGTCCAGAAGCGCATACCCAGGCGTTTGTGTGGCGACGATTGCGACAAGGTCTCCCACTCTCGGGGTCCCACCGAATGTCACGCTACTGCTGGTGGCTACAAGCGTTGTGCCTGTCGGCTGGAGAGAACCCGGCAGACTGGCCTGATTGAGGCGGGATGTAACTTTCTCCTCGCCTCGCGGAAATATGGAGATGAGCGAAAGGCCGTTGGCCATCGCTGAGTCCACGTCCGCCGGCGTCGGCCAGCCCCCCATAAGGCTGATCTTGGAGCCAATCAACGGCGAAATCCCGCTGCCTGGCACGCCGGCGGGATAGAGTGCCTGAGTCAGAACCGACTTGAAGGCATTGACGACATCGGATTCGTCAGCCATCGATCAGTTCCATGTTGAGGCGTTAAGCTTCAAGGCGTTCGCAGGCGATCTGATAGCCCAGGCTGTTCCAATAGTCCGCAGCCACCTGATACCTAACACCGAGGTCATCCATCGCGATGTCGCGATCCTTCAGTGTTCCCAGCACGAAGCCGGCGCTCAACGGGATGAAAAAGATCCAGATTGACTTCGAGACCACGTCTGCCGGCAAGTTTGCTGCCAAACCGCCGCTGGCGCGCTTGTACTGGATCGAACAAGGAACGGCGCTGGCAATGGGCGCCTGGCTGTCGCTACTCTCGCCGCTGTAGCCGATATCTCCGGGGGCCACGACCGGGTTTGGCCGATAGAACGAGGCTGTGCGCGGGTAGATGAAGCTCACACGAACATCCGCGCAACGTAGGATTGCAGCGCCGCCAGAGTATCGGCGTCCAGCACTGATGCTACGAAATTCTCCACCTGTGTATCGCCCGCCTTGTACATCTTGACGTTACCCATGCGGGGCGTTGCGGCGATCGCCTGGATCATGGCGGCGCAGGTCTGCTTGACCGCCGATGGCAGGTTAGCGGCAGAGAAGCCGGCGATATACCGCAGCTTCACTTCGCTGTAGTAGGCCAGCATGATGCCGGCCGGCACCCAAACCTGTCCGGTGTTCATGTCCCAGCTGTTGTTCAGCGGCTGCTGGAACAATTCCCACACCGGTGGACCGCCGAACTTCGACACGGCCGCCAGCAGGTTGAACTGCTCCATGTTGTAGTTGGCGGCATCACCGCGGCGGCCGTAGCCATAGCGGCCAACGCCAGAGATCAGTCGTACCAGCGGCGAGCGCGAAACCCAGGTGATGGGCCGGCTTGCTGGCATGTACTTCTGCTCTTCCGGGATAAGCCCGAGCTCGGCGACCGCATTTGCAGCGTGTGCATTGACGACATTCTGCAGCGTGATTTGCAGACTGCCATTCGGACCTACAGTGGTGGCCACCACACACGCTTCAGTGGCCGTGGTGACCGTCCGGTCGAGCACCAGCACATCGCCGGGCTGAAGATTCGCCACAGGGCCCGCGAGCGTCACTGGAACACCCTGTCCGGGGCCGATACCAGTCGACAGCGAGAACGATAGCGAAGCGCTCAGCGCCGCCATGTAGCATGGCTGTCCCTGTGCATCCGGCGCCCAGACCAAGCCCTCCGGGCGCTTAAGGTAGGCGTCGATCAGCGCCGATGCCTGCGTGATCTGCGCCGCCGTAGCGTTGGGAACGCCGTATGTCGTCAGATCGCCGCCAGAGAGGTACGCCGAAGGCATCAGCCGGCCTGCAGAAGCACGGCCACGTTGCTGAGCGTGGCGGCGCTGCCGCCGCTGTTGCTCACGGTGATCTTGAAGGAGGCATAGGGAATGCCGTCGGTCCAACTCACAGAATTGGCGGTGCCACCGATCAAGACGGCCGAGATCGGCGCGCCGATTGGGATAGCGCCGGCCGCATCCAGAAAGCGCTGCACGCTCAAGGTGCCGGCCTGGGTGGACTTCACACCCACCGATCCCTTCTGCCAGCCATAAGAGCCGAGGATTGCGGATTGCACGCTGCCGGCGGAAGGCACGCTCACGGCGAGTGACAGCGTTGCGGCCGGAATCGGGTACTGCAGCGCAGGGCCGATGTCGTGCGGGATGCCGGCTTGCTCGTTCGTATTGACGGTTGTCATGCGGCCACCATTGCCTGCGTCGGAAGGATCAGCGGCGATGCCTGGGCATAGCCCTTGTCGATCATGTACTTGCCGAGAGCATCCTCGACAGAAGCCTTACCGTTCTTGAACACGACTGCGATCAGGGTGGCGCTGCCTTCCTTGTCGCAGAAGTTGGAATTTGGAAATTCCTTCCCTGGCTGCACGTAGACCGTCTGGGTGCGCTGGTTGCCGCCTGGGAGGAATACTTTCATCGTTGCCTCAAAAGAAAGGGCGCCGGGGGTGAGCCGGCGCCCAGGGTGCTACGGGACTGCTTCGGCGCTTACGGGCGCTGCACCGCCACCACCGCATGCGCGTAGGTCGCGCCCTTGGCGATCAGGGTGTCGAACTTCACGGCCACGAACTGGCCGGCCAGGTTGCCGGTCAGGCCGAGCTGGAACAGGCGGGGATTCGGGTTGTATTCCTTGCCCGACACCACCGGAATCTCCAGCATCGGCTCCATCACGATCACGGCGTAGTAGTTCTGGTTGCCAGCCGGCGGAGCGCTGAAGCCATACTTGCCAGTCGAATCGGTCGGCACGTACGCTTCCGGGATCAGCGGGATCAGGCCGGCCTGCGTGGCGATGGCCTTCACGACAACGCCCGCGGTGATCTCCATGGTGCCCAGTTCGATGTGGGCAGCCTTTGCCTCGCAATCGATGTAATCGCCCAGCAGCTGGTTGATCACGATGGCGGTCGGCTTCACCACGAACTGCTTGTTGGCCGCCAGGGTCGCAACCTCGGCCTTCAGAGTGTCGATGATCGACACTCCCGGCGCGCACACCGACTGCGTGACGATCTGGGCCAGCAAGCCAACCCACTCGAAGGTCGTCGGCGCCGCCAAGCTCGTATCGGAGCCCGCGAACACCATATTGGCGCGCTTCACTTCCACGGCCGACACGATGTCGTTGATGTCCTCCGCCACCACGGCGGCGAACTGCCCCTGCTGCTCGGTCACATCCTTGTCGAACAGTGATAGGTTGGACTGCGCGGTGACCGCCTTGATGAACGCCGGACGCTCCACGCGGGTCGGACCGGACGCCGTCTGCGACAGGTTGCGCGGATCCGTGGCCGAAGCCTGCGCGATCGCCAGCTGCTCGAAATAGCGGTGCGGGTGGCCGGTGGCGGGCTTCTGCTTGATGCGCTGCAGGAACACGGAGCTGCGGCGAACCACATCCGTGATCTCGGTCTCGAAGATGGGCACCTCGATCGCGCCGGGGCCGAGATAATCGGCGGCGGCGGCCAAGTCCATCACTTTTGCTTCGATGCTCATGACATTTCCTCGTACTTTGGGCAAGAAAAAAGCCGCACTAAGCGGCTTCGTTCACTGCGAATGGGTTTAGGCGGCTTTGCCGACCGGCAAGGCGCCGGAGGCCATGAGCTTCAGCTTCTGCTCGGTGCGCTGGGTGGCGGGGAGACCGGCCAGGGCTTTGTCGACCTGCTCCACGGTCAGCTTGCCCTCGTTGGCGGACGCGGCCAGGCCGTGCTTGTCGAGCAGCTTGACGACCTCGGGCGAGAACGTCTTGCGGCCCGGCTGCTCGGCGTTGTTGAACCCCTTCGCCTGCAGGTCGGCCAGCTTGGTGGCGATGTCTGCTAGGGACGCGGTCAGAGTCTCCAGCGCCTTCTTGGTCTCCGGATCGGCAACCGGCTTGAGCTCGGCGCCGGCTTCCATGGTGCGGCTCAGGTAGTCGTGGTCGCGGTAGATGTGCGGCACATTGCCCATCGCAGCGTCGGCCTCCATGCTGGCGGCCATGTGGCGCAGCACGTTGACGTGGCCCTGCGTGGCGTGCGTACCGATGCCGGCAGCTTCCATCGAAGCAGCGCAGCTGCGCAGAGCCTCGGCGTGGGGCTTGACCTTGTCGCGTGCGGCGCCGGCTTCCACCGACGTCTTTTCGATCTTGGTCACCTTCTCGGTGATCGCACCGACCGATGCCGCCAGCGCGGCAATGCTGTCGTTCAGCTTCTTCAGTTCCTCGGGAGTCATTGCATCATCCTTTTCGGCCTCAGCGGCCAGTGACGTTTGGGTATAGGCGGCGCGGTCCTTGTAGAGAATCGCAGCGCCCGTGAAAGTGCATGCTTCAAATACCCATGGATCAGCGTCCATCGCCTGGATGCGGGCCTGTGCTTCGTAGGAGAAGCCAAGGGCGCCCTTTTCAGAACGGATTCGCTGACATTCCTGTGGGAAGTCAGCTGCATACAGAAAACCGGCGATCTTCAGCTCATCGCCATCGAGAAAGGCCTCGGTGATGAGGCCGATCTTGGAAGTTCGGTTGTGCCCGTCGAAGTCGGGCTTGAAGTCCACCGCCATGCCCAGCAGTGAAGGTAGCGCAGCTTCCGCCACCTCGCGCGGGATATACGTGCACTTGCCCTGCGCACCGCCTACCGGGTTGTCCGATGGGCGATCCACGAAGGTCAAGGTGCCGCTGAACGGCATCCGGTTGGGATGGCCGTCGATCTGCGGCATAGCAATGGCCATGGCGCGCAGCTCAAGGCAGGCGGTGATATGCCAGTCCTTGGTATCGACGCCGATTTCGTGCGCTCGGTGCAAGATCAGGCGGCGTGCCTCAGCGCGTTCCGCCGGCGTCAGTCCGTTGGTGCGGTCGACCATGTCCCAGGCCAGCCGGACGTGCGTTTTGTCGTCATCGGTGTCGCGGATCGGCATCTTCCGCTTTCCCGGGACAGCGAACGCAGTATCCGGCAGCGCATTGCGGCGCTCTTTGGTCAGGGACATTCCAATAGCCTCAGAGGAAGCTCTTCACCTTCTGAAGCACCGCCAGGGCCTCGCCTTCGAGCACTTTCTCGGCCTCGCCGATCTTGTGCTTGAGCTCGCCGAGCAGCGTTTCGATGGTGTGCAGGGCGCCATGGACGGCATGCTCGCCGGCGGCGAAGGCGGCGCTGGAGGCATTCACAACCTCGGCATGGAGGCCAGCCACCGCCGTCTGCTCGATCAAAGTGGCAGCGGCTGCCACGTTCTCTGCGATGGAGCCACCCTCCGCAGACGCGGCAGCCTTGGCCGGCTCGGCCGTGATTTCAGCGCTGCTCGGCGCCACAGCTTTGGCCTGCGCGTTCTTGCCGCCGGCCATTAGCTGGTCGCCGTCAGGGCGGTCAGCTGGGCCGCGATCGCCGTCTTGTTGCTGCCGGAGGGCAGGACAGCATTGATCTCGGTCAGCTTGGTCGCTGCAGCCTGCAGGTCTTCGATGGCACTGTTGAACAGGCCGGCGACGTCGGGGCCGCCATTGGCGGTGTTGGAGGTGTAGCCGGAAACCTGCTCAGCGGAAGTGAGGGTCAGTCCGTTCAGCACGGAAATGGGACCAGCAGCCATGGTATTTCTCCTTTACGGCGAGGTGGGTTACGCGAACACCGACACGTTGATCGTGCCGGCCGCGAGGGTGTTCGCGGCGAGCCGCGGATTGAGGACGACGTTGAAGCCGGTGTTGGTCTTGCCGGTGATGTACCAGGTCGCATCCTGGCCCGGGTCCACCGAGACGTTGTACTTGGGCGGCAGTTCGCCGGCGAAGGCCACGGCGACGGTGACAGCGGCGCCCGCGCCGGAACCGGCGGCGTTGGCGATGCCAAGCTGCTGACCGAACAGCAGGCGGTCGGACTGAGCCAGGGAAGTGCCCTTGATCAAGGACAGGGTATGAAGGTCGAGTGCCATGGTGATGCTCCTAAATCATTCCTTGGTGATCAGGTCGGAATTGACCTGCTTGGCGCCGCGAGCTGCTTCGGTGGCGATCTGTGCATCCGCCGCCGTCATGTCGCCCCAGTCGCTTTCCAGCGGCGCCATGCCGTTGCGAGCCCGATATTCGTTCGGGGTCGCAGCGTTGTTTTTGTATTCGATCTGGTAAATCTCAGCTTCCGCCTTTTTGTCCTCGCGCTTCAGGCCGAGGTAGGCGAATTCCAGTTGTGAGAATTCCAGGCGTTCCTCGAGCGTTTCGCGCGTGATATAGGCCGCCACCAGCGTGGCAACTGGCACAACCGCGTTTTCCCAGTCGGCGTCGTCGCCGGTCTCGGCCGTGTTGCGGTTGACGTCGCGTTCGATGCCGCCATTCATCGGCGACAGGCCAAACGATACGAAGATTTCCCGGATCAGGAATTCCTGCCAAGCCAGAAAGAGAGCCTTGTCGTCGGTGCCGCGCAGCTTCAGGACCTGGGCCTTCGAGTCTTTCGGCATGCCCTGGATCGGCGTCTGCCCCTGGCCTTCGATCTCGTTGCGCCAATAATTGCGGAAGGCCTGCAATGTGGACTGGTCCATGCCCTCGAACACCAGCAGGTTCTCTGGCTGGGCATTGCTGGCCAGATTGCCAGCGTAATCGGCCACTCCAAGCTTGCGGTTGATCGCTGCGAAGGCAACTTCAAGAGGGCCCAGGCCGAACGGGTTTTCCGTCGTTGGGTCAAGGCGGATGTAGACCAGTTCTTCGTTCAAGAGCGGCGAACCCTGCACGCCGCCGATGTTGCCGTAGCCGAGCGTCTGGAAGTATCGCGCCTGATTCCGCGATCCATCCCAAGCCGCATTGATCTGAATCGACATCGAATCGACCGGCCACATCCAAAGGGGCCGCTGCTTGTTCGCGCCGATCTGCTGCTCGTAGCAGCCGGCTCCGTTGACCATCAGGTCTTCTACCAGTTGCTCCGAAAGCGAGCGGAAGCTGTCGTCATGGTTTGGCCGGCGCAGGCAAGCCGTCGCGATATCGATCTGCTTCTGCAGCGCAGAATTGAGTTTGACGTCGGCCTTGGGCCGGACCTCCCAGGTCAGGTTGGCGATGGGGTCCTTGATCCGCTTGATCGCCCGGCGCGCGTAGGGCGTCTTGCCGAACATGCGCAGGTTCGCCGGCGTCGGCTTGATCAGCGGGCGCTTGTCCAACTGCTGCCATCCACCGATGTTCAAGATGCGGGCATAAGCGGTCGAGTCCCGCTTCGGCTCCATCCGGCGCCGGCCAGCGGATAGCTCAGCCGGCGTGATCATCTTCGCCGATCAGTTTTGCTAGGGCCGCACGCTTTTCCGCCGCTTCCATGCCTGAGACCTGCCAGCCAACCACCACGGAGCGATACAGGGACGATCCCCACCACGCCAGCAGGAACACAGGCAGCGACAGGACCCCCTCGACAACGACCAGCGCAGTCGTCATCGCTTTGCGAAATCGCTTCATGGCCTTCCTCAAATCGAGCCGAAGGCCCAGGTGCCCCGCTTTGCTGCCAGCACGCGATATCGCACCGCGTCGTAGAGGTGATCTTCGGCGTCGCTGTCGACGTCATCCGGATTCTTCTGATCCCGCGGTAGCACCGGCAGCTGCGCTTGTGCCGTTCTGCAGTGCGACATGATGTAGAGCGCCGGATCCTCGGGATGATCCTTCCCAGCCTCGGCGAGCCTGGCCCTGATCAGGTCCAAGCCGATCTTGCGAGTGCCCGGCGACTTATCGCTCTTTGTCCAGGCCACGCCCGCATCGAGCATTTCCGCTTCGATGGTTGGCGTGTCGGGCTGCGTGACGTTCGAAATCTGGTTGTCCGCGGGGCCCGGCTCGGGCCGCTTGACGATCCAATCATTCTCGAAGAGCTCGCCCTCGATCCTGATGATCCCTTCGGCGATTGCCTTCGGAGCCATCTTCAGACCTTCATTCGGCTCCTTCGTGGCGCCATACCACTCGTGCGCCAGGATCAGGCTGCCCGCCGGCGGGCACCAAGCCGCGCCATTTGGCAATGTCGCCTCGGTGCCATCGGCTTGCCCCCACCAGCAAACAGCGAATGGGTGAGTGGAGCCCCAATCGAACGATCGATCAAGCTGCCACGCTGACGGAAGCCGGAACCGCGGGATGACAACGCGCGGACTCCAAACGTCATCCAGCGCGCCGCCAGCGACGATGTCCCAGCAGCCTTCGAGCCAAGCCTTTCGCTTGTTCTCGTCCGTGATCGCCTGAAGGTTCTTCAAGTACTCCGGATCGTTTTGCAGCAGGATCTTGTTTTCGAAGATGCTGCCGTGCAGCGCAACCCTCGCTCGACCTTTGTCGTCCTGGATGACTACTCCGCGGGGCGCTGGCGCGATGAAGCGGGCCTTGACCCAGTTGTGGCCTATGCCGTACGGATTGCAGGTTGAGCGGTACTTGCGAGGCATGCCGGGCACAGAAGACCGGCACACCGACATCATGTCCTCATACAGCTTCGAGTCGGCCCAGTTGGTGAGCTCTTCCCAGCCGATCCACGGATATTCGTGGCCGTGGTAGTTCCAGTAGTCGTCGGGCTTTTTCGCCGTGCGGAACAGAAGCTCCTCGCCGCTTGGCCAGCGCCACTTGTACTCGGACGCCGATTCCAAGAACTTGATTCCCGGGAAAATCCGGTAGAACCACTTCTTGGATTTGGCGACGACATCCGCCAGTTCCTTGTATTCGCGCCGGAACAGGATCCCGCGCCAGGCCGCGCCGTACCCTTTGCCGACATGCTGCGCGAAGTCCATTAGCAGCGCATCGGTCTTGCCGGGGCCGCGCGTGCCTTCGTATAGGCACTCGAAGATAGGACACGACAGGAAGTGGGTCTGGCTGCCCGCCTGTGGGGCCCAGATAACCCTGCTCAACTCGTCCCCGCAGTGCCCCGCTCGACTTGATGGCTGGCCACTGTTAGCGGCGACGTAAATCCGCGCATAAACGGCGGCAAGAGATGGCGTGCGGAA
>CAYVKA010000046.1:14484-37751 GCA_964451925.1 uncultured Nevskia sp. | reverse complement strand
GAAAGAAAAGCAGCCGGAGGCACCACTTGCTACGACACGGTCTGCCAGACCTAGGGTGGGACGGGCTCTCCGGCTGGTGCTACACCAACACGAAAAGCATTACACAAGGGTGGGCTGAGCTTGCGAAGCCCAACATCCACTCCGGCCAGGCAAGCGTTGGGGTTCGCAAGCTCACCCCAACCTACGGGCTGCCACATCCCCTTCTCGCGTAGATTCATTGTAAACGTAAGATAGAGCCTCTCTGAATTTTTGATTATGCTTTGATAGAGCTTCCGCTCGATCAATAAACTGATCGCCGCGTGCATAAAGGAGGTCTTCCAACGGGCCCGCCGCGACATATGCAAGCGAAGCCGCGCCTGACGCCCGCTCAACCAGCGCCAGTGTGATGCGCCATGCGTGCTCGGGATCGGAGGACGTTATATGATGAAGTTCACTAAATGCCCACATGAGCGATTCATCTCGCGTTGCGTGATGGCGAAGGTACGCATCAACAAGAGTTGAATCTACTTGCGATAGCTCGGAATTCTGATCCATAGAGCTTTGCAATCTAGAGTGGTTTCGTTCCCAATCGCAGCATGCCAGACAGCCGCTGGAAGTCTTCCCTGCCAGCCACCATAGCCTACCGGAAAGCTGCGTACCGCGACGTGCCGGGCCGGACGGCGACTCAAAGTCGCGTAGGTTGGGGTGAGCTTGCGAGCTCATGGAACAGATCCGGGCCGGAGCCTGTGCGCAAAGCCGCCGCTGCGGCCCGCCCTTCCCCCGATCCGCGGCGCGGGAGCAGGAAGGAACAGGTGCTCCCTCCCTTTCAGAATATAGCGCTGCGGGGGGCTTGCGGGAAGGCCCGGGATGTGGTGCACGATCGCCGCCCTGCACTCGCTGCGCAACCGGGAGTCACGCCATGTCCGAGCCGTTTTCAGCGTATGACAGGAACGGCGATGCCGGGCCGATGCCGGCCGGGCACGCAGTGGTGATCGCCGGCGCCGGCCCCACCGGGCTGATGCTGGCCGGCGAGCTGGCGCTGGCCGGCGTGGACGTGGCGATGGTGGAGCGGCGCGCCAGCCAGGCGCTGGCCGGCTCGCGCGCCGGCGGTTTGCACGCGCGTACTCTGGAGGTACTCGATCAGCGCGGCATCGCCGAGCGCTTCATTTCGCAGGGGCAGGTGGCGCAGGTCGCGGGCTTCGCCGGCGTCCGCCTGGACCTCAGCGACTTCCCCACGCGGCACCACTACGGCCTCGGCCTGTGGCAGAACCACATCGAGCGGATACTGGCCGGCTGGGTCGGCGAGCTGGCGGTACCGATCTATCGCGGACGCGAGGTGCGCGGACTGGCGCAGGACGACGCCGGCGTCGACGTCGAGCTGTGCGGCGGCCGCTCATTGCGGGCGCAATACCTCGTCGGCTGCGACGGCGGGCGCAGCGTGGTGCGCAAGGCGGCCGGCATTGGCTTCCCCGGCTGGGACCCGACGATGAGCGCGCTGATCGCCCAGGCGGAGATGGCCGAGGCGCCGCCGCTGGGCATCCACCGCAATGCCTTCGGCGTCCATTCCTTCGGCAAGCTGGAGTACACGATCCGCGACGGCCAGGTGGTCTACGCCGATGGCGGGCCGATCGGGATCATGGTGACCGAGCGGCACGTCGGGCCGGCGAGCGAACCCACGCTGCGCGATCTCAGCGAAGCGCTCATCGCCGCGTGCGGCACCGACTACGGCATCCACAGCCCCAGCTGGATCTCGCGCTTCACCGACATGACGCGGCAGGCCGCGGCCTACCGCGACCGGCGCGTGCTGCTCGCCGGCGACGCGGCGCACGTGCACGCCCCGGACGGCGGACAGGGCCTCAACACCGGCGTGCAGGATGCGATGAACCTGGGATGGAAGCTGGCCCAGGTGGTCAGGGGGACGGCGCCGCAAAGCCTGCTCGACACCTACCACGCCGAGCGCCACCCGGTGGCGGCCCGCGTACTGCGCAATACGATGGCCAGCGTCGCGCTGCGCCGCCCGGACGAACGCACCGCGGCCGTGCGCGAGACCCTGGCCGAACTGCTCGGCATGGACGAGCCCCGCCGGCGCTACGCGGCGATGATGTCCGGCCTGGACATCCGCTACGACCTCGGCGACGGGCACCCGCTGCTCGGGCGCCGCATGCCCGACCTGGACCTGGTCACCGCCGGCGGCCCGCTGCGGGTCTTCACCCTGCTGCACGAGGCCCGGCCGGTGCTGCTCAACCTCGGCGCGCCCGGCGGCTTCGACATCGCCGCCTGGGCGGACCGGGTGCGCCGGGTCGATGCCACCTGCGCCGGCCCGTGGGAGCTTCCGGCGCTGGGGCCGGTCAGCGCTCCCGGCGCTGTGCTAATCCGGCCCGACGGCCACGTGGCCTGGGTGGGGGACGCGGCGCAGACCGGGCTGGCGGACGCGCTGAGCGCCTGGTTCGGCGGCCCGGCGCGCGGCCGGCTCACTGCGCCTTGAGCAAGGCCAGGGCCTGCTGCCTGGCGGCGACGCGCAGGGACTGCCGCAGCGCAGGGTCGTTGGTGGTGCGCGCCAGCACCATGCCGCCGACACACAGCGAGACGATGGTGTGGGCGCGGCGCCCGGCGTCGCGCGTTCCGGCGAGGGCCTGGCGGAACACCTCGGCCATGCTGCGGATCAGATCGGTGTAGGCCTGCTGCGGCGACAGCCCGGCGCGGGCCACGTCGGCGGGCAGTGCGTACAGCGGGCAATGCAGGTCGATGTTGTCCAGCACCTCGTCGCTGAGGTACAGGTCGACCAGCATGCGGGCCAGCCGGCGCGGGTCGCTGATCGGCGTACTGGCCTGGCTGGCCTTCACCGCGAACGGGTTGCAGGCGGCGAAGCTGGCGACGGCGGCGGCGTAGAGCTGGTCCTTGCTCTGGAAGTGGTGATAGAAGCCGCCGCGCGTGAGCCCGGCGCCGGACATGATCTGGTCGATCGACACCTGCTCGAAGCCGTAGCGGTTGAACAGCCGGCGCGCCGACTCGACGATGCGGCCGCGCGTACGCTGCTTGTGCTCGGCGGGATAAGGCATGGCAAACCCCCTGCATGCGGCGGGCAAAAATATGTTCTTGAACATAATCTAGTCCCGTCGCATGCTCCTGTCCACGCAAGCCATGCGATCACGGAGGAGACTGACATGAAGATTTACTGGATCAAGGCGCAGGCGCCGCGGCGGGTGCTGGCGCTGGTCAAGCATCTGGGCCTGGAGGCGGAGCTGGTGGAGCTGAGCTTCGCCGATCTCAAGGGCGCGGACTATGCCGCGCTCAATCCCAACCGCAAGGCGCCGACGCTGGTGGACGGCGAAACGGTACTGTGGGAGGCCTCCGCCATCATGGCCCACCTGTGCCTCAAGGCCGGCTCGGACCTGTGGCCGGCGCACCAGCCGGCGGAGCAGGTCGAGGTGCTGCGCTGGCTGTCGTGGAACGACTGGCACTGGTCGAAGGCGGTGGGGCCGTTTTATTTCGAGCACGTGGTCAAGGCCACCTTCGGCCTGGGCGCGCCGGATCGCGAATCGCTGCGCGACAAGGTGGCGGAGCTGCACCGCTACGCCGCCGTGCTCGACGGCCATCTCGAAGACCGCAGTCATGTCGCCTGCGGCCGGCTGACCATCGCCGACTTCCAGCTGGCGGCAATGGCCTGCTACTGGCGCGAGTCGGAGATGCCGCTGCAGGATTATCCCAACGTGGTGCGCTGGCTCGACGGCCTGATGCGCCTGCCCGCCTGGGCCGAGCCCTGGCCGCAGCAGGCACTGGCGGCTTAGGGCCTGTTAACACGGATTTCCTCAGGAGGACTGATCAATGAAGAAGTTCATGGCGGTGTACATCGGCACCGCGGCATCCCTGGAAAAGTACCAGCAGCGCCACCCCGACGCCGCGACGCGCGAGGCGCGGCAGAAAGCCGGCATGGAGGCCTGGAGCCAGTGGGTGGCGGCCCATGCCGGGTCCATCGTCGATATCGGCACGCCCCTGGGCAAGACCAAGCGCGTCGCCGCCGAAGGCATCACGGACCTGCGCAACAATCTCACGGCCTATACCATCGTGCAGGCCGAATCGCACCAAGCGGCGGCCAGGATGTTCGAGAACCACCCGCACTTCACGCTGTTCCCGGGTGACTCGGTGGAGGTGATGGAGTGCCTGCCGCTGCCCGCGCCTTAGGGATTCCCTGATCAATTCGTCACCCCCGCGCAGGCGGGGGTCCAGTTTTGATTTCCCGCCTTCGCAAAACCGGATGGTTCGGCCCATCCCCGGGCCGAAGCCGGCCGGCCTCGCTTGGCTCGCTCCAATACGTTCCAGACGCATTGGTCCCGCCTACGCGGGAATGACGATGATCCAATCGATCAGCGTTTGGCTAAGTCACCAGGCCCGCACGTTCCGGCGCGGGCTGCGGCCGGCGCAGTTCGCCCCAGTGCTGCAGGGCCGGCATCACCAGGCGGCTGGCCACGTCCTGCGGCTGCAGCGACTGGGTGCAGACGCAGGGCGGCCCGGGTTTCTTCGGGCATTGCCGCGACCCGAGCCGGCAGGTGCCTGGTGCGCTGAGGGTGCGGGCGAGCGGGCCGAGGGGCTTCCAGGAGACGGTGTCCAGCCCCGGGCGCGTGGGGAATATGCCCAGCGCGTGCCGGCCCAGCGCGGCGGCGACATGCAGCGGGCCGGTGCTGCCGGCGAGCAGGCCGTCGGCGGCATTGATGAAGGCCAGCAGCTCCTCCGACGACAGCGTGCCCATCAAGTCCGTGGCCAGTCCGTCGGCCAGCAGCCCGGGGCAGTCCTGCGCGATCAGCTGCCGCTCCTGCTGCGAGCCGGTGAGGAACAGCTTGAAGGCATCGGTCTTGCCGAGCAGGCGCGCCAGCTCCAGGTAGTGCGGCAGCGGCCACTCGCGCGCGGAGCCGCCCGATTTCGGGTGCAGGATCAGGTTGAAGCGCCCGGCATCGAGCAGGCGCATCAGCCTTTCCGGCGGCGCGCCGACGCGCGTCAACCCGAACAGCGCGCGCGGCTCGGAGGGCAAGGCGCCGGGCACGCCGAGCGCCCGCACGTGCCGCATGGAGTAATCCAGCATGTGGCCGTAGCGCACGTGGCCGTAAGCGACGAAGCGATTGCAGAACGTGGCCGAGCGGCGGCGCAGCAGGTTGCCGACGCGGACCGGCACGCGCGCGGCAAAAGCCGCGCGCGCCATGCTGTTGCAGGAAAAGGGGTTGAGGAATACATCGGCCTTGATGCGCCGGAGCATGGCCGGGTCGGCGATGATCTCCTCGCTGTTGATGACGCTGTCGAAGAACTCGCAGGCCTGCGCCAGCGCCGGCTGGCGGCCGGCGAAGTGCAGCCTGACCTCGGGCCAGTGGCGCCGGATCGCGCCGGCCAGCGGCAGCATCATCACCACGTCACCGATGGCGTGCGGGTTGGCGAGCACCACGGTTTGCGGCGCCTTCACTTGCGGTGGCCCCGCAAGCTGCGCCGCGCGGCGCGCGATCGATGATCGGAAGCGATGGCCTCTGCTCTTTGATGCCGGGAGTGCCGCAATCATGGCGGGCGGCCACGGGGCGGTCAAGCGGCGCGGCGGCCCGCGCGGCGCCGCGGCCGGGCCGGCGCTACGGGGCGAAATAGGCCGGGTGGTCGATGTCGGCGAGAAGCCCGGGCTGCACCGGCTGCCAGCCGAGCAGCGCGCGGGTGCGCTCGCTGGAGGCCGGCACGTCGAAGGCGGCGAACAGGGCGAACCAGCCGAAATGCCCGGCCGCCTGCGCGGCGGTCCTGGACTCCACCGGCAGGCCGAGACGGCGGCCGATGAGCTCGGCGATGGCCTTGAACGGCACGCCCTCCTCGGCCACGGCGTGGAAGGGGCCGCCTTGCGCGCCGCGTTCGAGCGCCAGGCGGAAGACGCGGGCGGCGTCGAGCCGGTGCACGGCGGGCCAGCGGTTGAGCCCTTCGCCGATATAGGCGGAGACGCCCTTTTCACGGGCGAAGGCGATCAGGCGCGGCACGAAGCCATGATCGCCGTGGCCGTGCACCGAGGGCGGCAGGCCGACGACAGTGGCGCGCACGCCGCGCTCAGCCAGCGCCAGCGCCGCCGCTTCCGATGCGCGCGGATAGGAGGCGGACACCGGAACGGGCGGGTCCTGCTCCGTGGCCACGCGGCCCTGCGCCAGTCGCGCCACGCCGGAGGTGACGATCAGCGGGCGCTGCGAGCCTTCGAGCACGGCGCCGAGGGTTTCGATGGCGCGCCGGTCCTCGGCGCAGTTTTCCGCGAACCTGGAGAAGTCGTGGTTCATGGCGGTGTGGATCACGCCGTCGGCCCGCGCCGCGCCGCGGCGCAGGCTGTCCAGGTCCGCCAGCGTGCCGCGATGGGCCTCGGCGCCCGCCGCCGCGAGCGCCTGCGCGCCCTGCTCCGAGCGGGTCAGGCCGAGCACCTGGTGGCCGGCGCCGATCAACTCCCTGACCACGGCCGAGCCGACCCAGCCGGTGGCTCCAGTGACGAATACGCGCATCGCCGATCTCCAGGTTTTTGACGGGAAACCAATATCGGCGCACTCTTTATCCCGGTAAAGTAGTGGCGTTATCAGGGTATAACGGCTAACAGGATGAGCACTCCCGGCGCGGCGCAGAACCTGCTCGGCACCTACCTGAAGGATCGCCGCGCCAGGCTCGACCCGGCGGCGTTCGGCTTTCCGCCGGCGCGGCGCCGCACGCCGGGACTGCGCCGCGAGGAAGTGGCGCAGCGCGCGCATATCAGTCCCACCTGGTACACCTGGCTGGAGCAGGGCCGCGGCGGCGCGCCCTCCGCCGATGTGCTGGAGCGGATCGCGCGGGCGCTGATGCTGACGGAGGTGGAGCGCGAGCACCTGTTCCTGCTCGGCCTCGGCCGGCCGTCGGAGGTCCGCTACCGCAGGAGCGAAGGCGTCACGCCGCGCCTGCAGCGGGTGCTCGACGCGCTGGAGCCGAGCCCCGCCCTGATCAGGACCGCGACCTGGGACGTGGTCGCCTGGAACCGCGCGGCGACGGTGATGCTGACCGACTACGCGGCGCTGCCGCCGGAGCAGCGCAATATCCTGCGCTTCATCTTCCTCGACCCCCGCGTGCGCGCCGCCCAGTACGACTGGCACAGCGTCGCGCGCTTCGTGGTCGGCGCGTTCCGCGTCGACGCGGCGCGGGCGGGCGCGGCGGCAGCGGTGCAGCCGCTGGTCGACGAGCTGTGCCGGCTCAGCCCGGAGTTCAAGGCCATGTGGGGCGCGCACGATCTCCACAGCCACGGCGAAGGCACCAAGCAGATCCGCCACCCGCTGCTCGGCCGGATCACCTTCGAGTACTCCGGCTTCAGCGTCGACGGCCGGCCGGACCTGAGCATGGTGGTCTACAACCCGGCGACGCCCGCGGACGTAGCGAAAATCCGCTCCCTGCTCGCGGCGACGCGGGCGCCGGAAAGCGGCTGATGAAGTGACAGGAGATGTAACCGCTGGTACGGCTTCTGCGAATTACAATCTGAAACGGCGTGGGACGTAGCGGGACGGCATTAGTGCCTGATGACAAACCAGGACAACGCCAAACTGATGCCACCGACGACAAGAAAGACAGCCACACCGCCAATGACGCGGACGACGGAAGAAGGGTGATGCGAGATTGCGCGGCCTGCGCGCGACGACCACGCACGTTCAGAAACGGCCTCTGCCATGAAGTGCAGCGGCGGACCCAATGCGACGAATGCCAGCCAGCCGACTGCTGTGCGCGGCAATGAAGGCCAGAACGCTGCGATGAGGAATGCAGCTGTAATGAGCCATGCAAGGATGATCCAGAATGCGGCTCGACCTACCCGGCTTGCTGTATTCATTGGCTTACTCTTGAGGCTTCTTCCTGGGCCAGTCCTTTTCCAACAAAAGGGCGAAGAAAGTCCAAAGCCCGGCGACAAGTATGGCGCATCTTACGAAAAGGGATTTACCGGTACGCTCCGGGTTTCCAATAGTCCGCTCAACCTTCCCCACCAGGCCGGGCAACGTCCGCTCCACCGGCGCATCGCGCGGTGGCACAATCCGGCGAACCTCAGCGAACGGACCCGGCACATGAAACAGCGATCCTCCATCGCCAGCCGGTTGATCTATGGCACGCTGTGCGCCGCCCTCGCCGCGCTCTCGATGTGGATCGCCGCCAGCGGTGTGGCGCACGGGCGCATCGATGTGCCGCTGCGGTCCGGCGGCATGGTGGAGCGCGCGGCGCATCCGTTCTGGTTCTGGCTGTGTGCGCTCGGCTGGCTGCTCGGGGCGGCCATCTTGGCCGCCGGCGCCGCGGCGATGGTGCGCGACCGGCCGCGCCGCCGCGCGGCGGTGTCCCCGTCCCAGGCAGTGCCCGCGCCCGCGGCGGCGCGTCCGGCCCGGCCCGCGGCACCGCCCCACGAGGTGCGGAGCACTTCGCCGGACGGCCGCTACGAAGTGCGGGTGTATCCCTGGGAGGCGCGCATGTCGCTATGGGTGGACTCGCCGGCGATCCACGACACGACCACCGGCCGCACGGTGTTCGCGCCGGACGACAGCCACTGGTCGCTGGGCAAGGTGGAGTGGCGCGGCGCCTCCGTGGTGCAGCTGCAGCTGCGTCACTATCCGGGCGACCACGTTCCGGCCTGGATGGACCTGACGCTGGATTGCGCCAGCCTCGACGCCGGCCGCGCGGAGCGGCAGCTGCGGCAGATGCTGGGCGCGGCGCGGCGGAGCTGAGCGGAGATCACCCCGCCCCGCCGGGGGCCCGGCCCGCCCTTCCGGCTTGAAGACGGCGGCTGCCGCCGCCCAGGGGTGGGGGCGCGCCTCTGGCCCGGAGCCGCGGGGTGGCTGGCCTGCGGGGCGATGGGGCGCGGCCGGGGCGGGCCACGGGCGGCTGCTGGCGGGCTGCGAGCGGCCCGGGGCGGCCTGCGGGGCGCCTGCGGGCGGCCAGTGGCGCAGCCGCCAAGACTGTACATCCGTACCGTCATTGAGTCGTCAACCGGGAGGCGCATATTCATGGGGTGCCCCCTACTCCCCCCTCCATCCGGCGCCGGCTAGCGGGCGCCTCCGACCATCGGTTCTACAAGGCCGAGGACTGCATGCTGGCGCTGCACGGCGACCATCCGCTGACGCTGGCGGAGATCCACCGCTATGTGGTGGAGCTGAGCCGCGAGGACTGGTTCCGGCGCCGCTGGCCGCAGCCGATGCGGCTGCACATCGGCGACGGCCGCGGCGACCGCCACGCCCGTTGCAGCTCCAGCGACGGCCTGCTGTTCCAGCTCAGCTTCCCGCGCGCAACGCGCAGCGAGTATTTCGTCCTCCACGAGCTGGCCCACGCCTGCACCTGGCACACCGCGCAAACCGATCACGACCAGGTCTTCATGCGCGCCCTGCTGGAGCTGGTGCGCCGGCGCATGGGGCGCGTGGCGGCGGAGCTGCTGCGCCACCAGTGGAAGGCGGCGCGGCTGGTGGCGTGAGCGCGCCGCCGCAGCAGGGCGGCACCCTATTGCGCGTGTGCCGTACCGAGCGTTCTGCCCAGGAACTCGATCAGCCGGGTCTTTGAATCGGTGGCCGCCGCTTCGTCCCAGGCCATGTAGCCCTTGCCGTCGATCGCCGCGGGATCGCGGTAGCTGAGCGGCGGCGCATTGCGGTTGAAGCCGTGTTGCGCGCCAGCGTATTCAACCGTGGTGATGGCCGTGTTGTAGCGGCTCTGCAGCAGCTGCTTGAAGGCGGGGACATTCTTGCCCTCGCCATAGGTATCCGCGGTACCGTAGAAGATGAGGATCGGCGCGCCGGTGGTCTTCAGGTCGTCCTGTGACAGGAACGACTTGCACACCGGGTAGAACGCGGCATGGGCGGCAAAGCCCTTCTCATCGCCCATCCACTTCCTGCGGTTGGCCTCGAACGCCGTGTTCACGGTGAGGTGCCCGCCCATCGAGAATCCGACGATGCCGATCCGCTGCGGGTCGATGCCCGGCACCTTGCGCAACTCCTTCAACGCGGCGAAGCCCATCGGGATGAAGGTTTCCGCCGGCGGCCGGTCCATCGGCGAGGTGAAGATGCCGGTCTTGAAATCGACTTCGAAAAACGCGATGCCCGCCTGCAGCACCGCCTCGCGGTAGAACGCGCCGGTGGCATTGATGCCGGCGGTGCCGTGCACCACGACCACCGCCGGGCACGGCGCGGCGCAGGACTCGGGCCGGTACAGCGTGCCGTGCACGTGTTCGCTGCGATCCGGGTCCAGCGAGGAAAACTCGATCACGGCGGGTGCGGGAGACGCCGCCACCGGCCCCATCACCATGGACAAGGCGATCGTCAGCCAGGCGAGCGCCCGCGTGTTGAACGGTTTCCAGCTTTTCATGCCTGCACCTCCGTATTGCGCCATCCGGCGCGCCAGCGGCCAGCACCCTGGCCCCCCCAATTCAGCGTTGACCGAGCTTCCTGATCCAGGCGCTGGGCCAGAACGCGGCCGCAAACAGAACCGCCACAAACAGGAGCACCGCGACGATCATCTGGAACACGCTGAAATTTTCCGCGTTCTTCGCCACGAACCAACTCGTGACGCCCGCGGCGAGAAACAGCAGCATTCGGGCAAACAGTCCAAGCATGACGCTCTCCGGGCCGGCGTTGACGATGGAGTCTCGACGTGCGGGAACAGTAGCGCGGCCCGGCGGCAGCGCTCATTGACGCAAGTCAAGAACGGCGGGGGCGGTTTCGTGGCGGCCGGCGGCGCCTGAATCAGCCTGCGGGTTCCTCCTACGTAGTTGCCGCAGTGAAGCTGCGGCAACCGCGGATGTTCCCGTCGCGCGGCCTTGAGCAGACTGGCTGCACTTGATCGGGAGTGCCTGCAATGCCATTCGATGCCGCGCCGACCAGCCGTGTTGCGACTGACTGCCTGCTATGCCCGGTGCGGAGCTGCATGGCGCGCCGCGGTGGCGAAGAACAGGCCGCCGCCTGGAACGAGGCATTAGGTCCCCGCGCCGCAGTGATGCCGGGAACGGGGGCGCTGTTCAACGCCGGCGAGCGGCAGCACTCGATCTACACCGTCCGCGGCGGCTGCCTGAAGACTTATACCGTCGATGCCGACGGCAACGAACGCATCCGCGGCTTCTTCCTGCCGGGCGACGTGATCGGCCTGGACAGCCTGGGCAGCAGCGTTCATCTGGCCAGCGCCGCCGCGATCTCGCCGTCACAGGTTTGCGTGACGCCGCTAAGCGCCCTGCGGCGGGCGGCCGTGCAACAGCCGCTGCTGGCGCAGCGCCTTCTGGAACAGACCAGCCGCGACCTGGCGCTGGCCCTGACCCTGTCGGGCGCCTTCAACGCCGAGCAGCGCATCGCCGCGTTCCTGCTGCACATGCGCAGCCGCATGGGTACGGGCAACGTGCTGCGCCTGCCGATGGGACAGCGCGAAATCGGCAACTACCTGCGCCTGGCCACGGAAACCGTGTGCCGCACGCTGAAAGGCTTCGAGCGGCGCGGCTGGCTGTCGCAGGGCGCGCACACGATCCGCCTGCTCAACGACCAGGGCCTGGGCGAATTGGCCACGGCCGTCGGCATTGTCGAGCCTGCGCCTGAGCTGGCGCGGGCGGCGTGAGGGGAAGATCACGTGATCCGGCATCCGAATCTCGATAGCTTAGTTTCCGCCCAGGCGCTCGACGTTGTGTATTCCGGCCAGCCGGCCCCAGCGGCATCGTTGTCGGCCGGGATTGTCGCCGGCCAGCATGCGGTGGCGCCGCAGCCGCCGCCGGCACACGGCGCTTTCCTGTCCACCGCGCTCCTGGCCGTGGCGTCGATCATGGCGCTCGCCGAACTGGCGCGGGGGCTTCCGGCCATAGGGTGGCGGCGGCGGGCGACGCGCGCCTGATACAGATCGACGCCGGTCATGCGCCGGCGGGTTGAGCGGGCCGCGGTGGAGCCGCAGGGCCCGCGCGGCCCCGCGGGGCCTTCATCGGTGGCGCATTCCGCCGCAGCGCGGTAGCCAACGGCGGGCGCGGCGCGAAGCCGGCACGCCGCCAACTCCGGAGCGGGGCTTGACCAGTCCCCTATATTTCTATAAATATAGAAATATGGAAACACAAGACGCTCTTGCCGCGCTCGCGGCGCTGGCCCAGGACACCCGCCTGGCGGTGTTCCGTTACTTGGTCGAAGCCGGCCCCGGGGGCGTCACGGTGGGCCGGATCGGCGAGGCGCTGGAGGTGGCCCCGGCCACGCTGTCTTTCCACCTCAAGGAACTGAGCCGCGCCGGCCTGGTGAAGAGCCGCCAGGAAAGCCGTTATTACTGGTACTCGGCCGACTACGCGGCGATGAACGGCCTGATCGCCTACCTCACCGAGAACTGCTGCCGCGGCCAGCCGCAGGCCTGCTGTCCTCCAGTCAAGTCGCCCGCCGCTGCCAAGCGCAGGAAGGTGCCCGCATGAAACGCTTCCACGTCCACGTTGCCGTCGATGACCTGCGGCACAGCATCCGCTTCTACTCCGCCATGTTCGGCGCGGCGCCCACGGTGGAGAAGCCGGACTACGCCAAGTGGATGCTGGACGATCCGCGCCTCAACTTCGCCATCTCGCAGCGGGGCGCCGCCGCCGGCGTGAACCACCTGGGAATCCAGGTGGAGTCCGCGGACGAGCTGGAGGGCCTGCGCCAGCGCGCGGCCGCCGCCGGCATCCAGGCGCGCGACGAGGCCGGCGCCAGTTGCTGCTACGCCCGCTCGGACAAGTACTGGGTGCAGGACCCGCAGGGCATCGCCTGGGAGACGTTTCACACCCTGGGCGAGATTCCGCTGTTCGGGGAGCACGCCGCCGGCGAAAAGACGGCCCGCGCCGCCTGCTGTGCGCCGGAAGCGCCGATCAGCTTCACTCCGCGCCCGAAGCACTAGCTCATGCCGATCACTCCCGCCCGCGCCGAGGACCTGGAAGCGATCCGCGGCCTGCTCGATCTCCAGGGGCTGCCCAGCTCGGACATTGATGGGGATTCGCTCAAGACCTTCCTGGTCCTGCGTGACGGGGGGCGTATTGCCGGTCTGGTCGGGCTGGACCTGCTCGGCTCCGTGGCCATGCTGCGCTCGCTGCTGGTGCAGGCGGAGTGGCGCGGCGCCGGGCGGGGCTCCCAGCTGGTGGCGGAGGCCGAGGCGCTGGCGCGCCAGCTCGGCCTGACCACGCTGTACCTCCTGACCACCGACGCCGACCGCTACTTCGCTGACCGGGGCTACCGCCCATTGCAGCGCACGCAAGCACCGCCCGAGGTCAAGCTGCACCCGCAGTTCCGCTCGCTGTGCCCGTCCACCGCCATCTTCATGAGCAAGGCCATGAACCCGCAACCGCTCAACGTGCTGTTCCTGTGCACCGGCAACTCCGCCCGATCGATCCTGGCGGAAGCCATCATCAACAACCTCTCCATCAGCCGCGGCAAGTTCCGCGGCTACAGCGCCGGCAGCCATCCACGGGGCGAAGTACACCCGATGGCGCTGGAGCTGCTGGGCAAGAACGGCTTCGCCACCGTGGGCCTTCGCAGCAAGAGCTGGGACGAGTTCGCGGCGCCGCACGGCGTGCCGCTGGATTTCGTCTTCACCGTCTGCGACAAGGCCGCCGGCGAGCAGTGCCCGTTCTGGCCCGGCCAGCCGATGACGGCGCACTGGGGCGTGCCGGACCCGGCGGCGGTGGAAGGCGACCGCATCGAGCGGCTCCGCGCCTTCCAGGACGCGTTCAACGTGCTGCGCCGGCGCATCGAGTTGTTCTCCAGCCTGCCGCTGGAGTCCCTGGGCGGCATGGCCCTGCAGAAGCGGATCAACGAGATTGGCCAGCAGTGAATACATCACGCCGATACGCCGCGGAGTTCATCGGCACCGCGCTGCTGCTGGCGGTGGTGGTCGGCTCCGGCATCATGGGCGAGCAGCTGGCCGGCGGCAACGTGGCCATCGCCCTGCTCGCCAACTCGCTCGCCACCGGCGGTGGCCTGGTGGCGCTGATCCTGGTGTTCGGGCCGGTGTCCGGTGCGCACTTCAACCCGGCGGTGAGCCTGGCGCTGGCCGCCAGCCGGCGCCACGCCTGGGCCGACGTGCCCGGCTACCTGATCGCGCAGGTGGCCGGCGGCATCGCCGGCGTATGGGCGGCCCATGCCATGTTCGGCGCGCCGATCCTGCAGGTCTCGGAGAAGCTGCGCCCCGGCGCCGCGCTGATGTTCAGCGAGGTGGTCGCCACCTTCGGGCTGCTGACCACGATCTTCGGCTGCATCCGCAACCGCGAGGCGGCGGTGCCCTACGCAGTGGCGCTGTACATCGTGGCGGCGTACTGGTTCACCGCTTCCACATCCTTCGCCAATCCGGCCGTCACCGTGGCCCGCTCCCTCACCAATACCTTCGCCGGCATCCGCCCGCTGGATGTGCCGGGCTTCATCGCCGCCCAGCTCGTCGGCGCGGCGCTGGCGACGGCGCTCGATTTCTGGCTGCATGGCAAGCGTGCTGCCACGACCGTGACACCCGCCCCTGGAGGCGAGCATGCGGACACAGCGGTTTGACCGCGACAGGTGCAACTTGCTGACCGCCTGCGCCTGCTCCGCCGACCGGGGCTTCTTCGAGTCAGCGGCGCGGTTGGCGCCGGCACGCAGTCCCCACATCGACACCCATCACCCCCGAATGTCATGACCATCGACTCCTTCAACGTGCTGTTCCTGTGCACCGGCAACTCCGCCCGCTCGATCCTGGCGGAAGCCACGCTCAACCACCTTTCCGATGGCGGCTTCGCCGCGTACTCGGCCGGCAGCGATCCCAAGGGCAGCCCCAATCCGCTGGCGCTGGAGCTGCTGGCGCGCGAAGGCATCTCCACCGCCGGTGCGCGCAGCAAGAGCTGGGACGAGTTCATGGCCCCCGGGGCGCCGCGCATCGACCTGGTGGTGACGGTGTGCGACGCGGCGGCCGGCGAGCAGTGCCCGCTGTATCCGGGCAAGCCGCTCAAGACCCACTGGGGCGTGCCGGACCCGCACAGCGCGGAAGACTTCCGGCAGGCGTACCAGACCCTGCGCGGCCGCATCGAGCGCTTGGTCAAGCTGCCGGTGCGCGAACTGGGCAAAGCCGAGCTGCAGCAGCAGCTCAACGCCATCGGGCACGCCTGACCAGGCATGTACAAATCCCTCCGGGCGCAGACACTGCACTATCTGGCGCGGCCACATGTGGGCATGCGGATCGAGCCGCTGAGCTCACCCGCTGCCTGGCGCGGCGCCGAGGCGAGAACCCGCACCGAGTGGCAGGTGCGATTGGCGGGCACCGAGGTCGCCGAGCTGCGCGCCGCCGTGGCGGCAGCGCAAGCCACCGGCAAGCCGCTGGGGCAGCTGACCCGGCCGGACTTTCCCTTGCCGGGTCTGGCGGCGCGGATCGGCGAGTGGCGGAACGAAATCCGCCACGGCCGCGGCTTCGTGCTGATCCGGGGCGTGCCGGTGGAGGAATGGTCCACCGCGCAGTGCGAGGTCTTCTTCTGGTGCCTGGGCCAGCACTTGGGCATACCCGGGGCGCAGAACCCGGAAGGCGACCTGCTTGGCCATGTACGCGACCAGCGTGGCAGCGGCGACGCCCGCTATTACCGCACCAACAAGGCCCTGGCCGTGCACTGCGACGCGGCCGACGCCGTCGGCCTGCTGTGCTTGCGCCCGGCGCGCAGCGGCGGCCTGTCGCAGATCACCAGTTCGGTGGCGGTCTACAACGAACTGCTGCGGCGCGCGCCGGCGCTGGTATCGCGGCTCTACCGGCCGTTCTACTTCGACACCAAGGGCGAAGGGGGCGTAAGGGCGTTTCCCATCGCACCCTGCCGCTATGCGGATGGCGAGCTGCGCACGTTCTGGCAAAGCGACTATTTCCGCTCGGTGCGCGGCGTCCCCTGGGCGCCGCCGCTCAGCGCCGAGGAGCATCGCCTGCTGGACCTCTACGACGAGATCGCCAACTCCGATGAATTCCGGCTGGATATGGATCTGCAGCCGGGTGATGTGCAGCTCATCTCCAATCACACCATCCTGCATGCCCGCTCCGGCTTCACCGACTGGCCGGAGCCGGAGCGGCAGCGTCACCTGCTGCGGCTGTGGATTTCCCTGCCCGCAAGCAGGGGCGGACGCAGCCGCTGGCTGGCGCGTGCCGCCTTGGCGCGGCTCCTGGCGACGGCGGCGCGGGAGATGCTGCACACCGCGCTTCAAACGCATTGACCTAAACCGGGATCGACCTGTCCGGCACCGCGATTTACCACAACCCCGACTGCGGCACCTCGCGCAACGTGCTGGGATTGATGCGCAACAGCGGCGAGAGATTGAAAACCGCGTGGGCTTCACTGCGTTCAGCACCACCCTACAGGTAGCCCAGGCGACGCTGGCTATCCGAAGCTGCCAAGAGCACGCAATATCTCCAGCACCACCATGATGGCTCCCAGGCACAGGAGCATGACGCTGTAGACAAGAGCTTTACCGCCCGACAGGGGAACCCCCTCCCGGCCGCGCTCTAAGGTTGTGATGCGCTGATAACGGATGCCGATGCCGCCTGCGATCACAAATATACCTCCACAGACTATGATGAAGGCGGAGCGATAGTACGTGCCCAGCACGGCCACACCGAGGATGCAGGCCCAGGCGGCGATTTGTATGAGGCGCTTTGAAGATGTCGTCACTTTTCGAGATCGGTTCTGCCAAGTTACGTAAGGTTGGGGGGGAGCTTGCGAAGCTCAACACCATCCGTGCATAGGTTGCCCTATGCGCTGCCGAAGGGTACCTGAAGATTATGCCGCCGCGCTTGGGCCGAACTTGCCCGCGGGCGAACCCGCCTGGTGACGTTGGGGTTCGCGAACTCACCCCAACGAGCTGCGTTCAGCACCAGGCTACGCTCGCTACCCGGCCGAGGACGTCGAGATAGCCAAAGATTCGATGGCTCGCTGACAACCAACCCACCGGTCACGGCACAATACTCCACGCAGTAGTTACAAGATTGGGGTTCCGCGATCAAGGAGAAACGCTGATGAGCGACGGGGCGCCGCAGAAGCCTTCATACACGCTGTGGCAACTGATGCTGTATGCGCTCAAGCTGGGCAGCATCGGCTTCGGCGGCCCCGTCGCCCTGGTCGGCTACATGTACCGCGACCTGGTCGAGCGACGGAAGTGGATTTCCGAGTCCGACTACAAGGAAGGGCTGACCCTCGCACAGCTCATGCCCGGCCCGATGGCGGCGCAGCTCGCCATGTACCTCGGCTTTGTACACTACCGGGTGCGAGGCGCCACCGCGGTGGGCATCACCTTCGTGCTGCCTTCCTTCATCATGGTAGTGGCGCTTGGCTGGCTGTACCTGCGCTTCGGCGGCCTCACCTGGATGCAGGCGGTGTTCTACGGTGTGGGCGCCGCCGTGATCGGCATCATCGCCATGAGCGCCTACAAGCTCACCACCAAGAACATCGGCAGGGACCCGCTGCTCCTGGGCATCTTCCTGTCCTGCGCCGCCCTCACCGCCATTACCGGGTCCGAATTCGTCGTGGTATTCCTGGCCGGCGGCATCCTGGTCTGGCTGGTACGGGCACCACCCAAGGGGTTCAAGGGCACTGGCACCGTCCCCGCGATCGCGGCCATTGTCCCAGCCGCCGGTTTCAACTGGCCGCTGCTCTGGCAGATCCTCGGCTTCTTCACCAAGGCCGGCGCCTTCGTGTTCGGCAGCGGACTGGCGATCGTGCCCTTCCTTTACGGCGGCGTCGTCACCGAGCACCACTGGCTCAACGACAAGCAATTCGTCGATGCGGTAGCGGTCGCCATGATCACGCCGGGACCGGTGGTGATCACGGTGGGCTTCATCGGCTATCTGGTCGCCGGATTCCCCGGCGCGATGGCCGCGGCCTTCGGCACCTTCGTACCCTGCTACCTGTTTACCATCATCCCGGCGCCCTACTTCAAGAAACATGGCAAGCGCCCGGCGATCGTCGCCTTCGTCAACGGTGCCACTGCCGCTGCGGTCGGCACCATTGCCGGCTCGGTCATTGTCCTGGGGCGCCGCTCGGTGACCGATGTGCCGACCCTGCTGATCGCGCTCGCCGCCGTCGGCCTGCTGTGGCGGTTCAAGAAGGTCAACGAGCCCATCATCGTTTCGGCCGCCGCGGTGCTGGGCCTGCTGCTGTTCCCGCTGTTCGGTCAGCCCTGATTCCATTGCAACGTTGCAAGTCAAGCTACAAAGTTGGGGTGAGCTTGCGAGCCCCAACGCGCTGACCTGCCCGGCAACCGACACAGTTCATCGACGCCGCGCACTCCGAAGCCGCAATTGATACAGATCAAGGCGTCGTGGCGCTTCGAGTTGTTACATAAGGGCCTCTACCGAGGGCTTATCGCCAAACTCCTTTCGGAGCGCCAGAGTGCAGACAGCATCCGCGATCGAGGAGCCGCGCGCCGCATCGCCGGAACCTGCCGCAGCGCAGGGCCCGGACGATCTGGCCTGCGACTTCGCCGCGTTCGCCAAGGTGGTGCGCACCCGCCGCTCGGTGCGCGCCTACCTTCCGGAGCCGATCCCCGGGGAGGTGCTCGACGCCTGCCTCGACCTCGCGCTGCTGGCGCCCACCTCGCACAATCTCGAATCGTGGCAGTTCGTGGTGGTGCAGGAGCGCGACAAGCTCGCCCGGCTGCGCCACTTGTGCCTGGACCAGCCGCCGGCGCTGCAGGCGCCGACCCTGATCGTGGCGGTGGCGCGGCCGGACTTCTGGCGCCTCGGGCGCAGGCTGATGCTGGATGCGGTCGCACGTGAACCCAGTGCACCGCGCATTTTGCTCGAAAAATACCGCCTGCAGATTCCGCTCATTTTCGCCGACGGCCCCTTCCACATCCTCGCGCCGCTCAAGCTTCTGGCGGCATGGATCGTCGGCCTGTTCCGGCCCACCTGGTACGTCGACGTGGGGCGTGCCGGGCAACGGCTCTGGGCGACGAAGACCGCTGCGCTGGCGTGCCAGAACCTGATGCTGGCACTGCGCGCCGCCGACTACGACAGTTGTGCCATGGAGGGCTTCGACGAGCCGCGCGTGAAGCGCCTGCTCGGCCTGCCGCGCGCCGCGCACGTGATCATGGTGATCGCCGCCGGCCGGCGCGCCGAAGGCGGCGTGATGCCGCAGTTCCGCTTTGACCGCGCGTATTACGTGCAGACCGTTTGATTCGGGCGCAGATGAACAAGCACATTTGCCTACCGGCGAAGATGGCGGATCATTCCGCCCGCCGCAACCTGCCGGGCGTTTCACGGCGCGATGTCCAATCCCCATGCGGATCAGTAGGCGAAGCCTGATCGCGGGCGGCGGCGCGCTGCTGCTGGCGGGCGCCGGCGGCGCGGCCTGGACGCATGCGGCCGGCTCAATGGCGGAGTACGGGGACTACAGCCGGCGCCTCAGGGCCATGGCCGGAACACCGGGACTTCGCGACGTCATCCGCTGCGCCACGCTCGCGGCCAACGGCCACAACACGCAACCCTGGCGCTTCAGGCCCACGGACGGGGCGATCGGCATCAGCCCGGATTTCTCCCGCCGGACTCCCGTGGTCGATCCCGACGATCATCACCTGTACGTCAGCCTTGGATGCGCAGCCGAGAACCTGCGCATCGCGGCCTGTGCCAGCTGGCAGCCCGGGGAGCTCGAAGTCGCGGCCGATGCGCTGCGCTTCCGCTTCTCGGCCGGCTCCGTCCGGCCCGACCCGCTGTACCCTGCGATCTTCAGGCGTCAATCGACCCGCTCGGTCTATGACGGCCGGCCGGTCGATGCGGCCGATCTCGACACCCTGCACCGCGCGGCCGCGACTCCCGGCGTCGACCTGGCCCTGATCACGGAACGGCGAACGATCAGCCAGGTTCGCGATCTGGTGATGGCGGGGAACGACCGGCAGATGGGCAGCCCGGACTTCAACCGGGAGCTGAAGCAGTGGGTCCGCTTCAATCCGGGCAGCGCCATGGCGTCCGGCGACGGGCTCTTCTCCGCGGCCAGCGGCAACCCGATCGTACCCCCGGGTCTCGGCAGCCTGGCCTACGACGTGTTCGTGAGCGCGCGGCGCGAAAGCCAGCGTTATGCGCAGCAGATCGACTCGTCGCCCGGCCTGGCGGTTTTTGCCGGCGCACAGGCCGATGCCAGCCATTGGATCAACGTCGGGCGCGCCGTGCAGCGCTTCGCCCTGGCCGCCACCAGCCTCGGCCTCAAGTGCGCCTTCATCAACCAGCCGGTCGAAGTGCCGGAACTGCGGCCAGAACTCGCGGCGCTGATCGGCGTGCCCGGCCGGCGGCCGGATATTTTGATGCGGTTTGGCTACGCTGCAGAACTGCCGTTCGCACCGCGCCGGCCGGTGGAAGCGGTTTTGCTGGCATGATCGGGCGGGCGGCGGGAAATCGCCTGCGTGCTCACTTCGCTGCAAACCGGGAAGCGGATGAAGCACAGCCCCCGCCCGCTCATCTGTTGAGTGGAGAATCCGGTTCAATCGCCTTGCCGGAGTCTGCGATTGCCTGCTCGATTGCAGGCGACGACATTCCACTTCGTTGAACGTTTATCAGCCCAGTTCGAACTACAGCCAGGTAATCCTTCTGCCATTGCAGGGCCTTATCGACCTGGCCCGCCTTCAGCAAGTTGATGACATGTGACATTGCTCCGATGTCAGCGACCAAGCCAATGACATTTTCGTAGTGTAGCGCCGTTCGCTCCTGTCTCTGGCCAAAAAGAAATCCAACAAATCCTGTCGCCATACAGAGAAATGGGACGGCGATGATCTTCATTGCACAATGCCCTCTAAGTCAGCATGGGTGGGCAGGCTCTATCTGCCCACGCGGATTGACCGTTGTCCGCGTGGGCAGATGAAGCCTGCCCACCCGATTACTGCCTCCAGGATCAGCAAGCGAAGACCGCAGAAACTATATTCATGATCTGCCTCCGCCGTTCCTTCCCGACAAGTTCCGGTTGCAGCCCCTCAGCCACAAGCACTGCGTCTACAAACGCATTCGCGCTCAGAGGTGGATTGTTGCGAAGCATCGCCTGTTGCGCAGGCTGCAGACAGTAGCCGAGCCTTAGACACAGTTCATCCAGCAACCACTGCACATCGCTTTCGATCAGGCGCTCGTTCATGCGTATCCAGATTACCGGAAAGCGGTCGCTGACGAACGAGCAGCTCCGGGCCGGCAGCGGCCACCCGACCGACCGGCGCATTAGGGACCGGTCATGGCGGGCGGCAAGATCTGGGCGGTGCGTCTGCGGGCCGTCAGTTGCCTCCGCCGAAATACACTGGGGATTTCTTTGCCTGCTCGAACTCGCTCTGCGAGAAGAACGGCCAGACCGTCTCCTCACCACCTGTGCGGCGACGCCAGAACCGGCCAAACCACCCGAATGTAATCAGCGAGATTAAGCAGACCGGCAGGTACGAGAATCCGGTATAGCGCGGCCAGCGATAGGGCAATCCTGACCGGAGAAAAAGAACAATGCGGGCAACCCATACTCGGCCTTCTGGCGTGAGCTTGTGCTTCCCGACTAGCTTGTGCTCATAAAGGTCGTCGTACAGCGGCCATAGGCCATAGTACCAGACATCGTGAAGTGCCTTCTCAGCGCTTCGAGGCAGGGCGCTCTCAAACTGATCGTTTGAAATGTGACCCACTGCAAGCTGCCGAGCAATCTCAGCAAGCTTGGTTCGAGCGACGGGATCAGTGTCTGGGTCTTTCATGCTGCCGCGGCATTCGCTTAAAAAATATGTTGGAAAGGGTAGCCTACGCGAAAACTGCCGGTTACGAACGACCGGGCGCATCACGGTCGGTCATGCCTGCCCGGGGCGGCAAGGTCCGCGGGCCGGGCGGCGCGGCCGCGGCTTTTGCGCCGGCCGAGCGCGCTGCGCTACGCTCGGCCTTCGCTATTCACCGGAGAGAGTTCATGCGGCGAGTCACTGGCATCGGCGGGATCTTCTTTCAGGCGAAGGACCCCGCCGCCCTGCGGGCCTGGTACAAGCAGCACCTGGGTATCGACGTGCAGTCCTGGGGCGGCACTGCGTTCACCTGGACGGACGCGTCGGGCAAGCCGACCGCGGGGACCACGGTGTGGTCGATCGGCACGGCCGGCAGCGACGCTTACGCGCCGAGCAAGTCGAGCTTCATGATCAACTACCGCGTGGAGGACCTGGCCTCGCTGCTTCAGGCGCTGCGCACGGAAGGCTGCAACGTGCTGGAGAAGATGGACGACTCGGAGTACGGCAAGTTCGGCTGGGTCATGGACCCGGAGGGGAACCGGGTCGAGCTCTGGCAGCCGCCCGCGGGGCAATGAGCCGGGCCGGGCGCCGGCCGGGTTTCGCCGGCGGGCGTCCGGTTGTGTTGGTCAGGCCAGGCCGGGTGGCTGGGCGGTGCGGAACCGCGTGGGCAGGTGAAACCTGCCCACCCTACCGCCCCTGCCGCTGTTCCTCGCCGGCGGGAGCAGCGGCCGGCCGGCTCAATCGTCGCTGCCGCCTCCGCCGGGCGGCGGTGGCGGCGGGGCGACGTAGCTGAACGTGCCCTGCAGGGAAACAAACCAGTAGCTGCCGCCGCCGATCTGGCAGGTGGCGCCGGAGCAGGAGGTGCCGGTCATGCCGACCAGCTTGTAGGTGCCGGCGGGCAGGTTCACGGCGGATGCGACCCAGCGGTCGACCTTGCCGTACTGGCTGCTGGCGGGCGAATAGGTGAGATAAACCAGGTGGCCGGAGGTATCCACCGCCGCCTTGGTGGCTCCGGTGGTGGGGTCCACTTCCACCAGGGTCGGGCCGGGCGGCGGCATGGTGGTGTCGCGGCGCGACGGACGGGAGCCGCGGCCGCCGCTGCTGATCGAGGTGTTCTGCCCCTGCACGACGATGGTCGCCGGCCCGGTGTATTCATACACCGCGCCGCTCGGCTCGTTCCAGTTGCCGAAGGTGAAGGTGGCGCTGTCGTAGTAGGTGCTCGGCAGCGCCTGGCTGGAGTAGCTGATGGTGGTGCCCGGCGGGGTGCCGATCGGCACCAGTCCGAAGTTGTAGTCGGTTGCGTGGGCCGCGAAGGCGGCGGCCGATCCTGCGGCCAGTCCAGTGGCAAGAAGCAGCTTCCTCATGATGTCCCCCTCCGTTGATCGGCTTGCGGCAGGCCGCGCCGCTACCCCGCGCGGCCCATCCCTACGCCGGCGCGGGCAGCTTATCGCAACTTTCCATGCGCGAACCGCCGCCCATCTGGGGGGTTGAATCGCGGATCGCCGGCGGCACCTGACCGTGGTCTCAGTACCGCGTTGCGGGTGCGGCGAGTGCGGGCGGCAGGGTGGGCAGGCGGAAGGGGGCGGGGGGGGCGAAGCCCCGGGGGGGTTCGAAGGTCAGTGCGCCCCGGGG
>CAYVKA010000046.1:0-14474 GCA_964451925.1 uncultured Nevskia sp. | reverse complement strand
GGGGGCGGCTGGGTGGGCTGGATTAACGGGCCCCGGGGGGCACCCCACAACCCGCGTGGGCAGTTTAACCCTGCCCACCCTACCCGCCACGCGGGTGAGGATCAATCGGTGCCGGCGGATGAAAGCCGCCCGGTGCCGCGCAGGCCCGGGGCGATGGCGGCCACGGCCGCCTCAAGCCGCGGCTCGGTTGTCGGCGGCTTTTCCGGGGTTGATGGGCAGGCGGATGTGGAAGGTGGTGCCGATGCCCGGCTGGGTTTCGAAGCTCAGTTCGCCCTGGTGCTTGTCGACGATCACCGAGCGGGCGATGGCCAGGCCCTGGCCGGTGCCCTTGCCCACGTCCTTGGTGGTGAAGAACGGGTCGAAGATCTTGTCGGCGATTTCCGGGGGGATGCCGCCGCCGGTGTCGGCGATGCTGATGACGACTTCCTCGCCGCGCCGCTCGGTGCGCACGGTGATGCAGCCGCGGCGCTCGCTGCCGCGCACGCTGTCCTCGATGGCGTGGGCGGCGTTGACGACGATGTTGAGCACGGCCTGGTTGAGGTCGCCGAGGAAGCAGTACACCGGCGGGATTTCGCCCAGCTCGGTGTGGACGTCGGCGACGTACTTGTATTCGCTGCGGGCGATGGTCAGGGTGCTGAGGATCGCCTGGTTGAGATCGGCGTAGGCCTTTTCCTTCTGGTCGGGGTAGGCGAACTCCTTCATCGAGCGGACGATGGTGGCCACCCGCCGCAGGCCGTCGAGGGCGCGTTCGACGGCGCCGGGCATGTTGTCCAGCAGGTAGTCGGCGTCGGCGGCATCCTCCGCGGCCTGCGCCTGGCGCAGCGCCTCCTGCGGCGTGGCGCGGCCTTCGGCCAGAGCGCGCAGGGCGCTGCGGTACTGCCCGACCAGCGCCTGCAGCTCGACCATGCCGTCGTGCACGAAGTGGCAGCTGTCGCTGACGAACTGCACCGGGGTGTTGATCTCGTGCGCCACGCCCGCCGCCAGCCGGCCCACCGATTCGAGCTTCTGCGCCTGGCGCAGCTCCAGCTCCACCCGCTGGCGCAGCTCCACCTCGCGCCGCAGGCCGTCCAGGGACGCCTGCAGCTCCACGGCCTGCTGTGCGGCCCTGGCTTCCGACTCGCGCAGGGCGCGGGTGATCTTCTCGTTCTTGCGCAGCACCATTTCCAGCTTCATGGTGCGGCTGCGCACCTGCTCGTCGAGCATCACCGCGGTCTGGAACTGGCTGAAGCCGGAGTCCTGCCCGCTGGTGCTGCGCTCGGCGCGATCCATCAGCACGCGGACCATCTTCCTGAGCCGCTGGACTTCGGCCTGCAGGCCGGCCGCGTCGCGCGCGGCGGCGGGCGGCGACAGATCAGGCGCCATCGCGGCCCCCGGCGGCGCCGATGGCAATGCCGGTGAGCGTCTGATTGACGTGTACACCGCGGTACTGCTCGCCGTAACAGCTGAAGCCGACGGCGTTGTTGCGCCGGAACACGGCCTCCACCTGCGGCAACAGGCCGTCGCGCACGATTTCGAGGCGGCGCAGGATGCAGTCGCAACCGATCACCAGCTGCGGCTCGCCGATCGCCGCGCGGATCGGCGCGAAGGTCTGCTCCAGGTTTTCCACCAGGCCGGTGCCGCGGGCCAGGCGCAGCACCACACCCTCGTCGATGGCGCAGAAGAAGGTCAGGCTGCCGTCGGCATTGACGTTGCGGATCGAGCGGACGTAGCTGTTTCCGCCGATCAGCACCACCACCGGCGAGGCGGCGAAGCGCATGGGGTCGAGCGCGCGCACGTCGACCCCGACCAGCTCCGCATACGCTTCCGCCGCCGGCCGGCCGTCGATCTCGCTCACCACCCGCCGCTCGACGTCCGCGGCGGTCACCACCATGCGCTGGTCGGTGGCGACGAAATGCTGCGTCTTGAACAGCCGGAACGGCAGCGGCGTGCTGACCAGGATCAGGACCGCGCTGTCGGCGTGGAAGCGGCCCTGCGCATACACCCGGGTGCTGCCGAACTTCAGCCCGTCAGCGGCGGAGCCGCCGACCAGCTGGACTCCGCCCAGCGCGCTCTGCAATGCGTGGGCCACCGGCTCTTCGTGGGCGGACAGGCCGTCAATCAGCAGCAGCGCAAAGCTGTTGTCCTCGTCGGCCTCGGGCGCGGAGTTTTCCAGCGTCTGCAACAGGTCCTGGACCAGCGTCTGGGCGGCGGCATTGTCGAAGCGCTGCAGGCCCTCGATGCGGCCGCTGACGGCGGTAAAGCCGGCGGCGGCGAAACTGGCGCCGGAAAGGCTGTGGCTGCGGTAGCCGGCGGGCCCGATCTCGCCGGCGGTGGTGCAGCCCACCACCTGCACCCCCTCGAACAGGCGCCGCATCTCCTGCCCCAGCGCTTCCAGGTCGTATTCGTCGGAGCAGAAGAAAATCACCAGGGCCATGCCCGGCTGCGCCACCGCCTGGTGGAATTCGCGCGCGGCGGCGCGCGCGTCCGCAGCGCAGGACTGGGCCAGCAGTATGCCGCTGCGGTTCACCACCTCTGTCTCCCGGCCGGGTTTCCCGAAGTACCAGGGTCTTGTAGCGGCAGCGGCCCGGGCTTTCTGATGCGGCAAGCGACGGACGGCAGCCGGCGCGGGCCGGGCGCACACCGCTTCCGCGGCCCGGGCGGGGCGGCGGCGCGCAGCGCTTGCGGCCCGGCGCGCCACGCGCGCGTGGCGGCGCGGGTGGATCGGCCGTACTATCGGGGCAGCCAGGGATTTTCAGCGTGTTGCCGCATGGATCGCGGGGCCGGGCTGCCGTTGCGAGCGCCGGTGGACAGGCGGCGCCGGACAGGCGGCGCGGGCCGGGCCATCACGAGCGGGCAAGGCGCCGCCTGCGGACGCGGGTGGATGAGCCTCTCACCCTGCTCCGCTGGCCCCGGCTGCGTCAGTCCGCATCCGTTCACCAGGAGGACAGGGAACATGACACGTGTAAGAGTCGCCGGCTTTACCCTCTCGCTCGACGGCTACGGCGCCGGTCCGGGGCAGAGCCTCGACAACCCCCTCGGCGTGGGCGGCACCGAGCTGCACCAGTGGGCGATACCCACGCGTACCTTCCAGCGCAACCTGTTCGGCGTCGACAGCGGCACCACGGGCATCGACGAGGAGTTCGCCGCGCGGAGCTTCCACAACGTCGGCGCGTGGATCCTCGGGCGCAACATGTTCGGGCCGGTTCGCGGCGCCTGGCCCGACCTGAACTGGAAAGGCTGGTGGGGGGAGAGTCCGCCGTACCACGTGCCGGTGTTCGTCCTGACCCACCATGCGCGCCCGCCGCTGCCGATGGCGGGCAACACCACCTTCCACTTCGTCACCGGGGGCATTCACGAAGCGCTGGAGCGGGCGCGCCAGGCCGCCGACGGCATGGACGTGCGCATCGGCGGCGGGGCGGACACGATCCGGCAGTATCTCCGCGCCGGGCTTGTCGATGAACTGCACCTCGCCATCGCGCCGGTGCTGCTGGGCAGCGGCGAACGGCTGTTCGAGGGCGTTGACCTGCGCGCTTCGGGATACGAGTGCGTGCGCTTCACCGCCACGGAGAAAGCCACTCACGTGGTTCTGCAGCGCAAGGCCGGCACCGCCTAGCGTGGCCGCGCCGGCAGCCGCCGAACCGCGTGGGCGATCGCGCCTGCCCCGTCCCGGCATTCTATGCGTGCCGGACTGTTTTGATACCGCACGGTGTCCGCCTTCTTCCTGCTGGCTCCGGCCGGTAGGGTGGGCAGGCTTCACCTGCCCACGCGGGTTCACCGTGTTCCGCGTGGGCAGATAAAGCCTGCCCACCCTACCGCCGCCGTGTAGCCGGCCTGTGCATCCCCGCGAGAGGTATGAACGCCGCAGCGCGCCGCAGACCCGATCGGCTCAGCGCCGCTGCCCCGGGCGCATGGCGGCGGCCCGCAGGCGGGACGCCGCGTAGCAGGCCAGCGCGACGGCGAAGAGTCCGACCACGACCAGGCGCACGGCGAGCGTGGCCGGGGTCATCAGCGGATCGCCCGGATCGCGCTCGTGCGCCAGCCTGATCCAGAACACCGCGTAAGGCGCGGCAAAGGCCAGCGCCACCACCAAGCCGCGCCAGCCGGTCCACAGCCGTTGCGGCGGCCGGTCGCGTAGCCCGGGCGCCGTGCGCTGCGCGGATGCGTTGCTGCTGCTCATGCTCGACATGCCTGAATCGATCCATCAGCCGGCGGGATTGCGGCGGCGCCATTAGAAACCCGGGACGCATTGGAAATCGAGACGCAAGGGATCACCGCGCTATAAGCGGCGTATTGGAGCGGACCGGTGGGGCGTAAAGCCGTCATAAAAGTTTTTCCCCGCTCAGCCGACGTGGCCGCGGATGACCGCGTCTTGCGCGGCGCGCGGCGCGGCCTGCCCCGCCGCGCCCAGCCCGGGAGCCGGCATGAATTGACCCACACCCCGCATCGCTTGCTCCGGGCCGTTCTACCTGGGGCGAGGATCGGGCATCGGGGCCGGCAGCGCCTTGATCCAGGTCAAGCGGCGCGGGAAGCGTCTCCGGGGGTTACCCGGGGCGGCGATGAGCCTTGCGCACGGGGATGGGATGGAAGGCTGGACAGGCTTCGTCCGCCCTCGCGCACAACGGTCAATCCGCGTGGGCAGGTGAAGCCTGCCCACCCTACCCGCCGCTGCCCACCCCGCTGACAAAGCAATTGAATGGCGCGGATGCGCCCGGCGGTGCGCGACTCAGCTTTCGTCGGCCTGGCACGGCATTCCCATCTGCCGCATCAGCCGCTGCGTGCGGGCCAGCACCTTGAGCCGGATCAGCAGGGTGCGCCGGGCGTTGGCCAGCATGGCGCTGACCAGTTGCTGGCGCAGGCCGAGTTGCTGGCCGATGGTGGCCTGCGAGTACTCCATGGCGGTGCCGTAAAGGCAGATGCGCCAGTCGCGCGGCATGTCCATGACGATGGCGTGGATGCTGGCGGGCCAGTCCCAGTGGCGGCGCTCGTCGGCGAGCAGCTGGTTGAGCACGTGGTCGGCGTGCTCGTCGGAGGGGCGGGTGAGGCCGTGCATGGCGGAGTCGTAGGTGGTGCCGGCGATGGCGGAGCTGCCGGGCTGGCGGGCGCCCTTGTCGCCGTGGAAGGTCATCAGCCAGTCGATCCACTGGCGCAGGGCTTCGCGGAACAGGGCCAGGTCGGCGTCGGGCCGCTGGCGGCGGCTCATGCGCCGCTCCGGCGCGGCGCGGCGGCCGGGTGCTCCGGCGGCAGCGGCGTGACGCTGCGCGTGTTGTCCAGGCACTGGCGGCACTTGCGGCGGCGCGGGCCCATCTGGCGGTAGCCGCTGGCGAGGGGTTTGCGCTTCAGGCACCAGGGGCAATAGAAGGTGTCTTGCATGGGAGGGCTCCTGCATCGGCTGGGGATGGCTGCTTGCTTGGCGGGTTCGGGGAAGGGTCATGGCTGCGGAGGCGTCGGCGTCGGCGCCGGCCCCTCGATACGCCCGCTTCGCGGGCACTCGGGGCGAACGGGCCTTGTTGATGGAGCCGACGAAAAACGGCGCGCTCACAGCTTCTCCAGCACGGCGGTGACCGTGGGCAGCGGCTGGCGCGGGTCGGCGTGCGGGTAGCTGGCGCTGTAGACCAGGAAGCCGAGCTGGGCACCGTAGTGGCTGGCGCTGACGATGTCGCCGTCGGCGGGCAGGTTGCGCACGCGGGCCTGGCCGCGCAGCAGCAGGTTGAACTGGCGCTTGTCGAGCACGAAAACCTTGAGCTGGTGGCTCATGCGGCGTCCCTCGCGTCCTGCCAGTGCGGCGCGGCGGCGCGGCCGGGGCTGTAGGGGCCACCGCCGCAGCTGTCCGCGGCCTCTTCGTGGAAGGTCTGGGTGGCGCCGTTGAAGCGCACGCCGCGCTCGATCCAGCCTTTGCGGCCGCCGCGGTTCTTGAGCAGGCCGAACTGCACGCCGATCACCGGCTGGTTGTCCTCGGCCTCGCTGTGCAGGAACAGGCAGGCGTCGGCGTCCTGCTCGATGTTGCCGGAGTCGCGCAGGTCGGCCAGCGTGGGGCGGCGGCGGTCCTTCTCCACGCCGCGGTTGAGCTGGCTCAGCGCGATGATCGGGATCTGCAGGCGCTTGGCCAGTTTCTTCAGGCTGCGGGTGATGGCGCCGATCTGCTCGTTGCGGCTGTGGAAGCCCTCGGTCTCGACCAGGCCGATGTGGTCGACGGCGGCCCAGCGGATGCCGTGTACCCGGCGGTACTCGGCGATCTGCGCGCAGATGCCGCCGAGGGAATAGGTGTCGGTGTCGACGTGCAGCGGCAGCAGCGCCAGCTCCACCGCCTTGAGCGCGGCGGCCTCGTGCGGCTCGCGGTAGCCGCGCAGCAGCGCGGTGACGTTGACCGCGGCGGCGCTGGCCATGGCGCGGATGCCCAGCGTCTCCGGGCCCATCTCCAGGCTGCAGATCAGGCCGCCGTGGCCGCGCCGCGCGGCGTGCACGGCGATCTGGTTGAGCAGCGCGGTCTTGCCCAGGCCGGGCCGCGCGGCGATGACGATCAGGCTGTCGGGCTGCCAGCCGCCGGTGCGCGCGTCGAGGCAGGGGATGCCGCTGGGCACACCGGCGTCGATGCCGGCCTCGCGCTTGCGCCGCGCCTCGCTGATGGCGCGGTCGGCCACGTCGATGATCTCGGCGAAGCTGCGCGCCCGCGCCTGCCGCGTGCGGGCGATGCGCGCCAGTCGCGCCTGGGCCTCGTCGAGCAGCTGCCCGGCGTCGCGCCCGCCGGGGTCGTGGCCGAGCGCGGCGATGTCCTGCCCGGCGGCGATCAGCGCCCGCTGCAGGGCGCGTTCGCGCACGATGGCGGCGTAGGCCAGCGCGTCGGCGGCGCCGGGCGTGTCGGCGCTGAGCGTGCCCAGGTAGGCCAGGCCGCCGGCCTCGTCGAGCAGGCCGCGCTGGCGCAGGTGCTCGGACACGGTGACGAAATCCGCCGGCCGCTCCTGCCGCAGCAGCTCGCCGATGGCGCGCCAGATCAGGCGGTGGTCGCGGGTGTAGAAATCCTCTTCCGCCAGGCGCCCGCCCAGCTCGTGCCAGGGGCGGTTGTCCAGCAGCAGGCCGCCGAGCAGGGACTGCTCGGCCTCCATCGAGTACGGCGGGTGCCGTGGCAGGGCGCGTGCGGCCATCACATCACCTCGCCGTCGCGCAGGTAGGCGACCGGGCGCGGCGCGGGGCGCGCCGGCGGCTGCGGGCCGAGCCGCGCCCAGTCCTCGCGGATGGCACACATCAGCGCCTCGTCCCAGTCGGCATAGCGCGCGGCGCGGCGCCGGGCGTAGCCGGTGAAATGCGCCAGCCGCTGCTCCAGCCGCTCGTGCCCCTGCTGCGCCGCCCAGGCGCGCACGCGCTCGGACAGGCCGAAGTCGCGCGGCATCCGCGTCAGCCGCGCGCCGCGGCCGACGGCGGGCGCGCCCTTCGGCGGCCGCCCGCCCTTGCGGCCGTTGGCGCGGTTGCGCTCGACCACGGCGTGGTAGCCGGCGATCTCCTCGTCGCAGCGCTTGTGGCGCAGGCTCCGGCCTTCCTTGCGGAAGTAGCAGGCGGCGACGAAGCACACCGCCGCCTTCTCGTCGCGGGTGCGCGCGCCCAGCGCGCGGCACAGGCGCGCGGTGTCGGCCGGCAGCGGCTTCTCGTCGAGGTAGTACAGGTCGAGCATGACGCGATAGGCGCCATGCTCCATCAGGCTCAGGCCGCGCGTGGCGGCGGCGTAGTCGCCGATATGGTGCGGATAGTAGTTCATGCCCGGCGCTTGCGGAATAAGAGGCGCCGGCCACCGCCGGCGAAAGGGGCGCGGACGCGCCCCGGGAGGAACCCGGCGGCCGGCAGTTCCATACCGATCGGTACGAAACTTGGCCAAGGACGGCGGCGCGCCCATCAACCCCAGCCCCTGCGCCGGGCAAAGGCCAGCGCGCCCCAGCCGAGGACACAGCCCAGCAGCGAGGGGGCGACGATCACCAGGTAAACGCCCCAGGTGCTCATCGCGCCGCCCCCTGCCCGGCCCGGCCGGCGCCACCGCTGCCGGCACTGCGCGGCGGCGCCGGGGGCGCGGCGGCGGTGCGCAACGGGGTGCCCGGACGGCGCCGGACAGGGCTCCGTGCGAGGCAAAATCCACAACGTCTGTCAAGACTGCACAACAACAGGTCTCTCGACAGCATTGAATTGATTACAAAATAATTTATGTTGTTTTGTGAGGTCATGGCCCACACAATTTACAACTCTTGTTGTGGACAAGCAACAACATTCTTTGTTTGCATTTCAACAACGTACGTTGTTATATGCACCACATGAATCTCGGCGGACGAATCAAGCAGGTGCGCGAAGAGCTGCGCTGGAGCCAGGAAGAACTGGCCCGCCGCGCCGGCATGCCCGGCCGGCAGCAGACCATCCAGGCGCTGGAGATGCGCGACAGCAAGCGCAGCGACTACGCCGCGGTGCTGTGCAACGCGCTGGGCGTGAACCTGCAATGGGCGCTCACCGGCGACGGCCCCAAGTGGTCAGACGACCACACCCCCGGCCCCGCCGGCCACCGCGTGGAAGAGCCGCCGCCCGACGCCGGGGAGTTCACTTTCGTGCCGCGCGTCTACGGGCCGATGCTCTCCGCCGGCCCCGGCCGCTACGCCTGGAAGCAGGAAGTGGTGGACGGCAGCCACGCCTTCCGCCGCGAATGGATGCAGCAGAAGGGCCTGCACAAGAACGAGTGCCGCCTGATCTCGGTCAAGGGCGACTCGATGGCGCCGTACCTGCAGGACGGCGACATCGTGCTGGTCAACATGGCCGACCGCGCAGTCCGCAGCGGCGAGGTCTACGCCATCGCCGTCGACGACGAGCTGCGCGTCAAGCGCCTGGTCAAGCGCAGCGACGGCTCGCTCGAAGTGCGCAGCGACAACCCCTCGCCGCAGTACCCCGCCGAGGTGCTGGACGGCCCGCGCATCGAGCGGCTGAACGTGATCGGCCGGGTGGTGTGGCGCGGCGGTTGAGCGGCCCCGGGCGATGCTGAACGCTGCGGGCAAGCTGGACGATCTGCGCGTACCACCCGGAAACCGGCTGGAAGCGCTCAAAGGCAATCGCAGCGGCTATCACAGCATCCGCGTCAACGACCAGTTCCGCATCTGCTTCCGCTGGACGTCGCAGGGTCCGAAGGATGTAGAGATCGTGGACTATCACTGAGCGGGCACCGTCATGCGCAAGATCCCCCACCCTCATCCCGGCGAAATCCTGCTGGAGGAATTCCTCAAGCCGATGGGTCTTACCCAATATCGGCTGGCGAAGGAGATCGGCGTGTCGCAGCGCCGCATCGGCGAGATCGTGGCGGGCACCCGCGGCGTCACCGCCGACACCGGGCTGCGTCTTTCCCGCTTCTTCGGCATGTCCGAAGGGTTCTGGACCGGCCTGCAGATGGACTACGACGCCGCCTTGGCCAAGGCCACCCTGGCCAAGACCCTGGCGCGGATCAAGCCGTGGGCCGGCACAGCCGGCAGCCGCACGGCCGGCGCCGGGTAGAACGCCCCACCCGCGCCACCCCGGCCGACGCAAGGCGTTTGCCGGCCACTGTTGCGGGCGCACGCGCCTGCCGCTTCCGGCGCAATGCCTTCTTCAACGGTACGGCGTCATCGCCGGCTTCCGCGCCGCCGCAACGCCGCGCAGCGGCCATCAGCGCGGCTTTGCGCCGGGCGGCAAAAGACGGCGCGGCAGCGCCGTTTTTCGTTCAGCGTGAATTCAGTGCTCATGGTGTATAAGGGTCGCATTGGCCAGTTCCCCCTACGTCCCTGGCCGCGGAGCGCTTCATGATCAAGGTGTTCGCTGGAACAGTGCTGGCCCTGGGCCTGGCGCTGCCCTCGGTGTCCGATGCCCATGGATGGGGCGGCGGCTACCGCGGAGGCGGGTACTATCATGGCGGCGGTTACTACCATGGTGGCGGCTATTATCACGGCGGCGGCTACTATCACGGCGGCTACTATCACGGCGGGATCGGCTGGCCGTTCGTGGCCGGCGCGGCGGTGATCGGCGCCGCCGCGGCGCTGGCCACCGCGCCGCTGTACGCGGCCGGCGGCTACTACGACGCGCCCCCGCCGCCGGTGTATTACGCCCCGCCCCCGCCGGCGTACTACGCGCCGCCGCCGCGGGTGTACTACGCCCCACCCCCGGCCTACTACTATCCGCCGCCCCCGGGGTACTGAGGGCGCGCGGCAGCGCTGGTTGATGAGCTGAACCCGGGCCGCGTTCCGCGCAGTCCGGGTTTTTTTTGACGCGCTGCGCTACGTCAGCCCGGGCGCGGCGCGGGCCGGCCGCTCAGCGATGCCTCAGTTGCAGCTCCCCGCGCCGTAACACACGTCGAACGCATCGCCGCTGCCGGCCGCCGCCGAGGGCGAGGCCAGCACGCTGCCGGCGCTGTTGACCATGTCGATGGCCTGGGCGGAGCCGAGCGCGGCGTTGGCGCTGTTGGCGGTGAGGCCGGAGAAGGGCACCTTGCCGACGTTGGCCAGCGTGGTCGGCCCGGTGTTGCTGCCGCCCAGCTGCAGCGGCGCTTCCAGGATCCACTCGGCGCTCTGCCCGGCGGCGACGAAAGGCGTGGTGGTGGTGTAGCTCCAGCCGGCGGTGCTGTTGTCGATGGTGATGCTCCAGAGCAGCAGCGCCGAGTTGCTGATGGAGACGCTGATGTGGTCGCCGGCGTGCACCGGGTACTGGCCGCCGCTGCTGATGTCCTGCGACGGCGCGGGATAGCCTTCCCACCAGGCGTAGTAGCTGGCGCTGCCGTTGCTGCAATCCTGCTCGGTGCCGGCCTGGATCAGCGTCTGGTCGGTGGTCTGGTAGCCGCCGATGCCGGGCCAGATGGAGCTGGCGGTGCTGGCGTTGCCGGAGCAGTCCGGCTGCGGCACGGTCCAGCTGCCGCCGACCTGCTTGAAGCCGCCGAGGCCGCCGGTGCGCACGTAGCCGCTCCAGTTGGTGGACTTGGCCGCGCCGCTGGAGGCGTTGGTCACGCCCTGGGTGCTGCCCATGCCGGCGCTGGCCGGGCTGCTGCTGCTGCCGCAGCCGGCGAGGACGGCGCCGAGCGCGGCGGCGCACGCCAGGCGCGCCGCGCAGGGAAGGCCGCGGATGGGGGCGACAACGGACGCTTGCTGCATGGCCGATCTCCCGAAAAACGCCGGCATTGTTCTATGTGCCGAATCTACCGCAGTGCCATCGTCCTGTCATGGCGCTGCGGCACTAGTACCGTGACCCACCAGTTTGGGAACAAAAGATCGGAGTCGCGTTTGGCCACTGGCAAGCCGGCGCGACGAGGCATGGTGTGCGCCATGGTGAGGAGCGCCGGCGCCGCCAGCGGTCAAACGCGGCCCGAGACTTGTTTCCAAACTTGTGGGTCACGGTACTAGCACACGCCAAGGCAAAGTTTGGCAAACTTCGATAGCCTTCCGCCGAAGGCACGGACACAATCAACAACAGGCGCGCGGGACGCGCGCGGCATGCCACGAGGATCGACCCGATGAGCCATCTTCCCCGTCTCCGCCCAGGCCGGCTGGCCGGCGCGCTGGCGCTGCTCGCCAGCGGCGCGGCGCTGCCCGCCCACGCCGCGCTGGGCGAGCTGCAGGCCGCCACCCCGGCCGGCGCCGAGCTGAAAGCCGCCACCGCGCTGCACTCCGCCTACAGCGTCAGCAGCAGCACGCTGGCCACCGGCACCACGGTGCGGGAATACGCCGTGCCCGGCGGCCGCGTCTTCGCCGTGTCCTGGCGCGGGCCGATGCCGCCGGACCTGTCGCAGCTGCTCGGCAGCTACTACACCGACTACCAGACCGCCCTCGCCGCGCAGCAGCCCGGGCACAGCCGCCGCCTGCAGCTCGACAGCGGCCGCATGGTCTACCAGACCGCAGGCCACATGCGCGACCTGCGCGGCACCGCCTACGTGCCGACGCTGATGCCCCAGGGCCTGTCGCCGGGAGAACTGCAGTGAGGGCGCTGCGCGGCATCACGCTGGGCCTGCTGGCGGCGCTGCTCGCCGCCTGCGGCGGCGGTGGCGGCGGCAGCAGCATCGGCACGGTCGGCGGCGGCTCGTCGGGCGGCGGCAGCGGCTCCTCTTCCGGCGGCAGCGGCAGCGGCAACGTGCTGCCGATCGTCATCGGCGCCGGCAACTACGTCAACGGCGCCTTCACCTCGGTCACCATCTGCACCCCCGGCACCTCCAGCTGCCAGACCATCAACAACATCCTGGTGGATACCGGCTCCTACGGCCTGCGCATCCTCGGCGCCGCGCTGAGCCAGTCGCTGCCGGCGCAGACCACCACCACCGGCGCCACGGTGGGCGAGTGCACCGCCTTCGCCGACGGCTACACCTGGGGCCCGGTGGCCACCGCCGACGTGAAGCTGGCCGGCGAGAGCGCCTCCAGCCTGCCGGTGGCGGTGTTCGGCGCCTCCAGCGTGTTCCCCAGCTTCCCCACCAGCGCGCCCGCCGCCTGCGCACGCAACGGCAAGGAGGAGGACACCTTCGCCACCTTCGGCGCCAACGGCGTGCTCGGCGTCGGGCCGTTCGCCCAGGATTGCGGCAGCGGTTGCGCCAGCAATTCCTCCAACGGCTTCTATTACGCCTGCGGCAGCACCACCATCAGCTGCATCGGCATCACGCAGACGCTGCCGCGCCAGGTGACCAACCCGGTCGCCGACTTCAGCACCGACAACAACGGCGTGCTGGTGGAGCTGCCCGCCATCGGCGCCAACGGCCAGTCCGGCGTCAACGGCTCGCTGATCTTCGGCATCGGCACGCAGAGCAACAACGCGCTCGGCTCGGCGCGCGTGCTGACGCTCAACAGCTCCGGCAACTTCACCACGGTCTACAAAGGCACCACCTTCGACGCCTTCATCGACAGCGGCTCCAACGCCTTCTACTTCGCCGACAGCAGCATCCCGGCCTGCACCAGCAGCAACGTCACCGGCTTCTACTGCCCCAGCTCCACGCTGAGCCTCAGCGGCCAGATGATCGGCAACAACGGCGCCAGCGTCACCGTGCCCTTCAGCGTGGCCAACGCCGGCAACCTCACCACCACCAACAACGCCGCGTTCAACGACCTGGCCGGCACCACCGGCAGCAGCCTCAACGGCTTCTTCGACTGGGGCATGCCGTTCCTGTTCGGGCACAACGTGTACTTCGCGCTGGAGAACCAGCAGACCAGCGGCGGCGTGGGACCGTACTACGCCTTCTGATCCGCAGCGCGCGGCGCCCGGCTGACACAGCGGGCGCCGCGCGCTGCGGCCGGCCGGCCCCGATCACCCGCGCATGAAACCGTCCGCCGCCAGCCTGTGCGCGCTGCTGCTGCTCGGCTGCGCCGCCGCGCCGTCCAGCCCCGGCGGCAGCGCCTACAACCAGGGCGTGGCCGCCTACCAGGCGCAGGACTACGCGCAGGCCTACGCCCACTGGAGCGAGGCGGCCAAGGACGGCGACCTCAACGGCATCAACAACCTCGCCTACCTGATCAACTACGGCCTGGGCACCGCGGCGGAGCCGCACAAGGCGGTGGCGCTGTGGCAGATCGCCGCGCAGCAGGGCCACTCCGAATCGCAATGGCACCTGGGCAACGCCTACGCCGACGGCCAGGGCGTGGAGCGCGACCTCGCCACCGCCTACGCCTGGTACAAGTGCGCCGTCGAAACCGCCACGCGGCGCGCACGGCAGTCGCCGGAGATGCCCGAGTCGAAGATCGCCGACGACGCGCGCCACTCCCTGGCGCACCTCACCGACCAGCTCAACGGCAACGAGCTGGAGCTGGGCCAGGCGCTGGCGGCCGAGTACATCGACCAGTTCTCCATCGCCGATACCGCCGCCGCGCCGGCGGCCCGGCCCTGAAGGCGCACCCCGTCCACGGCCGCGCCGGCTGAAAACCATCCCCTTACTCCATCCCGTACTCCACCCGCACACACCGACCATGCCCGCCCCGATCAGCGTCCGCGAGCTGCGCCGCGAAGACTTCCCCGGCTGGAAACCGCTGTGGGACGGCTACAACGCCTTCTACGGCCGCAGCGGCGACAGCGCGCTGCCGGAGGCGGTGACGCAGATGACCTGGTCGCGCTTCTTCGACGCCTACGAGCCGATGCACGCGCTGGTGGCCGAGTGCGACGGCGAGCTGCTCGGGCTGGTGCACTACCTGTACCACCGCAGCACCATCCAGATCGCGCCCACCTGCTACCTGCAGGACCTGTACACGCTGGAGGCGGCCCGCGGCCGCGGCGTTGGCCGCGCGCTGATCGAGGCGGTGTACGCGCGCGCCGCCGCCGCCGGCGCACCGCGCGTCTACTGGCAGACCCACGAAACCAACCAGGTGGCGATGCGCCTCTACGACCAGGTGGCCGACAAGTCCGGCTTCCTGGTCTATCGCAAACTGCTTTGAACCTTTGCCGCCGGGCGGCCTCTAGGGTCTGTTGACAATCATTGGATCGCTGCGTTGCTGCCCAAAATCGCGTCAGGCAAGGCGGAGGACCTGGCCATGGTGATTCCATGGCCAGGT
>CAYVKA010000045.1:0-38090 GCA_964451925.1 uncultured Nevskia sp. | reverse complement strand
TGGCGCTGTACGCCGAGGATGATGCCGCCGCCCTGCACCTGCGCAGGGCCGATGCCGCCGTGGCGCTGCGCGGCCGCGGCGTGCCGGCCTATCTCGACCAGGCGCAGCTGATCGCCGTGGCGCAGTCCGAGGGCTGCGATGCCCTGCATCCCGGCTACGGCTTCCTGTCGGAGAACGCGGAGTTCGCGCGCCGCTGCGCCGCCGCCGGCATCCGCTTCGTCGGTCCGGACGCCGCGGTACTGGAGCTGTTCGGCGACAAGGCGCAGGCGCGCGCTCTGGCCGGGCGTTGCGGCGTGCCCCTGCTGCGCGGCCTCGACCGCGCGGTGACTCTGGAGGAGGCGCGTGCATTCCTCGCCGGCCTGGGCGCTGGCGGCGCGCTGATGATCAAGGCGCTGGCCGGCGGCGGCGGGCGCGGCATGCGCGCCGTAAGCGACGCCGCGGAACTGGCCGAAGCCTATGCGCGCTGCGAGTCGGAAGCGCGCGGCGCCTTCGGCCGCGGCGAGCTCTACGTCGAACAGCTACTGCCGCGGGCGCGGCACGTCGAGGTGCAGGTGCTGGGCGACGGCGCGACGGTGACGCACCTGTGGGAGCGCGAATGCAGCCTGCAGCGGCGCCACCAGAAGCTGCTGGAAGTGGCGCCCAGCCCGGAGCTGCCCGAGCCGCTGCGCCAGCGCATCATCGCCGCCGCGCTGAAGCTGGCGGGCGCGGTGCGGTACCAGGGAGTCGGCACCTTTGAATTCCTGCTCGACGCCGGGCAGCCCGAGCAGTTCTACTTCATGGAGGCCAACCCGCGCATCCAGGTGGAGCACACCGTCACCGAGCAGGTCACCGGGGTTGATCTGGTGCAGGCGCAGATCCGCCTCGCCGCCGGGCAGACGCTGGCGCAGCTGGCCCTGCCGCAGGCGCCGCCGCGCGGTTGCGCGGTGCAGCTGCGCGTCAACCTGGAGAGCCTGCACGACGACGGCAGCGCGCGGCCGGCCATCGGCACGCTCAGCGCCTATGAGCCGCCCGGCGGGCCCGGCCTGCGCGTCGACGGCCACGGCTACGCCGGTTACGTCGTCAGCCCCAGCTACGATCCGCTGCTGGCCAAGCTGATCGCCCACGGCGAGGACTATGCGGCGGCGCTGCGCCGCGCCTATCGCGCGCTGTGCGAATTCCGCCTGGAAGGCGTGGCCAGCAACCTGCACCTGCTGCAGAACCTGCTGTGCCTGCCCGAGGTGGCGGCGCATCAGGTCGATACGCGCTTCATCGAGCGCAACCTGGAGCGTCTGCTGGCGCCGCGGCCGCAGGCGCATCCGCACCGCTACTTCCCGGCCGCCGGCGGCGCCGTCGATGCGGCGGCGGTTGCCGACGCCCCGCCGGGCACCGTGGCGCTGCAGGCGCCGAGCACCGGCGTGCTGCTCAGCCTGGCGGTGGGCGAGGGCGATGCGCTGGCGCCCGGCCAGAGCGTGGCGGTGCTGGAGGCGATGAAAATGGAGTTCGTGGTGCGCGCCACCGGCGGCGGCATCGTGCGCGCGGTGCTGGCGCGGCCCGGCGCCAGCATCGCCGAAGGCCAGCCGCTGCTGTACCTGGAGCCGGCGGAGGTGGCGGGCGAGGCGCGACGCAGCGAGCAGGAGATGGACCTCGACCAGATCCGTGCCGACCTGGCCGAAGTGCTGCAGCGCGGCGCCGGCCTGCTCGACGCGGCGCGCCCGGAGGCGGTGGAGAAGCGCCGCAAGCGCGGCCAGCGCACCGCGCGCGAGAATGTCGAGGACCTGTGCGACGCCGGCAGCTTCAGCGAATATGGCGGTTTCGCCCTGGCGGCACAGCGGCGCACGCAGACGGTGGCGAACCTGATCCGGTCCAGCCCGGCGGATGGGCTGGTCTGCGGCACCGGCACCGTCAACGCCGCGCAGTTCGGCGCCGAGCGCGCCCGCGCCATGGTGATGGCCTACGACTTCACCGTTTTCGCCGGCACCCAGGGCCTGACCAACCACCGCAAGCTCGACCGCATGCTGGGCCTGGCGGCGCAATGGCGCCTGCCGCTGGTGCTGTTCGCCGAGGGCGGCGGCGGTCGCCCCAACGACACCGACCTCAACACCGTCGGCGGGCTGGATACGCCCAGCTTCAAGAATTACGCCGCGCTCAGCGGCAAGGCGCCGCTGCTCGGCATCGTCTCCGGGCGCTGCTTCGCCGGCAACGCCGCGCTGCTCGGCTGCAGCGACGTGATCATCGCCACCGAGGACGCCAACATCGGCATGGGCGGCCCGGCCATGATCGAGGGCGGCGGCCTCGGCAGTTTCAAGCCGGAGGAGATCGGGCCGATCGGCGTGCAGAGCGGCAACGGCGTGGTCGACATCCGCGTCGCCGATGAAGCCGCCGCGGTGGCGGCGGCGAAGCAGTACCTGGGCTACTTCCAGGGCGCCCTGGAAGGATGGAGCGCCGCCGACCAGCGGCGGCTGCGCCAGCTCGTCCCCGAGAACCGCCGCCAGGCCTACGAGGTGCGCGCGGTGATCGAGACCCTGGCCGACAGCGGCGCGGTGCTGGAGCTGCGCCGCGAGTTCGGCGCCGGCGTCATCACCGCGCTGGCGCGCATCGAGGGCCGGCCGGTCGGCATAGTCGCCAGCAATCCGCGCCACCTCGGCGGCGCCATCGACGCGCCCGCCTGCGACAAGATGGCGCGCTTCCTGCGCCTCTGCGACACCTTCGGCCTGCCCATCGTCTCGCTGTGCGACACGCCCGGCTTCATGGTCGGCCCCGATTCCGAGAAGGGCGCCATGGTGCGCCACGCCTCGCGCCTGTTCATCATCGGCGCCAGCCTGACCGTGCCGTTCATGACCGTGGTGCTGCGCAAGGGCTACGGCCTCGGCGCCCAGGCGATGAGCGGCGGCCACTTCCACTCGCCGCTGTTCACCGTGGCCTGGCCCACCGGCGAGTTCGGCGCCATGGGCCTGGAAGGCGCGGTGCGCCTGGGCCTGGCCAAGCAGCTCGAAGCGGCCCACGACGCCGAAGCGCGCGACCGGATGTTCCGCCAGGCCGTGGACGCGCTGTACCAGCGCGGCAAGGCGCTCAGTACCGCCTCCTACCTGGAAATCGACAACGTCATCGACCCGGCGCAGACGCGCCAATGGCTGCTGCGCGGGCTGGCCTCGGCGCCGGTGCCGAAAGCCGGCGAGGGCGGCCGGGGGTATATCGATCCGTGGTGAGGGGAGTGCCGGATTGACTTCATGCAGCAGTCCATCCCCGCGTCGCGGAAGGCTGAATACGCTGCGCTATCCCCCCTTGCAGACCTGTCTCCGCGCTTGCTGTTGAGAGCGCCAAGGATCACGTTGGCTCAAAGTGTAAGCGGTAGCTAAAAACATAGCAGATGTCGTTTCCCGGAGACGGAAATCTGAGCCGAGCTACAGTGCCGGCAACCCTCGCCTCGATACGCCTCTGCAATTCTTCATCCACATAGTTCTGGGCATAGGCGCTTCGTACCACTTTGACCTCTCCCACGGATCCATCTGCATAAAGTGATACCACAAGAGTCAAATCAGCTTCCCCGGGAAGCGATTCGTTTCTCCACGTAGCCTGTTCGTAAGCTTGTTGCAAATCCTTTCGGTGTCCGTCAAAGGTTTGCTGAATGCTGCTCAGTGTCAATGGATGGCTTCGGGAAAGTAATTCCGCGTGTCCGCTGGCACTGTATTCAGCCAGATCGTCGACAGGCGTCTCCATTGAAAGGGGAGGGCACTTGCCAATAGAGCTGTAGTTGGCCGACGTTAATTTGCCGCTGGAAGGGGTTGCGGCGCATCCGGCCAGCACGACAACGAGCCCCCCTAAGAAGGAGCGCATCACATTCGCTGTCCAGCCGGCGCGATCGTCATGGCTGCCAGAAGGCCAATACAATTTTCCCGTCATTGGGCTCTCTTTGAACGAGTTTGTCACCAGCGCGCGCGCTCGGATGCGGCTGCCTTCGTTGAGTCGATGCGGTCGCGGTCTCTCGTACTCGACATTACAGTTTGCATGAAAAAAAGTTGATTGCATGGAGTTAACCCTTGCCAGCAAGGAAAAGCAAGCACGCGCAGCGCGCCCGCATGATCCTAGGCGGCCTTGCGCAAGGTCAGGTTGATCCTGCACATGCCGAGTACCGGGTGGGACGAAACTTTCAGCGGCAGCACGCCATGGAAGCGCAGCCTGGACGGCCCGCCCCACACCACCACGTCGCCGTGCGCCAGCGGCACGCGCTGGCAGCGCTCCTCGCGCCGCTGGCCGCCGAACAGGAACACGGCGGGGATGCCCAGCGAGACGGAGACGATCGGCTGGCTGTGGTCGCGCTCGTCGCGGTCCTGGTGCAGGGACAGGCGTGTGCCGGGCTCGTAGCGGTTGATCAGGCCGGCGTCCGGCACGAAGGCGCGGAAGCCGGCCAGCGCCGCGGCCTCGGCCGCCAGGTTCAGGAACACTTCGGGCATCGCCGGCCAGGGCCTGCCGCTGTCCGGGTCGATCGGGTCGTAGCGGTAGCCGCGGCGGTCGCTGACCCAGCCGCGCGCGCCGCAATTGGTCATCGCCACCGACATGCGGTAACCGCCGGGTGTGACCAGGTGGCGGAACGGCGCCTCGGCGGCGACCCGTTCCACCGCCGCCAGGAGCGCCGCCTGTTCTGGCAGCGCCAGGCCGCGCAACACCACGGCGCCGGGCGCCAGCGGTTCGTGGCGGCCGGGGCTTTCGATGGCATCGGCGAACAGGTCCAGGGTCATGCCGGCGCTCTCACTGCGCGTCGTGGAAGATGATGCCCAGTGTATGCCGCCGCCCGGAGCGCAGCCGGCTGACACCGTGGCGCATGGTCACGCGGTACGGGCCGCGAGCACCCTGCACCGGGCGCTGGTGCACGGCGAAGGCCACGGCGTCGCCCTGTTGCAGCGGCACCACCTCGGCGCGCGACTGCATGCGCGGGCGCTGCTCGGTCAGCACCAGCTCGCCGCCGCTGAAATCGCGTCCGGGCTGCGACAGCAGGATCGCCACCTGGATCGGGAACACGTGCTCGCCATACAGATCCTGGTGCAGGCAGTTGTAGTCGTCCACGCCGTACTGCAGCAGCAGCGGCGTCGGCCGCCGCTGACCGGCGGCATGGCAGCGCTCGATGAAGGCGGCGTGCTGCGGTGGAAAGCGCAGGGCCAGGTTCATGGCCTCGTTCCAGCGGTTGGCGAGCGGCGCCAGCTGCGCATACAGCGCCGCGCGCAGCCCCGCCACCAGGCCTGGCAGCGGATAGCTGAAGTACTGGTACTCGCCGCGGCCGAAGCCGTGGCGGCCCATCACCACACGGCTGCGGAACAGGCCGGCCGCGCCGTACAGGGCCGCCAGCGCCGCGCACTGGTCGGCGCCGAGCAGCCCGGGCAGCAGCGCGCTGCCCCGCGCGTCCAGCTCGCGCTGCGCCTGCGCCCAGTCGAGCGCGGCGACCCTGGCGGCGCAGGCCGCGGCGCCGAGGTCCGGCGGCGCGCCGCCGAAGGCCGGGCTCATGCCTGCGCCTCGCGCTGCAGCAGTGCGCGCTTGCGGCGCACGCCCCAGCGATAGCCGGACAGCGTGCCATCCTGCTTCAGCACGCGGTGGCAGGGCACCAGCACGGCCAGGGTGTTGGCGGCGCAGGCGGCGCCGACCTCGCGCGCCAGGCGCGGCGCGCCGAGCTGCGCGGCGATCTGGCCGTAGCTGCGCGTCTCGCCGGGCGGAATGGCGCGCAGCGCCTGCCATACGCGCAACTCGAACTCTGAGCCTTGCAGGTCCAGCGGCAGCTCGCCGCCCGGCTGCGGACGCTCGATCAGCGCGGCCACCGTCGCCGCGCTGGCCGCCAGGCCGGCGGGGTCTTCCTCGACCAGGCTGCCGGTGTAGCGCTGGCGCAGCGCCCGCAGCAGCGCATCGCGCGCCTCGCCGAACTCTACCGCCACCAGGCCGCGCGGCGAGGCGGCGATGAGGAACTGGCCCAGCGCGCTGTGGCCCCAGCTGTAGCGAATGATCGTGTGCATCGGAATCTCCGTCGATGGCGCGGCCGGGGCCGCGGTACGGAGCGCAGATTACGCATCGGGTCCGGCACTGGCTTCCGGTTTCTTGCGCGCGGCTTTCCATTGCCGGTATTCGTCCGGCATACACACCGCGCAGGGGCGGTAGCCGGCGGCACGCGCCGCCGCTTCGTCTAGGAAGAACACCCGCTGCGCCACATAGCCGCCCCTGGCGATGGCGCGCAGCGCGGCGGGGCAGTCGAGGCGGCCGTAGAGGCGGCTGCGGCGGTGGCCGCCGAGTGTGCCGGGGCGCTCGCTGCGGCAGGGCTTGCCGTCGGCGCCGATCAGGGTCCACAGGCGCATGGCCGGCGTGCCGCGGGCGCAGCGGCGGCGGACGCTACCAGATCAGGTCGTCCGGTACCACGTAGTCCTTGTAGGGATCGTTCTCGTCCGGCTTGGTCTCGGCCGCCGTCGCCTGCGGGATCACGGCGCGCGCATCGCGCTCGGCGATGCGCTCTGCAATGGCGCCGGGCACCACCTCGTAACGGCCTTCGCAGCGCACGATGCGCAGCTGGCCGTTGCCGAGCCGCAGGCGCATGTCGGCGTTGACCGGGATGCGGCGGATGCGGGTGCCGTCGATGAAGTTGAACAGCTCCTCGCTGTCCAGCTTGGGCAGGCGGTTCTGCTCCACCAGCTGCTTGATCTGGGCGTGGCGCGCCTTGCGCTCGGCTTTTTCCTGCTGCTGGCGGTTGCGCGCCTGGTCCTGCGCCTGCTTCTCCGCCTGCGCCTTCTGCGCCGCGGCCTGGGCGGCGCGGCGCTGCTCCTCGACGGCGCTGGGCGGCTTCTTGGGGGCGCGGTCCTGGCGCTGGTGATGCTGCGGCCGCGCTGCCTGTTCCGCCTGCTTCTTGGTGATCAGACCGGCCTGCAGCAGCTGGTCGCGCAAGGACATGCTCATAACGTTCTCTTCAAATCGGTCGGCAGGCCGGAGGGCGGGCGCGCCGCGCCCCGGTCCCCGCCATCCTCCCGTTTCCGGCTGCCCGGCGCAAGCGCGGCGGCGAAAAATCACGATGCTGCCACATTCCGCCCTCACCGCCGCCGCGCCTCATGCTAGGCTGCGCCCCGATCATGCGCATCCTCGCCGTCTGCGGCAGCCTGCGGGCCGCCTCGTCCAATCTGTCCGCGCTGCAGGCACTGCAGCGGCTGGCGCCCGCCGGCGTCGAGGTGCGGCTGTACCGCGCGCTGGACACGCTGCCGCACTTCAACCCCGACCTCGACGGCGAGCAGTCGCCGCATACCCCGCCCGCGGTGCGCGAGCTGCGCCGCCAGGTGGGTGAGTGTGAGGCCCTGGTCATCTCCAGCCCGGAATACGCCCACGGCGTGCCCGGCTCGCTGAAGAATGCGCTCGACTGGCTGGTCAGCTGCCATGAATTCCCCGGCAAGCCGGTGGCGCTGATCAATACCGCGCCGCGCGCCACCCATGCGCAGGCGGCGCTGGCCGAGACGCTGCGCACCATGTCGGCGCAGCTGGTGGGCGAAGCCAGTGTGACGCTCGCGCTGTCCGGGGTCCGGCTCGATGCCGCCGGCATCGCCGCCGACCCGGAGCTGGCCGCCGTGCTGCGTGCTGCGATGACGGCGCTGCAGCAGGCCGCGGCGCAGCGGGGTTGAAGCGCCGCTGCTGCGCGCTCAGCTTTCCGTTGGCGCCAGCAGCCCTTCGAAGTCCGAGCCCGGCACGGCGTGGCTGTAGCGGAAACCCTGCGCCTGGTCGCAGCCGCGCTGCTGCAGGTAGCGGTGCTGCTGCTCGGTCTCCACGCCTTCCGCCACCACCACGATGTTGAGGCTGTGCGCCATGGCGATGATGGCGTTGATCACCGCGGCGTCGGCCGCGTCGGTGGTCAGGTCGCGCACGAAGCTGCGGTCGATCTTGATCTTGTCGATGGGGAAGCGCGTCAGATAGGACAGGCTGGAATAGCCGGTGCCGAAGTCGTCCACCACCACCGTCACGCCGAGGCGGCGCAGCGCGCGCAGCATTTCGGCGCTTTCCTCGGGGTTTTGCATCAGCATGCTCTCGGTGATCTCGATTTCCAGGCTGTCGGCGCGCAGGCCGCTGTCGCGCAGCGCGCGGTGCACGATCTGCGGCCACTCCTTCTGCTGGAACTGGCGCGTGGAAACGTTGACCGCCAGCATCAGGCGGCGTCCCAGGCGCTGTTCGATGCCGGCGCACTCGCGGCAGGCGGTGCGCAGCACCCATTCGCCCAGCTGCAGGATCAGCCCGGTCTCCTCCGCCACCGGAATGAAGCGGTCGGGTGAGACCACGCCGCGCCGCGCGTCGGTCCAGCGCGTCAGCGCCTCCATGCCGGTGATGCGGCCGTCCCTGAGGGACACTTCCGGCTGGTAGTGGATGCTCAGCTCGCCGTTTTCCACCGCGCGGCGCAGCGCACTGCCCAGGGCCAGCTTCTCCTCGGTCTGCTTGAGCATGCTCTGGGTGAACCAGTTGAAGCCGTTGCGGCCGGCCGACTTGGCGTGGTACATCGCGGTGTCGGCGTTCTTCAGCAGGGTGGTGGAATCGGTGCCGTCCACCGGGTACATGCAGCCGCCGATGCTGGGCGTGACCAGCAGCTCGTGCGACTCGATCTGCATCGGCGTGGAGATCGCCTGGATGATCTCCTGGGCCAGCGCCAGCAGCTCGTCGCGCTGCCGCACCTCGGTCAGCACCAGCACGAACTCGTCGCCGCCCAGCCGCGCCACCGTGTCGATTTCGCGCACGCAGCGCTTGAGGCGGTTGGAGATGGTCAGCAGCAGCTGGTCGCCGATGGGGTGGCCGAGCAGGTCGTTGACGCGCTTGAAGTGGTCCAGGTCCAGCATCAGCACCGCCAGCTGGCCATCGTGCCGCTGCGCCTGGCGGATCGCCATGTCCAGGCGGTCCAGCAGCAGGACGCGGTTGGGCAGGCCGGTGAGCGCGTCGTGGTGCGCCATATGGCGGATGAAGGCCTCGGCGTGCTTGCGCTGGGTGATGTCGTAGGCCACCTTGAGAAAGCCGTTGACCCTGCCGGAATCGTCGCGCATCGCGGTGATGGCCACGTTCACCGGCAGGCGGCGCCCGTCCTTGCAGATATAGGTCCATTCGCGCTCGTCGGCGGCGTCCTGGCTGCCGGAGGCGACGATCACCTGGAAATTGGCCGGGATGCGCACGCCCACCTGCTGCGACAGCTCGCTGGCGCGGCGCGCCAGTTCCCGCGCGTCGTGGATCAGCAGCGCCGACTGGCCCACCAGTTCCTGCCGCGGGAAGCCGAGCAGGCGCTCCGCCGCCGGGTTGACGGTCAGCACCACGCCGTCGGTGCTGGTGGCGATGATGCTGAACGGCAGGCAGTCGAGGATCGACTGGCGCAAGGTGTTCATCTGCGTCGCGCGCTGCAGCTTGTCGGCGTGCATGCGCTCGGTGATGTCTATCACCGAGGCCAGCACGAAATGGCCGTCGCCGGTGTGCAGCGGGTTGAGGCCGATCTCGATCGGCACTTCCGAGCCGTCTTTCTTCAGGCCGAAGAGGTCGCGGCCGGCGCCCATGGCGCGGGTGTCGGGCTGCTGGAAGAAGCTGTCGCGGTATTGGCCGTGGTGCCGGCGGTAGCGCTCCGGAATGAGCAGCTCGATGGGCTGACCCAGCAACTCCTGGCGGGTGTAGCCGAACAGCTTCTCCACCTGCGAGTTGACCAGCACGATGCCGCCCTGGGCATTGATCATCAGCATGGCGTTGGGCGCCGCCTCCACCACCAGCCGCAGCCGCTCCTCGGCGCGCTTGCGCTCGGTGATGTCGATGATCGAGGCCAGCACGCATACGCCTTCCGGCATGTGCAGCGGATTCAGGCCGATCTCGATCGGCACCTCGGCGCCGCATTTCTTCAGGCCATAGAGGTCGCGCCCGGCGCCCATGGCGCGGGTGTCGGGATGGCCGAAGAAGCCGCTGCGGTAGCCGCCGTGATGAGCGCGGAAGCGCTCCGGTACCAGCATCTCCACCGAGTTGCCGAGCAATTCCTGGCGGCTGTAGCCGAACAGCTTTTCGGCCTGCGAGTTGACCAGCAACATCAAGCCATGCGGGTTGACCATGATCATGGCGTTGGGCGCCGCCTCGATCACCAGGCGGAAATGCTGTTCGTTCTGGGGTGGGGCCGGGAGCGCCGGCGCGGCGGACGGCAACGCGGGCCCCGCAGCCAACACGGCCGCCTCAGCCTGTTCCGCTGATGCCCGGTACTTGCACATCGCTTCCCCTTATACGTTGACCGCCCAGCCGCCTCTGTAGTCTTGTGCGTTACACCACACAGGGCCGATGCTAGACAGGGAGCGCGCGCCGCGGGGGGTGGTCAAAAGTTCCTTTCCTCCGGCGGGCGGGTCAAACGGTAGCGATCTGCCGACGAGCGTACCCGCGTGGCCGGCCGCGGGAGAAGGCGGCTGGCGGGTGGCTCAGGCGTCAGGGTGCGGCGCTCCCCACCACCAGCACCACGAAGCTGCCGGGCAGCGGCTGCGGACGCGGATGCGCCTGTTCGGCGCTGGGTGGCGGCGGCGGGCCGAACTCGGCGGTGGGCAGGTAGAGGCGGTGGCTGGCACCGTCCAGCGCGATGGTGCGCGCGCCGCGCTGGGTCGGCAGCGTCTGCAGCACCTGGTAGCGGTCGGCGGACTGCTGGTGCACCACGGTCAGAGTGCCTTCGCCGTTGGCGCTGTAGATGTTCTGCGTGGCGGGATCGAACTCGGCGCCGTCGACGCCGGAACCGATCGGCACGCTGGCGACGGACTGGCCGCTGTCCACGTCCAGTACCGCCAGTACCTTGTTGCCGCAGGTGGAGAAACTGCGCCGGTGCGCGGCGTCGAAGGCCAGGCCGCTGGGCTCCTCGCAGTGCGGCAGCGGCCAGCGTGCCTTCAGCGCCGCGGCCCTGGCGTCGAGCACCGCCAGCTCGGCGGTGTCCTCGATGTTGACGAAAACCTGGCCGCGGCCGTCGGCGCGGGCGAACTCCGGCTTGCCGCCGAGCGCGATGGTCGCCACCACCGTGTTGGTCCTGGCGTCGATCACGGTGGCGCTGTGGTCGCGGCCGTTGAAGGCAAACACCCGCTGCGTCGCCGGCTCGTAGAGGATGGCGTCGGGACCGGCGCCGGTGGCCACCGTGGCCAGGACGGCGCGGCTCTTCAGGTCGAACACCTTGACCGCGTCGGCCTTGCCGCTGCTGATGTAGCCGCGGCCCAGCTCCGGCGCCAGCGCGATGCCGTGCACGCCCGGCGTGTCGCCGATGCTGGCCACTTCCTTGCCGCTGGCGGTGTCCACCACCGATACGTGGTCGGCGCGCGACAGGTACAACAGGTGCGTCGCCGCGTCGACGCTGGGATAGTCCCAGCCGCCGTCGCCGCCCGGCGTCAGGCGTTGCAGCACACGGTACGGCGCATCGCCGGCGTGGACGGGGCAGGCGAGCAGCGGCAACAGCAACAGGGCGCGGCGCAGCAGTTGATTCATGGCGGTCTCCTATATCTACGGACGGCGCGGTCAGGCCGCGGCCACGGGGTCGTCCCTGAGGGTCAGGCCGATCAGCACCGGCATGGCCAGCAGTACCAGCGGGAACTGGATCAGCAGGCCGGCGATGATGGCGATGGCCAGCGGTTGCTGGATGCCGGAGCCCTGGCCGATGGCCAGCGCCAGCGGCAGCAGCGTCAGGATCGCCGCCAGCGTGGTCATGGTGATGGGGCGCAGGCGGTTGCGGCTGGCTTCGCGCAGCGCCTGCCGCGACGGCATGCGCTGCGCCAGCTCGGTGTACTCCGAGACGTAGAAGATCGACATCTCGGTGGCGATACCGATGATCATGGTCATGCCCATCAGCGCGGTGATGTTCAGCTCCACGCCGGTGATCCACAGCGCGGTGAACACCGCGGTGGTGGACAGCAGGGAGGTGCCGACGATGATCAGCGGCAGCCAGAAGCGTTCGTACAGCAACAGCAGCAGCACCAGTTCGGCGATCAGCGCGGCGGCGAACACCTTGATCAGCCCGGCGAAGGCCAGCTGCTGCTGCTGGTACAGGCCGCCCAGCTGGTAGCGCACGCCGGGTCCGAGCATGCCGGGCTGCGCCAGCGTTTTCTGCACGTCCGCCACCGCCGCGCCGATGCCGCGTCCGCCGCTGCCTTCCTCGATGCGGCCGGTCACCGCCACCATCGGCTGCAGGTCGTCGCGCGACAGCTCCGGCTCGCCCGACACCGGCGTCAGCGTGGCGACGCGGCGCAGCGGGAACAGGTGCCCGTCGGCGGCGCGGATCGGCAGATCGGCCAGGCCGCTGTCGCGCAGGCTCATGGCGTTGGGCAGGCGCACCCGCACATCCACCACCTTGGTGGTGCGCGGCAGCTGCGTGGCGATGGCGCCGTTGAGCGCGGTGTCCACCGCCCGCGTCACCTCTTCGGGGCTGCTGCCCTCGATCGAGGCCTTCACCGCGTCGACCTTCAGGTCGATGCCGTCGCCGGCCAGCAGCACGCCGTCCTTCACCTCGACCACGCCGTCGATCTTGCCGATGGCCTCGGCCACTTTGCGCGCCTGCGGGATCAGCTGGTCCGGATCGGTGGCGTAGAGCTTGATCTCGATCGGCTGCGGCACCGCGGTGAGATCGCCGATCAGGTCCTCCATCAACTGCGCCAGTTCCACCTGCACCCCGGGCACGTCGCTGGTGATCTGCGCCAGCACGTCGCTCATCACATCGGGCGTGGCGCGCTTGTGGCCGGGCTTGAGGCGCACGAAGAAGTCGCCGTGGTGCGCCTCGCCCAGGTCGGCGCCCAGGCCGGTGCCGGTGCGGCGCGAGAAGGTATCCACCTCCGGCACGCTGCGCAGGATCGCTTCCACCTGTGACAGCTCGCGGTCGGTCTCGGTCAGCGAGGTGCCGGGCTTGGTGTAGAAATCCATGACGAAACCGCCCTCGTCCACCTGCGGCATGAAGCCGCTCGGCACCTTGCCGTAAGCGATGAAGCCCACCACCAGCAGCGGCAGCACCGCGGCGAGGAGCAGCCAGGGCCTGCCGAACATCCGCTCCAGCAGGCGGCTGTGCTGGCGTGACAGCCAGCCCTCGCGGCCCGCCGCCGGGTCATGCCAGCGTTTGAAGTCGATCAGCCGGCGCGCCAGCACCGGCACCACGAAGGCGGCCATCAGGTAGGAGATGACCAGCGCCGCGCCCATGGTCACCGACAGCGCCTTGGAGAAGGCGCCGGTGACGCCGCTGAGGAAGCCCAGCGGCAGGAACACAATCAGCGTGGCCAGGCTCGATCCGGTCAGCGGCCGCATGAATTCATGCGCCGCCGGCAGCACCGCCGCGCGGCCGTCGCCGACCTCGGGCGCTCCGGCGCGCCGCGCGATGTGCTCGATCATGACGATGACGTCGTCGATCACCAGGCCGACCGCGGCGGCGATGCCGCCCAGCGTCATGATGTTGAAGCTCAGGCCGAGGATGCTCAGCAGCAGCACCGTCACCGCCAGCGTGGCGGGCACGCTCAGCACGGCGATCAGCGTCACGCGCCAGTTGCGCAGGAACAGGATCAGCACCATGCCGGCGAGCACCAGGCCGATCAGCACCGCGTCGCGCACGCTGGCGGCGGACTGCACCACCAGGGTGCTCTGGTCGTACCAGTTGGACAGCTTGACGCCGGCCGGCAGCTTGAACCCGGCCAGGCGCTGGCGCACGTCGGTGGCGATCTGCACCGCGTTGCCGTCGGGCTGCTCGTAGACGTTGAACAGCACCGCCGGCTTGCCGTCCTCACTGACGCGGATCCACTGCGGCACCTCGCCGTTCCTGACCTCGGCCACGTCGCCCAGGCGCACCACGCCGCCGGCATCGCTGCGGATCACCAGGTCCTTGAGCTGCGCCAGCTGGCGCAGGTCGCTGTTCGACACCACCAGGTAAAGCTTGTCGTGGTCCTGCACCCGGCCCACCGCCTGCAGCGCATTGCCGGCGCTGATGGCGCTGACCAGGTCGCCCAGGCCCAGGCCGTAGGCGTCGAGGCGGTGCGGCTCGGCCAGCACCTCGACTTCGTCGATGGCGCCGCCCTGCACCACGACGCGCGCCAGGCCGTTGACCGAGGCCAGCAGCGGCACCACCTGGAACTGCGCCAGGTCGTGCAGCGCGTTGGGCGTCAGCGTGTCCGAGGTCAGCGCGTAGGAGATGATCGGGAACACCGTCGGGTCCATGCGGCGCACGCCGTAGGTGGTGCCCGGCGGCAGCTGCGGCAGGATCTGCGCGATGGCGGCATCGACCAGCAGGGTGGTGGCGATCATGTCGCGGCCCCAGCCGAAGTCGACCGAGATCTGCGACGAGCCGCGCGAAGTGGCGGAGCGCACCTCGCGCACTCCCGGCACCGAGCGGATCGCCTCCTCCACCGGACGCGTCACGGTCAGCGCGGTCTGGTCGGCGGGGCGGTCGCCGGAGGACAGGTCCACCACCACGCGCGGGAACGACACCTGCGGGAACAGGCCCACCGGCAGCGAGATCGCGGCCACCAGGCCGGCCACGGCCAGGGCGCAGGCGATGGCGACGATCGAGCGGGCGTGGCGCTCGACCAGGGCGGCAAAGCTCATGAGCCCGGCTGCTCCCTGGCGCCCGGCTTGGCCGGCGCCGCATCCGGCTGCTCCGCGCCGTCCACGCGCAGCGCATCGCCGTCACCGAGCTGGTAATTGCCCGCCGTCACCAGCGGCCGCCGCGGATCGAGCGCGCCGTCCACCACCGAGGTGTCGTCGTCGCCGCCGAGGCGCTTCACCGCCACCCGCACCGCCTTGCCGTCGGCCACCTGGAACAGGTAGTCGCCCTGCTCGTCGCCCAGCACCGCGTCGCGCGGCACCAGCCAGCCCTTCAGCTCGCCGGTCTGGATGCCGGCGCGGAACGCGGCGCCCTGCAGCAGCTCTCCGCTCACCGTCACATCGGCGTCGATCAGGCGCGTCTTCGGGTTGAGCACGCGGTCGATGCGCGACAGCTTGCCCTGCAGCGCCGGCTCGCCTTCCAGCAGCGGCTGCAGCTGCACCGCCTGTCCCAGCTTGAGGCGGCCGCGCTGCGACGGTTCGACGCCGACGGTGACCACCAGCCCGCTCCTGCGCGTGACCGTGACCAGCGCCGTGCCGGGCTGCACGCGGTCGCCCTGCGCCACCGGGATGGCGCTGACCACGCCGTCGAACGGCGCACTGACCACCTGCTGCGGCTTGCCGCCGGTCTCCTGCTCCAGCGCGGTCAGCGCCGCCTGCGCATCGGACACCGCCTTGTCGGCCTGCGCCTGCTGGTCCTTGGTCGCCAGCTGCTGCGCCAGCAGGCGCTGGGTGCGCGCCTGCTCCTGCTGCGCCAGTTTCAGCGCAGTCATGGCCTGCTCGTAGGTGCTGGTGGCGGCGGCCGACAGGTGGAATTCGAGCAGCGGCTGGCCGGCGCGCACCGCCTCGCCGGGGGTGACGGCGATGCGCATGACGCGGCCTTCGGCCTGCACGCTCAGCGTCATGCCGCCGTTGATGGCCGGCGTGGCGCTGCCGTAGGCGATCACCAGGTCGGGCAGCGCGCCGCGCTGCGGCGGCTGCACCTGCACCAGCACGCTGGGGCCCGGGTCGGCGGCGGCCATGCCGCACAGCAGCAGGCCGGCCAGCGCGGCGAGACGGCGGCTCACGGCGCGTCCCCGGCGTGGTCGAACGAAAGCGGCGGCATGCCGGCGCCGATCAGCGTGGCGATGGCCACCTGCTGTTGCAGGAGGCTCTGTTCCATGGCAAGGGTTTCCTGTTGTTTGGCGTTGCGGGCTGTGACTAGGTCGATGTAGCTGCGCTCGTCCAGGTCGCCGCTGCGGAACGCCTGGTCGGCGATCTGCGCGGTGCGCTGCAGCTCGGCCAGTTGCGCCTGCTTGCCGGCGTACTGCTGCTGCAGCAGGGTCTGGTCGGCCAGCAGCGCCTGCACCTCGCTGCGCGCCGCGGCCAGGCGCGCGCCGAACTCGTCGTGCAGCTGCTGGCGCGTGGCGCGCTCGACGGCGATGTTGCCCTGGTTGCGGTCGAACAGCGGCAGGTCGATGGTGATCTGCGGGCCGAGGGTGCGGACGTCGCTGTTGTCGTGGCCGCCGGTGACGCCCAGCGACAGCATCGGGAACTGCGCCAGGATGGCGGCGCGCACTTTCTCCTCCTGCGCGGCATAGCCCAGCTGCAGCGCCACCAGGTCCGGGCGGCGGTCGGGCAGGCTGGGCAGCGCCTGCGCCACCGCGTCGGCGTCGACTGGCGGCAGGCTCAGGTCTTCGTCCAGCGGCAGCTGCACCTGCGGCGCCAGGCCGAGGAAGGCATCCAGGTCGCGGCGCCGCGTTTCCTGCAGCCGCTCGAGGTCGTCGAGTTGCTTGCGCACATCGGCGGCGGCGCTCAGTTCCGGCACCAGGGCGGACAGGGTGTTGTCGCCCTGGGCCAGGGCCTGGCGGCTGCGCTCCAGCCGGTCCTGCAGCATGTCGAGCTGCTGCTGCAGCGGGCGGCGCTGGCGTTCGCCCTCGATCAGGTCCACCGCCTGCAGCCGCGCTTTGCCGATGGTCTGCCACTCCTGCCACAGCAGGCTGGCGTCCACCTCGCGCGCCGACTGCCGCGCCGCCGAGCGCTTGGCCGACAGCGTGACCAGCGACTTGATGTCTTGCGACAGGCCGGCGGTCAGCGCCCCGGTGGTGCCCGCGCCGCCCAGCAGGAAGCCATAGCTGGCGCTGAGCGAGGGGTTGGGCGGTATGCCGGCGCTGAGCAGCTGCGCCTGCGCCACGCCGCGCTGGGCGCGGGCGGCGAGCAGGTCGGGGTTGTTGAGCAGGGCCAGCATGGCGATGTCGTCCACACCCAGGCGCGCCGGCAGCGCCGCCGGCGGCTGGTGCAGCTGGGCGATGCTGTCCGCCGGCCGCGCCTGGCGGTCCAGCGGCAGCGCCGAATAGCTGGCGCAGCCGCCCAGGGTAGCCAGGGCGGCCAGGGTGGTCAGGGCGGTGGCCGACAGCAGCCAGCGGGCGGGGCGGGTTTTCCGGCGCATCGTGGGATCAGCCTAGAGCAGTGCAGCTTGCGTGGTTTTGGGCGCAACATTACGGAACCGCAACTTGACCATCGGCCGCCGCTTGGGGAATAAGGACGGATTGGCAAGGAGTGCAGGGTGAGGATACTGCTGGTCGAGGACGATGCCGAGAGCGCCCATTATGTGACGCAGGGGCTGCAGGAGGCCGGGCACAACGTGGCCCTTGCGCGCGATGGCCGCGACGGCCTGTTCCAGGCCGCCGGCCAGGACTGGGACCTGCTGATCGTCGACCGCATGCTGCCGGGGCTGGACGGGCTGAGCCTGGTGCGCACGCTGCGCGGCGGCGGCGTCGAGGTGCCGGTGCTGTTCCTGACCACGCTGGGCGGCATCGACGACCGCGTCAACGGCCTCAACGCCGGCGCCGACGACTACCTGGTCAAGCCCTTCGCCTTTTCCGAGCTGGCGGCGCGCGTCGCGGCGCTGGGCCGCAGGCCGCGCCGCGCGGTGCAGGACACGCGCCTGAAGGTGGCCGATCTGGAAATGGACCTGCTGACGCGCAGCGTGCAGCGCGGCGGCCAGGCCATCGACCTGCAGCCGCGCGAATTCCGCCTGCTCGAATTCCTGATGCGCCACGCCGACCAGGTGGTGACGCGCACCATGCTGCTGGAGCGGGTGTGGGACTTCCACTTCGATCCGCACACCAACGTGGTGGAAAGCCACATCAGCCGCCTGCGCAGCAAGATCGACAAGGGCTATCCGCTGTGCCTGATCCACACCGTGCGCGGCGCCGGTTACTGCCTGCGTGCAATACCCTAGGCTGTTCCGCACCTCCAGCTTCCGCCTGACCCTGCTCTACGCGGGGCTCACCGGCGCCAGCTTCCTGGTGCTGTTCGGCGTGGTGTTCTGGGCCATCACCCGCTTCATGGACCAGCAGATCGACGCCACCGTGGCCAGCGAGCTGGCCGAGATCCAGGCCGACGCCAGGGCCCGCGGGCCGGACTCGGTGCGCGGCATCGTGCAGGACATGGTCGGGCGCGCTCCCGGCTACTTCTATTTGCTGCAGGATGCGTCCGGCAAGGTGCTGGCCGGCAACCTGCCGGCGGTGCAGCCGCTGCCGGGCGTGCGCGAGTGGCCCGGGCGCACCGAGCATCAGCGCCAGGCCCTCAGCGGCATCCGCGGCTACGGCGTGGTGCTGGCCGACGGTTCCTACCTGATGGTCTGCCTGAGCAGCCATCAATTGCACGAAATGCGCGAACTGGTGGAGCGCTCCTTCCTGCTCGGCACCGGGCTGGCGATGCTGCTGGCCCTGGGCGGCGGCGCCGCGGCCAGCCTGGGGGTGCTGCGCAAGATCGAAACGGTGAGCCAGACCAGCCGCGACATCGTCGGCGGCGACCTGAAGCGGCGCATCCCGGCGAGCGGCAGCGGCGACGAATTCGACCACCTGGCGGCCAGCCTCAATGCCATGCTCGACCGCATCCAGACCCTGATGGAAGGCTTGCGCCAGGTCTCCACCGACATCGCCCACGACCTGCGCACGCCGCTGACGCGGCTGCGCCAGCGCCTGGAACTGGCGCAGCGCCGCGGCGGCGACGAGCAGGCCTTCCAGGCGGTGCTGGAAGCGACGCTGAAGGACATCGACACCATTCTCGACACCTTCGGCGCGCTGCTGCGCATCGCGCAGGTCGAAAGCGGCGCGCGCCGCGCCGGCTTCGCCGGCGTCGAGCTGGACGAGCTGCTGCACACGGTGGTGGAGGTCTACCAGCCGGCGCTGGAAGAGAAGGAGCAGACGCTGGCCAGCGACATCGAAGCCGGCCTGCGCCTGCGCGGCGACCGCGAACTGCTGACGCAGCTGTTCGCCAACCTGCTGGAGAACGCCGTGCGCTATGCGCCGGCGGGCGCCCGGGTGGAGCTGCGCGCGCGGCGGCGCGAAGGACGCATCGAAGTGGTGGTCGCCGACGATGGCCCGGGCATCCCGCAGGCGCTGCGCGGCAAGGTGCTGCAGCGTTTCTACCGCCTGGAGCAGAGCCGCACCACGCCCGGCAACGGCCTTGGGCTGAGCCTGGTGGCAGCGGTGGCCGGGCTGCACGAAGCCGGCCTGGAACTGGCCGACAACGGGCCCGGCCTGCGCGTGATCGTGTCGCTGCCGGTCGCGGCGGCCTGAGCCAAAAAAAAGGGGCGGCCTTGCGGCCGCCCCTTGGGTTGCCTGGCCTTAGCGGCCGGCGGGTGTGCGCCGCCGGCGCAGCACGGCGCCGAGCAGCAGGGGCAGCAGCATCGCGGGGCTGAACGCACCACCGCCGGTGGCGCCGCCGGCAGCGGTTCCGCTGGCGGGGCCGTTGGCGGTGCCGGGCAGGACCCGCATGCTGGCGACCACCGCCGCCGACTGGTTGCCGGCGCTGTCGGTGACGGTCAGGCTCGGGTTGTAGTCGCCCGGCTGGGTGTAGACGTGGCTCACGCTGGGGCTGCTCTGCGTCACCGCGGCGCTGCCGTCGCCGAAGCTGAAGGTGTAGCTGGTGATGCTGTTCGCGCTGTTGGAATCATACGAGTGCGAACCGTCCAGGCTCACCGTCAGCGGCGCCGCGCCCGAGGTCGGGCTTACCACCAGTTCCGCCACCGGCCCGCTGGCCGGCGTCACCGACACGCTGGTGCTGACCTGGATGGCGACATAGGCCGCCGCGCTGTTGCCGAAGCTGTTGGTCACCGTCACCGAGGCGTTGTAGTTGCCGGCCGCGGTGTAGGTGTGGCTGGTGGTGGGCGTGCTCTGCGACACCGCGGCCGAGCCGTCGCCGAAGTTGAAGCTGTAGCTGCTGATGCTGCCCTTGGCGTCGGTCGAGCCGGAAGCGTCGAACTTCACCAGCATCGGCACCGCGCCGCTGGTGCTCGACACCGCCAGGGACGGCGACGGCGTGTCGGCCTGCGGCGATTGCGCGCTGATCACCGCCGAAGCCGAGGCGCTGCCGCCTTCGCTGTCGGTGACGGTCACGCTGGCGCTGAAGGAGCCGGCGCTGCTGTAGGTGTGGCTGATGGTGGGCGAGCTCTGCGATACCGCGGCCGAGCCGTCGCCGAAGTTGAAGCGGTAGCTGCTGATGCTGCCGCCGCTGTTGGGATCGCGCGAAGCCGAAGCGTCGAAACTCACCGCCAGCGGCGTGGTGCCGCTGACCGGCGTGGCCTGCAGCGCGGCCACCGGCGCCTGCGCGCCGCCGCTGGAGCTGCCCGACGAGGCGCCGCTGCTGGAGCCGCTCGAAGCCCCGGACGAGCCGCCGCCCGAGCTGCCGCCGCTCGACGACGCGGCGCCGCTGCTGCCGGACGAGGAGCTGGAGCCGGAGGACGAGGAGCTGCTGCTGGAGGAGGAGCTGGACGAACTGCTGCTCGACGAGCCGCCGCCGGACGACGAGGAGCTGGAGCTGCCGCTCGGCGTCGCGATCAGCGGGTTCATCGCGGCGATGTTGAAGCTGCCCAGGCCGGTGGTGTAGTCCCAGCCCGGCGTGGCGAAGTAGCCGCCGTTGGTGCCGACGATGATGTCGTTGAAGCCGTTGACGCTCGAAGTCGGCGTGCCCGGCGTGGCCAGCGCGTACAGCACCGGTGCGGCGAAGCCGAGGGCGTTGCCGTGCGCCGACTGGATGCGCGCCCAGGCGCCGAGCGACAGCGGCGAGGACAGGCTGGTGCCGCCGTTGCTGGTCATGCTGCCGTTGTTGTAGAAGGCGGCCGGCGACAGGATGGCGTCGCCGTCCATGGCCACGTCGGGGATACCCTTGCCGAGCAGGCCGGGGCCGAGCAGCAAGCCGGTGACGCCGGTCGGGTCGGCGATCGAGACCGGCAATACCGGCTGCTGCCAGGACGGCGAGTAGCCCGGGCCGAGCTGCGCCACCGCGGCGATGCCGCCGCCGCCGGCGTTCCAGGCCACCTCAGTGTTGTAGGTGCCGTCGGAATTGACGAACAGCGTGGTGCCGCCGGCGCCGACCACCCACGGCGACGAGGCCGGATAGTTGGTGTCGGGGATCGGGCCGCTGTCCGGCACGCCGTTGCTGATGCCGCCGATCACCGGCGCCGGGCAGGTGATGCCGGTGTCGCCGGTGGAGGAGAACACGGTCTGGCCCTGCAGCGCGGCGGCCTCGAAGATGTTGTCCTCGGTGGTCATCGCGCCGTCCAGCAGTTCGAACACCGAGCAGCCGCCGAACGAGGCGCTGCCGGCCTTGGCCAGGTCGTCGGTGACGAAGCGGTTGAACAGCACGATCAGGTCCGGGTCGTCCAGCGCGCGCGTGGTGTAGATATACAGATGCGATACGCCGCCGGCGAAGCCGGTGGAGGTCTGGGTGTCCATGTCGAACTCGACCAGGCCGCCGTTCTGCGCCACCTCGTTGCCGTTATTGACATCCACCACGTCGACCGGCACCTGCGCCAGACCGTAGTTCTTCTCGTACAGGCGCAGGTCCTTGACCGTCTGGTCCTCGTTGCCGGAGGCGAAGATGGCGATCGGCGTATGGCCGCCGCTGGCGGTGCCGGTGGCGCCATAGGCCTTCTGGAAGTCCAGCGGCCCCAGGGTCACCGGCGGCAGCGACGGCGCGCCGGCCGCGGGCGCGGCGGCGTTGTCGGTCTTGCGCGCCAGGTGGGTGGTGCTGTTGACGATGTTGCTCAGGCCGACCACCGAGGCGACGATGCCGCCCAGGGCCGTCGGCACCTGGGCGTCGCTGGTGTTGACGTAGATGGTGGAGGTGCTGCCGTTCCAGGTCTGGCTGTATTGCACCAGCCGGGTGTTGAACGCGCTCTGCACCGCCGCGGCGGTGGCGGAGGCGGTGATGATCAGCCGGTTCGGCGCCAGCTGCACGTCGCTGAAGCCGTTGGCGTTGAGGTAGTCGACCACCGCCTGGGCCTGCGACGCCGTCGGCGCGAACGCGGCGTTGAACTGCTGCGGCGTATAGAAGCTGCCGTACAGCGGGTCGCCCGGGGTGTTGACGCGCCGCGCCATCTGGTCGAAGGCGCTCTTGTTGCTCGGGTTCAGCCCGAGCACCAGATTCAGCACCGTGCTCGGCGGCAGCGCGCCGAGAGAGGTGGCGTTGCGCGGCTGCAGCCCCTTGCTGGCGGTGCTGACCCAGCCCGACGCGGACAGGGCCGGAACGGGCTGCATCGCGGCGGTGGCACACAGTAAAGCCGTCGCCAGAACCGCCTTCTGGCAGCGCACCATGGAAAAGCTGAACATTGTCTTGGCACCCCAAAGCAGGAAAAAAATCCACAGCAATGGCGGGGCAATGACGCCGAAGGATCGCCCGGCGCTGCCGGCCCGTTCCCGGGCATATGACAGTTTCGCTCCCGCCGCCCTATGGAAAGGCACGCTAGCAGCGCAGGCCGGAAAAATGGTCACGCAATGACCACGCAACGGCAACGATTTGGAAACGAATGCCGCGGCCGGCGCTGCCAAGGGCGCTTGCGGGGCATCTTCCGCAGTCCTCGATCTGCAGTCGCGGCGCGGTTGTATTTATCAATTTATTCAGTGGCTTGTGCTATTGCGTCAGCACCGGCGCGGGCCGCCCGCGACGCAGCCTGAGGCCGTTGCGCTAGCGTGTTTCTCCCATGTTGCAATCGGCGCGAAGCCGCTAGTCTAGGGCTGGGCACACGTATAGAACCGGCTTGGCAGCGGGGAAACACGGTTCGAACGGAACATCAATGGGGCTAGCGGGAATGGTCGCCGCGCCTGCGCAGCAGGAGGCGGCGGACACGGAATACATCTGGCGCTTCGGCAACGTCCTGTTCGACGAGGGCCGCTGGCAGCTCACGGTCGGCAACACCGTGGTCGAGATCGAGCCCAAGCCGCTCGAGATACTCGGCGTGCTGCTGCGCCATGCCGGCGAAGTGGTCACCAAGGAGGAGCTGTTCGGCTTCCTGTGGCCCGGCGTCATCGTGGTCGAGAAGGCGCTGACCAACGCGGTGGGCAAGCTGCGCCGTGCCATCGGCGACCAGGACCAGCGCATGATCGTCACCGTTCACCGCATCGGCTACCGTTTCGCCACGCCGGCCACGCGCAAGGCGATCCGCGTCAACGAAGAGCCGCGCCTGCAGATGAAGGCCGGGGACGCGGTGCCGAGCCGTCCGCAGTGGCGGCTGGATCGCCTGCTCGCCAGCGCCGACGGTTCCGACGTGTGGCTGGCCAGCCACGAGAAGACGCGCGAGCGGCGGGTCTTCAAGTTCGCCCACAGCGGTTACCGCCTCGCCGCGCTGAAGCGTGAGGCGACGCTGACACGGGTGCTGGGCGAGCTGCTCGGGCCGCATCCGGGCATCATCAAGCTGTACGAGTGGAATTTCGAGGAGCCGCCGTTTTTCCTCGAGTGCGAATATGGCGGCCTCAACTGGCTGGAGTGGTCGCAGGGCAGCGACGCGCTGCAGCAGATGTCGCGCCCGCAGCGTGTTGCGCTGATGCTGCAGGCGGTGCGGGCGGTGGCGGCGGCGCACGGCGTGGGGGTGATGCACAAGGACCTCAAGCCGGCCAACCTGCTGATCGAGCCGGACGACGCCGGCGGCTGGCGGGCGCGGCTGACCGATTTCGGCTGCGGCCGCATGCTCGACCCGCAGCAGATCGAGGCTCTGGGCATGACCCGCCTCGGCGCCACGCTGCCGGCCATCGGCGAGAGCAACTCCGGCACCTTGCTGTACATGCCGCCCGAAGTGCTGGCCGGTCACCTGCCGATGCCTTCGGCGGATGTGTATGCGCTCGGCATCCTGCTGTACCAGGTGCTGGCGGGCGATCTGCGCAAGCCGATGGCGACCGGCTGGGAACACGATATCGACGACCCGCTGCTGCGTGCCGACATCGCCGCCGCCACGCACGGCGACCCGGCGCGCCGCATCCAGACCGCAATGGAACTGGCCACGCTGCTGGAGGGCCTGGAACAGCGCCGGGTGCAGGCGGCGGCGGAGCAGCGCGCGGCCGAGGCCGAGGCGCGGCTGCGGCGCGAGCTGGAGCTGACCCACGCGCGGCGGCCGTGGGCGCTGGGGCTGGCGATCTCGGTGGTGATCGGCTTCGTCACCGGTTCGGTCTATCTGCATCGCGCGCTGGTTGCCGAGCACGCCGCGCAGAACGCCAGCCGCGTCGCCGACGAGGAGCGGCAGCGTGCCGAGGTGATCAACGGCTTCCTGGTCAGCGACCTGCTGTCGGCCGCCGACCCGGTGCTGACCGGCAAGAAGGACGTGACCGTGCTGGAAGCGGTGCGCCGCTCCGCCGGCGACATCGACCGCAAGCTGGCCGGGCAGCCGCAGGTCGCGGCCATCGTGCACCTGACCGCGGCGCGCGCCTACAGCCATGTCGGCGCCTACGCCGATGCCGCCGATCAATATGCCCGGTCGGCGCAGCTGTTCCACCAGCTGGGCCCGCCGCACGGCAACGAGGCGGTGGCGGCCGACATCCTGCAGGTCATGAGCATGGTCGATGACGGCCAGCTCAAGCCGGCCACCGCGCGCCTCGGCCAGATCGAGGCGGCGTTGCGCGGCGCGCCGTACGACTCGCAGGAAGTGCAGAAGCTGCTCGATTTCGTGCGCGGCAAGCTGGCCATCCAGGCCGGCGACTACCGCGCTGCGCGCAAGTTCGACGAGCAGGCGCTGGCCCTCAGCGCAGCGCAGGCGCAGGACAGCACCGAGCTGCCGCAGGAGCGCCTGGAACTGCTGGCCGCGCTGCGCAAGGACTATGCGTTCACGCTGGAGCAGACCGGCGACGCGCCCAAGGCGGTGGCGGTGATGCGCGAGCGCCTCGCCGGTGACGTTGCCTCGCTCGGCCCGGCCCACACCCAGGTGCTGATCGACAAGCTGGAGCTGGCCGAGGCGATGGATACCGAGTCGCCGCCCGACCCCGAAGGCGAGCGCCTGATCGAGGAAGTGCTGCCGGGGCTGGACCAGGCGCTGGGCGCCGACAACATCTACAAGGAGCAGGCGCTGGACGAGCTGGGCTCCTGGGCCATGAACCGCAAGGACTGGGCGCGGGGCGTGCAGATCTTCAGCCAGGCCTATGAGCTGACGCTGCGGCTGCACGGCCCGCGGCAGCAGCGCACGCTGTCCGAAGCCTTCAACCTGGGCTATGTGCTGGAGCGCGTGGGGCAGCACGCCGAGGCGCGCGCCCGACTCAGCGCCGCCTTGCAGCAGGCGCAGCAGGATCTGGGCGCTTCGGCGCCGATGGCGCAGGTCATCGCCTACATGCTGGCCAACGCCGACCTGGCGCTGGGCCGCGCCGCGGAAGCGCGCAATGCGGCGCACGGCTTGACCACGGCCGCGCTCGATTCGGTGGAGCCGGACAACGACTGGCCGTCGCGGCTGGCGCTGCTGCAGGCCGAGACCGCGTATGCCGACGAGCCGGGCGAGAGCCACCGTCAGCAGCTGGTCGCGGCGCTGTCGGCCATCAGCGCTTCACACGACGATGACCGCCAGGATCTGTACAACCAGGGCGCCGCGCTGCTTGGCGGACGTGGCGGCGCCGGTTCTTACAAGAGGTAGTGGTCCGCCTGTACACACTGGATTAGCATAGAACGCGTAGCAGGGAAGGTCGATATGAAGAGCATCAAGAGAGGCGATATGAACACACAAGCCGTAATCCGCCGTGGCATGTTGTTGATGTCGCTGCTGCTGTCGTCCACCGCGTCGCTTGCGGCAACGCTGCCGACGGTACCGGTGCCGGCGGCGTCCGGCCAGGCGCCCGCGGCGGCGGTGCCCGGCTTCGTCGCCGCGGCGCCCGGCATGAACACGCTGCCCGCGTTGCCGGCGCTCGCCGCACCGCAGGCCGCTTCCGGTTCGGCGGATCAGCCGGGCGCCGCGAGCGGTGCGACCCTGCCCGGGCTCGACGGCGCCAACAAGGCCGCGGCACGGCCCAACAGCATCCGGCCGATCCGCGTTCCGGCATTCGTCTCGGTGCCCTGAAGTTGTCCAGGCGCGCGTGCCCGCGAGGGCACGCGCCGGCCTGAAGCGCTGCATCCTCCCTGATCGCGGCCGCGGCCGCGAACTCCGATCGCCAGGCGCCGCGGCGCGCCCGGCGCTGGCCGCGTTGCCTCCGTCGGCGCTCCCCGCTTTGCCGGGCACCCCTGCCGCGCGGCCAAATTTTGCCGCGCATTCCGCCACTTGCGGCCCGTTCCCATTTCGTTGCCGTTCGGTGGCGATTTGTGCCGGAAGACGGCCGAATATCAGCCTGCCGCCGCACGCCGGCACAACGTGGAGCGTGGCGCGACAGCAAGTTCGCCGCGCTCCGGCAATGGGGGGGAATACCGATGCGCAATGACCATGCGGACGCGTGGATGCAGCAACTGCTGAACCAGCTGGCCAGCCATCGCGGGCTGGCCGTTCCGCTGCAGCCGCTGCTGGCCAGGCTGCAGCCGCTGCGGCCGCAGCCGCAGCAACTGTTCGACGGCATCCGCCTGTTGCTCGAGTCGGGCCGCGTGCAGCTGTGCCGCGGCGAAGAGCCCGGCGCGGGCGCATTGCTGTCCGCCGAAGCACCCGGCGGTGCGCGCCACGGCCCGCGCTCGCTGCCGCGCAGCGAGCTGATGGACCTGGCCTTCGTCGTCGCCACGGCCTGCGGCCACGGCGATAGCGCGCCGGCGCGCCGGCGCGAGGAGCCCGACTACGCCGCCATGCCGCCGCCGCGCCGGGCGGCGCAGTGGATGTCGCGTCAGCCGGCTGGCTGGGACGCCGCCTGAGACGTCCGTCGTCCAGGTCCCGATCATGGCGCACTTGCATATGACCTTACCTGAAACCCTGTCGACCCCGGCCGGCACGCGGCAGCTGCAGCGCCTGCGCGAGCAGCTGCTGCGGCAGGAATGCGACGCGTGGACGCGCCTGTCGGAGATTCTCGACCCGGCCGACGCGGCGGCCGAATACGTCGACGGCCTGCACCGCGAGCTGAGCCGCCAGATGCTCAAGCTGTGCTGGCTGTATGCGCGCAGCGGCGCGCTGGAGGAACGCTACGGCGGCGCGCACCCGTTCCTGTCCGATCTGGAAAACGCGGATCTGCGCTTCGAGCAGCTGAGCCTGGAACTGCCGGTGTGAAGCGGTCCGCGGCGCCGCGGCCACGCCTTCAGGGGCAGGCCGCCGCGCTGCCGCTGACCTGGAATGGGCTGCTGATGCCCTCGTAGGGTTGCGCCGGCTGGCTGGCCGACAGGCGCGACACGCCTTCATGGCGGATGCGGTAGGTGCCCGGCGGCGTGTCCAGCGGGATCTTCCACAGCGCCTCGGCGGTGGAGGGGCCGGCGCGGTTCAGCTCGGTGCTGAGCAGGTTGGAGCTGGCGTTCCAGACGAAGTTCAGCTCCGGCTGGCCGTCGCGGCCGGCCACCTCCCAGCCGCCCTGCGCGTTCTGGCGCTCGACATACAGGTACGAGGACATGGTCTTCAGGTCGTTGCCCGGATAGCCGGCGACAAAGCTGACGTCCACGGTGTCGCCCTGGGTGTAGTTCTTCGCCGCGTCGCTCACCACCTTGCCGAACGAGGCCGGCGCGTCCACCGTTACCGGCGCGTCCGGGCCGAGGCTGAAGCTCATCGCCGGCAGCCCCGCCGGCGCCGGCTGACCGGCGGCCAGGCTCAGCGCCAGCTTGCGCGCCTCCTGTTGCGTGGCGGCCAGCTGCCAGGGCCCGGCATAGGTGGAGTTGCCCTCGTACATCTGCGCCGAGTATTCCTCGCGCGTGGTCATGTAGTGCAGGTAGTCGTTGGACAGGCCGGCGATGACCACCGTGTCCACCCCCACCGGGCTGAGCGCGTCGAGCACCGTCTTGCGCAGGCGGCGGCCGCCCATGGTGGTCACCTCGAACGGCACGCCGAGAATCGCCAGGTTGCCGATGCGGAAGATCTGCAGCGGCACCGGGTCCTTCTCCGAACTGATCAGTACCGGCTTTTCGTTCTGGCAGGCGTACTGCGATTCCAGGTTCTTCACCGTGCACAGCAGCGGCGCCAGCGTGGCGGTGGCCAGCACGCTGGGGAAGGGGATGGTCAGGGGCTGGTCGTTCTGCTCCAGCGTCAGCGACTCGGTGCCGTTGAACAGCCCGTTGTAGCCGTTGCGGATCTGCTGCTGGTAGGGCACGGGCGCGTCGGCGACGCAGACATAGCCGGCGGCGAGCGGGCCGGGTCCGTTGACGCCGCCGGCGCCGAAGCCGATGCCCATGCCGGTGCCGCAGGTGGTCTTGGCCGGCGTGTACAGCGCGGCCGGCTCGTCCGCGTAGCTCAGGCCGGCCAGGATCACCGGGTCGGTGATGGCGTCGTGGCTGAAGTCGGCGTAGAAGAAGCGGTAGTCGACCGGGCCGCTCAGCGCGCTGCCCTGCGTCATCTCGCTCAGCGCCTGCGCCAGCTGCTTGGTGCCGGAAATGGCGGTGGCCTCCTGCTGGCCGCGCCGGTAGCCGGGCTCGTTGAAGTTGTAGGGATCGTCGCTGCCGCCGCGGTAGCGGTAGGGCACGCCCTGGCCGGGGCCGTTGCCGCCGCTGGTGTCGGGGTCGAACACGTACAGGTCCGGCACGGTGTCGCCCTCGTCGGTCTGGGCGAAGGCGGCGACGAAGTTGTCGCCGCCGTCCGGCGCGCCGGCATCCGCGGCATAGTGCGTGCCCATCAGCTTCTCGAAGCCGAGCGAGGCGTAGCCCTTGTTGTCGCTGGACAGCAGCAGGGCGTGATTGCCCATCGAGGTGGGATGCACCGCGAACCAGTTGATGACGCCGGCCACGCTGCCGTCGTTGCGCACCAGGTTGAGCTGCACGAAGCGCTTTTCGACATTGACGTCATGGCCGTTCTGGTCCACGTACTGCGCGCGCTCCGATGGCGCGTCCTGCTGGTAGGCCGGCGGCGAGCGGTTGACGTTGGCGTTGAGCAGTTCGCTCACCGACAGGCGGATGGCGGCGCTGTCCGGGTGCGCTTCGAGGTTGGCGTGGGCGCGGCGGATCGCCTGGGTGATGCCGCCGACGATGGCCTTGACGTTGTCGTTGTCGTAGTCGGCGTTGCTGAAGATCAGGCTCTCCACCCACACCAGCGGGTTGTTGAGCAGTTCCGGCAGGGTCGAGGACAGGTCGGGCAGCACCGGCACGCCGTAGCCGCCGCCGGCGGTGTGGGTGTGGGTGGCGGACAGCATGACGTTGTCGGTGTTGTAGTACTGGCTAAGTATGCTGTCGGCGGCGATGCTCTTGAGCACCTCCTGGTGCACCAGCCCGGACAGCGCGCCGACGTCGTCCGAGACGAAAGCCAGGCGCTTGCCGTTGCACGGCGATTCGATGGCGAAGGCGCGGGCATACAGGCGCAGGTGGATGCCGTTGGGCACCTGCGGCGGCGCCACCATGCCGAACATGTCGGCATGGCCGGTGGGGTTGCCGCCGACCGGCCCGGTAGTGTCGTACAGGCCGCTGCCGAAGCGATACCGGCTGTTACCATTGCAGGCGCCCGCCGGCTGCGGCCCGGGGCTGGCCAGCGGCCGTTCCAGCGGCCCGGGCGCGTCCACCTGGTGGCTGCGGGTGTAGGTGATGCCGTCGATGGTCAGCGTCGGGCTGGTGCCGGTCTGCAGCCGCGGGCTGTGCAGCACGCAGAGGGCGCCGGACGGCAGCGTCGCCTGCGCCGCGCCGCCGGACGGCGCCTGCGAGCTGCCGCAACCGGCCATGGCCGCTCCCAGTACGCAGACTGCCCAACCGCCGATCCGTGCCTGACGCATGCCGCTGTCCCCTGTCTGTCGTTGGCGCCGGCCGCAGCCGCGGCGGCTGCTGCAAGAATCGGCCGGCGAGGGCGGCGCCGCTTGACATCCCATGCCAAAGCCCTGCCCCGTCGCGGGGCGCTCAGCCGGGTCCCGGTGGCGTGCCCGGCAGCGTGACCGGGGCGGCGCGGTCGTGCTGCAGCGTACCGTCCGTCACGCCGACCTGGTCCACGCACAGGTGGCGCAATCCCAGCGCGCCGAGCCAGCGGCGGCCCTGGTCCGCGTCGTGGAGCATGGCGATGGTGCAGGCGGTGCCGGCGACCAGGCACTGCGGCGCCGCCACGCTCACCGCCGCCAGGCCGTCGCGTACCGGCCAGCCGCTGCGCGGATCGAGCAGGTGGCTGTAGCGCACGCCGTCGACCTCGAAGCAGCGCTCGTAGTCGCCGCTGCTGGCGATGGCGCCTTCGCCCAGCGCGATGCTGGCCAGCGCCTGCTGCGGCGCGCGTGGGTGGCGCACGCCGATGAGCCAGGGCGCACCGTCCGGGTGCGCGCCGATCAGCGCGATGTCGCCGGCCAGTTCGACCAGGCCGTGCCGTGCGCCGGCTTCGCGCGCCGCCTGCGCCGCGCGGTCGGCGGCGTACTCCTTGACGTAGCCGCCGAAGTCCAGCTCCATGCCGGGCAGCGGCAGCACCAGGCGCGGCCTGTTCCAGCGCAGCCGGCCCCAGCCGACCAGCGGCAGGACGGCGTCGATCTCACCCTGCGCCGGTACTCTCCGCGCCTTGAAATCCCACACCCGGCGCAGCACGCCGGAGGTGATGTCGAACAGTCCGCCGCTCTGCTCCCAGGCGGTGTGCGCGTAGTCGAGCAGTGCCGCGCTCTCGGCGTCCAGTTCCACGCCGCCGGTGTTGCCGGCGCTGCGGTTGATGCGGCTGGTGGCGCTGTCCTCGCGGTAGCGCGAGTACTTTTCCTCCAGCCGCAGGATCTCGGCCCTGGCCGCCGCGGCATAGGCGTCGGCGTGCGGCCGCTGCGGCGCGTACAGGCGCAGTTCGCACGGGCCGCCCATGGCCTTGAAGGCATAGCTGAAGCATTCCATGCGCTGTTATCGCATGAAGCGGCGCGCGCCGGAATCCCGCTCAGAAGGTCTTGGCGACGCCGGCCGAAACCATCTGGAAATGCACCAGCGCCGGGTTCTCCACCTCGATGCGGCGGATCGAATAGGCGCTGCCGCTGGCGTAGTGCTCGTAGCGCAGGCTCAGGTTCCAGCTGCCCAGGCGCTTGTACAGGCCCAGGCTTTCGCTCAGTGCGCCGAACGGCGACAGGCGATAGTCGCTGGAATACAGGCCGTTGTCCTGCTGCGCGTTGTAGTAAGGCTGGTAGAAATCGGCCTGGCTCTGCGTGTACCAGCGCAGCCGCGGCACCAGCGCCCAGTTGCGCGGCAGGCTCTGGTACCAGGCCAGCTCGGCGGTGTGCGCGGTGATGCCCCAGTCGTCGTGGTAGTAGCGGTAGTCCAGGTGCACGCTGGCATCCAGCGCCGGCAGGTTCTGGCGCAGGCGCGTGGTCCAGGCCAGCTTGCGGCGGTTGCCGGGGCGGCTGTCGCTGACGGTGTTGCCGGCGACATAGGCCAGCTTGTAGGGATCGGACAGATAGCCGTTCTGGTAGGTGAAGCTGACACTGGTCTGCACCACCGTCTCTTCGCCCAGCACCTGCGCCAGCCCGACGAAGGCGTTGCCCTCATCGTTGTGCGCCTGGGCGATGCGCGTGGGGAAGCGGGCCGACTGCCCCTCGGTGGGCTGCAGCACGTCGTAGGTGTAGCCCAGGCCGCCGCTGAGCGTGGTCAGGCGGTTGTTGAAGTCCCAGCTGCCTTCCACGCCGCCGTTGGCGCCGCGGTAGTCGCGCTCGCTGGAGTAGCCGGCGAGCAGGCTGCCGGTGACCGCGCCGAAGCGCTGGTTGGCGCGCAGCTGGATGGCCTGGCGGAAGTCGTGGATCGAGGCGCCGCTCATCACCTGCACCGGCGCGCCCTTGGCGTTGGGGATGATGAACCAGGGCGAGGCGCCGCTCATGGTCTCGACCACCAGGTCGGCGCTGACATCGGTGCGCGGGCCGAGCTGGCTGGCGACGCGGAACTGGTGCGACTCCACATCGTAGCGCTCGCTGTCCTGGCCGTTGGAGGTCTTGCTGCCCGGGATGTGGCCTTCGCGGTAGTCGGAGAAGCGGTAGTCGAGCAGGGTGCTGTCGCGCTGCGCGGCCGGCATCGCGTCCTCGGCCAGGCTCTGCGCCCGGCCCAGGCCGGGGATGGCCAGCGCCGAGGCGGTGAGAGCGAGCAGGGCGTTGTTGAGCGGAACGCCCGCGGCATTCTTCGGTGGCATGGGCGGTTCCTCAGTTGCAGCCGCAACCGCCGCCGCCGACGGTCGCGCCGCCGCTGGCCGCCTCCTTGCTCTCGAACGTGTGCTGGCGGATCGCCGCATCCACCGGGTCCGGGTCCCAGGCCATCTCCGGCCGGGCCAGGTCGCCGCGCTGCCAGGCCTTCGGCTGCATCGCGCCGCAGCCGCACAGCAGGGTCATGCCGATGGCCAGCACGCCCCAACGCATCGCCCGCATCGTTTCCCGAGTCATTTTTCCTCCAGCAGTTGCATGACCGCCGTGCGCAGCGGTTCGATATCGTTCTTTTCAAAGCCCACGTGCACCCGCCGCACGCGGCCGCCGCGGTCGATCAGGTAGGCCGCCGGCATGCCGCTGACGCCGTAGCGCTCGGCCAGCTCGCCCTGCGGGTCCTGCGCCTGCGGGTAGCTCAGGTGCAGGGTCCGCAGCACCATTTCGCCGTCGCGCGGCCGCTGGTCCACGTCCACCCCGATCACCTCGAAGCCGCGCTGGCGCAGCTCCTGCCGCAGCGCCTCGTAGCGCGGCAGCGCCTGCAGGCAGGGCCCGCACCAGGAGGCCCAGAAATCCACCAGCACCACCTTGCCGTGCTGCTCGCCCAGGGCCGCAAACGCCGGCGCCGGCTGCTCCGGCTCCACTGCGCGGGCCAACGGCAGCAGCCCCAGCAGGCAGAACGCGACAAGGCGGAGTGGCATGCGGCCGGCGGCTGGCGTCATGCAGCCAGACTAGCGCAATTCCACGGAAATAGACAAATGTCTGTTTCTGTTCCGCAGGGATGGTTTGCGCGCAGTGCGGTGTTGCGCGAGGCCGGCCGCCCCGGGCCAGGACGGCCGGGGCCGGAGGGCTATTGCTCCGTCTTGCCGCTGCGCAATCCCGGTCCCGCCATGGGTGTGACGTCGCGCGCGGTCAGCGGCTCGCCGCATTCGGAGCAACTCAGCACCGGTGTGGTCATGTGGCCGCAGCCGCGGTGCCGGTACACCACCGGCGGGCCCTGGCCCTGGTCCATCCAGCGGTCGCCCCAGCGCACCAGGCTGAGCAGCACCGGGTAGAGATCCTTGCCCTTGTCGGTGAGGCGGTACTCATGGCGCAGCGGGCGCTGCTGGTACGGCTCCTTGCGCAGCACGCCTTCTTCCACCAGGCGATTGAGGCGGTCGGCCAGGCGGTGGCGTGCCATGCCCAGGTGCGCCTGGAAATCCTCGAAGCGGCGCACGCCGAGGAAGCATTCGCGCAACACCAGCAGGGTCCAGCGGTCGCCCACCACCGACAGGCTGCGCGCGATGGAGCAGGGCATTTGTTCGATTTCGTCCCAGCGCATGTGGCGATCAATACTCCGACGGGGCAAAGCGATGACATTTCGCCAGCGTCATCCCGCGCAGGCGGGGGCCCTGGTTTTCGCGCGTCCGTCCGGAGTGTGGAAGGGTTTGCGCGAAAACTGGATCCCCGCCTGCGCGGGGACGGCGAACGAGCTGGCGCTTGTTCGCCGGTTGACTAGTTCCAAAATGGAACTTACTGTGTGGCGAGGGCCGAGTCAACCGGCCGCAGCAGCATGACCAAGCCGGGAGGAGATGACGATGAGTGCCGATGAAGCCGCCGCCTGGAACAAGACCGCCTGCATCCTGTGCAGCGTCAACTGCGGCCTGGAAGTGCAGACCGGCGGCGAGGACGGCCGCCACATCACGAAAATCCGCGGCGACGACGCGCAGCCTTCGTCGCAGGGCTATGTGTGCGAGAAGTCGCAGCGCATGGACTGGTACCAGAACGGCGCCGACCGCCTGCGCTCGCCGATGCGGCGCCGGCCGGACGGCAGCTACGAGGCCATCGCCTGGGACGTGGCCATCCGCGAGATCGCCGACCGGTTCCAGGCGATCAAGAGCAAGCACGGCGGCGAGAGCATCCTGTACTACGGCGGCGGCGGGCAGGGCAACCATCTCGGCGGCAGCTACGGCGACAGCACGCTCAAGGCCCTGGGCAACAAGTACCGCTCCAACGCGCTGGCGCAGGAGAAGACCGGCGAGTTCTGGGTGCAGGGCAAGATGATGGCCACCGGCACGCACGGCGACTTCGAGCACTGCGAGGTGGCGCTGTTCATCGGCAAGAACCCCTGGCAGTCGCACGGCTTCGCCCGCGCCCGCGTGATCCTGCGCGAGATCGAGAAGGACCCCAAGCGCAGCCTGATCGTGATCGACCCGCGCCGCAGCGAGACGGCGCAGATGGCCGACTACCACCTGGCGATCAAGCCCGGCACCGACGCCTGGTGCCTGGCCGCGCTGGTCGGGATCATCGTGCAGGAGAACCTTGTGGCGCGGGACTGGCTGGCCGAGCATGCCACCGGCCTGGCGCAGATCGAGCCGGCGCTCAAGCGCATCCCGGTGGCGCGCTACGCCGGCCTCTGCGGCGTCGACGAGGATCTGCTGCGCCGCGTGGCGCGGCGCATCGCCGGCGCCGCCAGCGTTTCGGTGCTGGAGGACCTGGGGCTGCAGATGAGCGTGCATTCCACGCTGGGCAGCTACCTGCAGCGCCTGGTGTGGATGCTCACCGGCCACTATGCGCGCCGGGGCACCAACAACGCGCCGGTGCCGTTCCTGTCGCTGGCCAAGGCCAGCAAGGGCGAGACCGGCATCGGCGGCGCGGCGGCAGCCAAGGCCGGGCCGCGGCTGGAGCGGCGCAGCCCGGTGGCCAACGCCAAGATCATCATCGGCCTGATTCCCTGCAACGTGATTCCCGAGGAAATCCTCACCGATCATCCCAAGCGCTACCGCGCCATGCTGATCGAGAGCGGCAACCCGGTGCACTCGCTGGCCGACAGCCAGCGCATGCGCCAGGCGCTGCGCGCACTGGAGTTGAGCGTGGTGATCGACGTGGCCATGACCGAGACGGCGCGCGAGGCGGATTACGTGCTGCCGGCGGCGAGCCAGTTCGAGAAGGCCGAGGCCACGTACTTCAACCTGGAGTTTCCGCGCAACGTTTTCCACCTGCGCCAGCCGCTGTTCGAGCCGCTGCCCGGCACGCTGCCGGAAGCGGAGATCCACGCCAGGCTGATCGAGGCCATGGGCGAGCTGGGCGAGCGGGACTACCGGCCGCTGCGCCGCGCCCTGCGCCTGGGCCGCACCGCGTTCGCGCTGGCCTTCCTGTGGGCCGCGGCGCGCCAGCCGCGCATCGGCAAGTACGCGGCGGTGGTGCTGTACCGCACGCTGGGGCCGACCTTGCCCAAAGGCATGGAGTCCGCCGCCGCGCTGTGGGGCGTGGCGCAGCTCTACGTGCGGGGCAACCGCAGGGCGGCGGCGCGCGCCGGCTTCGGCGGGCTGCTGCCGTTCGCCGGCGAGCGCCTGTTCCGGGCGATCCTCAGCAGTGCCTCCGGCGTGGTGTTCGCCGACAGCGAGTATGCCGACAGCTGGCAGGCGATCCGGCTGCCCGAACACAAGATCAACCTGCACCTGCCGGAGATGCTGGCCGAACTGGAGAAGATCGAGAGCCAGCCCTTGCCGCGCGATGCCGAGTTCCCCTACGTGCTGTCCGCCGGCGAGCGCCGCAGCGAGACCAGCAACACCGCGGTGCGCGACGCCGGCTGGCACCGCAAGGGCCGCTTCGGCGCGCTGCGCATCAGCCCGCAGGACGCGCAGGCCCTGGGTTGCGGCGACGGCGACGCGTTGCGCCTGAGCACGCGCCGCGCCAGCGTCGAGGTCGCGGTGGAGGTGTCGCCGATGATGCAGCCGGGCCACATCTCCCTGCCCAACGGCCTCGGGCTGGACTACCGCGCGGCCGACGGCACGCTGGTGCGCCGCGGCGCCGCGCCCAACGAGCTGACCGACTGCACGCAGCGCGACTTCCTTGCCGGCACGCCGTGGCACAAGCATGTGCCGGCCAAACTCGAACGGGTGAACTGAGATGAGCGGAAACATCGACAAGGGCGCGGTGCTGGTGATCGGCGCCGGCGATGCCACCGGCGGCGCCATCGCCAAGCGCTTCGCGCGCGAGGGCTATTGCGCCTGCGTTACGCGGCGCAGCGCCGACAAGCTGCAGCCGCTGGTGGACGAGATCGTCGCCGCCGGCGGCCGCGCCCGCGGCTTTGCCGCGGACGCGCGCAAGGAGGAGGAAGTGGTGGCGCTGGTGCAGCGCATCGAGCAGGAGGTCGGGCCGATCGAGGTGCTGGTGTTCAACATCGGCGCCAACGTGCCGTGCAGCATCCTGGAGGAGACCGCGCGCAAGTATTTCAAGATCTGGGAGATGGCCTGCTTCTCCGGCTTCCTCGCCGGGCGCGAGGTGGCGCGGCGCATGGTCACGCGCGGCCGCGGCACCATTCTCTATACCGGCGCCACCGCCGGCCTGCGCGGCGCCGCCAACTTCGCCGCCTTCGCCGGCGCCAAGCATGCGCTGCGCGCGTTGGCGCAGAGCATGGCGCGGGAGCTGGGGCCGAAGAACATCCATGTCGCCCACGTGGTGGTGGACGGCGCCATCGACACCGAATTCATCCGCACCACGTTCCCCGAGATGTACGCGCGCAAGGACCAGGACGGCATCCTCAACCCGGAGCACATCGCCGAGAACTACTGGCACCTGCACCGCCAGCCGCGCGACGCCTGGACTTTCGAGCTGGACCTGCGGCCGTGGATGGAGAAGTGGTGAGATGAGCAAGCGCATCGAGTTCTATTTCGACTTCGGCAGCCCCACCGCCTACCTGGCCTGGACCCAGCTGCCGAAGATCGCCGCCGAGGCCGGCGCCGAGCTGGTGTACAAGCCGGTGCTGCTGGGCGGCATCTTCCAGGCCACGCACAACGCCTCGCCGATGATGGTGCCGGCCAAGGGCCTGTACATGCTGCGCGACCTGGCGCGCTTTGCCGCGCGCTACGGTGTGCCGCTGCGCCATAACCCGCATTTCCCGATCAACACGCTGCAGATGATGCGCGGCGCCGTCGGCGTGCAGCAGCGCATGCCGCAACGCTTCCTCGCCTATGTCGAGGCGCTGTACCGCGGCATGTGGGTGGAGGAGCTGAACCTGGGCGATGCCGCGGTGCTCGGCGCGACGCTGGCCAGGGCCGGCTTCGACCCCCAGGAAATCCTGGCGCTGGCCGGCGACCCGGCAATCAAGGAAAGCCTGAAGAGCGAGACCGAGGCGGCGGTGAAGCGCGGCCTGTTCGGCGTGCCGGTGATGTTCGTCGGCGGCGAGATGTACTTCGGCCAGGACCGGCTGGACTTCGTGCGCGAGGCGCTGCGCGGCTAGGCTAGCTCCGTACGTAGCACGACAGGTAGGCGATCATCGCCTTGCCGGCTTCCTCCTGGTACTGCGGCGTGATCTCGCCGTGCAGGAAGAACGACACGCGGTAGCAGGTGGTGCCCAGTTCCACCGCCAGCAGCGACACGTCCGGCGGCGCCGGCGGCAGGGGGATGCCGCGCTGCGTGAAGACCTGCTGCACCAGCCGGCCCAGGCGCTGGATCATCAGCTCCTGCGCGCGGTAGCTCTCGTCGGTGATCGGTCCGGCCAGCATCAGCAGCCGCGCCACCGGGTTGGCGTTGTAGAAGCCGGCGGCCAGCGCCGCCATGCCGCGCGCGCCGTCCTGCCAGGGCACCTGCAGCAGTTTCTGCGCGCCATGGAACAGCAGCGCCTCCAGTTCGTTGAGGTAGCGCCGCGTCAGCTCGTTGAAGATGGTGTAGGGCGTGGGGAAGAAGTTGTAGATGGTGGCGCGCGAGTAGCCCAGGCGCGTCGCCAGCTCCGGGATCGAGAAGCCGCCGAGGCCGCTTTCCAGCAGCAGCAGGCGCGCCCCGTCCACCACCCGCTCGAAACGGTCCTTGGCCCGCTGCTGCAGCGGCTGGCGGGGAAATCCATCCGGCACAAGCGCTTGATTCATGGGCGCAGAATAACGCATTGACTTAAAAATAGACAAATGTTAGTTTCCAAAAACAGACAAAAGTCTATTTGTCATCCGGAGCCAATACCGGACAGCTCAGCGGTGCCGCTGGAGGAGAACATCATGAAGCTCGAGATCCGCCTGGGCTGGCTCGTGGCCGCAGGGCTGCTGTCGGCCTGCGGCGGCAACTACAGCGGGTCGGCGGTGGGCGGGGGGAACAACGGCAGCGGCACCGGCAATGTGTCGGGCAGCGGCTACGCCACGGCGCAGGCGTTCTTCGCCGCGCAGGTGGAGCCCAACCTGGGCTTCTGCCGCACCTGCCACGTGC
>CAYVKA010000044.1:0-38900 GCA_964451925.1 uncultured Nevskia sp. | reverse complement strand
TCGCCGCGTCGAGGATGGCATTGAGGCTGCGCGCCTTGGTGAAGCGCTCCATGCCGGACTGCATCGCCTCGGCGGTGGCGGCAGTCAGGGTTTTCTGCAGCGCGCCGAGGATTTCGACCCGCTTGATCGAGTCGATGCCCAACTCGGCTTCCAGGTCCTGGTCCAGGCCGAGCATGTCGGTGGGATAGCCGGTGCGCTCGGCAACGATGCCGAGCAAGCCGGCCTGCAGCGCGGCGCGATCCAGCGCCGGCGCAGCGGGCGCCTGCGGGATCGCCGGTGCGGCGGCGGTGCTCGCGGCCGCCGGCGTAAGGCCCGCCAGGTCGATGCTGGCCTGCGCCAGGATGGCGTTGAGGGTCTTGGCCTTGGTGTAGCGCTCCATGCTGCCCTGCATGGTTTCGGCTCCGGCGCCGGGCAGGCGCTTCTGGAAGGCGCCGAGGATTTCGACCCGCTTGATCGAGTCGATGCCCAGCTCGGCTTCGAGGTCCTGGTCCAGGCCGAGCATGTCGGTGGGATAGCCGGTGCGCTCGGCCACGATCTCCAGCAGTGCCGCCTGCGCGTTGAACGCCGGCGCCACGGCCGGCGCGGCTTTCGGTGCCGTGGCGGCGGCAACGGTGGCCGCTGCCGGCGGCGGGGCTGCCGGCGGTGCCATCATGGTCGGCAGCGGGGCTGGAAGCGGCGCCGGCATCACCGCCGGCATCACGGACGGCAACGGCGCCGCCATCGGCAGGCTGCCCGCCGGCGCGCCCAGATACTGCTGGATCACGCGCTCCTGCAGGTTCAGGAACTGGCGCATGGTCTGCTGATAGGCGATCAGCGCCTCCGCGTTCATTTGCGGGGCGGGCGCCGCCGCCGCGGCCACGAACGGCTGAGCCCGCGGTGCCGGTGCAACCGCCGCCGCCGGCAGCGGGGCGGCGGCGACCGGTCTGGCCGCCTGCCGCGCCTTCTCGCGTGCCACGGTGGCGCTGCGCAGGTCCAGCGCCGGCAGCTTGCCGGTACGCAGCATCGGATCGTCCAGCGGGCGGGCGCAACCGCCGCTGACCCACCAGGCGTGCTTGGGCAGTTCGGCCGGCTTGACCAGCTCCGCCAGTCGGTTGAGGTCCAGCGCCTGCGCTTCACGCGCGTCGAACAGCCGCAGCAGCTGCAACTCGACGCCGGCGGCCACCAGTTCGGCCAGGCCGAGCAGCAGGCCGCGCAAGCCGCCGCCCTGGCCGTCCAGCGAGACCGCGATCGCATCCCGCCCGGTGAGGATCTGCCGTGCCATGTTGGAACAGGTGCCCTTCGGTCCGAGCTCGACGAACACGCGCGCGCCGGCGGCGTACATCGCCTCGATCTCGGCGACGAATTCCACGCTGTTGAGCAGGTGCCCGTCGAGCGTGCCGCGGATGCCGGCGATGTCGGCCGGGTAGGGCTGGCCGCTGGTGTTGGAATAGACCGGGAAGCGCGCCGGGTTCAGAGGCGCCGACTGGATCGCGGCGGACAGGCCGGCCTGGGCCCCCGCCACCAGCTCAGTATGGAAGGCGCCGGACACCGGCAGGCGCGACACGCGCACGCCGGCGGCTTCGAGCTTCTTCGCCACCTGCTCCACTTCGGCGGCGGCGCCGGAGATGACGGATTGCTCGGGCGAATTGTGGTTGGCGATCTTCACGCCGCCGAAGCCGGCGATGGCCTGCTGCACCATTTCGCGCTTGGCCTGCACCGCGGCCATGGCGCCGGGCGCGCTGCTGCGCGCGGCCTCGGCCATGCAGCGGCCGCGCACGGCGGACAGGCGCAGGAAGTCCTGCGGCGCCAGCACATCGGCGGCGAGCAGCGCGGCGTATTCACCGTAGCTGTGCCCGGCGGCGGCCATGGGGACCAGGCCCAGGCGCTCGGCCAGGCGTAGGTAACCCAGCGCCAGCGTGCCGATGGCGGGTTGCGCCACGCGCGTGTCGGTCAGTGCCGCGCTTTGCTGCTTCTCGGTTTCCACGTCGAAAGCGGCGGGCGGCAGGATGGTGCGCGACAGCTGCTGCGGGAATTCGCCGCGCAGCGTGCCGTCGGCCAGTTCCAGCGCGCCGCGCAGCTCTTCGATGTAGACCGCGGTCTCGCGGCCCATGTTGACGTACTGCGAACCCTGGCCGGGGAACAGGAAGGCCACTTTCGGCGCCGCGCTGCCGAGGCCACGGCCGAGGCGGGCGCCGCCCGGCATCGGTTTGCCGTTGCCGCCCAGGCTGGCCAGCACCGCTTCCACGTCGGCCAGCAGGCCGGCGAAATCCTTGGCCACGAGGGCCAGGCTCACCGCGCTGCCGCGTCGCGCTTCGGCCTGGCGTGCCAGGCTGTAGGCCAGATCGCGCAGCTTGAGATTGGTGCCCTGGCGCAGAGCCGTGGCCATGCGGCCGAGATCGGCGGCCAGCGCCGCCTCATCCTTGGCCTTGAACACGAACAGCTCGTACGGCCAGCGCGCCGAACCTGGCGCGGCGGCGGCGAAATGGCCGCGGTACTCTTCCAGCACGGCATGGAAATTGGTGCCGCCGAAGCCGAAGGCGGATACGCCGCCGCGCCGCGGGTGGTCCGGGTGCGCCAGCCAGGGACGGGTGTCCTTCAGCAGGTATACCGGCGAATTGGCATCGGCGATGGTATCGATCGGCTGGCTCACGCCGTAGTGCGCGGGCAGCGTGCGGTGGTGCAGCGACAGCGCCACCTTGATCAGGCCGGAGACGCCGGCGCTGGCCTTGGTGTGACCCAGCAGGGTCTTCACCGAGCCGATGGCGCAGGTCTTCGGCGCAGCGCCTTCGGCCAGCAGCGATTCGGTGATGGTCTTGGCTTCGGCGCGGTCGCCGACCGGCGTGCCGGTGCCGTGCGCCTCGGCCATGCCCAGCGTGGCGGCCGAGAAGCCGGCGCGGGTATAGGCGCGGCGCAACGCCCGCTTCTGGCCTTCGGGGCGCGGCGCGGTCATGCCCAGCGCCTTGCCGTCGGAGGAGCCGGCGACGGACTTGATCACCGCGTAGATGCGGTCGCCGTCGCGCTCGGCGTCGGCCAGACGCTTCAGCGCGATCACCGCCAGGCCCTCGCTGATGGCGATGCCGTCGGCGGACTGGTCGAAGGTCTTGGGCTTGCCGGTGGGCGACAGCGCCTGGGTCTTGGAGAAGCACAGGAAGCCGAACGGGCTCTGCACGGTATCGACGCCGCCGGCGATGGCGAAATTGCTGCGGCCGGTTTCCAGCTCGTTCACCGCCATGGCGATGGCGGCCAGCGACGAGGCGCAGGCCGCGTCGACAGTGAAGTTCAGGCCGCCGAAATCCATGCGGTTGGCGACCCTGCCGGCGGCGACGTTGAGCAGCGCGCCGGCGAAGGACTCCTCCGTCCATTCCGGCAGGCGCTCCCACACGCTCTCGTCCGGGTTTTCGACGAAGCGTGGGATTTCCGAGCGCACCGCGTACTGTGTGCCCAGATCGCCCAGACCGCCGCCGGCGCCGAGGATGATGGAGGTGTTCTCGCGGTCGAAGTCGCCGTTGGCGTAACCGGCGTCGGCGAGGGCGCGCTTGGTCACTTCCAGCGTCAGCAGCTGCATCGGGTCAATCACCTTCATCGACTTCGGCGGAATGCCGTAGGCGATCGGGTCGAACGCCACTTCGTCGAGGAACCCGCCCCAGCGCGAGTAGACCTTGTCGCGGGCGCGGCGGTCGGCGTCGAAGTACAGCTTCCAGTCCCAGCGCGACTCGGGCACTTCGCCGAGCACGCAGACCTGCTCCAGGATGTTGTGCCAGTACTGGTCGGCGTCGTGCGCCTTGGGCAGCAGAGTGCCGAGGCCGATGATGGCGATGTCGGAAGGCTTGGCCGCTTCGACGCGCAGCTCGCGCCGCTCCAGGTGCTGCTGGAGGAGGGCGGTGCCGCCGACCGACACGTCGCTGTGCAGCTCGTCGATGCTCTGCACGCGGTCGCGCAGCGTCGCCACCTGGCCGATCATGTACATGCCGTCGCTGAGCTGCTGCGGCGCTTCGATCGGCACGATGGTGCCGCTGGCGTCGCGGTTGACGCCCTTGGAAGCGATGCGCAGGCGGCCGAGGTTCAGGTCTTCCAGCGTGTCGCGGATCTCGTCGGCGGAGCGGCCCTCGCGCAGCAGCTCGCGCCGGGTCTGGTAGAAGTCGCGGGCGAAGGGGGTGTCGGCGCAGCGGGTGGAGTGCCCGGGGCCGGATTCGAGATTGACGGTGCGGGCGCACTGCAGCGCCTGCTCCTGGAAGCCTTCCACCACCGCACCGGACTGCACGATTTCCTGGGTGAACAGGTAGGCCGTGCCCATCAGGCCGCCGACCTTCATGCCGCGCGCCGCCAGCGGCGCAGTCAGCGCGGCGAGCATGGCGCCGGAACGGGCGTCGTGCAGGCCGCCGGCGAACAGCAGGTGATACTCGCTCTCGCTGCCGGGTTTGACGTCGGCCAGCAGCGTTTCCACCATCTGCTCCCACAGCGGGAAGCTGGCCAGCGGGCCGATGTGGCCGCCGCATTCGCGCCCCTCGAAGACGAAGCGCTTGGCGCCCTGCTCGATGTACATCTTCAGCAGCGCCGGCGCCGGCGCGTGGATATAGGTGGGAATGCCGCGCTTCTCGAACTCCGCCGCCTGGTCCGGACGGCCGCCGGCGATCAGCGCGTAAGTCGGCTTGCACTGCCAGATGGCGGCGCACTGTTCCTCGCGCAGCGAATGCGGCACGAAGCCGAGCATGCCCACGCCCCAAGGGAGATTCCCCATCCTGGAGCGGGTCTGCTGCAGCATCTCCAGCACCTGCGGACCGCGCATCAGCGCCAGAGCCAGGAACGGCAGGCCGCCCTGCAGCGACACCTGATAGGCGAATTCGGGGCTGTCGGAAACACGCGTCATCGGCCCCTGCGCCAGCGGGTAGCGGGTGCCGTGCGACTGCGCCAGCGGGCCGCCGGGGGCCATGAAACCCTGCTGTGCGGCGCTTTCGATATGGCGCAGGCTGGAACGGCGCAGCGCCTGCACCAGGCGGCCGACGCTGCGGTACTGGTTGCGGTACAGCGCGGCGACGCCGATGCCCTGGCCCAGCGGCAGCAGCGCATCCGCGCCGGCGCTCCACGACAGGCGCGCTTCGAGGCGGCCGCGCCATTCCGCCAGCTGCAGCGTGCCGGCCTCGGCGTTGCGGTTGTCCTCGTCGGCGGCTTTCAGCGCCGGCGTGCCCGGGCGCGAATAGACGCGGCAGGGCTGCTCGAGCAGTTCGCCGAACAGGCGGGTCTCGGCGCCGTTGAGGCGCGCCAGCTCGTTCTGCTGCGCTTCCGGCAGCGGCGACTCGGCCAACAGCAGCAGCTGGTCGTCCAGCACCACGCCGGCGGCGCCGAGGATGCGGCAGGCCGCCGCGCTGTGGATGCCGATGCCACCCTGCACGTAGACCGGCAGGCTGGTCTTGCCTGCCAGTTTCTGCAGCAGGATGTAGCTGGTGTCCACGCCGACCCAGCCGCCGGCTTCGTGGCCCTTGGCCACCAGGCCATGGTGCGGGTAGGCCAGGCTGCCGGGCAGCTCGGCGCCGGTGATTTCGGCCAGGATGCGATGCGCGGCGGCGGGTTGTAGCTGCTGGTGCATCTGCCCCTGCGCCGCGGCGTCGCCGACGAACACCAGGGTCAGGGCGCGGCCATCTGCAACGGTGGCCAGAAGCCGTCCGGCCAGGCCGCTGCTACCGGCCGTCAGGCGCAGCCCGATGCGGGCCTCAGTGGCGTCGAGCAGGCGGCGGAAGTTGGCCAGCGCCTGCCCCTCGTCGCGGCAGAATTCCAGGTCGAGCAGGCCGATGCCACCCGAACGCGCCAGTGCCACGGCGACGCCCGGATGGGCGGCGTCCGCCGGAGTCAGGCCCAGGACATCGAATGTTTCCTTGTTGCTCATGCTGCTGCTTCCTCCGTGCCGCTTTGCATCCTAAGCCATGCCGCCGGTGCCGCCGTCCTCTAGCGGGACTAGTCGGTTGTTAGCGCTTCTTGCCTTCCAGGAACGGCACTTCCAGCACCTTCTCGTGCACGATCGGCCCGTGGCCGAAGTAGCCGCCTTCGCCGAAGCACTCGCCGTGGTCGGCGGTGACAATGAAGTGGGTGTTCTTCGGCGCCTTGTCGATCAGTGCGCCCAGCACGCCGTCCACGTATTCGACGCATTTCACCTGCTGGTCGTGGAGGGAGCGCATCTGCTCGTCGTCGAAGAACTTGTCCTCGGTGTCCTTGCCCAGTTCATCATCCATCCGCTTGAACACGCCGTGAACGCCCGAGATATGGGGCAGGCCCTTCGGGTCCAGCATGTAGGGGTAGTGCGTCTCGCCCAGGTTGAGGAAGTAGAACTGCGGCTCCGACTCGTCGAACTCGATTTCCTTGACCATGCCGGCGAAATCGTTGTGGCTGGCCATTAGCTTGTAGTCGTCGAAATGACGGTTCAGGTGCGACAGCGGGTTGAGCACCGGCAGCGATACCTTGGCGCTGGTGCGGTAGCCGTTTTCCTGCAACACGTGCGGCAGCGACAGTTGCGGCACGAAACTCTTGAACGACAGGTCGGGCACGCCGAGCCGGTCCACCCACAGCGCGAAGTCCTTCTTGTAGACCTCCGAGGCGAACACCCCCTGGGGACTGGCATGCGGGATCATGCCCATCAGGTAGGTGTAGTGCGATGGGCTGGTCCAGGAAGCGAAGGAATAGCGCTTGGAGCCCTGGCCGATGCGGTCCATGTTGGGTTTTTTCGCCCGGACGTAGCTGTCATAGCGGCAGCTGTCCATGACGATGAAAATCAGGTTGTTCTCGCTCATGCGCGCACCGCCGCATGCTGCGCCTGGACGGCGTCGGACACGATATTGCTCCGTTGCGCTGCAACGCGCGCAAGCGCTTGATCCTGCATGTTATTACCGCTCCCCTTGAGCCTAAAGCCTAATAATGTGTGCAGTCCTGGCTGCCCCAGGTACTGGTCAGGAGTACGACGGTTACCGGTGCATCGATGCACTTAGGGGAAACCTCGTACTCTCCGGAAATTCATACGCTTACAAGTGTAGTCTAAGGTGCCAAAGTTTTCTGCAAGAATCAAACCATTGACAATTTTCCGCGGCTTTGGCCGGACTGCTGTGCAAACCATAAACAATTTCAGCCGCTTGCATTGTGAGCCCGATCGCGTAAACGCCTGAGGCGGGCGCCGGGCGCGCGAATTGTGACAATCCCTGTCCAGCCTGGCCGCGATCTGACCGGGCAAGTGCACCGATTTGTGGCGCCCGCTTGGCGGGGAAGCCCCCCGCAAAAGCAGCTACTGCGCCGCGTCCCCGCTGTCGGCGGCCCGCTGCATGCAGCGATGGAAGCGCCCATCGACCCGGCTGGCATACCAGGCGGTGGTCAGATGGCGGGTGATCTTCGGGCTTTTCAGCGCAATCTGCGGCACCTGGGCCCGTGGCAGCGGGTGGCCGGCGTCGTGCTCCGCCTGCGCGTAAACCTGCCCGTACAGGGCGCTGCGCTCGAAGTCCGCTTCGCGGCTGCGGCGCAGGTCGTCGTGCAGTTGCGATTCGCCGAGGTCGATGCGCCGGCCCAGCACCCGCGCCGCCAGTTCGGTGGCGGTTGGCGGCCCGTCGTCGTCGATGCGGATCAGTTCGCCGTCGGCGCTCAACGGAATCCCCGACGCCAGGCTCAGCGCGTTCTGGAATGCCGCATTGCGGCTGGCGTACTGCCCGGCGTTGTAGTCGGCGAAGCGATACAGCATCTGCCCGTAAGACGCCCGGTAGTCCAGCAGGTGGGCCACCCCGAAATAGACGCTGCCGCGCCGCGTGAACACTTCGCGGCGGAGGCTGCCGTCAACCGGGTAAGGGTAGGGATGAGCGGCCGCGTAAGCTTCGGCGAAGCTGACGCTGACCTGCATCGGACCTGCGGTGCGGATCGGATTGCGGTCGGACAGGAACATCTTGCCCAGCGGCACCACGCCGACCAGGGCGTCGTAGATCTCGCTGAGATCGCGCTCGGTGCGCGCCGCCTCGATGCGCTCGCTATAGCTGCGGCCGTCGGGCGAGGGCAAGTGCAGCGCGGCGTGAACCAGCAGCGACGGCACACCCGCGCGGCGTGCGCGCTCGTCGATTTCCTTGAGGGCGATCGCCGGCAGGCCCGGGATCACCGGGTTGACCTGGAAGCCGGACTCCTGCTCGGCCACCGCCGCCACGGCGCAGACGTGCTCCGGCGTGGTCGGGATGTCGATCGCCGCGAAGGCGGCGTAGATGTCAGTGATCCAGGCGCCGCGTTCGGGCATGTCCGGGGGCAGCAGGCGGCCGATCAGCGCATGCGCCTCGACCGGGCCGAGCCGCGGCGGCTCGGGCTTGACCGGGTTGCCGCAGCCGGCGAGTAGACCCAGAGCCAGGCAGGCCAATGCCGCGGCGGGGCGCAAAGCCGATGTGCTCAACGGAATATTCGATCGGGAAGGCCCTGCAGCGTGCACCGATCAGTGCGCCCGGACAAGTCCTGCGCGCCGGCAATTCTTTCCGCCAAAAAACGCCGCTTGAAGCCAGGGCCGGCTGGGGCCCTCTCGACGGCAAGCTTGCGGGAAGATCGACCGCTCCTCCCGCAAGGTCTGGTTCTAGTGCCGGGTGATTGCCAGCGCGTCGTCGATCGCCAGCTTCAGCTGATCCTGTTGAAAGGGTTTGCTCAGGACCGTCATGGCTCCGGCGGCCAGGGCCGCGCTGGCCATCGGCGAATTGGGCTCGGCGGTGATGATCACCGTCGGCACGGAGCAATGCCTCGCGGCCAGAATCGACTGCAACTCGACGCCATTGGTGCCGGGCATGTTCAGGTCCAGCAGCAGGCATTTCGGCACGTTTTGCGGGAACGCTTCCAGCACTTCGTCCGCCGAGCCGAACGTTCGCGAGCGCCAGCCGAACGACAGCAGCAGCAGGGAAAGCGACATCCGCACCGCTTCGTCATCATCAACTATGTAGATCATGGCGCTATTCTGGCGGCCGGCGCGGCGGCCCGCCATTCGTACTTGCCGCAAACGATATGCCCCAGGCAGTTTACTGTAAATCGCAGCTGAACCGGCGTCCCCAAGCCGCGGCCAGTCCTGATTCTCGCCGTGGGTGTTCAAGAGGATGGCGAACGCCTGCCGATGGTCCGGATCGCATGGGGCAACTCCCAAGCTTGGCAGCCTGCATGCCAGCTACATGGCAGCGTTGCAGGCTGGGTTAGCCAAAGCGGGGTAGGTTTGGCGCCGCAGATTGCAGCGTCGGTGAGGGGCATAGGGGCATCTCCTTCCATGGAGTAGCCGGGTGCCTTCAGATATGCCGCCTACGTGCCCCTGGATTGCAACGGATTTTGCTGAACCTGCCCGGACTTCCGGCAACAAAAAACCTCGCGATTTCGCGGGGTTTTCGTACTTCTCCGGATTGCTCCGGACTCTCAATTGGGGTGGCCGCAATTGCACAGCGCCGCCAGGGCTTTGATTCTGCTGAACTAACCGCGTTCGATTTTCGCTACATGCCCCGGCATGTGCCCCAGGAACAGGTTACTGTAAATCGCAACTGAACCGGCGTCCGGGGAAGTCCGGACAGGTCCGAACCCGTGCCAGGTGTTTACCTCACGCAGCCTTCTTGACCTCGTACCGTCGCACCAGCACCTCCGCCGGCAGGCTCAGTCCATCCGACAGCCGCCGGATCATGTCCAGCGTCAGCGACCGCAGGAGGTTGAGCACTTCCGCCACTCGGGCGCGGGATCCAATGTACGGCTCAAGGTCCTTCCGGCTGAGGCCGCGCTGCTCCATCACGCCAAGCAGGAAGTCGATCGGGTCCGGATCGCGGATAGGGTAGTGCTTTGCCTCATAGTCCTGGATCAGCAGCGTCAGTACGTCCAGGCGGTCGGCTTCCGGGCTGTCGTCCGGTGCGTTCCACAGCGTTTCCGCCAGCTTGAGCGCGGCCTGATGGTCGCGCTTGGTTTTGATCGGCTTGATTTCCATGCAGGGGCCTCAAATCGTTGCGGCGTCGATCCGGTCATACTCGGCGTGCGTGCCTAAGAAGCGGACAAACATCATGCCTCGGTTGTATAGCGGACATCAAAGCTGGCGGCGCTGGTGCGCCGCCCTTCGAAGATCAAGCTCAGATCTCTAACTCTTCGGATAGCGCCAGCGCGGCGTGACCCCTTGCTGCCGGGTGGGGAGCTAGCCTGGTGCCGGCTTGATCGGTCGGGACCTGAGGGATATCAGCTCCTCGGCGGCCCAAAGCGGCCGACAACCAGACGCTGTTGAAAATTGCAGTTCAAGGGGTTGCGGCTGCGACACTTGTTCGAGTCATGGCTGCCCATGCCGCCCGAGCCGGGCACTCAGGATTGGCTGTAGCGGCGATTGCAAGCGAACTCGTGGCGTAGCGGTATTCCGGTTCAAACTCCTTCCACGTTGCGCCCGCCTGGGCGCAGCGGGCGGCGTAATTGAACAGTTGGTGCATGCGATCCGGATCGAAATCCAGCGGACCCTGCTGCGGATAGGCCACCGGTATCGACGTCACTTCGAAGCGCATGCCGTGACTTTGCGCGAAGCTGTAGGCCAGGGCCAGCGCTGCCCGCGTGCCCTGGGTGAGGCTGATATCGAAGCCAACGCTCAGCACATTCAGCGTCTTGCCTGTTTGCGTCTTGGCTACACGCCCCAACTGTGTATTGACCAGGGTGTACACCGTTACGTCGGTAGCTGGTAGCGCCCCCTGCTGCGCCATTACCGCGATCTGCGGTGCCAGGAACAATTGCGCCGAAGTGGCGCCGTCGACGTGCATTTCGTCGTAGATCTTGCCGTTCTGCTCGACCTGGATCAGCACCGGTGGGAACACCGAGGGGATGCTGGCCGAGGCGATCAATACTTTGCAGAACAGGCTGCGCGCCCGCTCGCCGCCGCGGGCTGCGATGGCACCCATGTTCCAGATTACCGGCTCGCCGGTGTCGAGATCAGTGGTCTCGATCAGCAGCAGGCGGCCGCGCGCATATTCGTTCGCAATTGCTTCCATCATCTGGGGCGTGACGTGCTCCTCGACCAGGGCGCGCAGCCGGTCGCCGCGGTAGAGCGAAGTTCCGAACAGACCATTAATCAGGTCCCGCTGCAGCAGGTCGCGGCTGGCATCGCCGGAGAACATCGCGGTCAGCTCTGGGTCCAGATCGCTGCCGAGAAATGCATACGGCGCGATCAGTGCGCCAACGCTGACGCCGGTGACCAGCTGAAACACCGGCCGCTGTCCGCTCTGCGTCCAGCCCACCAAGGTGCCCGCACCAAAGGCCCCGCCAGCGCCGCCGCCGGACAGCGCCAGGATATTGATGTGGCCGTCCGGGGAAGCCTCGCGCATCCGCATGAACAGCGCGGCCGACCGGCTCTGGAACGTTTCGGCGCTGCCGTACTCCAGGCGGGTATCTCGGTCGAAGCCGACTGGCCTGGCGCCAACAGATTCGGGTGGTGGGGCTGACAGACGCGGCATCGAACTGCACGCGCAGGCGAGCGTCGTGATCAAGGCGAGCAATAGTCTGGGCAGCAATGACGCACGCATGGCTTCACACGGCATACGGAACAGGTCCCAGGCCCGCAAACAGGCAGGGACAGAGCGCGCGCGGCGGCCGGGGAGACCCGGCGCGAGACACTAGAGGCATTGGCGCGGTGAAGTGGTTCATGGATCGGAATGATCCTCAAAGCTCGCACCGCAAACCATTCCCCGGAGAGAACAACTCCCGGTCACCCAAACGTGGCATGGGGCGCTTGCCCGGGGTGCCCTATCCCCTTCGGGAGAGGGATCGATTCCACCGCGGTGGGATTCGCCGGCAGCGACGGGCTCCTAGCATGGCCACCGTTCCATCCAGCCCACGCGCTCGAATCGAGGTTCCCGCATGTCGCAAGAAGGCAACATCTTTTCCGGTCTCAAGGTTGTCGACCTCGCCAGCTTCATCGCGGGGCCTGCTGCCACCACCATCCTGTCCGACTTTGGCGCCGACGTGATCAAGGTGGAGCCGCCCGGCATCGGCGATCCTCACCGTTACCTGTACGCCACGCCGCCGAACCCGGTGAGCGAGCGCAACTACTGCTGGCAGCTGACCAACCGCAACAAGCGCGGCCTGGCCCTGGACCTGAAGAACCCGGCGGCGAAAGAGGTGCTGGCGCGCCTGGTGCGCTGGGCCGATGTGCTGGTGACCAACTACCCGCCGAGCGTGCGGCGCAAGCTGGGCCTCACTTACGAGGAGCTGGCGCCGATCAACCCGCGGCTGATCTACGCTGACGTCACCGGCTACGGCGTCAACGGCCCGGAAGCCGACAAGCCGGGCTTCGACGTCACCGCCTACTGGGCGCGCACCGGGTTGATGACGGTGACGCACGACGAGGGCAGTCCGCCGACCCTGCCGGTGCCCGGCATCGGCGACCATGCCACGGCGAGCACGCTGTACTCGGCCATCGTCACCGGCCTGTACCGGCGCGAGAAAACCGGCAAGGGCAGCCACGTCACCACGTCGCTGATCGCCGAAGGCGCCTGGGCCGCAGCGATGTGGATCGAGGGCGCGTTGAGCGGCGCGAAGTTCTTCGAGCAGCACAACCGCAAGCGTCCGCCGAATCCGCTGCTCAACCCCTACCAGACCAGCGACGGCCGCTGGCTGCTGCTGGTCTGCCCGCAGGACAAGGACTTTGCCACCCTGGCCAACGCCATGGGCATGCCGCAGCTGCTCGGCGATGCGCGCTTCGGAGGCATCAAGGCGCGTTCGCAGAACGCCGCCGCCTTGGTCGAGATCCTCGACCCGGTGTTCGCGGAGCAGTCGCTGGAGCACTGGAAGCAGGTGTTCGATCAGGGGCGGGTCATCTACAGCGTGGTGCAGGTGGCGCACGAGATCGTCAACGACCCGCAGATGCTGGAGAACCAGGTGTTCGTGCCGCTGCGTGAACCCAACCGCGGCGCCAAGTACACCGTCAACAGCCCGGTGCAGGTGGTCGGCATCCAGAAGGTCGTACCGGGACCGGCGCCGCAGCTGGGCCAGCACAGCGCCAACGTGCTCGACGAACTGGGCTTTTCGGCCGAGCAGGTCGAGCAGCTCCGCGCCGGCAAGGCCGTGGTCCAGTCCGCCTGACCCCCCAATCCGCAGATCCCCAGGCGCCGCCGATGCGGCGCCGCATCTCCAGGAGCAGTCCATGAACGAGGAAGAAGTGCGCAAGGCGGCGTACGCCATGCCGATCACCAGCCCGGCATATCCGAAGCCGCCGTTCCGCTTCGCCAACCGCGAGTTCGTCATCATCACCTACCGCACCGATCCGGCGGCGCTGGAGCGCGTGGTGCCGGCTCCACTGAAGGTCGCCGAGCCGGTGGTGAAGTACGAGTTCATCAAGATGCCGGACTCCACCGGCCTGGGCTCCTACACCGAGTCCGGCCAGGTGATCCCGGTGACGTACAACGGCAAGCCGGGCGGCTACACCCATGCCATGTACCTCGACAACCTCGCCGGCATCGCCGCGGGGCGCGAGCTGCTCGGCTTCCCCAAGGTGCTGGCGCAGCCGAAGCTGGAAGTGCACAGCGACAGCCTGGTCGGCACGCTCGACTACAACGGCGTGCGCGTGGCCACCGGCACCATGACCTACAAGTACCACGAGGTGGACCACGCCGCGGTGCAGAAGTCCATGGAAGGCGACGGCTACCTGCTGAAGGTCGTGCCGCATGTCGACGCCACGCCGCGCATCTGCGAGCTGGTGCGCTACCGCGTCTCCAACCTCACCGTGAAAGGCGCCTGGACTGGTCCCGCCTCGCTCGAGTTGCACCCGCATTGCCTGGCGCCGGTGTCGAAGCTGCCGGTACTGGAGGTGCTGTCGGCGATTCACATCCTCGCCGACCTGAGCCTGGGCGACGGCGAAGTGGCTCACGACTACCTGGCGCCCCGGCGCTGAACCCATCCCCAATCCGAGAGACCCGAACATGAATGCTGCAGTTCCCCAGAAGCAGACAGCGCCGGTCAAGCTGCCCGAAGCCGACGGCGACTTCTACATGCTGTCCCACAACCTGTCGCCCGAAGACAACGCGCTGCGCCTGAAGGTGCGCGCCTTCATGGAGCAGGACGTCCAGCCCGTCATCAACGACTACTGGGAGCGCGACGAGTTTCCGTTCGAGTTGCTGCCCAAGTTCGCAGCGCTGGGCATCGCCGGCCTGCCGATCAAGGGCTATGACTGCCCCGGCAAGAGCACCATGCTGATGGGCTTCATCATGATGGAACTGGCGCGCATTGACGCCTCCATCTCCACCTTCCACGGCGTGCACACCGGCCTGGCCATGGGCTCGATCGCCGTCTGTGGCTCGGAAGAGCAGAAGCAGAAATGGCTGCCGCCGATGGCGCGGCTGGAAAAGATCGGTTCCTTCGGCCTGACCGAGCCGCTGGTTGGCTCCGGCGCTTCCGGCGGCTTGATGACCACCTGCAAGCGCGAAGGCGACACCTGGGTGCTGAACGGCCAGAAGAAGTGGATCGGCAATTCCACCTGGGGCGATCTCACCATCATCTGGGCGCGCGACGTCGACGACAAGCAGGTCAAGGGCTTCATCGTCGAGAACAAGACCACGCCCGGCTTCCACGTCGACAAGATCCTGCACAAGATGGCGCTGCGCGTGGTGCAGAACGGCCTCATCACCATGAAGGACTGCCGCGTGTCCGAGGCCAACCGCCTGCAGAACGCCAACAGCTTCAAGGATACCGCGCTGGTGTTGCGCCAGACCCGCGCGGCGGTGGCCTGGGAGTCGGTGGGCTGTGCCACCGGCGCCTACGAGCACGCGCTGCGCTACACCCAGGGTCGCATGCAGTTCGGCCGGCCCATCGCCAGCTTCCAGTTGGTGCAGGACCTGCTGGCGCGCATGCTCGGCAACATCACCTCGACCCAGGCCATGTGCTTCCGCCTGTCGCAGATGCAGGATCAGGGCATCCTGCGCGACGAGCACGCTTCGATGGCCAAGGGTGTGTGCACCCTGCGCATGCGCGAGACGGTGGGCTGGGCGCGCGAGATTCTCGGCGCCAACGGCATCCTGCTGGACTACAACATAGGCCGCTTCGTGGCCGATTCCGAGGCGCTCTACTCCTACGAAGGCACCCGCGAGATGAACGCGCTGATCGTCGGCAAGGCGATCACCGGCTTCAGCGCCTTCGTCTGAACCCTTCAAGCACTTTCAAGCGAGACAACACATGAGTAAGCAGATCAAGAAGGTCGCCGTGATCGGCACCGGCGTCATCGGCGCGAGCTGGACCGCGCTGTTCCTGGCCAAGGGCATCGACGTGTCCGCCACGGACGTGGCGCCTGGGGCCGAAGGCCGCCTGCGCGAGTACATCAACCAGGCCTGGCCGGCCCTGGAGCAGCTGGGCGCCGGACCGCTGTCTGCCGCCGGCAGGCTGACGTTCAGCGCCGACCTCGCGACCGCGGTCAAGGGCGCCGACCTGGTGCAGGAGAACGGCCCCGAACGCATCGACTTCAAGCGCACGCTGTACCGCCAGCTCGACGAGCTGCTGCCGCCGGAGGTTATCATCGCCTCCAGCTCCTCCGGGCTGACCATGAGCGAGATCCAGGCCGGCTGCCCGACGCATCCGGAGCGTTGCGTCATCGGCCATCCGTTCAACCCGCCGCACCTGATCCCGCTGGTGGAAATCGTCGGCGGGGCGAAAACCTCCGAGGACACCATCGAGCGCGTCAGCGCTTTCTACACCTTGATCGGCAAGCGCACCATCCGCCTGCACAAAGAAGTGCCCGGCCACGTCGCCAACCGCCTGCAGGCTGCGCTGTGGCGCGAGATCGTACACCTGGTGTCCGAAGGCGTGGTCAACGTGGCCGACGCCGACACCGCGGTGTGCTGGGGCCCCGGCCTGCGCTGGGGCGTGATGGGCCCGACCATGCTGTTCCACCTGGGCGGCGGCGCCGGCGGCATCGAGCACTTCTTCGACCAGTTCACCGGGCCGATGACCGCCTGGTGGAAGGTGCTGGGTTCGCCGCAGCTCACCCCCGAGGTGCGCAAGACCATCACCGCCGGAGTGCTGCTGGAGGCGGAGAAACGCTCCGTCGCGCAGCTCGCCGCGCAGCGTGACGAGACCTTGCTCGGCCTGCTGGCCTTGCGCGCCGCGCACTAGTCCGGCCTTCAGCCAGGAGGAATTGCACATGGGCAAGCCCCGCGTGGTCATCGTGGGCGGTGGGTTCGCGGGCGTCGCCGCGGCGCGCGAGTTGCGCCGCGCCGATGCCGAGGTGCTGGTCATCGACCGGCGCAACCACCACATCTTCCAGCCGCTGCTGTACCAGGTCGCCACTGCCGTGCTGGCGCCGGGCGACATCGCCGCGCCGCTGCGCCAGCTGGCGCACCGGCAAGGTAACGTCTCGGTGCTGATGGCGGAAGTCGCCGGGGTCGATCTGGCGGTCCGGACCCTGCACGTCGAGCCGCCCGGCCTGCCGGCGCGCAGCCTGCCGTTCGACTACCTGGTGGTGGCCGCCGGCGTGCGGTCCAGCTATTTCGGCCGCGACGAATTCGCCGCCTGCGCACCCAGCTTGAAGACGCTGGCCGACGCGGAAGGCATCCGTGCGCGCATTCTCGGCGCCTTCGAGCGGGCCGAGCAGACCGAGTCCGCGGCGGAGCGCGAGCGCGCCCTGAGTTTCGTCCTGGTCGGCGCCGGCCCCACCGGCGTCGAGCTGGCCGCCTCGATCGCGCACATGGCGCGGGTCACGCTGCGCTCGGAGTTCCGCCACATCGACCCGGCCGAGACCCGCATCGTCCTGCTCGAAGCCGGTCCGCGCGTGCTCGGCGCGTTCAACGAGGCGCTGGCGCACAAGGCGGCGGAGCGGCTGAAGGCGCTGGGAGTGGAAGTCTACACCGGCGCCAAGGTGGAAAAAGTCGACGCGCAGGGCGTGGTGGTCGGCGGCGAGCGGATCGAGGCTGCGACTGTGCTGTGGACCGCCGGCGTGCAGGCAGCCGCCGTCGTCGGGATGCTGGGCGCGAAGACCGACCGGGCCGGGCGCGTTCTGGTCGAACCGAGCCTGAACCTTCCGGGCGAGCCCCGGGTATACGTGGCCGGCGACGCCGCCAGCCTGATGCAGGACGGTCACCCGGTGCCGGGTGTGGCCCAGGCCGCCATCCAGCAAGGCGCCTATGCCGGCCGCCGCATCGCCGCGGAACTGCGCGGTCGCGCCGCGCCTGCGCCGTTCCGCTACTTCGACCGCGGCAACATGGCGGTGATCGGCAAGAACTTCGCCCTGCTCGAACGCGGCGGCATTCGCTTCAGTGGCATGCTGACCTGGCTGCTGTGGGCCATGATTCACGTCGCCTTCCTGCCGCAGCTGCAGAATCGCATGCGGGTTCAGATGCAGTGGCTGTGGTCCTACTTCAGCGGCCAGCGCAGCTCGCGGCTGATTCCCGAAGCGCCGCCGCTGACCAAGTCGGCGTAGCCGCCCGCCAACCCACTTACCGGAGACGCCATGAGCGAGCTCACCGCCCTGCTGCTGTCGCGCCTGCAATTCGCCTTCACCATCGGCTTCCACATCATCTTTCCCAGCTTCACCATCGGCCTGGCCGCCTGGCTGTCGCTGCTGGAAGCTTTGCACCTCAAAACCGGCAGGCCGGTGTACCGGCGGCTGTTCCAGTTCTGGCTGAAGATCTTCGCCATCGCCTTCGGTATGGGCGTGGTCACCGGCGTCGTCATGGCCTTCCAGTTCGGTACCAACTGGGCCGAGCTGTCGCGACGCGCCGGATCGATCCAGGGCCCGCTGCTGTCCTACGAATCGTTTACTGCCTTCGCCCTGGAAGCCTCGTTCTTCGGCGTGCTGATGTTCGGGCGACAGCGCGTGCGGCCCGGGTTCTACCTGCTCTCGGTCGTGATGGTGGCGCTGGGCACCACGCTGTCCGCTTTCTGGATCATGGTCAACAACAGCTGGATGCAGGTGCCGGTGGGCTACCGCGTCGTCGATGGCGTGTTCGAGCCGGTTGACTGGGCGCGCATCATCTTCAACCGCGTGGTGTGGGCGCGCTTCCCGCACGTGTTGCTCGGCGCCTACCTGACCGGCGCCTTCTGCGTGGCCGCCACCGGCGCCTGGTACTTGCGCCGCGGAGTGCACCAGCTGGAAGGGCGCACCATGCTGCGCATGGGCCTGTTCCTGGGCGCGGTGCTGCTGCCGGTGCAGGTCCTGTTCGGCCATCTCAACGGCGACTACGTGCACGACCTGCAGCCGGTCAAGTTCGCCGCCATCGAAGGCCGCTGGCACGACGAGCAGCCGGCGTCCGAGGTGCTCTTTGCCATCCCCGACGATCGGGCCGAGCGCAACCGCTACGAGCTGAGCATTCCGGTGCTGGGCAGCCTGGTCGCCTCGATGCGCCTGGACTCCAAGGAGGTCGGCCTGACCAGCTTCCCGAAGGAGGACCGGCCGCCTTCGGCGATCCCGTTCTTCACCTTCCGCATCATGACCGCCTGCGGCCTGTGGATGCTGGCTCTGGCCTGGATCGGCAGCGTGCTGATGCTGCGGCGGGCGCAAGCCGCTGACCATCCGCTGCTGCTGCGGTTGACCTTCTGGAGTTTCCCGCTGCCGTTCATCGCCATCATCACCGGCTGGTGCACCGCCGAGGTCGGGCGGCAGCCCTGGACCGTCTACGGCCTGCTGCGCACCCGCGACGCGCTCACCCCCTCGCTCACCGCCGCCGCGGCCGGCAGCTCGCTGCTGCTGTTCACGCTGATCTACGCGCTGATCGCCTCCGCGGGCATCTACTACATCAACCGCCTGCTGCATACGGGACCGGAGCCGGAACCCGGACTGCTGCCTGCCACCGGCGCACAAGGAGCACTGACATGACGCTGTTCTGGGTATTCGTGCTGGTCACCGCCCTGCTGCTCTACGTGCTGCTCGACGGCTTCGACCTGGGTGTCGGCATCCTGTTCGGCTTCACCCGCGGCGAGCGCGAGCGGCAGCAGATGATGGATGCGATCGCGCCGGTCTGGGACGGCAACGAGACCTGGCTGGTGATGACTGGCGCCGTGCTGTTCGCCGCCTTCCCGGTGGTCTACGCGGTGGTGCTGTCGGCTTTCTACCTGCCGCTGTTCGCCATGCTCGGCGCCTTGATCCTGCGCGGCGTCGCCTTCGAGTTCCGCCACCGCGCCACGCGCACGCGCTGGATCTGGGACTGGAGCTTCGCCGGCGGCTCGCTGGCGGCGGCCTTCATCCAGGGCGTGACCGTCGGCGCCCTGGTGCACGGCATCCCGGTCGAGCAGGGCCGCTACGTTGGCACCGCGTTCGGCTGGCTCAGCCCCTTCGCTCTGCTCAGCGGCATCGGCCTGTGCTTCGGCTACGCCCTGCTCGGCGCCGGCTGGCTGATCCTCAAGTGCGATGCCGGTCTGCGCAGCCTGGCTTACCGGCTGGCGCCCGTGCTGATGGCCGGCGCCGCCGCGGTGTTGCTGGCGGTGTTCGTCGGCGCCCTGCAGGAGCACTTGCCGATCATGCAGCGGTGGCTGGAGCGGCCCTGGCTGGCGGTCTTTCCCGCTGTGGGCGCAGGCGCAGCGGCGCTGCTGGTCCACGGTCTGCGCCGGCGCATCGACCGCCTGCCGTTCCTGGCCACGCTGCTGGTGTTCGCCGCGGCGTTCGTCACCTTCGCTGCCTCGTTCTGGCCTTACATGGTGCCGTTCTCGCTAACCATCGCGCAGGCGGCGGCACCGGCGACCACGCTGTCCTTCATGTTCTGGGGCATCGGCGTGTTCGTCTTCCCCCTCACCCTGATCTACACCGCCATCGGCTACCGCGTGTTCCGCGGCAAGCTGGGTCGCGGCGAGAACCACTACGCGCAAACGGAGTCTTGAGCCATGACGCAGTTCAGCAACATCCTGTACGACAAGAAAGGCGCCGTCGCCACCATCACGGTCAACCGGCCCAAGGCGCTCAACGCACTGAGCCAGGCCACCCTGGGCGAGATCGAGGCGGCGCTGCTCGATGCGCGCCAGGATGCCGCGGTGCAGGGCGTCATTGTCACCGGCGGCGGCGACAAGGCTTTCGTCGCCGGTGCCGACATTGCCGAGATCGCCGAGATTTCCGCGGTCCAGGCGCACCAGTTCACCCGCCGCGGCCAGGCCGTGCTCGACCTGGTCGAGAACCTCGGCAAGCCGGTGATCGCCGCGGTGAATGGCTTTGCCCTCGGCGGCGGCTGCGAGCTGGCCATCGCCTGCACCCTGCGCATCGCCTCCGATCGCGCCAGCTTCGGCCAGCCGGAAGTGCGCCTGGGCATCATGCCGGGCTTTGGCGGCACCCAGCGCCTGCCGCGCCTGGTCGGCAAGGGCCGGGCGCTGCAATTGATCCTCAGCGCCGTGAACATCGATGCGCACGAGGCGCACCGCATCGGCCTGGTCAATGAAGTGGTCGAGCCCGCAAGGCTGATGGCGCGGGCCGAGGAGATCCTGGGCCAGATCGCCGCCAATGCGCCGATCGCGGTGCGGCTGTCGATACAGGCCGTCAACCAGGGCCTCGACTCCGGCCTGGAACAGGGCTTGGCGCTGGAAAGCGCCTGCTTCGCGATCTGTGCCAGTTCGGAGGACAAGCGGGAAGGAACCTCCGCATTCCTGGCCAAGCGCCGCACCAGCTTCGGTGGGCGTTGAACCCGTCTACCTCCTTTTGGGGAGGGCGCACTTCCACCAAGCAGTGATTCGCCGTCGCCGCTGCGCTTCCAGAATGGCGTTGCGGAACACGCAATCAGGCAGGAGCTTCAATATGAACCAGCAGACATCCGTATCGCCTTCCAACCCCGCGGCCGTGCGCCAGACGCAGTCCGACCTGGAGCGCCAACTGCTCCCGGGCTGGCTCGACAAGGACCCGGCAGCCGACCAGCCCAACTACCTGGGTTACATCATGTCCGTGCTGCCGGCCTTGCTGGTCGCGGTGCTGTGCTTCATGGGTATGACCATCTTCCTGCACGGCTGAACCCGAGGAGTGCGACCATGACTTCGAACCGTTCCCTGCTGTTCGCCCTGGCGCTGTGCGCGGCCGGTCCGGTTGGCGCGGCGGTAACCCCGGCCGAAGCCGCCCGGCTCGGTCACGAACTGACCGCGGTCGGCGCGACGGCGACGGCCAACGCCGACAGCAGCATTCCGGCCTGGACGGGCGGCCAGCCGGCGCAGGCGCGCGGTGATGGTTTTCCGCACGATGTGGGCATCGACAGCGATCGGCCGCTGTTCGTGATCACGCCCGGCAACGTGAAACGTTATGCGGCGCACTTGACCGAAGGCCACCTCCAGTTGTTCGCGCGCTACCAGGACTACCGCATGGTGGTCTATCCGACGCGCCGGACTGCATCCCTGCCCGAGAAGGTAGTGGACGGAACCGTGCTCAATGCGACGCAATGCGAGCTTTCCGACGCTGACCAACCGGTGCACTGCGGCCTTGGCGTGCCGTTCCCGATCCCGCACTCGGGCGCCGAGGCGATGTGGAACCACAAGCTGAGGTGGCGCGGCGCGGAAGTACAGCGCTACGACAACCAGTTCATGGTGAGCTACGACGGTTCCTGGCAGCAAAACCGCGTCGTCGAGCAGCTCAAGTATTCGTACGCGCCGGACGGAACGGCTTCCGGACGCTACACCCTGGTGCGCTACCTGGCGCACACGCTGGCGCCCGCGCGCATCGCCGACAGCTTCCTGCTGGTGCAGGAGCATACCGGCAGCAGCGAGGACGGGCGCTCCGCCTGGGTCGTGCGGTCCAACCTCAAGCGGGTGCGCCGGGCACCGACGCTGGAATACGACATGCCGTACCCGGACACTGACGGCGCTCTGTACTACGACCAGGTCGACATGTTCAGCGGCGACCTCGACCGCTACGACTGGACCCTGGTCGGCAAGCAGGAGTTGTACGTGCCTTACAACGACAACCACCTGGCCGGCCGCGCGGTGCGCTACCGGAACCTGCTCCGGCCCGGCCATCTGAATCAGGAGCTGCCGCGCTACGAGCTGCACCGCTGCTGGATCGTTGACGCGGTGCTCAAGCCCGGCGCGCACCATGTCTACGCCCGGCGCCGCTACTACCTCGACGAGGATTCCTGGAACATCGTGGCGGTCGATAACCATGATGCCACCGGCTCGTTGCGTGGCTTCCAGGAAGGACACCTGGTGCATTTCGCCACGCCGCAGGTGACCACCGCGGCGCCGCAGGTGATCTACGACTTCTCCAGGGGTGGCTATTTCGTCAGCGGTGCCTTCAACGAGGACAAGGCGCCGGATTTCGACGCGCAGTGGAGCGACGCTTACTTCGACGCAGCCTCTCTGTCACGTCTGGCTACGCGCTAAGCGCCTGCGACGAAGCAAGCAACGAGAATCCAGACGTGCCGATCAAAGCCGGCTCATACCGCCGTCGGCGATGATCTCGCTCCCGACGATGAATGCGGATTTGGTGGCCGAAAGGTGCAGAACGGTAGCCGCAATTTCGTCAGCTGTTCCGAGACGACCTAGCGGAACCTGCGCCGCGATCGCTTTGCGATGCGCCTCATCGGCGCCGTGCATTCGCGTCGCCACCGGCCCGGGGCTGATGACATTGACGCGCACGCCGTGCGGCAGCAGCTCTGCGGACAGGGTCCGGGCTAGCGAAATCAGCGCGGCCTTGCTCGCCGCGTAGACCGAGGAGCCCGGCACCCCCAGGTGCGCATTGATCGAACCGTTGATCACGATCGCGGCGCCGTGGTTGAACAGCGGCAGCAGCGCCTGGATCTGGAAGTAGGGTCCCTTGACGTTGATGTCGAATGTCTGGTCCCACAGCGCTTCACTGCATTTGGCGAAGGCGCAGAACCTGGCAACGCCCGCATTGATGAACAGTACATCCAAGCTGATGTGATCTTGCGCCAGCGATTCCGCCAGGGCAATGGCGTCCGCGCGCTTACTGGCGTCACTGCGAATAACACGCACAGCGTCACCCAGCACCGCCTTGGCCTTGCCCAGCGTCCTGACGTCGCGGCCAGTGACCATCACCCGGGCGCCCTGCGCAGCAAAAGCCTGGGCGGTTGCCAGGCCAATGCCGCTGCTGCCGCCGGTGACCAGTACCGTTCTGCCGCTGAACTCCGCCATAACTGCTCCCGAAACCTTGTAGGTGCGGAAGCCAGTTTGCACGGCAGGGCCTGCCCAGGGATTGAACAAAATGGCTGTCGCCGATTGGAGCAGCGCGCTCGGTGCTACTGCAGGCGACGCCAGCTGCCCGGCGGCGCCCCGGTCAGGCGCGCGAACACCCGCGTGAAATGGCTCTGGTCGGCGAAGCCGCATTCCAGTGCGATCTCGCTCAGCGACGCAGTGCTGGTCATCAGCAGCCGTTTGGCCGCCTCGACCCGCTGCTCCAGCAGCCACTGATGCGGCGGCTTGCCGGTCGTGCGGCGGAACGCCCGCGCAAAGTAGCTGCGCGACAAGCCGCATTCGGCGGCAAGCGCGTCCAGCGACAGGCCGCCGTCGAGCTGGGCGCTGATCGCCTCCTTCGCGCGGCGCTCCTGCCAGGACGCCAGCGCGCCACTCCCCAGTCGATGGGGGCGCTGCATCGCGCCGTAGACATGGGCTACGTGTGCCGTCAGCGCGAGTGCAACGTGGTCCACAAACAAGACATTGAGTTGCTCCGGGTGAGCCAAGCCGGGCTTCAGCGCCAGGAGCATCTGCCGGACCACCGGATCGACCAGGCCGACCGCGGGCTTGACCCGGATATCATTGATGCGCGGAGCATCCACATCGGCGGACAGTTCGCGCAAGGCCGAGTGCGGCAGAAAGAAATGGAGGGAATGAAACGGATCGCGAACATCGGCGATGGGGTCGCGCCGCAGGTCCATAAAGGAAACGCTGCCGGCGCCCCAGTTTTCCGGGCGCATCTTGCGCCCATCGAAATACAAGTCGTGGTCGTGACAGGGGCGCAACTGCATGACGACGTGATAGGCCTCCGCATAAGGCATCGAGGCCGAGATGCCGAAATTCCGATGGTCGGAGCGGATCTCGGTTAGTGAGATCACCGACTTGTGCAGGGATCGCGTCCGCAGCACCGGAGCCTCGGGCATATGGAACGCCCCGGCGATGGGAGTCAATGATTGGTCTTCTTTTGTGCCAAAGTTGGCCATCTGTATTCCCCGAGCACCCTTCCGTGGCGATGGAATCCACAGTGCAACAGCAGCCCCGGGCGTGCAAGCGCGGGCTGGGCGTTTTTATACAAGACAGCGGAAACACGCCCTGCGGAACGCCGGCGGAGTTTTGCCCGAGCGGAATGGGTGTGGCATCAAAATAATGTCGTATTTTCAATGAGATGAATGAGATCTCGGATCCTGCTATCGGTCCCGCAGCTTAGCCCCACACGTCGTTGCCGCCCCGGGAGTTCCGCCGCGTTCGTAAAAGACAGCCGGCCGCCGCGATGACAGCATGCGCCCAATCCTCAGGAACAGAGGGTAATAGCGATGGATGCCAGCTCAGTGAGAAAGGATCTCGGTGTCGACTTTTGCCAGGCGGCAGGCCCTGCCGAGCGCGGCGGGCGTCTTCGCGTCCTCATTGCGGACGGTCAGGAGATTGTCCGCGCCGGGCTGGTCTGCCTGCTAAAGGATTGCGGCTACGAGGTGGTCGGTGAAGCGAGCAGCGGCGAGCAAGCTGTCGCCCTATGGCAGGACTTGCAGCCGGACGTCCTGCTGCTGGACCTGCACTTGCCCGACACGGACGGTGTCGATGTGATCGGCCGCATCCGCAGCATGGAGGGGCAGGCCCGGTGCGTGGCGCTGACCAACTTCGACGGGGACGAAACTGTGCGGCGGGTGATGCGCGCGGGAGCCGCCGGTTACGTTCTCAAGCGCGGTGCCACCGAGTCGCTGCGCCTGTGCCTGGAACGGGTCCGTTCGGGAGGACGCTATCTCCCTGAAGAACTGGCACTGCGGCTCGTAGCCAACCACGAGGACGATCTTCCCACGCCGCGCGAATCCGAAGTACTGAAGATGGTGGCACACGGCCTGTGCAACAAGCGCATCGGCCGTGCCCTCGGCATCGAGGAGGGCACGGTCAAGGCGCACCTGAAGAGCATCCTGCGCAAGCTCGACGCGGCCTCGCGGACCGAGGCCGCCAGCATCGCAATCCGGCGCGGCCTGGTGAGTCTGTAGCCTTGGTCCGTCCCTGTGTGAAGTCGCAAACCTCGTGCACAAGCCGGAGCTGGAGGTCCCAGCGCCATAGCCACTGTCCCGCGGCTGATCATTCGGCTCACCGCCTCCGGCCCAATTCGGCAGCGAGCAACTGCATTTCCCAGCATCCTCGTCTCGGTGTTTGCCTGCGCGCCCCCACCTCTGCGGTACCGGCCTATTCCCCATTTGTGTAATCGCAGCACGTTCCTTCTGGGAAATATTTTTTGCGGCGCAGCTCGGTGATGATGCTTTCGCCATGATTCTGATGCTGACCACAGATTACAGCTTTGACCGTACGTGCAGCACGCCCCCGGGGGCGCGATGGAATGATTTGATTAGGCTCAGGCGATGTGCTACACGGGTAGCGTGCCGATTGTGGACTGGAAGCTTTCCTCAGGGTGCGTCAGAGGCAGATTCGTACTAGCATCTCCGGCGGGCATGGGCAGTTCGGGGGCTGTATGAACCAGAGCCACGTTTGTGGGCCAATGATGATTGCCATAATTGCATGCGCCAGTTCGGGTCCGGTGCAATCCGACCAGCAGGCGCCATATTCTGGCTCCGCTGTGACGCTCGAAGAAATCATCGTGACCGCCGAAAAGCGTTCGCAGCGTCTGGCGGATGTTCCCATGTCCATCACGGCAGTGGCGCGTGACACCTTGTCCTCACACGGATTGGAAACTGTCGGCGATCTGGAGAAGATCGTTCCCGGTTTGATCTACACGCAAAGTCCGTATGGGGCTCCTGTCTATACGATCCGCGGCATCGGCTTCTTCGACGAGGCTGTAGGCGCTAGCCCGGCGGTGACCGTCTATGTCGACCAGGTTCCAATTCCGTTCTCGCGGGCCACAGAGGGAGCGACGCTCGATGTCGAACGTGTGGAGGTGTTGAAAGGGCCGCAAGGCACCTTCTTCGGTCAGAACTCGACCGGTGGCGCCATCAACTACATCGCGGCTAAGCCGACGCGGGCATTCACGACTGGAGCGGTTCTCAGTTACGGCCGGTTCGATGAGGTAGACGCGCAAAGTTTCATCAGTGGTCCAATCACGGATAAGTTGACAGCGCGTGTCGCGTTCAGAACAGAACGGCGAGACGGCTGGCAACAGAGCACATCTCGCGATGCTGATTTGGGCCAGAGGGGCTTTCAGACCGGGCGACTGCTGGTCGATTGGGAGCCAGCCGATTCCCTCAGATTCGAACTCAATGCGAACGGCTGGAAGGACACATCCGACACTCAGGCCAATCAATTCGAGCGATATGACGCGTCGGCACTTAACGGATATCCAGGAAGTGTTGCCTATCCCAATCTTGCGGCAGACTTGAAGGCCGAGCCGCCCGCACCGCGGAACGATCGGGCCGCCGACTGGGATCCTGGCAGGAGCTTCCAGCGAGACGACAATTATTATCAGGTTTCGGTGAGGGGCGATTGGGACATTACGAATCGCGTTAGGCTCACCTCGATCTCATCTTACTCGAAGCTGCGCGTCGACTCCCCTCAGGATGTGGATGGAACCCGATTCCAGCTGCTCAACATTGCAGTGGATGCATTTGCCAACACCACATCGCAAGAGATCCGCTTGGCCGGAACTACGGGAACGGAGCATAAGCTTCACTGGATGATTGGCGGCAACTATCAGCACGATCGCGTATCCGATGTTCAGCATGTCGAGAATCAGGGCAGCAACTCGGGTGTCGGGCCCTTCCGATTTCTTAAATTTGATAACGATGCCTCAAGGCAGCACATCGAGACAAAAGCGATTTTCGGCAGCGTTGATTTTGAGCTGATTGACACGCTGGTTCTGCAAGCCTCAACGCGCTATACGGAACAAGATCGGAATCTGCATGGCTGCTTGGTCGACCGGGATGGAGGATTGGCAGCGGCGTTCGGATTTCTTTCCACCGTGATCAACAACAACCCTCACGTTCCCTTGCCGGGCGATCCGTCTTACATTCCGCCCGGAGGCTGCGCCACGCTTGATCCTGTTACGAACTTGCCGGTGAAGGACGTGTATCGCGTTCTCGACGAGAATAATGTCTCGTGGCGCGGAGGATTGTCCTGGAAGCCCACTGCCGACACGCTGATGTATTGGAATGTAACGCGGGGCTACAAGGGCGGAAGTTTCGGGACCATTCCTGCGGTCAGGCCCGCTCAATTCGATCCGATCAAGCAGGAGTCGGTTACCGCCTATGAAGCCGGCGCCAAAGCGGCGTTGCTGAATCGGGCGCTTGATCTGTCGGGCGCCGTTTTCCGGTTGGACTACAACGATAAGCAGTTGCTTGGCTACATTTCAGATAGTTTTTTTGGAAGCTTGCCCGGGCTTGTTAGTGTTCCGAGATCCAGGGTTCTAGGGGCTGAGCTCAATCTTGTCGTGCGCCCGATAAGGGCATGGACGACCTCAATCGGTGGTACGTATGTAGAATCAAAGGTACTCAGCAATTTCGACACGCTCGGTCCATTGGCGACCTCCGGATCGTTCAATATCAGGGGGGAACCCTTCCCCAATACGCCGAAATGGCATCTGGTCGGCGACACGGAATATCGCCTGCCAATCACCGGAGCATGGTCAGCTTACGCTGGCAGCAACGTAATCTATCGAAGCAGGGCGAACTCGACTTTTGCGGAGCCAACGGAGTTTCAAATCAAAGCTTATGCTTTGGTTGACGCGCGAATTGGTCTTGAACGGAAGGACGGGTCGCTCGGCGTGGAGTTCTGGGGCCGAAACATTACGGACGTATACTATTGGCGGCATGTCGATCATGTTCTCGATACGATCACTCGCAGCGCTGGAATGCCTGCAACCTATGGATTTACAGTAAGTCTTAAACTCTAGCCTTGGCTGCGGAGTTCAATACCAGCGTCGCGAGGCCGCTTCCATCGCCATCCGTCGCGGACTGGTGCAGCTTGATATGGGCGGCGTCCACGCCGACACAGCCGGACATGCCGGCTTCAAGCAACAGGAGTGGCGGGGCATTCGACCTTTTCCGGAGTCCCGCCGGCCATGCGGACTCGTTGATTATTGTCCGCCAGAAAATCATGTGGAAAGCCGAGCGGTACGGCGCTTGCGGAATCAAGTTTGGCAAGTTGGGTAGATGTGAGTGCTACCGCCGTGGCGCCTAGATTGTCCTCCAGTTGTTCGCGAGTGCGCGGGCCGATGATCGGCACCGTGCCTCGCGACACCAGCCATGCCAATGCGACTTGTCCAGCGGAGACTCCGGCTTCCTCGGCAACCGCCAGCACTGCATCCAGAACTGCCGTCTTCCCCGGCTCGGATTCTGTGTGGACGACCGCACCGAAAGTAGTGGCGCGTCCCGGTTCGCCGCGCCGGTACTTGCCAGTGAGAAACCCTCCTCCAAGTGGCGACCACGCCGCCACGCCCATGCCGAGGGCTTGTGCCATGGGCAGCAATTCGCGATCCGGCGTCCGCTCAGCCAGGCTATATTCAATCTGCAAGCCAACCACGGGAGCCCAGCCGCGGATCTCGGCGATCGTTGCCGCGCGAGCGACGCGCCAGGCTGGAAAATCGGAAAAGCCGGCATAAAGAATCTTGCCTGTCCGCACGAGGTCATCGAGTCCGCGGACTATTTCTTCGACCGCCGTCAGGCCGTCGGCCATGTGTACCCAGTACAGGTCGATGCGGTCTGTTTTCAGCCGCTGCAGGCTCGCCTCGACGGAGCGGATCATGTTCTTGCGGCTATTGCCGGTGCTCAGAAGATGCGCTTCCGTTTCCGCGCCGAGCGTATATTTGCTCGCCACCACTAGGTGTTCGCGGCGGCCCGGAAGGAAATCGCCGACAATCGTCTCGGACTGCCCGCACTGGTAGCTGTCGGCCAAGTCGAGAAAGTTCCCGCCGGCTTCGCAGTATCCCTCGAGGATGCGCCTGACTTCGCCGGCCTCCGCGCCATATCCCCAGGCGGTACCGAACAGCGCCCCGCCCAGCGCAAGCTCCGATACCCTGAGTCCAGATCCCCGTCCGAAGGTCTTGTAGCGCATGTGCGAATCTTCCGTAGGATAGTCGACGGCGCTCGGCACAACGCCCGCCGGATCAGCTGAGGTTATCACCATCCGCACCGTGGGTTGTGGTCTTTTACGGGGATTTTGTTCAAAACGCGGTGATTCCGGCAAGACGGATTTGCCCGGTGGGTACAAACTATCGGAGCATCCGAGAGGGGTAGCGAGGCGCGGACATAGTGGACGATGGGGTATTCGGGGTGCGTCTGGGATCGCGATTGGAGTTGACCGGATCCCGCGGACAGATTCGGACTTGATTCTCAAGCGTGGATGTTAGCTGGGATCGGTGGCGGTGGTTTCGTCGTTTGGTGTCTCCTTTCGTAGTTGATTGGCGATTGCTGGCCCAGGCCGGAGTGGCGGCGGCGCGGGTTGTACCAGCCCTCGATCCAGGTGAAGGGCGCGGTGCGTGCCTCGGCCTTGGACTTGAAGCTGCGGCGGTCCAGCAGCTCGCACTCCAGGCTGGCGAAGAAGCTTTCGGCCATGGCGTTGTCGTAGGCGTCGCCGACGGTGCCCATGGAAGGACGTACGCCCATCTTCTTGCAGCGCTCCCCGAAGGCGATGCTGGTGTACTGGCTGCCCTGGTCGCTGTGGTGGATCACCTCGTCTGGTTTGCGCTGTTCGATCGCCATATTGAGCGCCGCCAGCACCAGGTCGGCCGTCATCTGCTCGCCGACGGCCCAGCCGACGACGCGGCGGCTCCACACGTCGAGCACCATGGACAGGTACAGGAAGCCAGCCCAGGTCGGCACGTAGGTCATGTCGGCGACCCACAGCTGATTGGGGCCATCGGCCAGGAAGCGCCGCTTCACCAGGTCTGGCGCCGGCCGCTGGCGCAGATCGCGCTCGGTGGTCACGACGAAGCCCCGCCGCCGGCTGATGCCCCGGATGCCGGCTTTGCGCATCAAGCGGGCGACGCGCGTGCGGCTGATCGTCACCCCTTGATCGATCAGCTCGGCGCGCACCCGCGGCATGCCGTAGCTGGAATCCGACTCGGCATGGATCGAGCGGATACGCTCGGTCATCACCGTGTCGTCCAACGACCGCCGGCTCGGCGGGCGCTCCCGCCAGGCGTAGTAGCCGCTGGGCGAGACTTTCAGGATGCGGCAGAGGGCACGGGCGGGGTACTGGGCCTGGTTCGCCATCACGAGCTGGAAGACGGCGTGAACGTCTTCTCGCTGCGTCCGGCGAACCAGGCCGTAGCCTTTGCCAGGATGTCGCGCTCCATCTGAAGCTGCTTGTTCTGGCGGCGCAGGTGGATCAATTCCTCCCGCTCCGCCGTGGTCAGCCCCTCCTTGCCAGGCAAGGGCTTACCGGCGTCGCGCGCTTCCTGGGCAACCCAATTGGCAATGGTCTGGGCGGTGCACTCGAACTCGCGGGACAGCTCGGTCGGGGTACGGCCGGCTTTCACCAGTTCAAGCATTTGCCGCCGGAAAGCGGCAGGGTATGGCGGTCTGGACTTCGGCATCTCGGACTCCTTTTCTCAAACGATCAGGTGTCCGCGAAATCCAGTCAACTCCACTGACGCCCGGGTCGCTGGGGACAGTGCGCCCCGGTTCATGCAGTCCGAGCGGTTCGAGGATAACCAGCCCTTATCGCGACGACGACCATCCCCACACCGTTGGCGGTTGCGGCAGTCGTACGAGTAACGACTAGTTTGCATCGGGGCCGCGCTTTTGGGGTGGTCTTCCCGGTGGCGGTTGCGGTGAGTTTACCGGTTCCTCCGGAGAGGCGGGCAGCCCTGTCACTGAAAAGTTCCGCGCTCTGGTAAGGCTTGATCTGACGCCCAATCTCTACAACTGGGCGTCGGTAAAAACTGACGGCTGGGTATTGATGGGGTACTGCACTTAGCCAGAGAGTCAGGCTACACGCGCGAATCCTAGCCGGAAGCGCTGTTCGATCTCAGCGACCAGGTCGGGAAGGCGATGCTTGCGATTGGTCCAGACCCGGTCTGCGGCGCCATTGTTGTTCAGCGGCGAGACGATGGCGACGGCTGCCAGGTTCGCCGTGCCCTCCGGGTCTGCGGCAACTACGCCCGCCATGGCCACTTCGAGCAGAGCTTGGCCGGGCAGGGTGTCGCAATAGACCGCGATGGCTGAGCCTACATGCGCCTGAAGCTGCGGCAAAGCGCGGCGCACCCCATTGTTGATAACCCGGCGCAAGCGAGCCACGCCGGATATCTCGACTCCGCCGATCCCAGGCGTCGGCCGTCCGGCGACTCGCTTGTGTGCTTCGAGCGACGCCACCTCTGCGACGTGAAATATTTCCGGGCAACGTGCGACATCGATGGAAGCCAGTAGATCGCTGATGCGGTCGTCGATCTCGGCGAGCATCGCCTGGTTGATCGCGTCGTCGTCCATCAGCAGTTCGGACAGCCGCGGGTTGAACAGCACTTCAACATCCCATCCGGCCAGGTGCGGCCGCCGCAAGGTTTTGCCGGTTTGAACCATCAACTTCATGACCCATTGCTCCCAGGCTTCCCTGCCCAGGCGTTTGCACTCGATCGCTACGGGGATGCCAAGCATGTCGGCAACCAAGTCGGGAGTCTTGCTCTCCTTCACTCGCGAGATGAAGCGGACCGGCCAGCCGCCGGCCGCCAGCACCGCTGCTACCTGGATTTCGAACTGCGTCGCCAGAGCGTCCTGCTCAATCAGCTCGGCTACCTTTCCGGGGAGCCCCTTCGTTGGCGCTGCCTCCGTCATCAGGGCGCCGATCCACATCAGGTCGTCGAATGGGTGAGTACCGGTAGCACCCCAGAAATAACGCACCACAGGATGGGCCGGATCGCGGGCCAAAGCCTTGCGCACCCACTGCTCGTTGAAGTGCTGCTTGAGGGTTCCGATCCGCTGCTGGATTTCAGCGATCGATAGCGGGCTATGGCTTCTGTTCTGGGGACTTTCCCACCACGGGTCGCCCCACCAGCAGCCACATTCCCGAAGTGCTTCGAAGCTGATCATCCCTGGCCTGGACGAGGGGGTGACAAAAAAAACGAGCTACGAAAGGGGCATTTTCCGGGAGCTTTTTGCCCTATTTTTGCCCTAAACTATCGTAACTCGTTGATTTTATTGGTGGAGGTGGCGGGAATTGAACCCGCGTCCGACAACCTTCCGTCCTTCGCTCTACATGCGTAGCCCGATCATTGATTTTAGTCGAACACTCCCGGATGGGCACGGATCGCGTTCGCTTATCTACTTTAGGGTTTTAGCGGATCGGCCAGTAGCCTGCTTTCACCGCGAGTTGATGAGAGTCGACGACCGATTCAGGGGCATCAACACCGCCTGGTCGATCGCTCGCCGGATTTAGGCGGCGAGGGCGTAGTTCGCGTCGTTCGCAACTAGCTTGTTTGCGGAAGAGTTTTACGAGGGCCACCGCACCTCGGCATGCACGTTGGGTTTCCAGTCACCGTCGAAACCATGTCACCCCCGTAGCAAGTGGGATTGTAACACTGTGCCTGTTCATTGATGGGGTCGAAAGGCCGGAGATCAAGCCCTTGCCGCCGCGTTGGCATCGCCGGCGGCTTCCGGCGGTTAGCGATGGCGGTAGGTCAATGCCGCAGGATGCGGCCCTGCTCCCGTTTCCAGTCTTTTTCTTTTTCGCCGGCACGTTTGTCGTGCTGCTTCTTGCCCTTGGCCAGGCCGATCTGAACCTTGGCGCGGCCGTTGCTCCAGTGCAGGTCCAGCGGCACGATGGTGTAGCCGGCGCGTTCGACCTTGCCGATCAGCTCGGCGATCTGGCGGGTGTGCAGCAGCAGCTTGCGCGTGCGGATGGCGTCCGGGCGGATATGGGTGGACGCCTGCCCCAGCGGGATGATGTGGGCGCCGAGCAGCCAAGCCTGCTGGTCCTTAATGATGACGTAGGCTTCGGCCACATTGGCCTTGCCGGCGCGCATGCTCTTCACTTCCCAGCCTTCCAGCACGATGCCGGCCTCGAAGGTGTCTTCAATGAAATAATCGAAGCGGGCGCGGCGGTTGACCGCGATCTGCTGTGGCGCCTCGCTTTTCTTGTCGTTTTTGCTCATCGTCAATTATATGAATATGGATCAGCACAGCGCTGTGCAAGACGGGGCCTGGATCGAGGTGGCCTGCGCCACGCCACAGCGCCAGTGCCTGCTGCGCATCGAGGCGGCGCCAGCGTGTACCGTGCGCCAGGCGATCGAGCGGTCCGGCATCCTGCGCGAATTCCCCGAAATCAGCCTGGAGCGCTGCAAGGTGGGGGTGTTCGGGCGGCTGCGCCAGCTCGACGACCTGGTGACGGCCGGGGAGCGGGTGGAGATCTACCGGCCGCTGCTGGCCGATCCGAAGCAGGCGCGGCGGCTGCGGGCGCGGAAGAAGGCGCAAAGCTGAGGCTGGCCGGATCGCTCGCCGCGCTCAGGATGACCGGATTACAGCACCGTCCCGCGGCAACCGGCTGGTTGCGGCAGTCCGGGCCAGAAGTGCCCGGTGCTTGTCCGGGACGGACACACGCGATACCAACCCCTCAAGGGGTTGGTATCGCCACGCCGGTGGACTTGTCCTTGGCCGATTCGTGGCGCGAGTTTTCGGTCTGATCCTTGGTCACCTGCTTGGCCAGGGTGTCGACGTCGGGATTGCCGATATTCTTGTCGTTGCTGGCGATCTGCACGCCTTCCATGCGCGCCAGCTTGTTGTCGTCAAAGTACAGCGTCACCGTGCGGCTGCTGACCTGGCCGCGCGGGCTCTTGTAATAGCCGAAGTAGTCCCAGCGCTCGGCGCGGAAAGGATCGGTGGCGATCGGGGTGCCCATCAGGAACTTGACCTGGTCGCGGGTCATGCCCAGCTGCAGCTGATCGAGCTGCTTTTGCTCGATGACATTGCCCTGGCGGGTGGGGAGCTTGTAGATGATGCCGCAGCCGCTGAGGCCGACGACCAGCAGTGAAATCAGGAAAGCGCGCATGAATCTGATGGGTCTCAAATGGTTACGGCAGGAGGCAGCCGGCTTTGTTGCGGAGTGACTGGGTGCGATAATACCGCAACATTCTTCACCGCGGACCTCCCAGTGGAATCCCAGGACCTCAGAAACGCCGGCCTCAAGGTCACCCTGCCCAGGCTCAAGATTCTCGAGATGCTGGAGCACAGCGATACGCGCCACCTTTCCGCCGAGGAAATCTACCGCCAGCTGATGGACACCGGGGAGGATATCGGCCTGGCCACGGTCTACCGCGTGCTGACCCAGTTCGAGGCGGCCGGCCTGGTCACCCGCCACCATTTCGAGGGCGGCCACGCCGTGTTCGAGCTGGAGCGCGGCCACCATCACGACCATATGGTGTGCATCAAGTGTGGCCATGTCGATGAATTCGAAGACGAAACCATCGAAAAGCGGCAGCGCGAAAAGGCCGAGTCGCTGGGTTATCGCCTGATCGAGCACAGCCTGATCATGTACGGCGAGTGCCAGCGCAAGAACTGTCCGCACCTGAAGAGCGGGCAGGCACGCAGGATTTAGCCGCGTATACAGTGCGGAGGGCGTCAATCATGTATAGACCGCTATCCATCCTGGTGCTGCTGCTGGCCGCCGGGCCGGCGCTGGCCGAGGACGTCGGCCAGGACATCAAATCCGGCGCCACCGCCGTCGGGCACGGTATCCGCGACGGCGCCACCGCCGTGGGCCACGGCTTCCGCGACGGCGCCAGGACCGTCGGCCATGGCTTCCGCGACGGCTCGAAAGCGGCCGGCCACACCATCAAGAAGGGCGCGCAGGCAACCGGCCACGCCATTCGCAACGGCGCCACCGCAACCGGTCACGCGATCAGCGACACCGCGCACAAGGCCACCAACTAAAACAAGCGGGGGCCTGTTAACACGGATTGGGTCGCTGCGACGGCGGCTATTTTTTTGCAGCGCCTAGCGCGCGGCGCGCTTTAGCAAATCCTTGGCCAGCGCCTGCGTGGCGCCGGTCATTTCCCTGCCGCCCAGCATGCGCGCCACTTCGCCGACACGGCCGGCGCTGTCCAGGTCGCTGACCCGGGTGAAGGTGGCGCCGCCGCTGACTTCCTTGTGGATGCCGAAATGCTGCTGGCCCTGCGCCGCCACCTGGGCCAGGTGGGTGACGCACAGCACCTGGCGCCGTGCGCCCAGCGCCCGCAGCTCACGGCCGACCACCTCGGCGGTGGCGCCGCCGATGCCGGCGTCGACCTCGTCGAAAATCATCGTGGCGGCGCCTTCGCCCTGGCGCAGGCTGACCTGGATCGCCAGGCTGACGCGCGACAGTTCGCCGCCGGAGGCCACCTTGGCCAACGGCCGCGGCGGCTGGCCGGGATTGGCGGAAAAATCGAAACGCACCAGGTCTTCGCCGTGCGGGCTGGGCCGCTCGCGGCCGGCCGGCTCGATGGCGGCGATGAAGCTGGCGTTGGGCATGCCGAGCTCGCGCACCCGCGCGGTGACATCGTCGGAAAAGCCCAGCGCCGCCTTGGTGCGGGCCTGGGTCAACGTCTTGGCCGCCTTGCGGTACAACTCCAGCGCTGCCTGGCGCTCGCGCTCCAGCGCTTCGAGCCGCTCGGCGGCGCCCTCCAGCCCCCCCAGCTCTTCGCGCAACTGCGCCTGCCGCGCCAGCAGCTGATCGGCGCGCACGCGGTGTTTGCGCGCCAGGTCATGCACGGCAGCCAGGCGCCGCTCCACCTCGACCAGCCGCTGAGGGTCCAGGTCCAGGCGCTCCAGCAGCCGCCGCAGGCTGTCCGCGGCCTCGCGCGCCTGCGTCAGCGCGCCGCTGGCCAGCGCTTCGATCGCGGCGAAGTCCGGGTGCAGCGGCAGCAGGCCGTGCAGCGCGGCCAGTGCAGCGGAAATCTGGTCATAGGCGCACTGGTCGCCGCCATACAGCAACTGCTGCGCGTTGCCGCCGTCCTCCAGTACCCGTCCGGCATTGGCCAGGGTCTTGTGCTCGGCGTCCAGCGCCGTCAGCTCGCCGTCTTCCAGGCCCAGGGCCTCCAGCTCCTGCAGCTGAAAGCGCAGGTAGTCGAGCTGGGCCGGGTCGCGGCTCTGCGCGGCGCGCAGCGCCTCGATCTGCCCATCGACACGCTGCACGGCGGCCGCGGCGGCGGCGACCGCGGCCAGGGCCTCGCCGTGCTGGCCGTAGTCGTCGAGCACCGTGCGCTGCGTGTCGCCGCGCAGCAGGGTCTGGCTCTCGCCCTGGCCGAACACTTCCACCAGCGATTCGCCGAGGGCGCGCAGGTCGGCGCTGGTGACCAGGCTGCCGTTGACGAAGGCGCGGGTGCGGCCCTCGGCCTGGACCACGCGGCGGATGGTGCACAGCGCGCCGTCGCTGAGGTCGCGGTCGCCCAGCCAGGCCGCGGCGGCGGGCGAGTCCTCGAGTGAGAATTCGGCCGCCACCTCGGCCTTGTCACAGCCGCCGCGCACCAGCGCGCTGTCGGCGCGCGAGCCGGTGACCAGGCCCAGGGCGTCGATCAGGATCGACTTGCCGGCGCCGGTCTCGCCGGTCAGCACGCTGAAGCCGGGGGCCAGGTCGAGGCTCAGCTCGTCGATGATGGCGAGGTTGCGGATGTGCAGGTGGCGCAGCATGGGGCGGTTGTCGGGGTGTTCTTGAAGGGTGAAAACCGGAATGACGGCGATGGATCGCCCGTCGTCATCCCGCGCGCGGTCGGGGGCGGCACGGAAGCGCGCGCACCGCGCTCAAATCCGCTCCTGCGTGGCGCCGGGACCGCGCCCCCAGTGCAGCTTGTTGCGCAGCAGGTCGAAGAAGCTGTAATTGCGCGGGTGGATCAGGCGCAGCGGGTGCGGCGAGGAGATGATTTCCACCGTGTCGCCGGCGTTCAGGGTGACGCTGATCTGGCCGTCGCAGGTGACGTTGACGCCGCTGACCTCGCCGCGCAGCACGATGCGGATGGTGCCGCCGGCCGGCACCACGATGGGCCGGTCGGACAGGGTGTGGGGGCAGATCGGCACCAGCGCCACCGCGTGCAGCGAGGGGTGCAGCACCGGTCCGCCGCCGGACAGGGCATAGGCGGTGGAGCCGGTCGGCGTGGAGACGATGATGCCGTCGGCGCGGTGCTGGCTGATGAACTCCTCGCCCAGCCAGGTTTCGAATTCCAGCATGCGGATCGAGGCCTGGTTGCGCACCACCACGTCGTTGACCGCCCGCAGCAGCGACATCTCGCTGCTATCGGCGCGGCGCAGGCGCGCTTCCAGCAGCAGGCGCTCCTCCACCGGCAGGTCGCCGGCCAGCACCGAATCCAGGGTTTCGCCGATGTCCTCCGGGCGCACGTCGACCATGAAGCCGAGGCGGCCCTGGTTGACGCCGAGGATCGGCACGCCGTGCGGCGCCAGCGCGCGGCCGGCGCCGAGCAGGGTGCCGTCGCCGCCGACGACGATGGCCAGATGGCTGCGCGCGCCCAGTTCGCCCAGCGGCAGGAACTGCAGGTCCAGGCCCGCCATTTCGGCGCGGTTCTCGGCCGGGGCCAGCACCGCGCCGATCTGCCCGGACTGGCGCCGCGACAGCAGGGCGGCCGCGACCGCGCGCAGGGTCTCGACCGCGCGCGTGTCGCCGCGCTTGCCGATGATCGCAACCGTAGAGAATTTGCTCATGTGCTTGAAATCCTGGCCCCGGCGCAAATTATCATGAACAGATGCCGGAATGTGAGAGATCGGAAAACAGGCAGGGAGGCGTGGTTCAAGGATATTCTTGACGCGCTTTTTGCTGCACTGCCAGCATCGCCAAGAAACAGGGTCGTGGGAACTATGTCGCAACAGTTGGATGCCAGAGCCGCCGAGCTGCTGAAGCTGCTCATCGAGCGCTATGTGCACGACGGCCTGCCGGTCGGCTCGCGCACCCTGGCGCGCGCCTTCAGCGTCGAGCTGAGCCCGGCGACGATCCGCAACGTCATGGCGGACCTGGAGGAATTCGGCTTCGTCTCCTCGCCCCACACCTCGGCCGGGCGCGTGCCCACCGCGCGCGGTTACCGCTATTTCGTCGACGCCCTGCTGGCGCCGGAGCAGCTGTCCGAGGCCGAGCAGTCGCGCATCGCCGAGGAGCTGGTGCCGGGCGGCACCAAGTCGCCGGCCGACCTGGTGCAGGTGGCGTCCACGCTGCTGTCGCGCCTGTCGGCCATGGCCGGCGTGGTGACCGTGCCGCGGCGCAACCTGGCGGTGCTGCGGCGCATCGAGTTCATGCCGCTGTCGGGCGGGCGGGTGCTGGCGATCCTGGTGGTCAACCAGCGCGAGGTGCAGAACCGCGTGCTGGACATGGGCCGCGACTATTCCGCCTCCGAGCTGGAGCGCTACTCCAACATCCTCAACGAGACTTTCGCCGGCCGCGAGCTGAGCGGGCTGCGCCGAACGCTGCTGGAGGACCTGAGCGAGGCGCAGAAGCGTGTCAATCAGATCCTGAGCGAAGCGGTGGTGCTGGCCGAGCGCGCGCTGGGGGCGCAGCAGGACGCCGAGGACTACGTGCTGGCCGGCGGCACCAACCTGCTGGCCTTTCAGGAACTGGGCGATGTCAACCGCCTGCGCAACCTGTTCGAGGCGCTGGACCGCAAGCGCGACCTGCTGGAACTGTTCGACCAGTGCCTCAACGCCTCCGGCGTGCAGATTTTCATCGGCGGCGAGTCCGGCTACCGGGTGCTGGACGAGTGCAGCCTGGTCACCTCACCTTATTATGTGGACGGCCAGGTGGCGGGGGTGCTGGGGGTGATCGGCCCCACTCGCATGGCGTATCCGCGTATCATTCCGCTCGTTGCCGAGACCGCCCGCGCGCTCAGCGCGGGGTTGAAAGCCGAAAATTGAGCCCCCAGTTACGAGGCATTCAGCCTGCCTAGGGCCTGTTAACACTGATTGGATCGCTGCGTTGCTGCTCAAAATCGCGTCAGGCAAGGCGGAGGACCTGGC
>CAYVKA010000043.1:0-39326 GCA_964451925.1 uncultured Nevskia sp. | reverse complement strand
GGCCAGCCCGCGCCGCGCCGCGCGCATCGTCACCGAACCGGTGCGCTCGGGGCAGCAGATCTATGCCGAGCACAGCGACCTGGTGGTGCTCAACACCGTCAGCCCCGGCGCCGAGGTCATCGCCGACGGCTGCGTTCACGTCTACGGCAAGCTCGCCGGCCGCGCCATCGCCGGCGCCCGCGGCGACGAAAGCGCGCGCGTCTTCTGCCGCAAGCTGGAAGCCGAACTGGTGGCCATTGCAGGCATCTACGCGGTGGCGGAGCAGATCAAGGACGGTCCGCGCGGCGCCGCCGCGATGGCTTATCTGGAGCAAGGGCGGCTCAAGATCGAGCCGCATAAGGTATAAATCCTGGTAAATCCGGGATCGGAGAATCGGCAAAAAGCGCGCGGCGACGCACGCTTTTACAATTCCCGGACCGCTATTCTCGAATTTCGAGCAGCAAGGCTTTCATGTAAGGAGCACAGTTGGCCAAAATCATTGTTGTAACCTCCGGCAAGGGCGGCGTGGGCAAGACCACCACCAGCGCGTCGTTCGCCACCGGCCTCGCCATGCGCGGCCACAAGACCGCGGTCATCGATTTCGACGTCGGCCTGCGCAACCTCGACCTGATCATGGGCGTGGAACGCCGCGTGGTGTTCGATTTCGTCAACGTCATCAACGGCGAGGCGACGCTGAAACAGGCGCTGATCAAGGACAAGCACCTGGACAAGCTGCACATCCTCGCCGCCAGCCAGACCCGCGACAAGGACGCCCTGACCCAGGAAGGCGTGGAGCGGGTGCTCAACGAGCTGGCGCAGGAATTCGAGTTCATCGTCTGCGATTCGCCCGCCGGCATCGAGCGCGGCGCCTTCCTGGCGATGTATTTCGCCGACGAGGCGCTGGTGGTGACCAATCCGGAAGTGTCCTCGGTGCGCGATTCCGACCGCGTGCTGGGCATCCTGTCGAGCAAGGCGCGCCGCGCCGAGAAAGGCGAAGGCAAGGTCAAGGAACACCTGGTGCTGACGCGCTACAACCCGGCGCGGGTGGCCAAGGGCGAGATGCTGTCGCTGGACGACGTCAAGGAAATCCTGGCCATCCCGCTGCTCGGCGTGGTGCCGGAATCGCCCACCGTGCTGACCAGCTCCAACAGCGGCGTGCCGGTGATCCGCGAGGAAGGCAGCGACGCCGGCATGGCCTACCAGGACCTGGTGGCGCGCTTCCTCGGCGACGAAGTGCCGCACCGCTTCATCACCGAGCAGAAGAAGGGCCTGTTCAGCAAGCTGTTCGGAGCGAACTGATGGACTGGCTCAAATTCTTCCGCGCCGAAAAGACCAGCAGCGCCAAGACCGCCAAGGACCGGCTGATGCTGGCCGTGGCCTACCAGCGTTCCGGCCAGGCCAACGGCCCCGCCTACCTGCCCAAGCTGCGCGAGGAACTGCTCGGCGTGGTGCGCAAGTACATCCAGGTGCCGGACGACGCCGTGCAATTCTCGGTGCAGCGCGAAGGCGGCCTGGAAGTGCTGGAGCTGAATATCACGCTGCCGGATAGCTGACAGCCGGGAATCGGGAATCGGGAGAAAAACGCAACGGCGCTTGCCTCTACGACTCCCGATTCTCCATTCCCCATTCCCGGCTGTGCGCGCTATGGTCGTGCAGCGCCCGGGTGCGGCGGAAATTGAGGATGTGGCCGCCGGCGTGGATCACGCCGCCGACGATCGAGATCAGCCGCTCCCAGCCTTCCGGCAACCCGAACAGCGGATGGCCGTAGGTGGCGAAGGTGAGCAGGGCCAGGCCGCTGCCGCCGAGCCACAGCACACGGACGTCGTGGTGGCGGCGGTAGCCAAAGCCGAGCGCCACCAGGCTCACCGGCAACACCGCCATCAGCAGCCACTCGTGGAAGCCGTGGCCGCCGAGCAGGCTGCCGCCGAGGAACGGCAGCACCATCAGCAGCAGCGGCAGGGCCAGGCAATGCACGATGCAGATGCCGGACAGCAGCACGCCGAGGCTGTCCAAACGCCCCAGCCAGGCTTCGCGCGCGCCGTCCAGCGCCGATGTGCCACCTTCATCCATGGCCGCTATCTTACCGTGACCGGCTCGCCGGCCTCGGCACCGGCGTTCCAGGCGTCGGCGCCGCCGCGCAGGGCCGCCGCGCGCAGATAGCCGCGGCGCCGCAGCGCCCGCGCCGCGCGCAGCGCGGAAATGTCGTTGGGGCAGGCGCAGTAGGTGATGATGTCGCGGTCGTAGGGCAGCTTGTACGGCAGCGCGCCCTGGCTTTCCAGCGCAGCCAGTTCCACCGCCAGCCCGCCGGGAATGCCGTCCTGCCCCTCGCGCAGCAGCTCGGAACGCAGGTCCAGGATCACCGGCGCCGGTGCGGCGGCCAGCAGCTCGCGCAGCTGCGTCACGCCGATGCGCGGCACGCCGGCGCCGCGCACCACCAGCCAGCGCCGCACTGCGCGGTAAGCGATGTACAGCAGCAGCAGCGCCGCCAGCACGTGCAGCACCACCTGCAGGTGCTCCCGGCCATAGTCGAACACCAGCGTGATCTGGTCGCGGAACAGGTAGCCCAGGGTCAGGTAGATGCCGCCCCACAGCAGCGTGCCGGCCGAGGAGGCGGCGAGGAAGCGCAGCAGCGGCATGCGCACCGCTCCGGCGATGGGCGGGGCCACCAGCGAGATGCCGGGCACGAACTTGGAAAACAGCAGCGAGGCCAGGCCCCAGCGCTGGAAGATCGACTGCGTCATGCGCACGCAGGTGTCGGGTGACAGCGAAATGCGGCACAGCAGGCGCAGCACCCTCTGGCCATAGCGCAGGCCGGCGAAGTACCAGGTCATGTTCGCCAGCAGGGCCGCCAGCACCGCCGCCGCCAGCACCGCGCTGCCGGAGACTTGGCCGTCGGCCAGCAGCGCGCCGGCCGCCACCAGCACGGTGAAGGAAGGCAGCGGCACGCCGCCCTGTTCCAGCAGCACGGCCAGAAACACCAGCAGTGCCCCGTGTTCCGGCAAATTGCGGATGAAAGCGGTCACGCGTCTGTCCCTCGAAACAGCCTGATTGCCTGCCTTGGCAGTGCCGCTGGCAACATGGTGCCGCCACGGCCCGGGTTCAAGGCGGGCCGCATCTTACGCCTCCGCCAGCGCGGCGTCAGCGCCGCTCGGCGGGGCGCAGCGGCGAGCTGCCTGCCTGGGGGCGATCAGGACGCCAGGGTGTGGCACAGCCGCAGCCCGTCGGCGCCGTCCTCGTAGTAGTGCGGCAGCGATTCGCTCTCGACGTAGCCCAGCTTGGCGTAAAGCGCGCGCGCGGCGGCGTTGTCCACCCGCACTTCGAGCTTGATCTGGCGCAACTTCAGGCGCCGCGCCTCGGCCTCGGCGGCGCGCACCATGCGCTCGGCGAAGCGGCGGCCGCGCGCCTGCGGCGCCACCACCACCGAATAGACGCGCGCGACGTGGCTGTTGCGCCGGGTCAGCAGGATCAGGTTGCCGACCACCGCGCCGTCGAGCTCGGCGACCCAGGTGCGGGCCGAGGCCGACTTGAGGAAGTGGCGCACCGAGCGCAAGGTCATGCGGTCGCTGGGGAACAGCTCCTCCAGCGTCAGGATGGCCGCGTCGTCGCGGTGCTGCGCCGGTCTTACCCGGCCTTGTTCGTTCATGGGATGCGCTGGTGGGAATTGGATCACGCGGCTGCGATGATGCCAGTACCGGCAGGTCCCTGCGAGAACCTGCCGCACTTCCGCCAATCGACCACGGAGTCCCGCGCTGTGACCATTTTCAACCGAGCCGCCGCCTGCGGCCTGTGCGCACTGCTGCTGGCGCCGGCCGGCCGCGCCGACGACAGCATCGCCCCCGCCGCCGACGGCGGCACCGCGCGGCCCTTGTGGGAGGTGGGGTTGGCCGCCGCCGGCGGCCTGGTGCCGGACTACCCGGCCTCCGACCGCTACCGCGCGCGGGCCATCCCCTTCCCCTATTTCGTCTATCGCGGCCGCCTGTTCCGCTCCGACGAGAACGGCGCGCGCCTGCGCACCGATGTGCGGCCCAATATTGAGCTGGACGTCAGCGGCGGCGCCTCGTTCGCCACCCATTCCGACGCCAGCGGCCCGCGCGCCGGCATGCCGAAACTGGACTACCTGCTGGAACTGGGCCCCAACCTGAAGATCACGCTCGACCGCCCTTCCGCCGATACGCGCTGGCTGCTGCAGCTGCCGCTGCGGGCGGTGGCCTCCGCCAACGGCCTGCACTGGGGCTACCGCGGCCTGGTGTTCGACCCCACCATCGGCCTGCATACGCGCGCCCTGCTGGGCAGCCGCTGGAGCGCCTACGCCGACATCGGCCCGCAGTTCGCCAGCGCCCGCTTCCAGCAATACTTCTACCAGGTCGATCCGCAGTACGCCCTGCCGGACCGCTCGGCTTACCAGGCGCATGGCGGCTACTTCGGCTCGCGCCTGGAGCTGGGCGCCAGCCACAAGCTGGGACGGGACTTCCGCCTGTTCTTCTACAGCCGCGTCGACGACCACAACGGCGCCAGCAGCGAGGACAGCCCGCTGTTCAAGGCGCACCTGGATTACACCGCCTTCGCCGGCATCAGCTGGGCCTTCTGGCACTCGCGCAATACCGTGACCATGCCGCCGGATGCGCCATAGCCCGCCGGCATAACGAGGGTGTGCGGCGCTGCCTTTCGCCGCGCAACGGCAGCAAGAGCCGCGTCCGCCACCCGGATCAGGTCGCAGCCCGGCAACGGAATCAAACCGGCCGCGCCGCTCCGACGGATGACGCCGGCTGCAATAAACCCGTCACGGCGCAGGCGTAACTTGGATCGGTCATGAACCCCGAAGCCCCTCCGCCCGCACCGGCAACCGCCGCCGAGCTCGCCGCCCTGCGCCGCGAGGTGCAGCCGATCGCGCCGGCCACCACGGTGGCGGAGGTGGCGGACATCATCCAGCGCCGCGAATATGCCGGCCTGCTGTGCCTGCCGGTGGTGGACCGCGGCCTGCCGCTGGGCACCGTCAGCCGCAACCACCTGACCAACATCTTCATGCTGCGCTTCGGCCGCGAACTCTACGGCAACCGGCCGGTGGTCGAGGTGATGAACCGCAAGCCGCTGCTGGTGGCCGAGGACCTGCCGCTGGAGCAGGCGGCGCAATATGTCGCCGGCAACATCGGCACGCCGATCAGCGAGGACTTCATCCTCACCCGCGGCGGCCGCTACGCCGGCATGGGCGTGGTCATCGACCTGCTCGGCGCGATGCAGGCGCAGGTGGCGCAGAACGCGCAGCAGCTGAGCCTGGCCTACGGCCAGCTCAAGTCCTCGCAGGCGGCGCTGGTGCAGTCCGAGAAAATGGCCTCGCTGGGCCAGATGGTGGCCGGCGTGGCGCACGAGATCAACACGCCGCTGGGCTATGTGCGCAACAACGTCGAGATGGTGCAGGGCGTGTTCGCGCAGCTGCGCCAGACACTGGCCGAGCATGAGCAGCTGGTGCGGATGCTCACCGACGAGAACACCGAGGAGCAGGCGCTGAGCCAGCTGCTGTTCAAGCTCAACGCCGACGCCCACGACCTGCACGAGAGCCGGCTGCTGGAGGATACCGAGGCGCTGTTCGGCGACACGCTGTTCGGCGTCGACACCATCAAGGAGCTGGTCATCAACCTGCGCAACTTCAGCCGCCTCGACGCGGCCAAGGTGGCGGAGGTGAACCTCAACGACTGCCTCGACCAGACGCTGGTGATCGCCAACAACGTGCTGAAGAACAAGGTCGAGGTGATCAAGCGCTACGGCGAGATCCCGCCGGTGTCCTGCTCGCCCTCGCAAATCAACCAGGTGCTGCTCAACATGATGAGCAACGCCGCCCAGGCGATCGAGCACGACCAGGGCAAGCTGCTGCTCAAGACCGAGACCGACGACGCCTGGGTGCGGGTCACCATCCAGGACAACGGCAAGGGCATCCCGCCGGAGCACCTGAACAAGGTGTTCGACCCGTTCTTCACCACCAAGCCGGTCGGCCAGGGCACCGGCCTGGGTCTGTCGATCAGCTTCCAGATCGTGCAGGCGCACGGCGGCACCATCCATGTCGCCTCGGTGGTCGGCAAGGGCACGCGCTTCGTCATCAGCCTGCCGCTTGCCGCCGCGTCCCCCGATTCCGCGCAAGCGCCAGACGCGGCAAGAGCCGCGTGACGAGACCCCCATGAACCCGCTCAAGCCCGCCCTGCTGCTGGTCGACGACGAGGAACGCATCCTGCGCTCGCTGGCCATGCTGTTCCGCGGCCAGTACCAGCTGCACACCACCACCGACGCGCGCGAGGCGCTGGCCATCGTCGCGCGCACGCCGGTGCACGTCATCGTCAGCGACCAGAAGATGCCGATCATGCGCGGCGCCGACCTGCTGCGCGAGGTCAAGGAGCGCAGCCCCAACACCATGCGCATCCTGCTCACCGGATACTCCGAGCTGGATGCCATCGTCGCCTCGGTCAACGAAGGCGAGATTTTCCGCTACGTCAACAAGCCCTGGGACGCGGCCGAGCTGCGCACCACCGTCGACCAGGCGGCACAGATCGCGGCGACGCTGTTCAGCGCGCCACCGAGCGAGCCGGCGCCCTATACCGCGGCGCGCGCCGTCACCGCCGCCGACATGGTGCCGGCCTCGCCCGCCTCGGCCGAGGGCATCCTGGTGATCGAGGACGATGCCGGGGTGTACCGCACGGTGCAGGAGATCGTCGGGCCGAGCCAGCCGGTGCACTGGGCGAGGAGCCTGGAGCAGGCCTTCGATCACCTGGCGCAGCATCCGGTGGGGGTGATCGTGTCGGAGCTGGTGGTGCAGCGCGAGAGCCTGACGGCGGCGCTGAAACTGCTCAAGGCGCAGTACCCGGAAGTGGTGACCATCGTCATGACGCCGTTCCAGGACACCGGGGTGCTGATCAACCTGATCAACCAGGGCCAGATCTACCGCCTGCTGCCCAAGCCGGTGCGGGCCGGCCCGCTGGGCATGAACATCGCCTCGGCGCTGCGCCACCACCGCATGATCAAGTCGTCGCCGGCCCTGGCCAGCCGGCACGTGGTGGAAAAGATCCGCCAGCCGGAAGAGCTGTCGGTGGCCAACCGCGTGATGGGTTTCCTCGGCCGCCTGCGCGGGCGCACCCTGGTTTGAGAAATCGCCGGCGCCGGATGCGCGCCGCTTTGATCCGCTGCCAAGGCACCGGGCCGGCACGCGCCGGCGCCGCAAAAAGCAACGCCGGCACGGGGCCGGCGTTGCGGGTGCGGCGGCTGCGGCCTCAGTCGGCGCGGGCGATCGACAGGCCCTTGAGCAGGTTGAGCCCCTCGAACAGCTCGTAGTCGTTCAGCTGCAGGTTGTCGGCGTCGGCCTTGGCCGCGTCGGTCGCCGGCTTGGCGGCATCCGCGCCGGGCTTGGCGTCGGCGCCCGCGTCCGGCTTGTCGGCCTTGTCGCCGGGCTTGTCGCCAGCCTTGGCGGCCGGCTTGGCATTGGGGTTGTCGAGGCGGCCCTTGAGGTCGGCCTCCTTGATGAAACCGTCGCCGTCGACGCCGTCCAGCTTGCTGATCTTGACCGGGTGCAGCACCACGTCCGGCACGATGCCCTCGGCCTGGATCGAGCGGCCGCTGGGCGTGTAGTAGCGCGCGGTGGTGAGCTTGATGGCATCGTCGTTCTGCAGCGGCACGATGGTCTGCACCGAGCCCTTGCCGAAGGTCTTGCTGCCGACCAGGATGCCGCGGCGCTGGTCCTGCAGCGCGCCGGCGACGATCTCGGCGGCGGACGCCGAACCGCCGTTGACCAGCACCACCAGCGGCTTGCCCTCGATGATGTCGCCGGGGGTGGCGTCGAACTCGCGGGTGTTCTCCGGATCGCGGCCGCGGATGCTGACGATGGGGCCCTTGTCGAGCAGCGCGTCGGACACCTTGACCGCGGCATCGAGCAGGCCGCCGGGGTTGTTGCGCAGGTCCAGCACCACGCCCTTGAGCGGGGCGCCGTTCTGCTTCTTCAGCTTGTTCAGCGTGTCGACGAAGGTTTCGCCGGTGTCGACCTGGAACTGCGAGATGCGCACGTAGGCGTAGCCCGGTTCGAGCAGGCGGCCGCGCACACTGGTGACCTTGATCAGATCGCGCTTGAGATCGAAGGTCAGCGGCTGCTGCGCGCTCTCGCGCACCACCACCAGCTTGACCTTGGTGTCCTTCTCGCCGCGCATCTTGTTGACGGCGTCGTTGAGGCTCATGCCCTGCACCGGGGTGTCGTCGATCTTGACGATCAGGTCGCCGGGCTTGATGCCGGCCTTGGCCGCCGGCGTGTCGTCCATCGGCGTGATCACCTTGACCAGGCCGTCCTGCATCTGCACCTCGATGCCCAGGCCACCGAACTTGCCGGTGGTGACCACGTTCATGTCGCGGTATTCGTCCTTGCTCAGATAGGCCGAATGCGGGTCCAGGCCGGACAGCATGCCGCGCAGCGCGTTCTGCAGCAGGGTCTTGTCGTCCACCGGCTCGACGTATTCGGCTTTCACCTTGTCGAGAATCTGCACGAAGCTGCGCAGGTCGTCGAACGGCAGGCCCGACTGGCTTTGCGCCGCCTGGCGCTCGGCCAGGACGCCATGAGTGATGGTGATGCTGGCACCAAGGACGACGCCGGCCGCCAGGGCCAGGATGACACGGGAGGAGGAGGACATAGACAAAGCGGTGGAAGACGACATTTCAGAAGATAGCACAGCGCCACAGCATAAGACTGCGCCCGAGCCGGCCGGTTCAGGCGCGGTGGCCGCTTTTGGGCGGCCATTTGCCGCCGTTCGGCCGGCGCGGCCGCGCCAGCGGCTGAAAACCGCCCGCAATCAGCGTCCCAGCCAGTCCTTCGGGTCCATCGGCTCGGCGCCGCGGCGCACCTCGAAATACAGCCCGGTCTGCTCGTAGCCGCCGGTATTGCCGGCCTTGGCGATGACGTCGCCCGCGCCGACCCATTCGCCGGCGGTGCGGGTCACCGCGCTGTTGTGGCCGTACAGCGTGAAATAGCCTTTTTCGTGCTGCAGCACCACGATCAGGCCGTAGCTGGTCAGCCAGCCGACATAGGCCACGCGGCCGCGCGAGCTGGCCCGTACCGGCGAACCTTCCGGCGCGGCGATCCACAGCCCTTTCCACTGCAGGCGCCCGCCGGCCTTGGCGTCGCCGTAGCGCGCCAGCAGGTCGCCGCGCAGCGGCCAGGCCATCTTGCCGCGCATCTCCGGAAACGGCTTGCCGCCGCCCTCCGGCTCCACCGGCACGTCGGCCAGGGCCTGGCGCAGCTGCTCCATCAGGTCGCGCAGCTGCTTTTCGCTGGCCTGCAAGCCTTTCAGCTCCTGCGCCTCGCCGGCGATGCGCTGCGCCACCTTGCTCATCGCCTCGGCGCGCTCCTGGCGGTCGGCCTCCAGCGCCGACAGGGCCTGCTTGTGGCTTTCCTGCAAGGCGCGGAGGGCGTCGAGCTGGGTCTGGTACTGCGCCTGCAGCTGCGCCACCTTCTTCATTTCGGCGTCGATGGCGGCGATCGAGGCGGCGCGGGCGCGGTTGAGGCTGTCGTAGTAGGCCAGCATGCGGTCGACGCGGTCGGGGTCTTCCTGGCTCAGCAGCAGCTCGGCCTTGCCGCCCCGCCCCATCATGTAACTGGCGCGCAGCTGGCGCGCCAGCGCCTCCTTCTGCTCCAGCAGGCGCTGCGCGGCGGCGGCCTGCTGCGCCTGGGCCTCGCGCACCTTGGCGTTCTGCAGTTCGATCTGCGCGGCGATGCGGCGGGCCTCGCTGCCGGCCTCGTCGACCTTGCGCTCGGCCGCTTCCACCGCGGCGCGCAGCTGGTCCTGCTCGCCCTTGTCGCGCTCGATGCTCTTGGACACGGCGTCGATGCGGCCGCGCACCTTGGCCAGCTCCTCGGCGCTCTGCTGATAGCGCTCGTCCGCAGCCACGGCCGTGCCGGCCGCCAGCAGGGCGGCGGCCAGCAGACGGGCAATATTTCGGCTTTTCGGGATCATGCGGCGGGTGCGATAATGATAGTGGAAGCGGCGCTTTCCGGCTCCGCTCGGCGCCTCCGGGCCTGCCTTTTGCGACGTAGACCACCGAATGTCACAGCTACTCGAATTCTTCCATCACCACACGCTGCTGTTCGCCGGCCTGGGCGCGGCCCTGCTGCTGTTCCTCGCCAACGAGGTGCATGGCGCGCTGACCGGCGGCAAGCGCCTGGCGCCGCTGCAGGCGGTGCGCCTGATCAACGACCGCGAGGCGCTGGTGGTCGACCTGCGCCCCGTCGGCGACTACAAGAAGGGCCACCTGATGAACGCGCTCAACCTGCCGCTGGCCAAGCTGGAGGAGCGGGCCGGCGAGCTGGGCAAGGACAAGAGCCGGCCGGTGCTGCTGTACTGCGCGCTGGGCAGCGTGGCCGGCGAGGCCGCCGCCAAGCTGCGCAAGCTCGGCTACAGCGAGGTCTATCCCCTGCGCGGCGGCATCAACGGCTGGCTCAGCGACAACCTGCCGGTGACCGTCAAGTAAGCCCCGATGAAACGGGTCCTGGTCTACAGCACGCGCATCTGCCCCTACTGCATGCTGGCCAAGCGCCTGCTGTCGAACAAGGGCGTGAAATACGAGGAAGTGCTGGTGGACCTGGATTGCGGCCGCCGCAGCGAGATGCTGCAGCGTTCCGGCGGCCGCCGCACGGTGCCGCAGATCTTCGTCGGCGACCGCCATGTCGGCGGCTACGACGACCTCGCGGCGCTGGAGCGGGCCGGACAGCTCGACCCGCTGCTGCAGGAACCCTGAAGGCCGCCGGCGCCTCCTTTTCCGCCGCTGCCGGGCAGGCCGCCGCGGAATTCGTCAAACTCCCGTTCCGATCCATCCAACACCTGTTCCGGTAAGCCCATGTCAGAAGAACTCCCCAACGCCGCCAACCGCCAGATCCTGCTGCAGCGCATCTACCTGAAGGACGCCTCGGTGGAAGTGCCGCTGGCGCCGCAGGTGTTCACGCGGCAGTGGAATCCGCAGCTCGACGTGCAGGTCGGCACCACCGCCACCGCGCTGGGCAACGGCGTGCACCAGGTGATGCTGACCGTGACCGTCACCGCCAAGCTGGGCGAGGACACCGGCTTCCTGGTGGAAGTGCACCAGGCCGGCATCTTCCAGATCATCGGCATCAGCTCCGACGCCGAGATCCAGGCGATCGCCGCCGGCTACTGCCCGGGCGTGATCTTCCCCTTCGCCCGCGAGGCGGTGGCCGACCTGATCCAGCGCAGCGGCTTCCCGCCGGTGCTGCTGCAGCCGATCAATTTCGAGGCGCTGTACGTCGAGCACCTGACGCGCGCGCGCCAGGAAGCGGCCACCGGCAACGCCGTCGGCGGCACCGTCCAGTAGGGCCCCGGAGCCGCGGCGCATGGCGACGCCGGCCCAGCCGGTCACGGTGCTCGGTGCCGGCGCGTTCGGCACCGCGCTGGCGATCCAGCTGTCGCGCCGCGGCGCCGCCGCCTTCCTGTGGGGGCGCGACGCCACGGTGATGGCGACGCTGCAGGAGTCCCGTGAAAACCCACGCTACCTGCGCGGCTGCGCCTTTCCGGCGCAGCTGGTCGCCACCGCCAACCTGGCCGACGCGGTCGGCCGCAGCGGCGACCTGCTGATCGCTACGCCCAGCCCGGCGCTGCGCGAGACCTGCGAGCGCCTCAAGCCGCTGGTGCGGCCGGGCCAGGGCATCGCCTGCGCCTGCAAAGGCCTGGAACCGGGCAGCGGCCGCCTGGCGCACGAAGTCATCGGAGACGTGCTGGGCGGGGAACGCGCGGTGGCCATCGTCTCCGGGCCGACCTTCGCCAAGGAACTGGGCCTGGGGCTGCCGACCGCGGTGACGGTGGCCTCCACCGATGCCGATTTCGCCCAGCGGCTGGCCGAGGCCTTTCACGGCGACGGCTTCCGCGCCTACACCTCCAGCGATGTCATCGGCGTGGAAATCGGCGGCGCGGCCAAGAACGTGCTGGCCATCGCCGTGGGCATTGCCGACGGCCTGGGCCTGGGCGCCAACACCCGCGCGGCGATGATCACGCGCGGCCTCAACGAGATCCGCCGCCTCGGCGCGGCGCTCGGCGCGCAGTCGGAAACCCTGATGGGCCTGGCCGGGCTGGGCGACCTGGTGCTGACCTGCACCGACAACCAGTCGCGCAACCGCCGCTACGGCCTGATGCTGGGTCAGGGCAAGAGCCCGCAGCAGGCGCAGGCGGCGATCGAGGGCGTGGTCGAGGGCGTGCGCGCCGCGCCGGAAGTGCTGCGCCTGGCGCAGCGCTTCGCCGTGGAACTGCCGCTGCTGGAGATGGCCGGCGCCGTCATTGCCGGCCAGGTGACGCCGGTGGAGGCGCTCAAGCGCCTGGCCGACCGGCCGCTGCGCGCCGAAGCGGGCTAAGGTAAGCATAAGGAGGTCGGATCAAGCGCAATGGATCCGACGACGCAGTATCCAGTTGCGCGTGCCGGCTGCGGACGCACCGCGACCGGCCACCATCGGACCTTGCATGGACGACATCATCCTGTGGTTCATCCCGGTGTTCGTGCTGTCGCTGGCGGCCGAGTGGTTGTGGGCCTGGAAGAAACAGCGCGATATCTACGAAACCCGCGATACGCTGGCCTGCCTGGCGATGGGCCTGGGCAACGTCATCATCGCCGCGCCGCTGAAGTTCTTCTGGCTGTGGCTGTTCGGCCTGGTCTACCGCCACCACCTGTTCGAGCTGCCGATGAGCGCCTGGTGGAGCTGGGCGCTGCTGCTGTTCGCCGACGACTTCTGCTACTACTGGTTCCACCGCTGCCACCACCGCATCCGCCTGCTGTGGTGCACCCACGTCAACCATCATTCGAGCCAGCGCTTCAACCTGGCGGTGGCGCTGCGCCAGCCCTGGACCGAGGCCATCACCGGCTACTGGTTCTGGCTGCCGTTGCCGCTGCTCGGCTTCCACCCGGCAGCGGTGGTGATGCAGATGTCGGTGAGCCTGATCTACCAGTTCTTCGTGCATACCGAGGCGGTGCGCAGCCTCGGTCCGCTGGAATGGCTGCTCAACACGCCCTCGCATCACCGCGTGCACCACGGCTCCAACCCGCGCTACCTGGACCGCAACTACGGCGGCATCCTGATCATCTGGGACCGGCTGTTCGGCAGCTTCGAGCCGGAACGTGAGCCGGTGCGCTACGGCCTGACCAAAAACATCCACACCTTCAACCCGCTGCGCATCGCCTTCCACGAATGGATCACGCTGTTCCGCGAGCTGGCGGCGGCGCGCAGCTTCGGCGCCGTGTGGCGGGCCATTGCCAGCCCGCCGGGCAGCACCGGCGAGGCGGCGCGCACCTGAGCGGCTAGCCGCGCGGCGCGCTGCCGCAGTAGCCCAGCTGGCGCCAGGCCTCGTAAGCGGTGACCGCCACCGCGTTGGACAGGTTGAGACTGCGCACCCCGGGCTGCTGCGGCAGATACAGGCGCTGCTCCGGCGGCAGGGCCTGCAGCACTTCCTCGGGCAGGCCGCGCGTTTCCGGACCGAACAGCAGCAGGTCGTCCGGCTGGTAGCGCATGGCGTCGTAACGGGTCTGGCCGCGCGTGCTCAGGGCCAGCCAGCGCGCCCGCGGCCGCTCGGCGCGCAGCTGATCGAGGCTGTCATGCACCCGCAGCTCGGCGTATTCGTGGTAATCCAGCCCGGCGCGCCGCAGCTGCGCGTCGTCGAGGCTGAAGCCCAGCGGCCGCACCAGATGCAGCTGCGCGCCGGTATTGGCGCAGAGCCGGATGATGTTGCCGGTGTTGGGCGGAATTTCCGGCTGGTACAGGACGATGCCGAACATGTTTCAGGGTGTTTCCCAAGTTGACAGGACTATACCCCGCGCCTAGTCTCGGCGGACCGGAAATCAAGAAAGGGCCGGTTTGCCATGTGCGCCAAATCCAGCGTCTTCAGCTTCCTTGCCGCCGCCGCGCTGCTGGCGGCTTCCGCTTCCGCCGTCGCCGGCGATGCTTCGGACGCCAGCTTCAACAGCGTGCCGCAAAACACGCCCTCATCCGGCGCCATCGCCATGGATATCCTGGTGCTGCGGCCGCTGAGCCTGGTCGGCACGGTGCTGGGCACCGCGGTGTTTGTGGTCGGGCTGCCCATCGAGGCGATCTCCGGCGACGTGTCCGGCCCGGCCAAGCGCCTGGTCGGCGAGCCGGCCGCCTACACCTTCTCGCGCCCGCTCGGTCAGACCGACGACCGTCACTGAGTATTGCGCCGCACCACCCCGCGCCTGGCGGCGCGGGGTGGTGAACGCAAGTTTCAGCGCAACAGCTTGCCGTCGCTGTCCAGCACCTGCACCTCGCCCAGGCCCAGCGCGCGCACCGGCGCCTCGATCTTCTTCAGGTCGCCGACCACCACCCAGGTCAGTTCCCGCGGTTTCACCAGCTTGACCGCGGCCGCCTGCAGCTGCGGCGCGGTCAGCGCCTCGACCCGCGGCACCAGCGCATTCCAGTAGTCGTCCGGCAGGCCGAACTCGATCAGGTGGCCGACGGCGCCGGCGACCTCGCCATTGCTCTCGAAGGCGCCGGGCAGCGAGCGCACCTGGGCCTGCTTGGCCATTTCGATCTCGGCCGCGCTGAGCGGGCGCGGGCCGAGCACGTCGGCGAGCTCCTTGTGGATTTCGCGCATCGAGTCGGCGGTGCGCGCCTGCTCGACATTGGCATGGGCCAGGTACACCTGGGGGTTGCGCGCTTCCAGCAGGTTGGAATTGGCGCCGTAGCTCCAGTGCCGGGCCTCGCGCAGATTGAGGTTGAGGCGCGAGTCGAACATGCCGCCCAGGGCGGTGTTGACCACGTGCATGGCCTCCTCGTCCGGATCGGCCGCCGCCGGCGCCAGGTTGGCGGCGAGGATCAGCGACTGCGCCGCGCCGGGCTTGTCGATGAGGAACACGCGTTGCGCCTCGTGCTGCGGCGGCGCCACCGTGTTCTTCACCGGCAGCGGCGCGGCCGGCGCGTGCCAGCCGCCGAACTTCTGCTCCAGCAGCGGCTTGACCTGCGCCAGGGTGGTGTCGCCCACCACCAGCAGGGTGGCATTGTCCGGCCGCAGCCAGCGCTGCTGGAACCCGCTCAGATCGTCGCGGCTGATGGCCTTGACGTCGCTTTCCAGGCCCAGGCCGGCGTAGGCGTACGGGTGGCCCTCGCCGAACAGCTGGCGCGACAGCACGCGCCGGGCCATGCCGAACGGCTCGGACTTCTCCTGCACGATGGCCGCCAGCAGGCGCTGCTTGACGCGCGCCAGCTCGGCCTCGGGAAAGGTCGGCTGCATCACCAGGGTGGCGTACAGGTCCAGCGATTCGGCCAGCCTGGGCGTGATCGCCGACAGGCCGATCAGCGAAACATCACGGTTGTTGGCGCTGGCGAAGCTGGCGCCCAGCTCGGCCTGGCGCCGCGCGATCTCGGGCGAGCCGAGCTTGCCGGCGCCCTCGTCGAGCATGTCCAGCGCCAGTGCGGCGGTGCCGGACTTGCCGCCGGCGTCGGCGGCCCGGCCGGCGTTGAACAGCAGGCTGAAATGCACCGTGGGCACGCCGTGGCGCTCGGCCAGCACCAGCTTGAGGCCGTTGGACAGGGTGTCGTGCTGCAGCGGCGGCAGCTTCAGCGCCGGCGGCTCGGCCAGGGGCGGCAGCCGGCTGCGGTCGGCGCCGGTGGCGGCGGCCTGCAGCTCGCGCTGCGGGTGCACCTGCAGCGTGAAACTGCCCTGCGTCAGCCAGCGCTGCGCAGCGGCGCGCACGTCGTCCGGTGTGGCGTCGCGCTGGTAGCCCAGCTCGATGCGGTAGTGCGCCGGGTCGTCGTGAAAGGTCTGGTTGGCGGCGAGCAGGCCGGCCTTGCCGCCGGAACCGCCGACCTTGTCCAGGCCCTGCACCATGGCGGCATAGGTGCCGGTCTTGATGCGGTCCAGCTCGGCGGCGCTGGGGCCCTCGCGCTGGATGCGCGCCAGCTCCTCGCGGATCGCCCGCTCCGCCGCGCCGAGGTCGCCGCCGGGCTTGACCGTCGCCATCACCTGCAGCTGGCCGCCGATCTCGTTGCCGTCCACCCCGGCATCGACTTCGGTGGCGATCTGCTCGCGGTACACCAGGCGCTGGTACAGGCGGCTGTCCTTGCCGCCGCCGAGCACCTCGGCCAGCGACTGCAGCAGCACGTTGTCGCGCTCGCCGTCGCCCGGCACGTTCCACACCATGTAGACGCGCGGCAGCGGCACCTGATCGACGATGCTCATGCGCTTGTCGCCCTGCATCGGCGCCGGCCAGCCCTGCACGTGCGGCACCGGCGGACCGGGCGGCAGGTTGCCGAAGTAATGCTCGACCTTGGCCTTGACGGTCGCCGCATCGACGTCGCCGGCGATGGCCAGCACGGCGTTATTGGGGCCATAGTAGGTGGCGAACCACTGCTTGACGTCGGCCAGCGTGGCGGCATCCAGATCGGCCTCGCTGCCGATGGTGGTCCAGGAATAGGGGTGGCCGGGCGGATAGGTCTGTTCGGCGATGACATCCTCGACCTTGCCGTAGGGCTGGTTCTCGTCCTGGCGCTTCTCGTTCTCCACCACGCCGCGCTGCTGGTCGAGCTTGGCCTGGGTGATGGACTGCGCCATATAACCCATGCGATCGGACTCCAGCCACAGCGCCCGGTCCAGCGCCGAGGTCGGCACCGTCTCGAAGTAGTTGGTGCGGTCGACGTTGGTGGTGCCGTTCATGTCGGTGGCGCCGGCAGGCTCCAGCACCTGGAAATAGTCCTTGTCGAAATGCTGCGAGCCCTCGAACATCAGATGTTCGAACAGGTGGGCGAAGCCGTGGCGCCCGGCCGGCTCGTTCTTCGAGCCGACGTGGTACCAGACGTTGAGCGCCACCACCGGAGCCTTGTGGTCCTCGTGCACCAGCACGGTCAGGCCGTTGTCCAGCACGAAGCGCTGGTAGGGGATGTCGACATCGGGCAGGGCCGAGGGATCGATGGCGGCGGCGCCGGCCGGCGTGGCCGCGTCGGCCTGGGGCGCCTGCGCGGCGCAGGCCGCCAGGCAAAATGCCGCGGCGAATGGGAGAATGAAGCGCATGGATACTCCGTTCTTGTTGTCACCCGCAGTTTAGGGGCTGGGCGCCGTGAATGCGCTGGCTTCTGACTGTGGAATGCCGTCCGGCGTTCCCCGGCTGTCGTTCGACCCGGGGAGCCGGCGGCTCGACGGCGCCAGGTACCTGCCCTCGCCCAATCACGACGAGCGGCCCGACCCGGCCGACATCTCGCTGCTGGTGATCCACGCCATCTCGCTGCCCCCGGACCGCTTCGGCGGGCCGTGGATCGACGACCTGTTCCTCAACCGGCTCGATCCGCAGGCGCATCCCTACTTCGCCGCCATCCATACCCGCCGCGTCTCGGCCCACGCCTGCATCTTCCGCGACGGCGCCATGACCCAGTATGTGCCGTTCGACCGCCGCGCCTGGCACGCCGGCGCCTCCCTGTTCGAGGGGCGCGCGCGCTGCAACGACTTTTCCATCGGCATCGAGCTGGAAGGCTGCGACACGCAGCCCTTCAGCGACGCGCAGTACGCCACCCTGGCCGCCGCGGCGCGCGCGCTGCTGCCGCATCATCCGCGCATCACGCCGCGGCGCATCGTCGGGCACTGCGACATCGCCCCGATCCGCAAGACCGACCCCGGGCCGCACTTCGACTGGGCGCGTTTCCGCGCCGGCCTCGTGACCGCTGCGACGGCGCCGTGAAGCTGCTCGCCATGCTGCTGGCGCTGGGCGCGGAGCGGCTGTTCTCGCCCTACCGCGACTCGGCCAACCGCCACGAGACCTGGGCCCTGCTGCAGCGGCTGCTGCCCGCCCCCGGCTTGTGGCAGTCGAGGCTGATGCCGCCGCTGCTGGTACTGCTGCCGGTGCTGGCGGCGGCGCTGCTGCAGCGCGAAATCCACGGCGACCTGCTGCGCCTGCCGTGGCAGGCGCTGCTGCTGTTCCTGTGCCTGGGGCCGCGCGACCTGGCTGACGACGTGCAGAAGCTGCGCGCGGCCCGCGCGGCGGGCGACAGCGCCACGGTGGCGCGCCTGAGCGGCAGCCTGCAGATGGGCCCGGAGCCGGACGCCGACCACCGCAGCCTGCTCGGCGCGCTGTTCATCCAGTCGCACGAGCGCCTGTTCGGCACGCTGTGGTGGTTCCTGGCCGCGGGCCCGGCCGGCGCGGTGCTGTACCGGCTGGCCAGCCGCCTGCCGGTGCTGATCGCCGACCCCGACAGCCCGGCGGGGCGCAGCGCTGCGCTGCTGCACGCGGCGCTGGCCTGGCTGCCGGCGCGCCTCACCGCGCTGCTCTACGCGCTGGCCGGCAGCATGGACGACGCCATGGCCGACTGGCGCCACCTGCGGCAGAGCGCCGATCCCGATTGGCGGCGGCACACCTGGACGATCCTGGCCACCGTGGCCAGCGCGGCGCTGGACTGGGAGGATGGCGGCGGCCCGGTGGTGGCCTCTTCGCTCGACGCGGCGCTGGCCGAAGTGCTGCGCATGCAGCGCCGCGCGCTGCTGATCCTGCTGGCGCTGGCCGCGCTGTTCACCGCGGGCGCCTGGATCGCATGATGCGGCGGCCGCTCTGCGGCGGCCTGCGCCGCCTGGCCGGCGCGGCCCTGCTCGGCCTGCTGCCCGGCATGGCGCTGGCCGCGCCGCCGCAGCGCGTGGTGAGCCTGGCGCCGCACCTGACCGAACTGGCCTGCGCCGCGGGTGGCTGCGCGCGGCTGGTCGGCGTGTCGGCATTCAGCGATTACCCGCCGCAGGTCAGGGCGCTGCCGCAGATCAGCGACGCCACCAGCGTGAACCTGGAGGCGGTGCTGGGCCTGAAGCCGGACCTGGTGCTGGCCTGGGGCGACGGCACGCCGCCGGAGACCATGGCACGCCTGCGCAGCCTGGGCCTGCGCGTCGAGCCGCTGCAGGTGCGCGGCCTGGAGGATGTGGCGGCAGCACTGCGCCGAACCGGCGCGCTGCTCGGCACCGAGGCGCAGGCGCAGCAGGCGGCGCAGGACTACGAGGCGCGCCTGGCGCAGTTGCGCGCGCGCTGGCGCGGCGCGGCGCCGATCCGCGCGGTGTACCAGATCGAGACGGCGCCGGCCTACACCGTCAACCGCGACAGCCCGATCAGCGAAGCGCTGGCGCTGTGCGGCGGCGTCAACGTCTTCGCCGCGCTGCCGCGGCTGGCGGCGCCGGTCAGCGCCGAGGCGATGCTGGCGGCGCAACCCGAGGCGGTGCTGTTCGGCGGCGAGGAGAACACGCAGGCGGTGCGCGATTACTGGGCGCGGCTGGCCGGCGCGCCGGCGCAGCGCTACGGCACTCTCTATGCGGTCGACGCCAGCCTGCTGGCGCGCTCCACGCCGCGCCTGCTCGACGGCGTGGAGCAGGTCTGCGCGGTGCTCGACCAGGCCCGCGCCCGCCGCGCAGCCGCGGCGTCGGCGCAACGCTGAGCCAAGCTAGCAAAGCAGGGCGAGCCGCCGCGATCTGGCAAAATACGCGTCTATGTCGCGTCCGCCCTCGCAGCTCCCTCCAATCCTTTCGGTTCGCCACCTCAAGGTCCAGTTCCGTCCGCGCGGCATCTGGCCCTGGCAGCGGCGCAGCCCGATCCGGGCGGTGGACGATCTGCACCTGGATCTGCGCGCCGGCGAAACCCTGGGCATTGTCGGCGAGTCCGGCTGCGGCAAGTCCTCGCTGGCACGCACCCTGATCGGCCTGCAGGCGCCGACCTCCGGCTCGATCCGCTACGCCGGCCGCGAGCTGGCCAAGCTGTCGAAGAAGGAATGGCGGCCGCTGCGGCGCGAATTGCAGATGGTGTTCCAGGACCCGCTGGCCAGCCTCAACCCGCGCATGACGGTGGGCCAGATCGTGGCCGAGCCGCTGGCCGAGCTGTGTCCCGAGATCCCGGCCTCCGAGCACGCCGCGCGCGTGGCGGCGATGCTGCAGCGGGTGGGCCTGTCGCCCGACATCGTCGACCGGCATCCGCACGAGTTCTCCGGCGGCCAGGCGCAGCGCATCGGCATCGCCCGCGCGCTGATCGTGCGTCCCAAGGTGCTGATCTGCGACGAGGCGGTGTCGGCGCTGGACGTGTCGGTGCGCGCGCAGATCGTCAACCTGCTGATGGAGCTGCGCCAGGAATACGGCCTGACGCTGATCTTCATCGGCCACGACCTGGCCATCGTGCGTTACCTGTGCGACCGCGTGCTGGTGATGTACCTGGGCAAGGTGATGGAGCAGGCCGGCGCCTCCGACCTGTTCGGCAGCCCCAAGCATCCCTACACCCGCGCGCTGCTGGCGGCCGCGCCGGCCGCCGCCGCCGCGCCCGAACCCGTAGACGGCAAGAACAGGAAGAAAAAGCGCAAGGCCGGCGCCGCCGAGCTGCCCAACCCGGCGCAGCCGCCGATGGGCTGCGTCTTCCACACGCGCTGCCCGCTGATGGAATCGGCCTGCGTGGCCTCGGTGCCGAGCCTGCGCCGCGTCGGCCCCGAGCACTACGCGGCCTGCCATTTCGTGGCCGCGCCCGACAGCGCCGAACTGCAGCGCTGAACGCGATATAGGCTCCGGTGCGGCCGCGCGATAAACGCGGTCCGGCAATCAGGCGGCCGGCGCGGCCCCGCACTGCGGCTTGCGTCCCGCGGCGCGCGCCTGCTCGTACAGCGGCAGGTCCTGCGGCAGTCGCTGCTCGATCTGCGCGATGCGCGTCGTATCCGAGGGATGATCGGACAGCAGTTCCGGCGGCTTGCCGCCGAGCTGCGACATGTTCTGCCACAACACCACCGCCTGCCGCGGATCGAACCCGGCGCGCGACATGAAATCCAGGCCGAGCAGGTCGGCCTCCGACTCCTGCGCGCGCGAGAACGGCAGCAGGATGCCGTACTGGGCGCCGAGGCCGAGCGCGGCTTCGGCCAGCCCGCCGCTGCCGGAACCGTCGTCGCCGGCGATGGCGCCGACCACGCCCAGCACGCCCTGGGTGGCGTATTGCTGCGACATGCGCTCGTTGCCGTGACCGGCCACCACGTGCGACACCTCATGCGCCAGCACCGCCGCCAGCTGGTCCTGGTTGCGCACCACCTTGAACAGTCCGCTGTAGACGCCGATCTTGCCACCCGGCAGGGCGAAGGCATTGACCTCGTCGCTGCGGAACACCTTGACGTCCCAGCTGGCGTCGTAGCCCGCCACCTGGGTGACCGCGCGCGCCACGCAGCTGACGAAGGCGTTGGTCTGGCCGCTGCCGTCCAGCGGCGTCTGCTTGGCGGTCTGGGCGAACGCGGCGACGCCCATCTGCGCCATGTCGTCGTCGCTGAACAGCTTGAGCTGGCTGCGGCCCAGCGGCGAGGTGGCGCAGGACTGCAGCAGCAGCGCCGCGGCCAGGAGCGGAATCCAGCGGTGCGGGCGGGCGGTCATGGACGGCTTTGGGCGGGGACGGCGGGGAGTCGCGGGTACCCGACATTCTAACCGCCGCGGTGGCGCTGCCGGCGCCGTCCCGGCGCCGTCGCCGCGCCCGGGAAAAAGCGGTAAATTGTCCGCAGGAAGCTTCCGGCTGCGGCGCAGCAGGGACCGCTGCCGGACCTCCATCATCTGAAGGTCGTGATCGGCAAGAAGGAAGGTTTTGGCTTTATGGCAAATCGTGAAACGGGGACGGTGAAGTGGTTTGACAACGCCAAGGGCTACGGCTTCATCCAGCGTGGCGCAGGCGACGATGTGTTCGTGCATTTCAAGCAAATCCGCGGTGAGGGCTTCCGCACGCTGCAGGAAGGTCAGGAAGTGCAGTTCAGCGTGGTGCAGGGCCAGAAGGGGCTGCAAGCCGAAGACGTGGCGCTGGTCTGAACCGAGCAGCCGGCGGGCAAGAGAACTGAGGCGCCGGATGGAATCCCGTCCGGCGTCTTTTTTCCAGGCCCGGCACGGCCGTGGCGCGGCTACCGGTCCTTGAGGTATCGGCCGAGGAAGGCCAGCGTCTGCTTCCAGGCATCCTCCGCGTCGGCCTTGCGGTAGTTCTTGCCGGAAGGATTGGCGAAGGCGTGGCCGGCATCGGCGTATACCTGCACCTGCGGCTTGCGGCCGAGGGCTTCCAGCCCCTTCTGGAACGCCTGCACGGTGCTCTGCGGGATGCCGCCGTCCTGGGCGCCGAAGAAGGCCAGCACCGGCGCCTTGAGCTTCTCCAGCTGCTCCGGCTTGTCGTTGACGAAACCGTAATAGATCACCGTGGCGGCGGTCTTGCCGCTCAGCGCCTGTCCGGCTTCGAACGACATGCTGCCACCGAAGCACCAGCCGACGGTGCCGATCTTCGCCGCTCCGGCGCTGCCCTTCAGGTAGTCGTAGGCGGCCTGGATGTTGGCGTCCACCGCCGGGATGTCGGACAGCGCCGCCTGCATCAGCGCCTGCGCCGCATCCGGCTTGTCGGCGGCCTGGCCGCCATACATATCGGCGGCCAGCACCACATAACCTTGCGCGGCAAGCTGGTCGGCCATACTGCGGATGTTGTCGTTGAGGCCCCACCATTCGTGGAACACGATCACCCCGGGCAGACCTTTCCCGGCCTTGGCCGGCCTGGCGAAGTATCCCTGCAGCGGCTTGCCGCCGGCGTTGCCGTAAACCACCGCCTGCCGCTCGACGCTGCCCGCCGCAGGCGTCTGCAGCGCCGCTGGGCTGGCCACCGGCGCATCGTCGTGGTGCATCGCCGCCATGGCGTCGGCCTGCTGCTGCGGGGTCGGCTCGGCGGCGCCAGCACTGGCGCCGGCCAGCAGCAGCGCCGCGGCGCCAACGACGACAGTCCAGCGGATCGGTTGGCTCATCCTTGTGCTCCGTGCGGGGTTTTCAGCCGTGCGTGGCCGGGGCGCCGGAAGCGGCGCTGGTGAACGCTTTCTTCATGCCGGCGCTGGACACGCTGAGGCCGCCCAGCGACCAGCCGCCGTCCACCGGCAGCACCACACCGGTGACGTAACGCGCCAGCGGGCTGCTCAGCCACATGCAGGCGTTGGCGATATCGTCGGTGTTGCCGAAATGGCCCAGCGGCACGCTCTCCGCCACCAGCTGGCGCGTGGCCTCGTTCGGCGCCAGGCGGTTCATGCCCTCGGTGCCGTCGATCGGCCCCGGCGTCACCGAGTTGATGCGCACGCCGGCGGCGGCCCACTCCATCGCCGCGACGCGGGTCACCATGTCGACACCGGCCTTGGCGGCGCAGACGTGCATCTGGAATTCCATCGGAACATAGGCCTGCGGCGCGGAGATGTTGACGATCGAGGCGCCGGGCTTGTTGAGATAGGGAAACGCCGCGCGCAGCACATGGAAGGTGCCGAGCAGGTCGATGTCCACCACCGACTTGAAGCCGTTGGGCGAGATGCCCAGGGCCGGCGCCGGGAAGTTGCCGGCGGCACCGGAGATCAGCACGTCGATGGCGCCGAAGCGCGCCTGCGTGTCCTTGAACGCGCCTTCCACCGCTGCCGGGTCGCGCACGTCGACGGCGAAGCCGATGGCCTCGCCGCCGCGCGTACGCAGCGCCGCCACCGCCGCATCCACCTTGTCCTGCTTGCGCGAAATCACCGCCAGCCGGGCCCCGGCCTTGGCGAAGGAATGGGCTACGCCCAGATTGATGCCGCTGGTGCCGCCGGCGACGAACACGGTCTTGCCGCTGAAATCGAATGGGCTGCCCATCGTGCTTCTCCTCGCTTCGTTCTTGTTGCCGGTCGGATGGATCGCTACGCCGGCGGCGTGTAGGCCAGCTCGCGCAGCAGCTGGCCGTGCAGTCCCGGGGTGGCGGCCAGCACGCTGGTGGTGTCCAGGCCCAGCGGTGCGCCTTGCAGGTCGGTGAAGGTGCCGCCGGCCTCGCCGACGATGACGCTGCAGGCGGCGATGTCGAGGATGTTGACGTCGGACTCGATCACCGCGTCGAGCTTGCCCGCCGCCAGCCAGTGGTAGTGCAGGAAGTCGCCATAGCCGCGGATACGGTGCAGGCGCGGGATCAGCCCGCCGAGGCGGGCCCAGGCTTCGCTGCGCGCCAGCCGCGCCAGGTTGCCGGTGGACAGCGTGGCCTTGCCGATATCGCGGGTGTCGACCAGGCGCAGGCGCTCGCCGTCTAGCCAGGCGCCCTGGCCCTTCTCGGCCCAGGCGATCTCGCCGATGCCGCCGTTCCAGCACGGCGCCGAGGACACGCCCAGCACCAGCTCGCCGCGCCGCATCAGCGCGATCTGCACCGAGAACAGCGGATAGCCGCGCACGAAGGCCTTGGTGCCGTCGATCGGGTCGATCAGCCACAGGTGCTCGGCGTCGCCGGTCTCGCGGCCCAGTTCCTCGCCGTAGAAGCCGTGGCCGGGAAAATGCGTTTTCAGCACCGCCTTGATGGCGGCTTCGGCGGCGACGTCCACCTCGGTGACCGGGCTGGCGTCCTCCTTGTAGCGCACCTGGAAATTGCCGCGGTACGCCTTGCGGATCACGGCGGCGGCGGCTTCCGCGGCTTCGAGCGCGGCATTGAGCAAAGGGCTGGGCATTACGGTTCCTCGCGGCCCCTTCTGCCTGGGGCTCGGACGCCCATGATAACGCCTGCGCGGCGCCCCCACCCTTTTGGACGAACGCAAAACCGGCCCGGCTCGCCTACAATGGCGGCCTCGCAGGTGTCCCCGGCCTTCAACCGCCGGGGATTAAACGGGAAGCCGGTGCGGCGGTGGCGAATGCCACCTCCCATTCCGGCGCTGCCCCCGCAACGGTAGATGGGAAGCGCGCGGCAACCAGCCACTGGAGCAATCCGGGAAGGCGCCGCGCCGGAGCAGGCCCTCGCACGCCTGCTCCACCCATGAGCCCGGAGACCGGCCCGCGATGGGGTCAGCCGCGGCACTGCGCGAAAGCACAGGGCCACGGCTGAGTGTATTCACCGTTGCGCCTGCGGGGACGCAGGTTGCCGGAGCCATCATGAAAACCTGTGCCGTACTCGGGCTGGCGCTCGCGCCCGCCTTTGCCTTTGCTGCCGACCCTTCCTCTTCCTCCGATACCGACCTGCAGGGCGTGGTGGTCACCGCCACGCGCACGCCGGTGGCGGCCGCCGACGAACTGGCGCAGACCATCGTCATCGATCGCGCCCAGATCGAGCGGGTGCAAGCCACCGATGTCGGCCAGATCCTGCAGCAGTATGCCGGCCTGGACATCGGCCGCAACGGCGGCCCGGGACAGCCGGCCTCGCTGTTCATCCGCGGCGGCAACAGCAATTACACCCTGGTGCTGATCGACGGCGTGCGCGTCAACAACGGCTCGACCGGCGCCGCCGCGCTGGCCAATATCACGCCCGAGATGATCGAGCGGATCGAAGTCGTGGAAGGACCGCGCTCCACCCTGTACGGCAGCGATGCCGTCGGCGGCGTGATCAACATCATCACGCGCCGGCCCGGCCCGGCGCAGATCGACGCCAGTGTCAGCGGCGGCTCGTTCGGGACCACCCAGGGAGGTGCCGCGTTCCGCGACACCGGCACGCTGGACGGTCATGCCTGGGGCGTGGCCCTGGGCGCGCAGCAGCAGTATGTCGGCGGCTTTCCAACCTATGCCGGATCGAGCCAGGACGGCAATTACCGCAACCGCACGCTGAACGGCACCGCCGGCATCCAGCTCGGCGGCGTCTCGCTGCAAGCGCGCGCCTGGAACACCAATGGTTATTCCCAGTACTTCAACGCCAACTACGATCCGGTCACCTTTCTGCCGGACGGCACGTATTCCGGCGCCGACGAGAATTTCCTCAACAGCATTTACGCGCTGCAGGCCACCACCCACTTCACCGACAACTGGGAGAGCGACCTCACGCTGAGCCGCGGCGAAGACAGCCTGCACCAGCGCCAGGCGGCCGACTTCGTACGCACCATCCGCCCGCAGGCGGACTGGCACAACGTGCTCGGCCTGGGCGAGCACAATCGGCTGTCGTTCGGCGCCATCGCCAGCCGCGAGCGCGTCGATGCGCTGAGCTTTGGCACCGGCATCGACAAAGCCATGGACAATGACTACGCCTACCTGCAGGACGAGCTGAACTACGGGCGCAATCACGCCGTGGTGGCGGTGAACTACACCCATGACGCCACCTTCGGCGAGCGCTTCAACTGGAACACCGAATACGGCTTCGACCTGACCCGCGGCACCAAGCTGATCGCCGCCGCGGGCTCGGCGTTCCGCAAGCCCACCGCGGACGACCGTTTCGGCTATGGCGGCAATCCCGCCCTGCAGCCTGAAAAGGCCCTGAACTACGAGTTGGGCCTGAGGCAGCAGCTGGATACGCATCAGACGGTGGACCTGCGCCTGTTCCGTACCGACGTACGCGACCTGATCGAAGGCGTGCCCACGCTCACGCCGCCGCTGTTCTACACCACGATCAACGTCAGCAGCAGCCGCAGCGACGGCGCCCAGCTCAACTGGAACTACTCCGACGGGAACTGGACCGCCGCCGCCGGCGGCATCGCGCAGAATCCGCGCAACCTCGAAAGCGACTCGGTTCTGATCCGCCGCGCGCGCCTGAGCGCCAACGCCATGCTGCAGCGGCACCTCGGCCGCTACGATCTCGGCGCGAGCTTCTACACCGCCGGCCGGCGCCAGGACATCGGCGCGTTGAGCGGCACCCCGACCACCGACGGCGGCTACGGCCTGCTGGACCTCAACGCCGGGGTGCGCCTGACGCGTGAGCTGCGCTTCGACCTGCGCGGCGCCAATGTGCTCAACCACCATTACCAGACCGCCAACGGTTACAACCAGCCCGGCAGCGCGGTCTATGCCACGCTGCGCTACGCCCTGCCGCTCTGAGGCGGCAACGCGCCCCTCTCCTTGCGGGGAGGGGCGCAAAGCCCGCCGCTGGCGTTAAGCTTGACCTCCACACCTCAACGGCAGCGTTTTCCATGGGCCACCGACTCAGCAAGATCGTCACCCGCACCGGCGACCAGGGCGAAACCGGCCTCGCTTCCGGCGAGCGCCTGCCCAAGAGCGCGCCGCGGGTGCGGGCGCTGGGCGAGGTGGACGAGCTGAACTGCGTGGTCGGCCTGCTGCTGGTGCAGGAGTTGCCGGAAGCGATGCGCGCCTCGCTGGCGCTGACCCAGCACGAGCTGTTCGACCTGGGCGGGGAGCTGTCACTGCCCGGCGCTGCGCTGATCAAGGAAAGCTACCTGCTGCGGCTCGAAACCGAATTGGGCGGACTCAATGAAACGTTGCCGCCGCTGAAGGAATTCGTGCTGCCCGGCGGCAACCCGCCCGCCGCCTACGCCCATCTGGCCCGCGCCGTGGCGCGGCGTGCCGAGCGCGCGCTGTGGGCGCTCAATGCGGAGGAGCCGTTGAGCCCGCTGGCGCCGCAGTATCTGAACCGGCTGTCGGACTACCTGTTCGTCTGCGCGCGGGTGCTGGCGCGGATGAACGGCGGCAGCGAAGTAAGCTGGAAAAAGCAGTCCTGAGCGGTGCGGGCCGCAGGGAGTCCGAGTTCAGGGGCTTTCAGCGCATGTGCAAGACCGACTGCCTGATGTCGCCGGCATCGGCGCCGAATTCGTTCTTTCGCCAGCTGCTTTCGTCGTTCATCACGATCCAGCGGCGCTCTTCCGCCCGGTAGAACCAGTCCTTGTCCTGCTGGAAATACACCTGCGATCCCGCGGCTTCGAGAATGTTGATGATCTCGTTGCTGTGCGAGCGGTTCTCGCTGAAATCGGTGCGCGCGCGCTGCCCCATTTCGCTGTACAGCTCGTTCAGCTGCAGCAGCAGGGTATTGGCCTTGCCCGGAAGGTGATCGACGTCCAGCCCGATGCGCCGGGCCTCCTCGAACAGGATCGGATAGTTGTGCGAGGGATACTTGGCGTTGAGGGTCTCGGCGATGGCGTCGACCCGGTTCTGGTCTTCGATGTGGTAGGACAGCAATTCCTTGCACAGCATGATGGACAGTGAATCGGCGCGATCCACCGCGCCGACCACCAGCGGGTGCACGTACTTGAACAGGGTTTCGTAGGCGTCACCCGGATTCTCCGCCCGCTCGCCGCGCATCAGGCGCAGCGCCCGCTTCAACTCGTCGAGGCTGACGCTGACGCGGTCGTTGTCGCGGTCGATCGGCGACAGGTCATGGGTCAGCGAAGTGTCCACCGCGGTGAGGTAGGACATCGGGCCCATCAGGATCTGGTCCGCGCCCAGTGTGATCATGGTTGCCGCCGACGCGCACTGCAGCGGCGCCAGCGCCACCAGCCGCCTGCAGTGCTGGCGCAGCAGGTTGACGAAGCGCAACGCCGCCTGGCCGTGGCCGCCGTCGGACTTCACGAACAGGAAAATGGTGTCCTGTTGCCCCAGATTCTCCAGAATGTCGTACAGCGCCAGCACATCGTTGTGGCACACGGCACCGATGTGGCTGTTCCAGTAGCTGATCAGGACGCCGCCGAGCTCCTGCTCCAGCTGCCGCACCACGGCCTGCGTCCGGGCGAACAGGATCGGCGGCTGGTTGACCTTTTCCTGCGGTGCCGGCGAGTCGTCCATGTCGGCTTTCTTCAGGCCACCACCACCGGAATCTTGCCGATCTTCGCCTGCCATTCCTTCGGCCCGGTCTGATGCACGGACGAGCCCTTGGAATCGACGGCGACGGTGACCGGCATGTCCTTCACCTCGAATTCGTAGATCGCCTCCATGCCCAGATCGGCGAAGGCCAGGACGCGCGAAGCCTTGATCGCCTTGGAAACGAGGTAGGCGGCGCCGCCGACAGCCATCAGGTACACGGCCTTGTTGTCGCGGATGGCGTCGATGGCGATCTGGCCGCGCTCGGATTTGCCGACCATGCCGAGCAGGCCGGTCTGCTCCAGCATCTGGCGGGTGAACTTGTCCATGCGCGTGGCGGTGGTGGGGCCGGCGGGGCCGACCACCTCGTCGCGCACCGGATCGACCGGGCCGACGTAGTAGATGAAGCGGTTGGTGAAATCGACCGGCAGCTTCTCGCCCTTGTTGAGCATGTCGATCATGCGCTTGTGCGCGGCGTCGCGGCCGGTGAGCAGCTTGCCGTTGAGCAGGATCACCTCGCCCGGCTTCCAGCTCGCCACTTCCTCGCGCGTCACCGTGTCGAGGTTGACGCGGCGGCCCTTGGAGGTGTCGTAGGTGAGCTTGGGCCAGTCTTCCAGCGAGGGCGGGTCCAGGGCCACCGGGCCCGAGCCGTCGAGCACGAAGTGGGCGTGGCGGGTGGCGGCGCAGTTGGGGATCATCGCCACCGGCAGGTTGGCGGCGTGGGTCGGGTAGTCGAGGATCTTGACGTCGAGCACAGTGGTGAGTCCGCCCAGGCCCTGGGCGCCGATGCCCAGGGCATTGACCTTCTCATACAGTTCGATACGCAACTCTTCCAGCTTGTTGTTCGGGCCGCGCGCGATCAGCTGCGGCATGTCGATCGACTCCATCAGCGCCTCCTTGGCCAGCAGCATGGCCTTCTCGGCGGTGCCGCCGATGCCGATGCCGAGCATGCCCGGCGGGCACCAGCCGGCGCCCATGGTCGGCACCGTCTTCAGCACCCAGTCGACGATGGAGTCCGACGGGTTGAGCATGACGAACTTGCTCTTGGCCTCGGAGCCGCCGCCCTTGGCGGCGACGATCACCTCGACCTCGTCGCCCGGCACCACCGAGACGTTGACCACCGCCGGGGTGTTGTCCTTGGTGTTCTTGCGGCTGAAGGCCGGGTCGGCCAGCACCGAGGCGCGCAGCTTGTTGTCGGGGTGGTTGTAAGCGCGGCGCACGCCCTCGTTGACCATGTCCTCGACGCCCATGGTGGCGCCGTCCCAGCGGACGTTCATGCCGATCTTGAGGAACACGGTGACGATGCCGGTGTCCTGGCAGATCGGCCGATGGCCCTCGGCGCAGAGGCGCGAGTTGATCAGGATCTGGGCGATGGCGTCCTTGGCCGCGGGAGCCTGCTCGCGCTCATAGGCGTCGGCCAGGTTCTTGATGTAGTCGACCGGATGGTAGTAGGAGATGTACTGCAGGGCGTCGGCAACGCTCTGGATCAGGTCGTCTTGCTGGATGGTGGTCATGGCGGATTCGCTGGCTGGATGGACGGCGTCTGGCTGGGCCGCAACTGTAAACGGATGCGCGATTCAGGCCAACCGCCGACGCCGCGCGCGGCGTCGGCGCGGCAGCGAATAGCCCTTGAGAAACAATAGGCTAGCGCGCCAGACCGAGCACAGCCCGGCGCGGCGGCAGGGGCCGGCTCAGGCGCGGCGGCGCAGCGGCAGCATGCGCGTCAGCACCGCGTCCTTGAGCAGGAAATGGTGGTACAGCGCCGCCGCGACGTGGACCCCGACCAGGATCAGCAGCACGGTGGCCAGCGCGGAGTGGATATCGCCCAGCGCATGCCCCACGGCGGAGCCGCGCTCGAACAGCGGCGGCAGCTTGAACAGGCCGAACAGGGAGACGTCCCAGCCGCGCGACGAGGCGTTGCCCCAGCCGAGCACCGGCTCCAGCGCCAGGATGGCGTACAACAAGCCATGCACCAGCCGCGCCAGCCCGCGCTGCCAGGGCGGCATGGCGTTCGGTGGCGGCGGCGCGGCGTGGCCGAGGCGCCACAGCAGCCGCACCGCGATCACCAGCAGGATCAGCGTGCCCAGCGACAGGTGCCAGGCCACCAGCCCTTCAGGCCGGGTATCACGGCCGATGTCCGGCATGGTCCAGGCCACGCCGAACTGCGCCGCCAGCAGCAGGAACACCAGCCAGTGCAGCAGGCGCGCCACCGCGCCGTATTCCGCGCCATAGTCCGCCCCGCCATCCGCCTTGCTCACATCCGCTCCTTGCCGGTTCATCGCCGGCGGAACTGTAGCATCGCGCGGCGGCCGCGGATCAATCAGCGGCTTCACTGTTCCGGCTGGTACTTGCGCGTCTCGCCTTCGTCGCGCAGCGAGAACGGGGTGAAGTTGGTGTGACTGTCGAAGGTGTCGATGCCCTCGCTGCGCTTGAGCCTGCCCACCACCCAGTACACCAGCGGCGTGGACAGGACCTCGACGCTGACCTTGAAGGTCCAGTTGAAGGCGATCACCGCGACCAGCGCCTGGTTGGTCCAGATGCCGGCGAAGGCGATGGGGTAGAACAGCAGCGAATCCACCGCCTGCCCGGCCATGGTCGAACCGACGGTGCGGGTCCACAGCCAGCGGCCCTCGGTGAACACCTTCATCTTGGCCAGCACGAAGGAATTGACGAAGTCGCCGCACAGGTAGGCGAACATGCTGGCGGCGACGATGCGCCAGGTGCCGCCGAACACGACTTCCAGCGCCGGCTGCAGCGTGGCGTTGTAGGGCTCGACCGGGCTGGGCGGCACGCGCACGATGAACTGCGACATCACCGTGGCGAAGACCAGGGCGCCGAGGCCGGCCCAGGCGACGCGGCGCGCGCGGGCGTAGCCGTACACCTCGGTGATGACGTCGTCGAACAGGTAGCTGATGGGAAAGAACAGGTTGCCGGCGCCGAAGCTGGCGGCGCCGATCAGCGGCAGGGTCACGGTGCAGACCTTGGCCGGGCCGATCAGGTTGGAGCAGAGCAGGACCACCACCATTCCAACCATCAGGAAATCGTAATAGCGGAAGCTTCTCACCCTTCGGTCTCCGTCCCGGTCATGGCTCTTGCGGCCGCCGCAGAGTGTAGCGGAGCGGCGCCGCCGTTTTCACAGCTGCTGCGCGGCGCGCGCCTGCTGCAGCATCGCGGCGATGCGGCCGCACAGCTGCCGCCGCCCCGTCAGCTTCCAGATCGCCGACAGGCCGAGGCGGCAGACCCAGCGCAGCAGCCCGTTGCCGGTGGCGTCGGCGGCGATGCGGTCGCGGTAGTAAGCGAACACCGCGTCGAGGCGCTGCGCCACGCGCGGCATCACCTGCTCCACCTGGAAACGGCCGGCCGGCCAGTCCATCAGGCCCTCGTCCGGGCGCAGCGCTTCGAGCAGCGGGATGATCTGCAGCTGCCCGTCCTGGCTGCGGAACCCATCCATCAACTGCGGCTGCCCGCGCAATGCGGCGTAGCCGGCCTGCATCACCACGTTGTTGTCGGGCAGCGTGAAATGCTCGCGCAGGAACTGCTGGCAGTTGCGGCGGCCCAGCTGGTAATCGTGCTTGCGGAAATCCTCGTGGAAGAAGCCGAGGAAACCGCCGAGCGCGCCGCTGGCGATCCAGTAGGGCGCCTGATCCGGTGACTTCGATCCATAGGGGGCGATCAGGAAACGGCTGTAGACGGTCTCGTCATAGGCCAGCGCCAGGTCCGCCGGCTTGAAGCGCGACTGCATGATCCAGGCGTAGACCAGCGGCATCAGCTGCGCTTCCGGCGGCAGCAGCAGGCGGTCGGCGCCGGCGGCATCCTTGGCGGTGTGCGGCGGCGTGCCATCGCCGGGAATGCCCATGAAGGGATCGAGCATCAGCACGGCCGCCTCGGCCAGCTCGGCCTGGCCCGCATTGGCCTTGCCCGGCCCGCCGGCAATGACCTCGTGCGCCAGCTCGAACGGCTCGTTGTTGAACACGCCGCCATCGACCGAGGCGAAGGCATAGGGCTGCGGCCCCAGGCCCGGTTCCCGCCAGGCCGGCTCGATCGGCCGCGGCTGCTCGCTTGGCCCGGAAGCCTGCATGAAATGACGCGCGGCGTAGTCGGCCGCATCGCGGCGGATCAGGCGCGGCCGCAGAAACAGCGGAAAGGCACCGGAAGCCAGCGCCGCCGTCCCCAGGCTCTGCCAGCCCTGCGCATCGCTGATCGAAACCGCCTCCAGGCCGCCGGGCGCAAGATTGCCGTCGCCGTCGCGGCCGACCAGGAACTCCTGATAGTCGGCGTGCTCGATCATCGCCTCTTCGCTCACCTGGCGCGTGCCGAGGAAGTCGATGCGGTACGGCACGCCGCGCAGGTTGCCGAGGGTGAAGCGCAGCTTGAACGGGCGCCGGACGTAGTCGCGCGGCTGCGGCGGCCCCGGGTAGTTGAGGCTGTCGCGCAGGATGCGGTCGATGACATCGCAGTTGAGCAGGGACTCGAGCCGGCCCTGCTCCAGGTCCGAAGTTTCGAGCAGCGCATCGATATCGACCTGCCGCACCCAGGCCTGATACAGCGGGTTGAGCGCCGGCTCGCCGCCGCCGCGCGTGTCGACGCTGCCATCGGCGCCGATGCGCACGTGCGGAAAGCGGTGCGGCAGCACGATGGCGAGCAGCGCCGCGCACATGGCGCCGGCGGATGCGCCGCTGGCGACTTCCAGCGAGATGCCGTGCTGCGGCACCGCTTCGCCGCGGGCCTTGGCGGCGCTCCAGGCGTCCAGCGCCTCGATCAGAAAATCCAGCACGCCCGCGGTATAAGCCCCGGCCGAGACGGCCCCGGCCATGGCCAGGCCGATCCTGAAGCTCGGCATGTTGCGCTGTGCCATCCCCGATCCCTGTGTCCGAGTACTTGTGGGTCGATAATAGGCCATGCCGGAAATCGCCCCCGTCACCGTAGGCAATACGCTCGACAGGCGCCTGCAGCAGGCGCTGGCGCTGCTGGAACGCTACCGCCTGCTGCTCGCCGCAGGCAGCTTCGCGATGGGCGCGGCCAGCTTCCTGCTGGTCGAGCACGGCGCGCGCCTGGCGCAGTGGATCGCGCTGCTGCTGGTGTTGAACTGGCTGCTGATCGTCTCAGAAAGCATCCTGGGCCGGTGGCTGTCGCGCTTCCGCTGGGCGCGCTTCTCGCCGTTCGTGCTGCGCTATGGCATGCAGGCGGTGCACCAGCAGACTTTCTACTTCTGCCTGCCGTTCCTGCTCTCCACCACCACCTGGAGCAGCGGCCAAGCGCTGTTCACCGCCGCCGCCATCGCCGCGGCGCTGGCCTCGATGTGGGATCCGCTGTACTACGGCTTCATCGCGCCGCGTCCGCCGCTGCATCTGGCCTTCCACGGCTTCGCCATGTACCTGGCGATGCTGACGGTGCCGCCGCTGCTGTGGCAGCTCAGCACCACGCTCAGCCTGGCCATCGCCTCCGGCACGCTGGGCCTGCTGTCGCTGCCCAGTCTGGCCAGCTTGATCGCACCGCGCAGCGCGCGACGCTGGGCGCTGCTGCTCGCCGCCGCCGCGGCGCTGGGCCTGCTGTCCTGGCTGGCGCGCGCCTGGGTGCCGCCGGCCACACTGTGGCTGGGCCAAAGCGTGATCAGCGCCGACATCGATCCCGGGCATCGCACGCCCGGGGTGCCGCTCGACACGGTTCCGGACCAGGTGTTGCGCGACGGCGGCGTCTGCGCCTTCACCGCCATCCACGCGCCGCGCGGCCTGCGCGAGCAGGTGTTCCACCGCTGGCTGTTCCAGGGCCGGGAAATGCTGCGCGTGCCGCTGCAGATCTCCGGCGGGCGCGAGCAGGGTTACCGCGCCTGGAGCTGCAAGCAGAGCTTTCCCGCCGACGCCGCCGGCCGCTGGCGGGTGGAAGTGGTCACCGATGCCGGACAGCTGATCGGCGTGGTGCGCTTCAGGGTCGAGGCAGCGGCGCGCTGAACAGGACTTCCAGCTGCGGCGCGCGCAGCACCGCCGACGGCGACACGCCGAAGGTGGCCTGGAACGCGGCGGAAAGATGCGCCGGACTGGCGAAGCCGCTGTCCAGCGCCGCGGCGGTGAGCGGACTGCCGGCCGCCGCCAGTTGCAGCGCGCGTGCCAGGCGGTGCCAGGCGCGGAAACGGCGCATCGGCAGCCCCAGCTCGGCGCTGAAACGGTGGACCAGCCGTCCCGGCGACAGGCCGGCCGCCGCCGCCACCTCGCTCAGTGAGAGATTCTGGTCGAGGCCTTGCTTGAGGCAGGCCACGGCTGCGCCGACCGCGTCGCGCCGCAGGCCGCCGCCGGCGGGGCGCGCGCCGTAGACGAAGCGGTCGAGGCGCCGGCCGAGCTCGGCCACGGCGCTCGGCGCGAGGGCGCCGGAACGGTAAGCGTCGTTGAGCAGGGCGTGCGGCAGCGGCGCGGCCCGCGGCAGCAGGCGCGCGCCTGCCGGCCCGGCCGCCTGCGCCGCGCTGCGCCAGTCGTCGTATTCCGGATGCAGATACAGCACCGCCACCGGATGGCCGCCGCCGTGCAGGCGGTGCGGGTGGCCCAGCGCGATCTGCGCCGCGGCGGCGTGGTGCCAGCGGTCGCCGCTCGCCGGTGCCACGCCCAGCTCGCGCTCCAGCGACAGGCACCAGGCAGTGGCGCCGTGGCGGTGCGCGGCCACGGCGTGCAGCGGACCGATGAACAGCATCTTGTCCGGCCACTGGTAGAGCTGGGTCTTGTGCATAGCCAGTTCTTGAAAGTGCCGCGGCGGCGGCGGCACTAGGATAGCGCAGGCATCCGGCAATCAGGCCGGCGGAGATAGGTATGGGCGCGCAGTCGATCAGGGCGGCGGCGGTGCAGTTGCAGGGCGTGGCGGGCGACGTGGCCGCCACGCTGGAGCGCGTGGAGCAGCTGGCCGAGGCCGCCTGCGCCGCCGGCGCACGCCTGCTGGCGCTGCCGGAGTTCTTCACCTCGCCGGTGGCGCTGGACGAGCGCGTGCACCGCGCGGTGCTGCCGCCGCGGAACGTGGCGCTGGACCTGCTGAAGCGCCTGGCGCGGCGCCACGGCTGCTGCGTCGGCGGCTCCATGCTGATCGCCGACGGCGGCGAGATCTACAACCGCTATCACTTGGTGCAGGCGGACGGGCAGGTGTTCCTGCACGACAAGGATCTGCCGACCATGTGGGAGAACGCGTTCTATCGCGGCGGCAGCGACGACGGCGCGTTCGACACCGCCATCGGCGGCGTGGGCGCGGCGGTGTGCTGGGAACTGATCCGCACGCAGACCGTGCGGCGCCTGCGCGGCCGCGTCGGCGTGGCGATGACCGGCACGCACTGGTGGACGCTGCCGCACAACTGGGGCCGCATGCTCGGCAGCGGCCTGGCGCCGCTGGCGCAGTTCAACCGCTACCTGTCGGAGAACGCGCCGGCGGAATTCGCCCGCCGCCTGGGCGCGCCGGTGCTGCAGGCCTCGCATTGCGGCGCTTTGCGCTCGCGCTTCCTGCTACTGCCGGGACTGCCGCTGGCGCCCGCCTACGACACCGAGTTCGTCGGCCAGACGCAGATCGTCGATGCGCAGGGGCATGTGCTGGCGCAGCGCCAGGCGCAGGAAGGCCCCGGATTCGTCATCGCCGACATCACCATCGGCGCGCAGGAACCGCGCCTGCCGCTGGAGCCGGGCTACTGGATTCCGCGGTTGCCAGCCTTCCTGCACGCCTATTGGCACCAGCAGAACGCCTGCGGCAAGGCCTACTACCGCCAACGCGGACGCCGCCTGGGACTGGCCGCCGCTGCGGCATACCTGGACCCTGTGACCGCACAATCCGCCGCCGCACCCGCCACCCGAACACCGCCATGACCACAACCATGACTGCCGCCAACCTGTGCCTGCTCGCCGCCGGCGTGTTTTTCCTCACCGGCATGCTCACCGGCGTGTGGAAATACCGCTGCATGGCCACCGACGCGCAGGCGCGCACGCCGGTGTACGTGGACATCGCCCACCGCACCGCGCTGATGTATTCCTTCGCCGCGGTGCTGCTGCGCGAATTCGTGCCCTACTCACCGCTGTCGCCGGCCGGCACGGTGTGGGCGGCGGGCGTGCCGCTGCTGTTCTTCGCCTCGGCGATCTTCATGTACATCGTGCACGGCGTGCTGCGCGACACCGACAACCAGCTGCGCAAGCCGCACCGCCTCGGTTCCGGCACGCTGCCGGCCGGCCTGATCCACGGCTACCTGTGGCTGCTCATCGCCGGCGAGATCGGCGGCTTCCTGCTGCTGTTCGCGGGATTCCTGCGGGCGGTGTTCACCTGAGAACCTGTCATCCAAGCGCAGCGAAGGTGAACCACCCCCGCATAGCGAGTGGCGCGGCATGGCCCGCCGCAAAAAACAAAGGCCGCTATGAGCGGCCTTTGTCCCGGGCGCGCTGCACCCAGCGCTTGTCGGTCGACGATGCCCTCAGTGGCCGCCGCCCTCGAGCGACTTGATCGCCTGGATCATGGACACCATGACCTTCTGCGCGTCGCCATAGACCAGGTTGGTGTTGTCGGCGAAGAACAGTTCGTTCTCCACGCCGGAGTAGCCCTTGCCCTGGCCGCGCTTGACCACGTAGACCTGCTTGGCCTGGTCAACGTTGAGGATCGGCATGCCATAGATCGGCGAGGACTTGTTGGTGCGCGCCGCCGGATTGACGGTGTCGTTGGCGCCGATGACCACGGCGACATCGGCTTCCTTGAACTCGCCGTTGATGTCTTCCATGTCGAAGATCAGGTCATACGGCACGCCGGCCTCGGCCAGCAGCACGTTCATGTGGCCGGGCATGCGCCCGGCCACCGGGTGGATGGCGAACTTCACCTCCACGCCCGCATCCTGCAGCAGCTTCACGAACTCGTACAGCTTGTGCTGCGCCTGGGCCACGGCCAGGCCGTAGCCGGGGGCGATGATGACCTTGCTGGCGTAGCGCATGTTGATCGCGGCGTCGCCGGCTTCGGCCGGCTTCTGGCTGCCCTTGATCTCGCCCTGCTGCTCGTCGCCGGTGGCGCCGAAGTTGGAGAAGATCACGTTGCTGACCGAGCGGTTCATGGCCTTGGCCATCAGAAGGGTCAGCAGGGTGCCGGCGGAACCCACCACCATGCCGGCGATCATCAGCGCCGGGTTCTGCAGCACGAAGCCTTCCATGCCCACGGCCAGGCCGGTGAAGGCGTTGTATAGCGAGATCACCACCGGCATGTCGGCGCCGCCGATCGGCATGGTCATCAGCACGCCGAAAATCAGCGCGCCGACGAAGAACAACAGCACCACCGGCGCCGGAGCGTGGCCATGGGTGCCGGCGATGATGTAGGCGCCGACCGCCAGCGTGGCGAGCATCACGCCGCCGTTGAGCATCTGCTGGCCCTTGATGCGCCAGGTCTTGTTGATGCGGCCGTCGAGCTTGGCCCAGGCGATGACCGAGCCGGAGAAGGACACCGAGCCGATCAGGCCGCCGACGATGGTGACGACCAGCTCGACGTAGCCGGTGGCGTGGGCGCCGAGCAGTTCCACCAGCGCGATCAGCGCGGCGGCGCCGCCGCCCAGGCCGTTGTAGATGGCGACCATCTGCGGCATGGCGGTCATCGGCACGGTCTTGCCGGAGCGCCAGGCCCAGGCCAGGCCGATGCCCAGGGCCAGGGCGGCGAGGCCGGCGTTGACCAGGGCGTGCGGCTTGGCCTCTTCGGAGACGCTGAAGTAATAGAGGAAGCTGGCCACCACGGCCACGCCCATGCCCCAGCCGGCGACGACGATGCCGGAACGCGCCGTGACCGGCGAGGACATGCGCTTCAGGCCGTAGATGAAGAGGAACGCGGCGGCGAAGTAGCTCGCGTCGATGATCAGGTTCGGATTCATGGCAGCGCGGTCCCCTTAAGCCTTCTTCTTGTCGCTGGGCTTGAACATTTCCAGCATGCGCTCGGTGACGACGTAGCCGCCGCCGGCGTTGGCGGCGCCGAACAGCACGCCGACGAAGCCGATCACCTGCTCCAGCACGGTGGTGGCGTTCATCAGAGCGTAGATCGCGCCGACCACGACGATGCCGTGGACGAAGTTGGAGCCGGACATCAGCGGCGTGTGCAGGATCGCCGGCACGCGGCCGATGATCTCGTAGCCGGTGAAGGCGGCGAGCATGAAGATGTAGAGGGCGACGAAGCCCGTGATGCTGGTGGTGACGTCCATTTTGGCTAAGACCCCTTGATGCGTGTGCTGATCCGTTCGGGAATCGGGAATTGGGAGTCGGGAATCGTTAAAAGCAGGGACGGTGTTTCGGCCTCTACGATTCTCGATTCCCTATTCCCGACTCCCGTCTTCCAACTCACCCCTCGACCGCCTTCTTCGCCGCTTCGTTCTTGATCGCGCCGCCGTGCGTCAGGCAGGACTTGGCGATGACCTCGTCTTCCCAGTCGAGCTTGAGCGCCTTGTCCTTGATCATCAGCTCGAGCAGGTTGAGCTGGTTCTTGGCGTACAGCTCGCTGGCATGCTCGCCCAGCAGCGACGGCACATTGAGCGGCGCCACGATGGTGACCTGGCCGACCTGGACGGTCTCGCCCGGCTTGGTGTATTCGCAGTTGCCGCCACCTTCGGCGGCAAGGTCGACGATGACGCTGCCGGCCTTCATGCCGTCCACCTGCGCCTTGGACACCAGCTTGGGCGAGGGGCGGCCGGGAATGGCGGCGGTGGTGATGACCACGTCGGCCTGCTGGATGTGCTTGGTCACCACCGAGGCGACCTTGTCCTTCTCTTCCTGCGTCAGCTCGCGGGCGTAGCCGCCCTGACCGCGCGCGTCGACGCCGGTCTCGACGAACTTGGCGCCGAGCGACTCGGCCTGCTCCTTGGTCTCGGGACGCACGTCGTAACCCTCGACCATGCTGCCGAGACGGCGCGCGGTGGCCAGCGCCTGCAGGCCGGCCACGCCC
>CAYVKA010000042.1:0-43668 GCA_964451925.1 uncultured Nevskia sp. | reverse complement strand
ATCGTTAAAAGCCGAGTGGCATTCGCTGTTTCGATTCCCCGTTCCCCACTCCCGATTCCCGATTCCCGATTCCACGATCACGCCGGCACACTGGAGCCGCCATGCCGACCAGCCGTGAACACTACGCCACCATGCGCAAGCTGCATGCGAGCGGCTGCTTCGTCATTCCCAATCCTTGGGACGCGGGCAGCGCGCGCTATCTGCAGAGCCTGGGCTTTCCGGCGCTGGCCACCACCAGTTCCGGTGCGGCCTGGAGCATGGGCCTGCCCGACAACAACATCACGCTGGACCTGGCGCTGGCGCATATCCGGACTGTGGTGGAGGCCAGCGAAGTGCCGGTGAACGCCGACTTCGAGAGCGGCTTCGCCGGCGACGCGGCCGGTGTGGCGAACAATGTGGCGCGGTGCCTGGAGACCGGCGTGGCGGCGCTGTCGATCGAGGATTCGCGCCGCGATACGCAGCGTCCACTGTATGAGCTGGCCGAAGCGGTGGAGCGCCTGCGCGCGGCGCGCGCGGCCATCGACGAGCGCGGCGGCGGCGCCTTGCTGGTGGGCCGCGCCGAGTGTTATCTCACCGGGCACCCGCAGCCGTTCAAGGAGGCCCTGCTCCGCTTGCCGGCCTATGCCGAGGCTGGCGCCGACGTGCTCTATGCGCCCGGCGTGAAGACCCGGGAGGAAGTGGCGGCGCTGGTGCGGGCGGTGGCGCCCAAGCCGCTCAACGTGCTGTCGGTGCCGGCGCTGCAGCTCAGCGTGGCCGAACTGGCGGAATTGGGCGTGCGCCGCATCAGCGTCGGCGGCGCGCTGGCCCGCGCGGCCTGGGGCGGCTTCATGCGCGCGGCGCAGGAGATCGCGCAGCGGGGAAGTTTCAATGCCCTGGCCGACGCGGCTTCCGGTGCGGCGCTGGACCGGTTTTTCAGCGAGGACCTGCAGCGGCGCAAGGCGCCGCGCTGAGCCGATGATGACGATTTACGGTGCCGCCGCCGGCGTCACCCGCCACACCGTATTCCCCACATCGTCCGCCACCAGCAAGGCGCCGGTGCTGTCCACCGCCACGCCGACCGGGCGGCCCTGGGCGTGGCCGTCGGCGTCGACAAAGCCGCTCAGCACATCTTCCGGGAGGCCGCTGGGCTTGCCGCCGGCGAAAGGCACGAACACCACCTTGTAACCGCTGCGCGGCTTGCGGTTCCACGAGCCGTGCTGGCCGACGAAGGCGCCGCCGGAGTAGTGCGGCGGCAGCAGCGTGCCCTGGTAGAAGCACAGGCCGAGCGAAGCGGTGTGCGGGCCCAGCGCATAATCCGGCACCAGGGCTCTGGCCACCAGTTCGGGCTTCTGCGGCTGCACCCGCTCGTCGACATGCTGGCCGAAATAGCTGTAGGGCCAGCCATAGAAGCCGCCGTCGCGCACCGAGGTCATGTAGTCCGGCACCAGGTCGCTGCCGATCTCGTCGCGCTCGTTCACCGCGGTCCACAGCGCGCCGCTCTGCGGCTGCCAGGCCAGGCCATTGGGATTGCGCAGGCCAGAGGCATAGACGCGGAAGTGGCCGCTGGCCGGGTCAACCTCGAGGATGGCGGCGCGGTTTTCCTCGTTGTCCATGCCGTTTTCGGCCACGTTGCTGTTCGAGCCCACGGTGACGTAGAGCTTGCTGCCGTCGCGGCTGGCGATGAGGTTCTTGGTCCAGTGATGGTTGATCGGGCCGGCGGGCAGGTCGGTGAGCTTCTCGCCGGAAACGCGGATCTGCGTGTCGCCGGCGTGATAGGGGAAGCGCAGCACCGCGTCGGTGTCCGCCACATACAGCTGGTCGCCGATCAGGCTCATGCCGAACGGCGAGTTCAGGCCCTCGAGGAAGGTGCTGCGGCTTTGCGCGGCGCCGTTGGCGTCGACACCGTGCAGCAGGGTGATGCGGTTGGCGCTGGGCACGCCGGCGCCGGCCCACTTCATCACCAGCTTGCCGATCCAGCCCTTGATGCCGGTGTCGTCGCCCGGCTTGGGCGGGGAATTGGTCTCCGCCACCAGCACGTCGCCGTTGGGCAGCACATAGAGCCAGCGCGGGTGGTCCAACCCGCTGGCGTAGGCGCTCACCGCCAGGCCGGGGGCGGCGGTGGGCTTGGCGCCGGCCGGCCAGCCCCGGGCGGGGGCGATGTTCACCGTCGGCAGCAGGCCAGGCTTGGGCGGCGGCAGCACCGGATTGGGGCCGCTGCCGGCCTCCACCGACTGCGTTGCCTGGTCGGCGCCGGCGGCGAATGCCAAGCCCAGCAGGAAGGCGGGCAGCAGCTTGAAGCGGGACGAAAGCATGGGCATTTCTCGGCTGGAGGACGGGCGCGCGGGGTGATGGTGCATCCGCAATATTAGGGTCTGTTGAGCCTCATTGGGGGGCGCGACCCAACCGGCTCTTAGCTCATCGCCACAAATTCGTTTCGCCGGCGCGGCGGCGGGTGCAGAATCGCGGCATTCGCCCAACCGGACCCGCCTTCCATGAACACTTCCGCGATGCTGCGCGGCGCCTTGCTGGCGCTGGCCTGCGCATACTCCGCCGTACCCGCCGCAGCCGCGCCCCCGGCCGACAATTGGGCCGGTGAGCTGCAGGCCTGGCGCGACCTGCGCGCGCAGAAGCTGTCCGCGCCGGAAGGCTGGATGTCGCTCACCGGCCTGGAGCCGATCGCCGAGGGCGCCAATCCCTTCGGCGGCGCCGCGGACAACACCGTCCACCTCAAGGGTCAGGTGCCGGCGCACCTGGGCGTGCTGCAGCGCGAGGGCGGCACCGTCCGGCTGCTGCCGCCGCCCGGCGGTTTTCCCGCCGGCCTGCTGGTGGACGGCAAGCCGGCGCAGCCGCAGGTGCTGCACGCCGACGACGAGCCGCAACCCACCCGCCTCACCGTGGGTACGCTGGTGTTCTTCGTCATCCACCGCGGCGACCGCACCATCCTGCGGGTGAAGGACTCGCAGGCGCCGACGCGGGTGCAGTTCCAGCATCTCAACTGGTACGCGCCGGACCCGGCCTATCGCGTCAAGGCCAGGTGGACGCCTTACGTGCCGCAGAAGATCATCTCCATCCCGAGCATCATCGGCACCGAGGACAAGTCCCCGGTGCCGGGCGTGGCGCAGTTCAGCATCGGCGGGCAGAGCTACACGCTGGAACCGATCATCGAGGAGCCGGGGGACACGCAGCTGTTCTTCATCCTGCGCGACAGCACCAGCCCCAAGACCAGCTATGGCGCCGGCAGATTCCTCTATGCCGGGTTTCCGGACCACGGCCTGGACCAGCCGGGCGAACTGTGGCTGGACTTCAACCGCCTGCAGAATCCGCCCTGCGCCTACACCGCCTACGCCACCTGCCCGCTGCCGCCGCGGCAAAATTGGCTCAAGCTGGCGCTGCCGGTGGGCGAGAGCAAGTATCACGAGGGCACGGAAGCCTTCGAGCCGCAATAGGCCGGCGGCGCGGGACCGGCCGTGCCCGCGCCGCGCTGCGGCCGCAGCTTTGCTACAGTGCGCGGCCAGGACTGAGCCGGTTGTTGCCATGAACCCCATCGAAAGCGCGGTACGCCAGTGGCTGAATCGGGTGGTGATCGGCCTGAACCTGTGCCCGTTCGCCGGCAAGCCGGCGCGCGAAGGGCGCATCCGCGTAGTGGTCAGCCAGGCCGGCGACGAAGTGGAGCTGCTGACCGAGCTGCAGCTGGAGCTGCAGAAGCTGGACGAGACGCCGCCGGCGCAACTCGAGACCACGCTGATCGCCATCCCCGCGCTGCTGGCGGACTTTGCCGACTACAACGATTTCCTCGACCGCGTCGACGAACTGCTGGAGCGCTTCGAGTGGGTCGGCGACTACCAGGTGGCCAGCTTTCATCCGCAGTACCAGTTCGCCGGCACCATGCCGGGCGACGCCGAGAACCTGACCAACCGCTCGCCCTATCCGCTGCTGCATCTGCTGCGCGAGGACAGCGTGGAGGCGGCGCTGGACAGCCATCCCGATCCGGACGGCATTCCCGAGAGCAATATCCGCAGGATGCAGGCGCTCGGCGCGGAGCAGCGGCGGCAGCTGTTCGACTATCTGCCGGACGCCTGAAGCGGCGGCGGGCGCCGGCCTCTATGGACTGTGGCGGCGGCTTTGGTAATGTTTGCCATCGCCGGACCCGCTCCGGCACCGCACCAAGGAAGCCACTCCGATGAACGCGTTAACCCGCGGCGCCACTTTGCTGCTGGCAGGCGCCGCCCTGTGCGGCTGTGCCGCGATGCAGGAATACCGCATCGACTCCAGCGGCGGCGCCGGCGGCGATACCCCGGTGACGCAGCTGGCGGTGTCGGCCAACCCGGTGCTGCTGGCGGACGACTCGGCGGAGGCGGCACGCATGGCGCGCTTCGTCGAAAGTTTCGCCGCGAGATTCTCGCGCGACTTCCCGCCGCTGCTGCAACTGCGCGGCCTGCAGCTGCACAGCGCGGGGCGCGGCGTGCCGCTGCTGCGCCTGCGCGCCACCAGCTACCGCCAGAACTGCCCGGACAAGGGCGAGCAGGGCAGCTGCCAGGGCGAGGTGCGCGTGGAAGGCGCGCTGCTCGACAGCGGCGGCGACGTGGTCTGGACCTTCTCCAGCTGGATCGACCCGGAAGAGATGAGCGCCGCCGGCTATGACGACTACTACAAGCGCCTGCTCGACCAGATGATCAAGGACCGGGTGTTCATCCCCAACTGAGCCTGCGCGGGCGTGGCAGCCGCGCGAAACCGTTGCGCCCTCAACCTGAAGCCCCAGTCAACTGCACGCAGCATTCCACAGTAAAGTCGGTCTCCGCATTCGCATGGCACGGCCTCTGCGTGCCCAGCGGACAGGGCGCCCCAACGGGCTTTCACCGTCGAAACGACTGGAAGAGTCATGAGCCGACTGCTGCGAAGGACCGCCACCGCCTGGCTGCGCCTCGGCGCGGTCATCCCGCTGCTCGCCGCCTGCGCCAGCCCGCTGCCGCCGCCCACGCCGCTGCCGCAGGCGCTGAAGAGCCCCTACACCGGATATTCCAGCCCGCGCTACCGCGACCCGGCGATGTGGGTTTGCCTGCCCGGCCGCATCGGCGACAGCTGCAACCATGATCTGAGCGCCACCGAAATCCGCGCCGACGGCTCGCGCACCCTGGTGCCGCTGCAACCGGCGCGGCAGCCTCCGGTGGACTGCTTCTATGTCTATCCCACCGTCGACTTGCGCCTGGGCGCCGCCAACCACGAGGATTTCAGCGACGCCCGGGCGATCCTGTCCGTGGCCAACGCGCAGGCCGCCGAACTGGGCCAGGTGTGCGCGCTGTATGTGCCGTTCTACCGCCAGGTGTCGATCGGCACCTACATCGCCGGCAAGGAGCGCAGCGAGCAGGGCCTGGAGGTCGCCTATTCGGACGTGGCCGACGCCTTCCTGCACTACATGGGCAGCTACAACCACGGCCGCAAGGTGGTGCTGATCGGCCATTCGCAGGGCGCGGAAATGGTGGTGCGCCTGCTGCGCAACTACTTCGACAACGATCCGCAGCTGCGCGCGCGCCTGCTCTTCGGCATGCCCATCGGCGGCACGGTGCAGGCGCCGGTCGGCAGGACCGCCGGCGCCACCTTCCGCAACCTGCCGTACTGCACCCGCAGCGGCGAGCGCGGCTGCATCATCGCCTACAACTCCTACCGTCACAGCACGGGCAGCTTCTCCCATATCGAAGAAGCGGCGCCGGGCAACGAGATGATCTGCGTCAACCCCGCCAGCATCGAACAGCCGGGCCGCGGCGTATTCCTGCAAACCTATGTACCGCAGCACAGCGACCTGGTGACGGTGGACGGGGTCGCCACGCCCTTCGTGCGCTACCGCGACCTGTATTCCGGCCGCTGCGCCAGCGACAACGGCTACCACTACCTGGAAATCACCCAGGCGCCCAACCCCGCCGGCCTGCGCAAGCCGCCGCTGGACCTGGACGAATGGAAGTTCGGCACCAAGATGGGCACGCACATCGCCGACCTGCAGTTCACGCAAGGCGATCTGATCGAGCTGATCGCCGGCGCGGCGCGGGGGCCTTAAGCCAGCGGCGTTGTCGTGAATTTTATGGCGTCCGAATAGGGGGCGCCCCTCGCCCCCACACCCACTAGGTCCGCCACACGGCATGCTCAAACCCCCAAGCACAACAGCCCACTGGGGCGCTGAGCAGTGCACAGACGATGTCGAGCATGGCGGTCGAGCGACGCTGAAGCAGATCAAGCTGACTACTGCTCAGGTGAATAGCGAACAGAGCGCGAGATGATTCGAGAATTGAATGAGAAGCTGCGCATTCCCAATGCGCCTAACAAGAAGCTCCGGCAAAACATCTCGAAGGTGCAAGCAGTGAGTTGAGTTGCCGAAGCATTAACCGCAGATTCGATCAGCGCAAATCATGGAGCCTTCAAAATATGAATTCCGCCGCGCACCACCAAAATATTTGAAGGCTAGTGTGGCTTAATAAACGCACGAAGGCGCTTTGCCTCTCGAGGGTGAAATCGCGCGAGGTGCGTGAGTTTACCCTGCGCGCGAGCCATCTCTTCTGGTTGATAATTTGAATCACCACGTTTCGCAAGCTCGATAGCTTCCCTGGCTATTTCATTCCGCTTAGAGCGGGGAACGCTAAGTTTCACTCCAACATTCAAATTATGAACACGCATTCGACCACCAAGCCGCATCATTGCTTCCTTGCTACGCTTTTTTTCATCCCATACGATCGGATCATCGTATCCACCGCGCCAACTGCCTTTCTTATGTGTTCAGCAGCCTCTCGATCCCCAGAAATGGCTATGTCATCCGCATATCGAACATACGTGAGTCCAAGCGAATTTAGGCGCTGTACGAGACTTGGCTCGCTCCGAAAAAAAATGAGATTTGCTATTTGTTGGGAGGCCTTACTCCCTTGAGGCAAGTCATTGCGATAGGAAGTCAACATCGTCAGCAGGCCGGCGACTTCATCGGAGAAATGAAAAAAATCGTGCCAGACCGCGTAAATTTGTTGCTTTGAGACTGACGGGAAGAAGTTTGCGATATCGGTGCTATAAATTAGTGATGCTCGTAAATGCGCGCTGGCGCTGCGCACAAAATCGCGCGGAGATTCCAGGTCGCGTATTCCGCACTGCAAGTACCGTGGATAGGCAACTTGGTCCAGAAGTTTCAACTTGATATTTTCGTGAATGTCCTTTATAGGTCCTTTTGCGTCAAAACAGATTCGATCACTACCATCTTGCCTGGGGACAGAAACTCTTCTGTAAAGGCTCTCCGCGCGCTGGGCAACTGATCGCAAATGCCTCGGGTTTGCGTCCAGCACCACCGCCAATTGCTCAACTGTGCGGATGGAAGCATGGGGATAGACAGGACTAAGCTGTTGCTTTTTCACTAATAAGGCTCAACGCTGCATGAGAAAGCCGGGCGCGTAAATCCCCATCGATACCATCCATTTCTTCCGGGCCGGCTGCAAGAAATAGCAGGATAGAGGCGGGCACGCCAATTGCCTTGGCAATGGCCTCTAAAGTAGAAATTGGAACGTCTCGCTTATTTTTCTCGATCAGCGAGAGATAGGATACGGATAGTTCAGTTCGCTCGGCCAATTGAGCGAGCTTTAGTCCGCGGCGTACGCGGCACATCTGAATCGCGCTTCCTAAATTCATTGGGGAATTAATGATCTGATTGCGTTAGTCCTTTCCGAAAAGCTGCACAACTCCGATGATGGCTTCAGCGACTTTCCCAATTACAACTAGGGCGCGCCACCGCAGGTCCTCGGACACCGCTACGGGCAAACTCTTGTCCGCCCGAGCAGCCACTCTTTCGAGATCGACCACAACCTCTTCAATCTCCGAACTAACGAACCAGCCGTTAGAGATCTTTCGGGAAAATCGCCCCCCCGGTGGAAAGGAATCATGGCGTAGTGTTTGGAAGATTGATTCCCATGAGCGCAAACGGGGGAAAAGTGGCCGATCCGGCATAGCCCACTCAATTGCATGTAGTACGTCTAATTGAGTGGGTTACTGCACACTGCGTTGTGCAGTAACTTAAATAGTTAAGGGTTTGTCACCCGATTAACAGCCCCATTTTTCACCGCTCCTACGGGTATGAGGTCGGATAAGGCCGCCTTGAATCACCCAATTACAATTCACATTTGCTGCCGTCACTCAATTAATTAGCAACTGACTGATTTCAAGCTCTTGGCCGCGCCTACCTAGTCGAGGCTTTGCCTGGATTGTGGGACAAAGCTCGAATTCAGGTCTATTCCGTATATGTCTCTGACATACTGTCTATCCAGCAATCTCGGGCTGAAACTCTCTGCGGGCTTGAGGATTGACGCGCTGGCTCCCGACGACTGTGCGTCGCCGCACGCGAGGCAACTATATTCAATTTTCTGCAATTGATCGCCGGACTTTTTAAATACGGGAAGGACCCAGTTCCCTGCGCGGTTTTCAATCGAACCGATGGCAAGAATCTCGTTGTATGGCAGGCAAGTGCTGGCTACTGGGAACGCGACCTCGTCACGCTGCATATCCCATATGCGAACGGGAAACCCGGGGGCATCGGCTGAACAGGCGTGCTCGGCACGAACGCCAAGCGCCGCAACAAATCGTCCCGTTGCATCGATGGAAACATCCTCAACCGCGCTCGGGAAGTGAAACATGATCAGCGCTCCAAGTACTCTAGGCGCACCTGCATGAGGCAGGTACTGTACAGAGCCATCCATGTTGCCCACTACAATATCGCCGTCGTTGCTGATCGCACACGCCGCCACAGAGGATCCAAAAGGCTCGCCTGCTTTCGCTTTTGGACTTTGCGGACCCTTTTGCTCTGGCTGTCCGTCTAGCGAAAACACCCTGGTTTCACCGGAGCGGCCGGCAGTGAGTGCTTGCTGCCCATCAGGTGTCAGCTTCAGGCAAGCCCCCTCAAAGGTTAGCGGTGTGCTTTCCGGTTTGCTGCGTTCCGGACGCCTGATCGAAATACGGTTGCTTTCCAGCAAGGCCATTCCGCCCTGATCGTTTACTGCAACGGCGATGGGGGCTTGTATCCCTGAAGACTGGCCCATGGGGCTCCCCAGTCGCTTTTGAATGGCATCGAAAGAACGTCCGTCTTTGCTTGCCACAATCTGGACTAGATAGGTTCCATTCGGTGATGTTGCCGAAAGACTCTTGCTGTCACTTCGCGCGGGGATACCTACAGGGAGCCCGAGTGCCGTATCAACCTGCCCTTCACGAGGGCTATCGCCATCACGAAACATGAGCAGAGGCACGCCGGGATATGGAAGAATGGCAAAGCTATTGGATTTGCCCGTCAATGGAATAGCCTGATCGATTTTCAGATCGGCATTCCAGCATCCATTGATATCCAAGGATCTCGGGGGAACCGATGTAGACCAAGTCGCACGGCAGAGCCGTCGATTGTCCGTAAAGCTCAACTGAATAGCTCGCTGTCCAGCCGAAACTTCCGATGAGTTGGAATTGGATTTCCGGTCCGTAGATTCAGCAACGCGCAATGCCAATGACTGAGGCCGAGTGGACAGAGTCTGGACTATCTTTCCGCTCTCGACCGATGCCTGACACGAACCAACAAACAGGGCGTGCGATGCATGTAGCGCTGCAAACCAGGGCCCATCGCCCGTGGTTTGCAAGCTGATCACCGGTGTGGGATCGGGACTTTTTATAGGAACCTCGCCGCAGAATACTGAGCCGTTAAAGCGGCCAGTAACATAGCCTTGGAGGCCATCGGATCCCGAACCTGTGTCCTTGAACGCCACAGCAGAAACGACATTCGCGTTGTCAACGTCATCATGAGGCTGTTCCTTGGAATCGTAAATCGTATGAAATTCCACGTTCGCGCTGGAGTTCAACTCAAGCCGGACTACGCTGCCCTGCAGTTTTCCCGGACTCACCAGCTGAGTAGAGGCGAAGACTGCTTTCATCCCATCTCTATCAAATGTCACGTCTGACACCTGAGTGGTGGAAGGCGGAAAGGCATAATCGGGACCAAGCATGTGTGCCTCAGAGTCGCCCTTGGTGACTGAGTAAACGACAAGTTTCTTGAAGGTTCTGTCTGGAGCGCTGTTGCTCTGCTGCGACACAAGCCACATGACCACGAAACGCTTGTCCTTCGCGGCAATCATGGCTGGCCCAACGTCCACAGTGAACAGCTGTTCCTCTTTGCTTTCGTTAACGGTAATCTTGATCGGCTGAGGCCAATGCAATCCGTCGGCCTCCATCGGCCATATGCTGACGGTTAGTCTGTTCCCAATGCGAAAAAGTTGGATGAGTGCTTGTCCACTGGTGCTAAAGTCAATCCCCGTACTACGATCGCCCATAAGCTCTTGGCCGGCCAGCCCGTCCAATGCCTGGGCAAGGAGAGAGGCATATCGCTTGGGGGCGTCGCGTTCGAGTGTATAAGCGAGATCCAGCCGCTCCAGTGGATTGCTGATGGGAAGGGCTGCGTATGCTCTGACGATGGCTTGCTGACTCAGATTTACTTGGTGAGCCCAAAGCAGGGTCACAAAAGTGAGGATTCCCGCCAGCACACAGATAAGTGCCGCAACTCTCATGACTCGTTTACGCAACGCTACGGCACGGCCCTCAGCGATGCGCGCCTGCTTTAACTCTTGATCTGCAGATGCTTGCTTTGTTTCGAGAAGCTTTACCTGTTCTTCTGCCGAACAACAGGCGTCGTAGTAGCGTTGCGATGCGGGATCCAGCCAACTCTCTTCCTTATATTTCCTGGCCGCTTCGAGCGGCACACCCTTGAGCATTAGATAGTCTGCAGACCCACCAGCCGATTCCCATCTTTGTGCATCGCGTGCTATCTGACGTATGTCTTTCAGGCGGACGCGCGTCGAGTCGCTTCTGATCCAATCCTGAAAACGTGGCCAATAGCGGAACAGGCTCTCGTGGGCAACCTCGAGTTGGGCGTCCTGGCCGCTGCCAGTGCGCAGCAGAAGGCGCTGGCCAATGAATTTCTGCACCAGATCGCGCCCTTGCGCGTTGTCGACAAATTTCGCACTTTCCAGAATGTCGATGACATCCTGTTCAAGACGGCGCCGGCGAAGCGGCACCTCGAGAAGATCGTCTAGTACCGTCAGCTCAAGCATTAGCCGTTGGCACGCATTCCTTTCGTTCGGCAAAAGGCTATTGAACAAGCCTTCCGCAACGGTGGCAAGCGCCTCTCTTACGCTCGGCAGTTTGGCGAATGTCGCTTCGTTAATGAGATCCAGGCCCTCACCAGCGTCGTTTATTGGGCGGAGTTCCCACAGGCGCTGCAGGGCGAACTGGAGACGTGGCAATCCACCGGCGAGATTGGCAGTCTCGTTGGCCAACCGGTCGACCAGTGAAGCGGGTATATAGCGTAGACCAATCGCTTGCGCCGGCTTCAATATAACGCTGCGGATCTGATCGAAGGTCATCGGCAGCAGCATCTTTACCGAATTGGAGGCTATCAGCAGGAGAAAAAGGGAGCGACAGGCTTGTGAGTTCGCAAGCCTGTCATAGTGGTCACTCCGAAGAGTCGCCAGCAAACGAACGTGCCCGCTTTGGGCGAGGGATGCAAGCAGAGAGCAGAATTCGCTTTGTTCCGATTCATCTGTGCACAAAGTCAGCAGCTCTTCGAGCTGATCGATGAAAATCAGCAGATGCCGCGAACCGAGCGCGGCAAGCATTGCTGCCTCCGTGGACATAGAGGTCGTTTGTGTCAGGACGACACCCAGGACCTTCTCGAGCGCAGGTTGCGGATGGGCTCCCGGCGTGATGCGGGGCGTAAATAGCCAATCAGGATGCCGGCGGCGCAACTCCGGAATTACACCGGCCATAGCCAGAGAAGACTTGCCTCCACCCGACTCGCTTTGTATCAGTAGCGAGCGCCGCTCACCCAGGTGGGATGCGTATTCCTCTATCTGTTCGCTGCGCCCAAAGAAATGCTTGGAGTCCTCGGTGGCGGCGATCAATCCATAGTACGGAAACAGTTCCTGGGGCAAGGGCGTGCCGGCATTGGGGTCAAATCGTTCCAGCTCATCGAGCTCGCGAACAGATTGCCCGATCTGCAGCAGGCGCGAGGTCCAATAGTCGATCTGTCCCTGCAATGCCCGCCGATCGGCCGAACCGGGCGGAACAAACCGGCCGTGCTGCACACAGGCGGCCAACCAGTCCCGCAATTGTTCGAAAAAGGCCGGCCACGCAGAAGCACCATCGTCACCTTGTTCGTTCAGCTCGCGAAAGCGCTTGTCGTAATCCGATCCGAGCTGGATCAGACCAGCCGCGGAAGCCGCACTCATGCCGCTAGATACTCCGGCCATGAGCGGCACCTCCGGCATGGGTAAGTGTCTTGAGCTCGGCCTCCTTGATTCGCAGCATTTGTTCTAGCTGTTTACAACGGCCATCCGCGTCCTTGACGGTGATCAGCGCCTCTTCATCAACTTTATGGAAGAGGTCGTCGAAAGCTTTCCGCATGCTTTCGTAGGCTGCGATGTTAGGAGACCCATCGAATATATCAAGCTGCTGCTGCAACTTGTCGGCAAGCTCGCACCATCCAATGCCGAGCCGCTCGCGTCCGATGAGCTCGGTGAGAGAGCTGATCAGGCGGCGGGTATCCTGGTTCGAATATGTGATTGACGCGATCGATGCTTCCCATGCTCTACCGCTCGCTTCGCCATCAGCAGGCTGCATGTCGTCGATTAGCTGCATTTCGTCGTGAACGCGCTGCCAGCGAGTGTGCTGTTCGAGCACCGTCTGCAACCGCGCGTGAAGGCGGGCGATCTCTTGCAAAGCGGTTTGCACGAGGAGCCGTTCCTCGCTCTCCAGCTTGCTTGAACCGAGCGCCACCTCAGCCTGTTTGCAAAGCTCTCTGTATCCCGATTCCAGTTCGCGGGCGACGTCCACCATCTGCCGATCGCACTCGCTAAATGCCTTCTGCACTCGGCTGGCAAAAAAGTCCACGGCCTGGACGAGGTCATCGTAGCGATCTAGGGCCATGGGAGGCGGCAGTTTTTTTGGCTTGATTTCATCGAGCTCAATGATGAGCTCTCTGACCCGATGCAATGGCTTGCATTGGTCCGGAGCCATGCTTGCATAGATTGCCTCTATGCAACTGAGATGCGTGTTTACACCAAGCAGAATTTCGAAATGTCCACCGCGGATCACATCATCGACAACGCCACTGGACTTCCATTGCGGCAGCGTGACCTCACGCCACATGCGGATGCCGAATTGACGGATCTTGTGTAGCCTGTCGTGGAGGGTCTTGACCTTGGCCAGCGTAGTCACCGTTTCGATAAATGTTCGAGTCGGTGTCAACAGGCCGAGGATCATCAGGACCGGTCCGAGATCAACCCCCTTCAGCTTGCGGAGTTCCTCCTTGATCCGGTTTCGAAGCGTTTTTTGGAGACGTTGTTCGAAATGCTCTATGTTCTTGAACAGTTCAAAAGGCTGTCCCAGATTGTTCTTGCCTCCACGAAGGTGTTTCTTGAATTCAGCGAGCTTTTTGGTCGCAGCCAGACCTTCTAGTCCCTTGAAGTCTGCGAGATTGATGCGCTCTCTGCTCGCTTCTAGCGCCCGGTAGACGAAGAGCTCGCCGTCGGTCTGTTCCCCAGCCATAAAAACGAAGCACAACTTCGCTGGCTGCGCCACCGTGGTCGCTTCGCGGTACTCCCATTCCGTTACACTGCAGGGTTCCCAGGATTGCTTAGCAGCCGCGGATGAAGGTTTTGGCATGAACCCGTACTTCCATGCAACGATCAGGACGATCCAGTCAGCATCCCGGACATAGCTACGGCTCGCCTCGACAGCCGTTTCGCGCTCGCCAGTCTGAGTTTTAGTATTCATCGAGGATGGATTGAGAAGGAACTCGCCACTGAACTCGTCGTTAAGCTCCCGGATCACTCGTTCCGCAACGACGCGGTAGTCCACGAGGTCGCTCGTGGTGCTGCTCAGGAACACTTTGCGGCTTGGCGTTGATCCGTTGTTCATGCATTCGTCTCCACCGTTTTGCGCCTCTTGTCCGCTTCTCGCTCGAGACGGACCAGCACCGTGTCAAACGGTCTCTTGATCATCGAACGGCAGTACAAAGTTTCCGTGCTGGAAAGATGATTGTTTTCGTAGAGCTTGTTGACTGGAGAGCCCCCGCCACAAAAGCCATAGTAGGCGCAGCTGGACGCACATTCGCGCACGCCAAGCTCGATCGCAGACCAAAGCCGCTCGAAGCGCACGTCCCGTGCGCTGTCGAAGTAGCCCTTGAAATGGACATTGCCCAGAATGAAATCGCCATGTTCGGCGGAAGGTTGGCCCAATAGCTCCGGTGAAAAAGTGCTGAAATCGCCGCTGTGTGCTACCGCGATCAGTGCGAATGGCAGGGTTTGAGCGTTATCGGGCCACTCCAGGTTGTTCCAGCGGTATCTCGGCAACGGCTCCTCGATCAATCGCCGCGCCATGGCGAGTTCACGTACGCGCAGGCGACCATCGGCAATCGAGCGTTCAAGCATGCGGGCCAGGAAAGTTGCGTGCTCGGTCTCATGCCCCACCAGGCTGGAACGCTGATGCAGGCCCTCGGCCTCATCGTAGTTGCAACCCACATCGGTTACGCCTTGCTCGGCAAAAAAATCGAAGAACGCATCCGCCCGTGCAAAGGTAGCGGCCGTCACGACCGCAATGGCGTGAAAGTCGATGCCATGCTCGCGAAGCTTGGCCATGCCGCGCAGCGCCTTGGCGTGGGTGCCGCGCCTGGTGCGGGTGCGTCGATGGGCGTCGTGCAGTTCGGCCGGTCCGTCGACGCTCACGCCGACGCGGATCGAGTGTCGCCGAAACAGATTGCACCATTCGTCGTCGACCAAGATAGCATTGGTCTGAATCGAGTGAGAGACGGCGCAGCTAGACGGCACCGACTCTCGAATCGCTGCGATGGCCTCTTCGTAGAACGCCGGCGACACGGTCAGCGGTTCTCCGGCGTGCCACACTACGGTGAGACCCGGACCAATCAGGCCATCATCGCGCAACCGCTCTGCCGCCCGCTGTACCGTGGCCACTTTCATGCGTGCCTTGGAATTTCGGTTGGGCAGATAGCAATAGTCGCAATTGATGTTGCAGAACGGTGTTGGCTGCAGGATTAGCAGCCGCGTTTTGATAGCGGGCGAAAAATCGGCCGGATCAAAACGGCGCATGGCTAGGGCGGCGCCGGACAGCAGCCGCGGAAACCATCGAATGGGCGCTCTGTTGAACATGCCTGGAATCGCGGAGTTGTTGGTCAGCGATTTAACCAGTTGCCCCAATTCCCCCAGTTCGGCCAGTTGTTCCAATTATTCCAATTCGGCCAGTTGAACCACTGAGCCACGGTGCGTTGATCCTGGCTTGATTCATCAGCCTGCTTTGCTTCCTTGATGGCCGTGCGTATCGCCTGTACACGAGCTTCCAATCCCTGGCGCGCCGCGGCGACATTTGCTTCGGCGGGCGTTGCCGCGCCAGCGAGACCAAGCACCCCAGCTATCGCCAAAAAGCTGCGAAGCAGCCGCCTCCGGTACGTGTTCGCTCTTTGCTTGCTCATATGAGTCTCCTAGGAAAGCCCCGTAGATTGCGCAGCCTACGAGCCTCGCGGTAGATCAGCTGGAGTGAATGAGGCGGCGTAGTGTCCAAGTAGTTACCAGGGTGGCTAGCACAGCCGCACTTCTAGCCGAGCCACACCGCCCGACGGTACGTCAACGATTTTCTGGATGGCTTGTGCGAGAACTGCCACGGGAGTGATTTCTATGAGGTGCTGGCCGGGGCTGATGCCCAGTTTCGACCAGGACGTACCGGTAAACATCACCTCGCTGTTTTGATCCAGGGAAATTTTTACTGGAGCGGCCCCCTTCTCCTGCAGGATCGACACTTCGATGCCGCCAGGCTTCTGTGCGCCGGCCTGCGACGCTACAGCCGACTGCGCGGCTTGAGCGGCCTTTTCGGCAAGATCACGCTGAGATTTGATCAGGTCGTTCAATAAGACCATGCCGCTGCTGAACTCCGCACTCCATTTGTCGGTTTCGTCGCTCTGCTGCTTGGCGATGTAGGCTGTCAACTGTTTCGCCAACTCGAATAATGGACGCTTGTCCTCTTCGCCCAAGCTCCCAGACTTCCCGATGATATAGTTCGACCAGTCCAATTCGAATTGGCTGGTGGCCATTTCCATCGCGGTGGCTGTTGCGATATACCGGATCCAGCCGCTCGACCAGCCGAAGATTCTGTCGGCGGCCTGCAACAGGCCGGCAAGGGCCAGAGCCGCCACGGCTAGCTGCGCCAACTCGAACTTGTAGTGGTCATCTTGAACATTGCCGGCCAAAAGTGGCGTTACAATGCCGCAGACGACCAGGGCAAAGCTGCTCATTCGGACCCAGCGCGAGGCGATTCGCTTGGATCTGATGCTGTTCCAATACCACTCGCGCGCTCGCTTAGAACTTTCTTCGGCATGTGCGTAAACCCCTGCCAGAACGTCCTTGACCTCCTTGTTGACGTACTTGTCCCAGCTGTCAAGTTGGCTCACGACGACATCTTTTTTTTGGATCATGGCGCTAGCCACGAAAGCCTGCGCATGGCATTGCGCCAGCCGCCCAAATCTGGGCACGACTTCGATCAAGAGGACAGGGGGCTGGCGGGGACGTTGGCCGGTATGCCGCGTCGGCGCGGCAGCAATATTGGCCCGTAATCGGACCGTGCCCCCTAGAAAACTCTTTACGCTTCGCACAAACCATAACCTTCCCCGAAAGGTTATGCAGCAAGGATGATCTGGCGGTCCTTGCCTTTGATCGTCTTTATTTGCGGTACTGTAGCACTGGCAGATGCTGCTCTGCGTGCTTTTAATGTGCAAAGTGTGCAGCGAATCTCAAATCCATTCGGGTCCAGTACTTGTAGCCGCCTGTCGTCGCCTGCTTCACGCGCGTAGCACGGGGCCTGGACTCACTTAAATCTTTGAATTACAAGTCGGTATTCCCAGTTTTCAAATTAGGGCCACGCCCAGCGCAGCATTTACGACAGTCTTGATTGCACCTAGAGCCGCACTAATAGCGCTCTCCGCAACCAGTAGGCCGAAGCCCTCTACGGTTAACAGAGTGGAGAGCGAGGCGTTCACATGCGTGCAGCAACGCACGGAAAAATGGTGGGCCCTCTGGGACTTGAACCCAGAACCAAAGGATTATGAGTCCTCTGCTCTAACCGATTGAGCTAAAGGCCCGTGCGCTCCGAGCGGGGAAGTATAAAAGAAGCCCCGCTGCGGAACCTGCCGGCGCGTGCCGGGACCGCGCTGCGGGCCGCGGCGACGGGCCGCTCCGGCCGCTTTTCGCGCCTGATGGGCGCCGAAGCGGTACAATCGCGGCCCTGCGCTGTCTTTGGCGCGCGCCGCGCGCCGCGAAATACCCCGATGAGCACGCCTGCCGAACAAGCGGCCTTGCGCCGCACTTTTGCCATCATCTCGCATCCCGATGCGGGCAAGACCACGCTGACCGAAAAGCTGCTGTTGTTCGGCGGCGCGATCCAGCTCGCCGGCACGGTGAAGGGGCGCAAGGCCAGCCGCCACGCCACGTCCGACTGGATGGCGCTGGAGCAGCAGCGCGGCATCTCCATCACCACCTCGGTGATGCAGTTCCCCTACCGCGGCAAGATCATCAACCTGCTCGATACGCCCGGCCATGAGGACTTCTCGGAAGACACTTACCGCACGCTGACGGCGGTGGACTCGGCGCTGATGGTGATCGACGCCGCCAAGGGCGTGGAGCCGCGCACCATCAAGCTGATGGAAGTGTGCCGCCTGCGCGATACGCCGATCATCACCTTCATCAACAAGCTCGACCGCGACGGCCGCAGCCCGATGGAGCTGCTCGACGAGGTGGAGAAGGTGCTCGGCATCCAGTGCGCGCCGATCACCTGGCCGGTGGGCATGGGCCGCGACTTCAAGGGCGTGTACCACCTGCTGGAGGACCGCTTCTACCTGTACAGCGGTGACAAGCACCGCGTCAGCGAGATCGAGATGGTGGACGGCCTGCGGGCGCCCGGCCTGGCCGAGCGCTTCGGCGCTTCCTACCAGGCGCTGCTCGACGAGATCGACCTGGTGCAGGCGGCCGGCACCGGCTTCGACATGGAGCTGTACCGCGCGGCCAAGCTGACGCCGGTGTTCTTCGGCGCGGCGATCAACAACTTCGGCGTGCGCGAGCTGCTCAACGCCTTCGTCGAGTGGGCGCCGTCGCCGCTGCCGCGCGAGGCACGGCCGCGCGCGGTGACGCCGGACGAGGAGAAGTTCAGCGGCTTCGTGTTCAAGATCCAGGCGAACATGGACCCCAAGCACCGCGACCGCGTCGCCTTCCTGCGCGTCTGCTCCGGCAGCTACCGCAAGGGCATGCAGCTGTACAGCGTGCGCCTGGGCGCGCCGGTGCGCGTGGCCAACGCCCTCACCTTCATGGCGGCGGACCGCGAGGCGGTGGAGGAAGCGTTCCCCGGCGACATCGTCGGCCTGCACAACCACGGCACCATCGCCATCGGCGACTCCTTCACCGAGGGCGAGAACCTGCGCTTCACCGGCATCCCCAATTTCGCGCCGGAGCTGTTCCGCCGCGTCATCCTCAAAGACCCGCTGCGCGCCAAGCAGCTCAACAAGGGCCTCGACCAGCTGTGCGAGGAAGGCGCCACCCAGGTGTACCGGCCGCTGATCAACAACGACATCATCCTCGGCGCGGTCGGCGTACTGCAGTTCGACGTGGTGCAATATCGCCTGCGCGACGAGTACGGCGTGGACGCGGTGTTCGAGGGCGGCACCATCCATTCGGCCCGCTGGATCGCCTGCGACGATCCGAAAAAGCTCAAGGAATTCCGCGACAAGAACGAGGCACGCCTGGCGCTGGACCATTCCGGCCACCTGGTCTACCTGGCCTCCAGTTCGGTCAACCTGCAGATGGCGATGGAGCGCGCTCCGGACGTGCGTTTCCTTGACACCCGCGAACAGGGGGAGCAGGGTGAGTTGTAGCACGCGGGCGGCGGCCTGAGCGATCGGCGCCCGCCACAGGAGCAGCCGCTCCGGCCCCGTCCGGAGCGGCAAGTTTGCGCAGACCGCAACGCCGGCCAGGAGGGCCAGGACGCCACCCTGAAACACCCGGACAGCACACTGGAACCCCGTTTTGTGACCGCTGTCTCACCCCCGGCCGGCAGACAGCGCCCGTTCAGTTTCGGGTGCTAATCTGCGGCCACCCGTCAAACCCCAAAGGGAGATTCACCGTGTTCAAGAAGACATTCGTGCTGCTCAGCATCGCCACCCTGGCCGCCTGCGGTCCCTCGCAGCAGCCGCCCGCCGATCAGAACGCGGCTCCCCCGCCGGCCGCCGCTCCGGCCGCGGCTCCGGCGCCCGCGCCGGCTCCGGTTGCCGCCGCCCCCGCGCCGGCCCCGGTGGCCGGGCCCAGCGCCGAAGACAAGGAACTGGCCAAGATCAAGGCCGAGCAGCGCAAGCTGCAGCGCGAGCAGGCGGCCCTGTCCGCCCAGCAGCAGCAGGCGGCCCAGGCTGCGGCCACCCCGCCGCCGCCGCCCGCCTGCCAGGACTGCGGCGTGGTCGCCTCGGTCACCCCGGTGAAGAAGGCCGGTGAAGCCGGCCTGCTCGGCGGCCTCGGCGGCGCCGCGGTCGGCGGCCTGGCCGGCAACCAGTTCGGCAAGGGCAAGGGCAAGACCGCGATGACCGTGGTCGGCGTGCTCGGCGGCGCCCTGGCCGGCGCCGAGACGCAGAAGGCGCTGACCTCCACCACCGTGTACCAGATCGCGGTGAACATGGAGACCGGCGGCCAGCGCGTGGTCACCCTGTCCAGCGCCGAAGGCCTGGCTCCCGGCACGCGCGTGCACGTCAACGGCAACAGCGTGCAGCCGTACTAAGCGGATCGTGATGGTCCCGGCCCGGGCCGCGCAGGCGGCCCGGGCTTTTTTTGCCTTGGGCTCCGGCGCCTAGGCTTGTGGCCGGAGCGGCCTGGGCTACAGCGCGATCCTGGCCCAGATGCGCGAGCGCCATACCGCGATGAAGCTCAGGGTCTGTGTGGCGCGGTAACACAGCATCAGGCCCCAGATCGGCAGCAGGCCCAGCCCCAGCACCGCTCCGGCCAGGTAGGCCAGCGGCAGGAACAGGCCCCACTGCAGGCCAACGCTGATCAGCATCACCGGCCGGCTGGCGCCGACGCCGAGCAGCGACTGCATCAGGATGAAACCCAGCCCGTCGAGCACCACCGCCGCGCCGATCAGGCGCAGCGGCGTCTCGCCGATCTCCAGCAGCCGCGCGCTGGTGGCCGGGTCCTTGCCGCCGAAAAACACCTGCAGCAGCGGCCCGCTGAGCAGCAGCATCGGCAGCGCCATCGCGGCGAAAACCCACCAGCTGGCCCGGAACACGTCCCAGGGCCAGCGCGCGGCGTCCTCCACCTCGCGCCGGCCCAGCGCCTGTCCGCAGAAGGTGGCGGAGGCCAGGCCGAAGCCCAGCGCCGGCAGGATCGCGGTGAGGCTGATGTTGACCAGCACATTGCTCACCGCCAGTTCCGCCGTGCCCACCTGGCCGACGATCCAGAACAGCACCACGAAGCCGGCCGAATACAGCAGCTGCTGCAGGCAGGTCGGCAGCGCCAGCCGCAGCAGGCCGAGCAGCTGGCGGCGATCCGGCAGGCCGGCGAAGAAGCCGGCGCCGCGGGCGAAGCGCCAGCCGAACGCGCAGTAGGCCAGTGTGCCGCAGGCGGCGCTGATCACGCTGGCCAGGCCGGCACCGCGCACACCCAGGGCGGGAAAGCCGAGCTTGCCGAAGATCAGCAGGTAGTCGAGCAGGATGTTGAGCGCGCAGATGCCGCACAGCGTGCACAGGTACAGCACCGTCTTCTTCACCGCGCTCCAGTAGCCGCGGAAGGAGAAGTTGATGCCGATGGCGGCGATGCCGAGCAGGCGGCAGCGCAGGTAGGTGGTGCCCAGGCCGACCACCTGCGGGTCATGGTTGAGCCGGGCGAAGATCCACGGCGCCGCCAGGATCAGCAGCAGCGACAGCGGCAGGCCGATCAGCAGCGACAGCAGGATGCCGCCGTTTAGCGGAATCGCCGTTTCCTGCAGGCGCCCCTCACCGTAGCGCCGCGCCGCCATCGCCTGCACCGCGGCGGACAGCCCGGTGATGGCCGAGAACGACATGAAATTGATGAAGCTGCCCAGGCCCACCGCCGCCAGCGCCGAGGGGCCGATGCGGCTGACCATGGCGGTGTCCACCAGGTTGAGCACGTTCTGCGAGGACATGGCGCCGATGATCGGCAGCGCCAGCGACCAGATTTCGCCGCCGCGGCCCGGCGCGCGTTTGCCTGTCGCAAGTGCGGCATCCGCGTTCATCGGCGCAGCTTCCGGGAGACGGTCATCCTCAGCGTATCGATCTGGCCCCGCGTTGAAAAGCCCGGGTTGCCGTCCCTGCCGAAGCCCGGCCGCCGTCCGGGAGGCCCTGCCATCCCTGCCCGGGCCTTCGGCAGGCCGGCGGGCCTTGGCCGCAAGAGCTCCACACCCAGGATGACAAACGACGGCCCGCCTAGGGCCTGTTAACACTGATTGGATCGCTGCGACGGCGGCTATTTTTGCGCAGCGCTTAGTCGGACAGGGCGTGGCATGGTGATTCCATGCAAGTCCTGGCCGGCGTAGCGATGCGCAAAAATGGCCCCGTCCCGAAGGGTTGCGCTGCAACGCAGCGATCCAATCAGTGTTAACAGGCCCTAGCGCCGCGGCTCGACGTCCTCTTCCACCACGTTGATCAGCGCCGCCGCCATCTGGAACGGACTCGCGCCGAGCAGCGCGGCCAGCGCCGGCGGCAGGTGGCGCTTGTCCACCTGCACCAGCGATACCTGGGCGAAGCCGGGGCGCGCGCCCATCGCACTGCCGGCCCAGGACTGCGCCAGCGGCGCGTCGCTCTTCGGGTCGCTCAGCTTCGGTTCGATGCCCAGGGCCTTGAGCCGGTCGGTCTCCGGCAGCAGGGCGCCGGCGCCGCCGGCCAGGTCGGCGGTGGAGGCGCGCAGCTCGATCCAGGAGTTGAAATCGTGCCGCAGCAGCGGCTCGGCCATGGCGCGCAGCAGCGGATTGTTCAACCGCTGGCGCAACCACTGGCCGACGCGCTGCGCCGGCAGGCGCGCGCCGGCGCCGGACTCGGCCACCGGCGGCGGCGCGTCGGCGGCCAGCGCCGGTGCCAGCGCGCTGGCGAAATTGGCCTGCCAGTGCGCGCGCAGGCGCAGGCGCTCGCCGTCGCCCTGCGGCTCGCTGTGCAGCTCCAGGTTGATGCGCCACAAGGGCTTGCCCGGCTGCAGGCCGGGGATCTCGGCGGACAAGGTGTAGCGTTCGCCGTCGGCCTTGCCAGCGGCTTCGCCGCTGCTGCCGGCGGAGCGCAAACGACTTAGGATGGGCAACTTCATAGTGCGGAACCCACGGCAACCATGAACCCATCATACCGCTTCGTCGTGACCGGACGCGTGCAGGGCGTGGGTTTTCGCGCCGCGGCGCAGGGCAAGGCGCTGTTTCTGGGGCTGCGCGGCTGGGTGGGCAATCGCGCCGACGGCGCGGTGGAAGGCCTGGTGGGCGGTGACAGCGCCGCCGACCTGCAGGCGTTCCACGACTTCCTGCACAAGGGCCCGGCGGCGGCGCAGGTGCAGGGCGTGGAGTGGAGCGCGACCGGCGAGCAGGCAGAAGAAGGCTTTCTGGTGCTGCGCTGACGCGCGGATGCGCGCCGCCTGATCGGCGCCGCCGGACCTAGGCTTTTTTCTGCATGAACTTGGCGGTGGCCTTCTGCACCATGCGGAAATAGAACTCCGGCGAGACGCGCTTGATCAGCACCTGGCGCTTGTCATCGGCATTGACCAGCACCAGGAAGCGCTGCTCGCGCACCGCGTCGAAAATGTCCGCGGCGACGCTGTCGGCGGTGATGGAAGCCTTCTCCATCAGGCGCTGCACGATGCGGTCCATCTGCGGCGAAGGCTCGTCGCCGTGCTCGGGCGAGGCCTGGCGGCTGCTGGCGATGAGATTGGTCTTGAAGAACGAGGGGCAGGCCACGCTGACGCCCACACCATGCGGCTCCAGCTCGTGGCGCAGCGTCTCCGACAGCGAGATCACCGCCGCCTTGGCGGCGTTGTAGCTGGCCATCGCCGGCGGATTGGCGATGCCGGCGAAGGAAGCGATGTTGACGATATGGCCGCCGCGCTGCGCGGTGAGTAGCGGAATGACGGCGCGGGCGCCGCGCACGCAGCCGAGCAGGTTGATGTTCAGCACCCACTGCCATTGCTCGATGGTGGACTCGGCCACGGTGCCCTTGGTGGCGACGCCGGCGTTGTTGACCAGCACGTCGACGCCGTTCCATTCGCTCTGCAGGCGCGCGGCCACCGCGGCGAAGGATTCCTCCGAGGTGACATTGCACACCTCGGCGAAGCCGCTGCCGCCGGCGGCTTGCACTTCGCCCAGGGTCTGCTGTGCGGCGGCCAGGTCGACATCGGTCACGGCCACGCGCCAGCCGTCGGCGGCGAAGCGCAGCGCCAGCGCCTTGCCCAGGCCGCTGCCGGCGCCGGTGATGAAAACACGCTTGCCGGCCAGCCGGCCCGCCGCCGTGGAGTCTGGATTCACGCCAACCTCGCCTTCAAAGGGTGATGGCGCGATCGTAGATGAAATCGAAGCGGAACGTGCGCTCGGCTGTGGCCTTGGCGTCGAGGTATTGCGCCATGCGCTGCAGGCGCGCCGGGATCTTCATCAGCTTGTCCTGCGCCGCAGCGCCTTCGCCCGACAGGCCGGTGAGCGCGCCGATATTCCAGAATTCGAGCAGCTCCTCGACGATTTCCTGGTAGTGGCGCGGGCCGTAGATGCCGGCGCGGCGCACCACGTCGGACATGTGGTCGTAGTCGCAGATGTTGTGGCCGGGCATGGCCAGGGCCGGCATCACCTTGAGCAGCGAGTTGAGCGCGACGCTGGCGTCGTGCTTGAGAATCTCGGCGAACACGGCGCGGTAGAAGGCGTAATGGCGCGACTCGTCGCCGGAGATGTGTGCCAGGATGCGCTGGATCTTGGGCTCGTACTGGGCGCAGTTGCGGCCGGTGTTGGCGTGCGCCATCTGCGTGGCGCGCTCCTGCAGGCTGGTGTAGGCCAGCAGGCGGTAGGGATCCTGCTGCCAGTCGGGGTTGAAGCCGGCTTCGATATAGCGGTACTGCACGCGCTCCAGCGCGCCCATGTTGAACACGCGCGCATCGCGCACGTAGTCGCGCAGCGCGCAGCCGTGTCGGTCTTCCTCGGCGGTCCACAGGTTGTTCCAGTCGGACCAGGGCGACTCGTTGCCCAGATGGGTGGCGATCAGGCGGTGGAAGTGCGGCAGCCCTTCCTCGGTCAGCAGGTTCAGGGCCAGCGCCACGCGCACCGCGTCGGGCAGGCCGCGCGCCGCCGCGCGTATGCGCTGCAGCTCCTGCATGTCCTGCTCGGACTCGGCGGCGTCGGCCGGCGACAGGTCGTTGGGGAACCACAGCTTGCGCCGCTCCAGGTGCGCGGCGGTCTGCTGCCGGACGAATGGCTCCATCGCGACCAGCACTTCGATCTGGTCGGGGGTGCCAAAGCTGAATTTCGGTGCTGCGCTGCCCATGGTTCGCACGATCCTAATATGCTGCGGCCGCCGTCTGACGGGAACCCGGCGGCGTCACTTGCAAAATCATTATACGGAAACCACCGCGGAACAGATGAGGCCGCTCACGGGCTCTGGGCTCAGACCGCTATCCGCCTGATTAACGTCAGGAATTCGGTGCGGGTGCGGGGGTCCTCACGGAACACCCCAAGCATCATCGAGGTGGTCATGGAGGAATTCTGCTTTTCCACTCCGCGCATCATGGCACACAAGTGTTTAGCTTCAATGACCACCGCCACGCCGCGCGCGCCGGTGACCTCCTGGATGCAGTTGCCGATCTGCTGCGTCAGGTTCTCCTGGATCTGCAGGCGCCGCGCGAACATATCGACGATGCGCGGAATCTTGGATAATCCCAGCACCTTGCCGTCCGGGATGTAGGCGACGTGGGCGCGCCCCAGGAACGGCAGCAGGTGGTGTTCGCACAAGGAGTACAGCTCGATGTCCTTGACGATCACCATCTCGTTGTTGGTGGTGGTGAAGATGGCGTCGTTGACGATCTTCTGCACATCCTGGCGATAGCCTTGCGTCAGGAACTCCATCGCCTTGGCGGCGCGGTGCGGGGTGCGCAACAGCCCCTCGCGCATCGGGTCTTCGCCCAGCGCGCTGATGATGGCGCGGTAATGTTCTTCCACGATGGTTCTCTTTTTGGCGTGATTGTGACAGTCGATTATTCCACAGCGGTCAGGCGGGCGAGCCGTCCGGGCGGGCGGCATGGCTAAACGGCAGGAAGTGCTGCAGGTTCCGATCGACCTGATCCGCCCCGGCCGCACCCAGGCGCGGCGCCGTTTTGACGCCGCGGCGCTGGCCGAGCTGGCCGAGTCGATCCGCGAATCCGGCGTGGTGCAGCCGGTGGTGCTGCGCAGCGACGGCCGCGGCTACGAGCTGCTTGCCGGCGAGCGCCGCTGGCGCGCGGCGCAGCAGGCCGGCCTGCACGAGATCCCGGCGCTGCTGCGCGACGACCTTTCCGACACCGAGGCCTACATCCTCGGCCTGATCGAAAACCTGCAGCGCGAATCGCTGTCGCCGATCGAGACCGCCGAGGGCCTGCGCCGCCTGGGCGAAACCTTTGCGCTGCGCCACGAGGACATCGGCGCCCGCATCGGCAAGTCGCGCACCTACGTCACCAACCACCTGCGCCTGCTGGCGCTGGCGCCGCTGGTGCAGGCGCTGGTGGACGAGGGCCGCCTGTCGCTGGGTCACGCCAAGGTGCTGGCCGGCCTGCCGGTGGAGCGGCAGCTGTCGTGGGCGCAGATCATCGAACGCGAGCGGCTGTCGGTGCGCGCCTTCGAGCAGCGCCTGGCGGCCAAGCGCGCGCCGCACAAGCACCGCAGCGGCGGCGACTGGGAGCGCTTGGCGCAGAAGCTGTCCGAGCACCTGGGCTATCCGGCCAGCTTCAAGCCCGGAGCCAAGGGCGCCGGTGAATTGCGCCTGCGCTTCCACAGCCTCGACGAGCTCGACGGCCTGCTCGAACGCATGGGCTACCGCGACAGCTGACACAAGCGCAGCCGCGCCGGATCGGCGGTGCGCCGGGCACTCGCCCTGGCACGAGTCCTGATACACAATCAATGCAACACACGCGCATTGCGGAAACTGGATAATGCCGCTTCCATTGCAGGATCGTAGCCCCGCTTGATGAATCGACGCGCCCTTCTCCCCGTCATGTGCCTGGCCGCGTGCACGCTGCTCGGCGCCTGCGCCGGCGCGCCGCCCGGCGCCGATGCGCGCGCTGATGCGCCGCTGACGCTGGCCCCGGCGGTGGACCTGCAGCGCTTCATGGGGCGCTGGTACGTCATCGCCAACATTCCGTATTTCGCCGAGCAGGGCTATGTCGGCAGCTATGTCGAATACACGCTGCGGCCGGATGGGGTGATCGACGATCTGTATTTCGGCCGCAAGATGAGTTTCGAGAAGCCGCTGGAGCAGAAGACGCTGAAGGACAGCGTGGTGCCGGGCAGCAACAATGCCGAATGGCGCTCCTCGCCGTTCTGGCCGGTGTCGTTCAGCTACCTGATCCTGTATGTCGATCCCGCCTACCAGTATGCGCTGATCGGCTATCCCGGCAGGAAATGGGGCTGGGTGTTCGCACGCTCGCCCGACATCAGCGACGCGGACTACCGCAGGCTGCTGGGTGAATTCGAGCGCCAGGGCTATGACAGCGCGCGCTTCATGCGGGTGCCGCAGCACATCGAGCAGCTCGGCATGCCGGGCTTCCAGACGCAATGAGCGCCTCCAACACGGCGATCCCGCTGCAGGGCCCGCAGCCGCCGCTGCAGGTGGTGGAGCGGGTCAGCAAACAGGCGCGCAGCATCCGCATCGAGGTGCGGCCGGACGGCGAGGTGCGCCTGGTGATCCCGCGCTTCGTGCCCAAGCGCGCCGCCTACGACTTCCTGCGCAGCCGCGACGAGTGGGTGCGGCGCAAGATCGCCGAGCTGCACCTGCGCAGCGCCGCCGAGCCGCGGCGCCCGCCGCTGCGCTGGGACGGCAGCGACACCATTCCGCTGCACGGCGCGGAAACCGCCGTGCTGATTGTCGGCGCCCGCCTGGCGCGGCCGCGGGTGCGCTTTGAAGGCGGCATCGCGCCGGCCATCACGCTGTTCTGCTCGCAGGCCGCGCGCGGCCACTCCGCCATGCTGGGCAAGGCGCTGCGCGCCGCGCTGGTCGAACTGGCGCGGCAGCAGGCGCGGCGCCTGCTCGACGAGGAAGCGGCGCGGCTGGGCGTCGACTATCGCGGCCTGCGCATCGCCGACCAGAAATCGCTGTGGGGCAGCTGCACGCCGCGCGGCGATATCAGCCTCAACTGGCGCCTGGTGCTGGCGCCGCCGGACGTGTTCCGCTACGTGGTGGTGCACGAGCTGTGCCACCGCGTGCACCTCGATCATTCGCGCCAGTTCTGGACGCTGGTGGTGCGGCAAATGCCGGACAGCGGCGCCTGGCGCGGCTGGCTGCGCCAGCACGGGGCATCGCTGCATACCGTGCTGCCGCGCCGCTGAGGCGCCCCGGGCGGGAAAGCGCCCGCTCTTTCCGCACCTCGCCGCGCGCCCCGGCGCCACCCCCTCAAGCGGAGGTTGTGTCCGGCGCCCGGGGCCGGTAATGTCGGAGGTCCGCAGTAGCGGAGGAGCTTGCGATGGGCACGCTGGATTCGGTACGGGTACGGGATTACATGAGCACCAAGCTCATCACTTTCACGCCGGAGATGGAAGTGATGCGGGCCGTCAACACCCTGGTGCAGCACGGCATCGCCGGCGCTCCGGTGGTGAACAAGGACGGCCAGGTGGTGGGCATGTTCTCGGAGAAGGACTGTCTCAGCGTCGCCCTGGTGGCTTCGCAGGACACCTGCATTGCCGGGCCGGTCAGCCAGTTCATGAGCACCAAGGTGGTGACTGTCGATCCGGAGATGAACCTGACGCAGCTGGCGACGATGTTCGTCAACCAGTCGTTCCGGCGCTATCCGGTGCTGGAGAACGGCAAGCTGATCGGGCAGATTTCGCGCTCGGACGTGATGCGGGCGATCAACTCGCTCTGCTGAGCGCGCGCGTGCCGCGGCGCGGTTGACCGCGCCGCAGGCCTCTTATTGCGCCGCCGACAGCGGCAGGCGCGCAAACTCCGGCCGGATCACGCTGCCCAGGTAGAGCATGCCGTTGGCCTCCTTCGCCGCGGTGACCGGGGCGAAGCTGTCGCTGCGCGGGTCCTGCAGGTTGCGGATCACCTTGCCGTCGAGGTCCAGCCCCAGCACGAAGCCGTGCCGCTCCGGCTTGGGCATCAGCGCCTGCGGCAGGCGCAGCACTATCTTGCGCAGGAACGGCAGCCCGGCGGTGGCGTCGAGCAGCTTGTCGCGCGGCGCGTAGATCGCCAGCCAGAAGGTGTCGCGGCCGTTGAAACAGATGCCGTCGGGCAGACCCGGCAGGTTGGCGATGAACACTTCGCTGGTGCCGGCCTTGTCGCCCTTGAGCCAGTAGCGCAGCACATCGTAGTTGCCGGTCTCGTTGACCAGCACGTAGGCGTCGTCCGGCCCCACGGTGACGCCGTTGGCGAACTGCAGGCCGCGCAGCAGCACCGTGGTCTTGCCGCTGGCCGGGTCGTACTTGAGCAGGCGGCCGTGGCCGCCGTGCTCCAGCACGTCGTCCACGCCAAGCATGGCGGTGCCGAACTTGTCGGAGGCGTCGGAGAAATAGATGACGCCGTCCTGCGCTACCGCGACGTCATCGGTGAAGCCGAACGGCACGCCTTCGGCGCTGCTGCTGAGCGCTTCGAGCGCGCCGTCGGCGCGCAGGCGCAGCAGGCCTTTGACGGCGTCGGCGATGATCAGGTTGCCCTGCGCATCGTAGGCGTGGCCTTCGGGCCGGCCGCCGGTGTTGTTGAGGGTTTCGTGGCTGATGCCGTCGGCGGCGTAGTGCTCGATGCGGCCGTCCTTGTAGCCAACCACCATGCCGCCGCGCGCGTCCGGCGTCACCGTCTCCGGCCCCTCGCCGACGCCCACGCCGAGCAGCTGCGCCTTGGCCAGCGCATCGTTCGGCGCATAAGGACCGCTGTAGCCGGGCGCCGGCGGCGCGCTCCAGGCCATCGGCGCGATCGGCACCGGCCACAGCAGCAGATAGGCCAACACCACCAGCAGAAGCGCGACGCAGTGTCTGAGACGCACGATACAGCCCCCTTGCCTTGTTATGAATTGGTCAGGCCGCCGCGCGCAACGCCGCCAGCAGCTCCGCGCCGCTCCACTCGCGGCGTCCACCCTGTTCGGCCTGGCGGATCAGTTCCTGCAGCCTGGCGTTGACCGGCGCGCGGCGTCCCAGCCGCTGCGCCAGGCGCAGCACCTCGCCATTGAGCCAGTCCACCTCGGTGGTGCGCCCGGCCTGCAGGTCCTCCCACATCGAGGATCGCGCCAGCGGATCGATCTGCAGCATCTTGTTGGCGGCCAGCCGGAATGCCGCGTCGGGCAGGCTCAGCATGATCGGCATCCAGTGCGGCGGCAACGGCGTAAGCCGCGCCGGGTGGATGCCGGCAGCGTCGAGCAGGCCCAGCGCCTCCCGCTGCGCCAGCGCCACGCAGCGGCGGTAATCGCGCTGCGACAGCTGCTCCTTGAGCGGCCGGTTGGACAGGGCGTTGACCGGATTGTTGAGATTGAGCAGCAGCTTGGCCCATTGCACCGGCCGCATATCGGGATACAGCTGCAGCGGCAGGCCCGCCAGGTCGAACAAGGGCTGGCAGGCGCGCAGCGCCGGATGGTCGGCGGCGGCCAGACGGCCGTCGGAACCCTGGTGGAAGGAGCCGCAGCCGCGGTTGAGCACGTTGAACGGCACCATGCCGTCGAGCACCGGGTTGCGCGGCAGGGCCTGGCGCAGCACTTCGGCATTGCCGATGCCGTTCTGGAAGCTGACCACCACCGCGTCCGGCCGCAGCACCGTGGCCAGTTCGCGGCCGGCCTCGGCGGTGCCGGCGGACTTCACCGTGACCAGGATCAGCCCGGCTTCGGCCGCCGCCGCCGCGGTGGTGGAAAAATGCACCGCGATGCGGTTGACGCGCAGGTCCGCACCATGGAAATCGGTGAGGTGCAGGCCATGCAGTTCGACCTCCTCGGCCAGCCGCTGGCGGCCGATGAACTGCACCTGCGCGCCGACGCTCTGCAGGCGGCCGCCGACATAGCAGCCGACGCTGCCGGCGCCGAACACGCAGATGCGCGGCGAGTCCGCGCTCAGCCCGACAGCCCCGGCTGCGGCGCGGAAATCCGGCGCGTCCATGGGGCGGGATGGAGCCGGTGCGCAGCGCCCGCCGAACCCCGGCCGCTCGGGCCGGCGCAAGCGGGGAGGCGGTCAATCCGAGCGGAGGGCAGGCGCACCGGGAAATCCTGATTGGTCTGATGGTGACAAGGTGGGCGGCGTGGCAACACGGCTCAGCTTTCGTAGCCCGGATTGGCGCGGTCCAGCTTGCGCAGCAGCGCCGGCCAGGCCAGTGCGCCGCCGCCGCCGAGCGTGACCTTGGCCACCTGCGCCTGGGCCAGTTCGAGAATCTTCTGGCTGATCGGGATCAGCTCGCCGCCGCCGGCCTGCGCGCGCACCTGCACCATGCAGGCGGCCTCGAAAATGTACATGGCGACAAACGCCTCGGCCACGCTCTGGCCGACGGTGAGCAGGCCGTGGTTGCGCAGCATGAAGAACACCTTGTCGCCAAGGTCGCGCACCAGGCGCGGCTTCTCGTCTTCGAGCAGGGCCACGCCCTCGTAGTCGTGGTAGGCCAGCGAGGACAGCACGAAGAACGCCTGCTGCGAGATCGGCAGCACGCCACCTTTCTGCGCCGACACCGCCACGCCATTGACCGAGTGCGTGTGCATCACGCACTGCGCGTCCTTGCGCGCGCCGTGGACGCAGCTGTGGATGGTGAAGCCGGCGGGGTTCACCGGGTAGGGCGAGTCCATCACCTTCCTGCCGGCGGCGTCGATCTTGACCAGCGCGGAGGCGGTGATCTCCTCGAACATCATGCCATAGGGGTTGATCAGGAAATGCTCGGTCCCCGGCACCTTGGCGGTGATGTGGGTGAACACCAGGTCGTCCCAGCCATACAGCGCCACCAGGCGGTAGGCGGCGGCCAGGTCGACACGCGTCTGCCATTCCTCCTTGGAAACCTGCGGCTTCACGTCCGACGGGGTTTTGATGGCTTGCACGCTCATGGCGCCCTGCTCCTGTTTGCTTGTCGTTGCGCCCATGTTAAGCGCAGGGCGCTGTCGTGGAGTGTCAAGCGGATCACGGCACCCCGGGTAAAAATGACCTATTCCGCAGCGGAAGGAAAGGGCACATGGCGACGGCTGAAGACAAGGTGCTGTTCATCACCGGCGCCGCGCGCGGCATCGGCGCCGCCACCGCCAGGGACGCGATCGGCCGCGGCCACAGGGTGGTACTGGCCGATATCGACGCCGACGCCGTCCAGGCGCTGGCCGCCAGCCTGGGGCCTACGGCCCACGGCCTGGCCCTGGACGTGCGCGATCCGGCGCAGTGGCAGGCGGCGCTGGAACAGGCCTGGCGGCATTTCGGCCGGGTCGACGTATTGATCAACAACGCCGGCGTGGTCCATACCGGCTACGTGCTGGATGTGCCGTTCGAGCAGCACCGCCATACCGTGGAGGTGAACTACCTCGGCAACATCGCCGGCGTGCTGGCGGCGCTGCCGCGCTTCATCGCCCAGGGCGGCGGCCACCTGATCACGGTGTGCAGCCTCACCGCCTACATGCCCTTCCCCAGCCTGGCCAGCTACGCCGGCACCAAGCATGCGCTGCGCGGCTTCCACCACTCGCTGGCCTGGGAGTACCGCAAGCAGCCGCTGCATTTCACCATCGTCTACCCGCCGGCGGTGGAAACACCGATGCTGCAGCAGGAAGCACAGGATGACAGCGCCATCGCCGCCTTCGGCGAACCGCCGATCGCGCCGGAAGTGATGGCCCGCGCCATCGTCGACGCGGTGGCGAGGCGGCCGCGCGAAGTCGCCCTGCCGGCCGTGCAGGGCTGGCTGCTGCGCGCCTTCGGCGCCTTTGTCTGGATCATGCGCATCGTGCTGGCGGACCTGGAACGGCACGGCAGGAAGAATCTCGCCGCGCGGCGGGCTAGCACCACCGGCTGAGCGGGCCCTCCGCCGGCACGGCGCCGTCCGCCCGCACCGGCCGCTGCCGCCTTCTTGGGCGGGCGGCTACCCCCTGGTTTTTGTTCGGCAGCAAACAGACCGCCGCTGGCGGCGGCGCGCATGCTTCGCCCGTACTCCGGCGCAATGCCGCGTGGCGGGCCGATCTCCCGCCATGTCGCCGCGCATGACGCGGGCTGCCCGGAACAGACAAGACGATCCCTGAGCTTTGGCCCCGCATAGGCGGGGCTTCTTTTTTGCGGCCCGCCGCCGATCGGCAGGATGTGCTTCAGAAGCGGTAGTGCACCCCGCCGATGAAGAAGCGGCCGATCACACCTTTCTGGGTATAGGTGGAGTTGTAGTTGCTGGCGGCATAGTCCGCCGGATCGATCGGCGCCTTGGAATCGAACAGGTTCTGGATGTTGAGGGTCACGTCGAAGTTCCTCAGGATCTTGTAGTTTCCGACCAGATCGACCTCGTTGAACGGCGCGATCTTGCAGCCGGTGGGCACGTCCGCGGGGTAGAGGCAGTTGACCGAGCCGGTGTCTTCGGAAATCTGCTTGTAGCCGTCAACCCAGTTGATGGTGGCGGTGACGGTGAGCGGCCCGTACTCCACCGTGTTGACCCAGGAAGCGCGGTCGCGCGGGGTGCCGGCCCCGGATGACAGGGCATAGGGCCCCTGGGTGCCGGCGTATTGATTGCTGGGCTGGCCGGGCTGGTCCAGGCGGAAGCTCATGATCTCGGTGTAGGTCAGTTCGCTGGTGACCCTCATGCCCGGCATCGGCCGGAAATTCACCTGCAGGTCGATGTCGTAACCCTGGGTGGTTTCGTCGTTGGCATTGATGTACGGCGCGGCGACCACGATGGGCAGCGCCGGCGCTCCCGGCGCCTGCGGATCGGGCGTTCCGGTCTGCAGCGTCACCCCCGCGGGCGGGCTGTAGCCGGCAGGATCGTTGAAATAGCCGCTGTAGATGGCGCCGGTGGGATAGGGGTTGACCAGGTTGGTTTTCCTGATGTGGTAGTAGTCGGCCGAAACACTCACCGCCGGGATCGGCTGCAGCACCACGCCAAGGGTGAAGTTGCGCGACTTTTCCGGAGCCAGGTGCGGGTTGCCGGTGGTCAGCACGCCCTGGTTGTAGGAGTTGGTCACGTAGGCGTCGGGCTTGCCGTTGACGCAGTGGGCACCGATGAATCCGGTGCAGTAGGCCGGGTTGGTGGGGTCGACCTGGTCGGGCAGCGCCGCCGCCGCGCTGCTGGTGGTGTAACCCAGGTTGCTCGAATTGCCGCCGGATTCGGCGAAGCTCGGCGCGCGGAAGCCCTCGGAAAACGTACCGCGCAGTACAGCCTGGCGGATCGGGGTCCATTTGACGCCGATCTTGGGCGTGATGCCGTGATCCGGTGCGTCGGTGTAGTGGTCGTAGCGGAAAGCGCCGTCGATATCCAGGCTCTTCAGCACCGGCATGTCCAGCTCGGTGTAGAACGCGGTGACATCGTGCTTGCCGAAGACCTGCGCCGTATGCAGGTCGAAGGTGCTCAGGTACTCGTTGTAGGTGCTGCCATCGGCGTTGGACAGGGTCGGATCGAGCTGCGGCGAATTCTGCGCTTCGTAGCGGTACTCGGTGCCCATGGCCAGGCCGGCCGCCCCGCCGGGCAGTTGGAACAGTTCGCGGTTGACGCGGAAATCGATCATGTCCAGGTCGGTGGTGTTGGTGATGGCGTCCTCCGGCGCCAGCGCGTTGAGCACCGACTGCGAGGTCGGGCCGAGCGAGTGCAGGAAGTGATAGCTGCCGTTGTTGATGTCGGCCAGCAGCTGGTTGGTGAGCAGGTCGCCGTAGGCCTGCACCTGCAGCTGGGTGTGGTTGATGGTGAGCGCGCTGTCGTAGTTCCAGGTGCCGAACGCCTGGAAGCTGCCCTTGATGCCGCCGACCAGCCGGTAGTTCTGGTTCTCCAGCTGGTTGGAGGTGGGGATATCGGCGAACTGGTACTGGATCATCGCCCACTGGCCGCTGGCGGCGAAGGGGTTGTTGGGATTGGGGATGGGGTTGCCGTTGGGGCCGGGGATGGTCGGCGGCAGTCCGATGTTCGCCGTCAGCGGGCTGCCGTTGGTGCTGTTGATCTGTGAGGGACCGGTTCCGAGGTTGCCGGCCTGCAGGGTCTTGGTGTCGTAGAACGTCGCTTTCAGATAGGCCGAGGTCTCCTCGTTCAGCTTCACTTCGATCTTGCCGTGCACGCCGGCGCGCTGCACCTGCGGCTGGATATCGGAATAGCTGACCGGATTGATCTGGCAGTACTGGCCGCTGGCGCCGCTGGTGTCGCCGTTGATGTAGGCCTGGGCGCTGCCGGCGTAACACGGGTTCGCGCCCGGCAGTGTGTTCAGCAACTGCGGCACGCCGCCCGCCACCGGTACCGCATTCAAGGGGCTCGGCGACAGGCCCGCGGGGATCATGCCCGGCTCCACCGTGCCGTTGAACGAGCCGATGGGCGAACCCTGCAGCGGCTGGTTGGCCTGGCCGTTGATGCCGCCGATGGAGCTCAGGTCGTTGGTGTTGTAGGGAAAGCCGCGCTGCGCCGCCTTGATGCTGTTGTCGCGCTGATATTCGACCGAGAAGTACGCGTTGTAACCGTTCTGGTTGAGCCGGCCGGTGCCGAACTCGCCGGTGACGCGTGTATGGGAGCCGCCGCCGTGCTGCGAACTGCCGTATTCGGCGCTGACGTCCTTGCCGGTGTATTCGCGCTGCAGGATGATGTTGACCACGCCGGCGATGGCGTCGGCGCCGTACAGCGCCGAGCCGCCGTCCTTGAGCACCTCGATGCGCTCGACCGCCACCAGCGGAATGGAATTGAGGTCGACGAAGCCGCGCTCGCCGTCGTCGTCCAGCGCGTAGTTGGCGGCGCGGCGGCCGTCGATCAGCACCAGCGTCGAGTTGACCGTCAGGCCGCGCAGCGCCACGCCGGAAGCGCCGCCGGCGAAAGCGCCCTCGAACGAGTTGCCCAGCGTGCCGCTGTTGTCGGCCGAAATGGAGCGCACCACGTCGGCCACCGTGGTCAGGCCGCTGCGCTCGATGTCCTTGCGCGTGATGGTCAGTACCGGCGCCGCGGTCTCCTTCTCGGTGCGCGGTATGGCGCTGCCGGTGACGATGACTTTCTGCAGCGTGGTGGCGGAGGGCTCGGCGCCCCCCGGGCTGTCCTGGGCCTGGGCCGGCAACACCGGCAGGGCCAGGACCGCGGCGCACAGCGCAAGCGACGCCGACGCCGTGACGTGATGTGGTTTCATGCGGGTTCCCCCTCTTCCTTGAGTGGATCTGCCGCCGCAGCAACAGCCGGTTTCGGCTCGCAAAAAACTCCCGACCCCTGCCCGTGCCGCAGCGGATCATTTGCCCAACGACCGAACAGCCCCCGGGGCCTTGCCCCTTGCTCCCGGGTCCGGCCTCCGCATGCCGCCGGGAGTCACCGAACCCGTGCCAACATTACACCCGTATGATCGCCGATGCGACTGGCGCACGGTCTGCTAACCTGTCCACCGGTACAAGCAAAAGTCAGGCCGCCGGGCGCCGGGGTGAAGGCGGCGCAGGGCTTGCGCGTACCGCTTACGGCGGTTTGGTTTTAGTGGAAAATCGCTGACCACGGAATTCACCCAAACAGAAAACAATGCGTCCACTCGGGAAACTCGCCGCGATGACGGCCCTGGCCACGCTGTTGACCGCCTGCAGCGCCGGGCGCGACGATCCGCTGGTGTTCGGCACCCGCCTGCCGGATACCGCCGACCAGGGTGCAGCGGCGGCACCCAGCGCGCCGGCGCCATTGCCGCCGATGAGCATGAACGAGATCGCTGTCACCTACGTCAAGCTGGTACTGGCCCTGGGCGAACTGGACCCGGGCTACGTCGACGCCTACTACGGGCCGCCCGAATGGCGCGACCAGGCCAAGGCGCAGAAGCTCAGCGCGGTGCAGATCGAGGACCAGTCGCAGCAGCTGATCGTGCGCCTGCTCAATACCGTCCCGGACGTGCTGCCCACCGACCCGGAGCTGGCGGCGCTGCGCAAGACCTATCTGAAGAACCAGATCGGCGCCCTGTCGGCGCGCGCGGCGATGCTGCAAGGCCGGCAGTTCTCGTTCGACGACGAGGCGCGCGCGCTGTACGACGTCGACGCGCCGCACTACGCCGAGTCGGCCTTCCAGCCGGCGCTGAAGCAGCTCGACGCGCTGCTGCCCAAGGAGCCGGGCACGCTGGCGCAGCGCTACAACCGCTATCTCGAGCGCTACGCCGTGCCCAAGGACAAGCTGCAGAGCGTGATGCGCGCCGCCATCGGCTACGCCCAGCTGCATGTGCACGGGCATCTGGAACTGCCGCAGGGCGAGCGCTTCGAACTGGCGCTGGTGGGCGACAAGCCGTGGAGCGCCTACAACTGGTACCAGGGCAACTATTACAGCCGCATCGAGGTCAACGCCGACCAGCCGGTCAGCATCAGCCGGGTGATCCAGCTGGCCTCGCACGAGGGCTACCCTGGCCACCACGTCTACAACAGCCTGCTGGAGAAGGATCTGGTGCGCGGCCAGGGCTGGCCGGAGTACCAGGTCTATGCGCTGTACTCGCCGCAGTCCTTCATCGCCGAAGGCAGCGCCGATTTCGGCGTCGAGCTGACCTTCCCCGAGGCGCAGCGCCTCAACTTCGAGCGCGAGCTGTTCGACCTGGCCGGGTTCGACGCCAGGCAGGTGGAGACCTACGACCGCGTGGTGCGCGCCGCCAAGGACCTCAACCCGGCCGCGATCGAGGCGGCGCGGCGCTACCTTGACGGCCGCATGGACGCCCAATCCACCGCCAACTGGCTGCAGATCTATGCGCTGGCCTCGCCCGAGCGGGCGCGCCAGCGGGTCGAATTCTTCGATCACTACCGCAGTTACATCATCAACTACTCCTACGGCGAGGAACTGGTGCGGCGCTACATCGAGGCCAAGGGCGGCGGCGATGCCGGGTCCGACGCCCAGTGGCATGCCTTCACCCGCCTGCTCAGCACGCCGCACGTCGCCAGCGACCTCAAATAGTGCGCCACGGCACGCCGCTGCCGATTCCGGCGGCTGGGCCGTTTAACTTTAGGCTTGCGCGCACCGGGCATGTCGGTGCCCGCGGGGCCTTCCCGTGGCCGGGCTCGCCGCTGCTACACTGCGGGGGTGTGGGCGCCCGTGGTCGGCGCGCCGGATTGACGAACTTTTGGGAGATGAAACGATGTCGGACAGCAAGGTCTATCGCCGCATTGCGCGCATGGACGAGGAATTTCCGGGGCTGCTCGCGGCGCTCAAGCCGGCGCTGAAGGGCCTGATTCCGGACGATACCAATTTCACCGAGGATTCCTACGACGAACTGTTCGTGATCCTCGCCGCCGCCCTGTACTACGTGAAGGACACCGCGCTGCGCAAGGCGTCCGCCAACAAGTCCGGCGGCAACCCCAAGCTGGTGGCGGTGCTGGTGGACGAAGGGGTCAAGGACAAGGATGCGGTGCTGGCCCTGAAAGTGCTCGACCGCCTGGCGCCGTACGTGCCGCCGAAGGTGCTGCTCGACACGCTGGCGACCATGCACGCCAGCCAGGAACCACAGTTCCGCGAATACCACGGCGCCATCGGCCGCATCATGGCCGACCTGTACCGCATCGCCGCCGGCTTCGAGCCGGGCGAGCACTGCCCGGAGAGCCTGGTGCAGTGGGCCAGCGGGCCCAACCGCGAACAGCTGTACGCCGAGCTGTTCGCCTGAGCTTCACGCATTGAACAAACGGCCGGACATCCTCCGGCCGTTTTTTTTTGCTTGAAGGCCGGCCTCAAAAAACAAACCCGGCGCGATGCCCCGCGCCGGGTTTGCTTACAGCGCGCTTACTGCGATGCGCGATGACTGAGGGCCTTGCGCCCGCGCTTACTGCTTGACGCTGGCGCCAGCGGCCACGCCGGCATTGACCGAGGCGTTGGGCAGAGCGTTGGTGACCGCGCCGGTGGCGGAGCTGCCGGCCGCGTCGACCTTGGCCATGGCGCCGGCCTTGGCGTCCTCGGCCTTGGTCTTGGCCTTGTGCGCGGCCTGCTTGGCGCTGTCCTTGGCGGCGGCGGCGGTGTCCTTGACCTTGCCGGTGGCAGCCTGCGCGGCGCCCTTGACGGTATCGGTGGTCGCCTGGACGGTGCCCTGGGCCGCGCCGGTGACGGCGCCGGTGGTGTCCTTCAGCGCGCTGCCCAGGCCCAGGCCGCCCTGGGCACTGGCATCGGCGCCGGTTTGAACCGTCGCAGCACTGCCCAGGCCGAGGTTGGCACCGAGGCCGGCCTTGGCTTCGCCATCGGCCAGCGCGCCACCGGCGGCGAGCGTGCCGGCCAGGGCCAGAGCGGAAATCAGTTTGCTTTTCATGAGCTACAACTCCTTGAGTTTTTTCAGTGGCGTCGGGGGCTTAGGTTCGTCCACCGGTCCCGGCCGACGTGTGCATGATCCACGTTCCCGGCTGAATCGATCCTGAATGGGGAACCGCACAACGCCCGCTGGATAGGCGCCGGCCGCGTTTGCGGAATCGACCGGCCAATAAAAAAGGCGACCGCAGAATCTGCGGTCGCCTTTTGCAACAGCTGACTTCGGGCTTACTTCGCGGCCGGAGCAGCGGCGTCGGCAGCCGGAGCGGCAGCCTTGGCCTTCTTGTGGTGCTTCTTGGCCTTCTTCTTCGGGGCCGGAGCGGCTTCAGCAGCCGGGGCGGCAGCCGGAGCGGCGGCAGCGGCCGGGGCAGCCGGAGCAGCGGCGGGGGCGTCGGCGGCGAAGACCTGACCAGCGGCCAGCAGCGAAGCCGAAACCAGCAGGGTGGAAAGCAGCTTGGAACTCATTGTGATCTCCTAGGTGATGGTGACTGCCGTAACTCGTACCGCGATACGGTCCGATCCGGCGCGACAAGTATCATTGGTGCTTACTGAACGGCTTCTGAACCCGGTATAACGCTCCCCAAGGCACCGAGGCCGGCACGGAAACTATCACGAAATGCCGATCAATGCTTCATACCAGGCCATCTGGGATATCGTCAGCAGCATTCCACGCGGCAAGGTGGCCAGTTACGGGCAGGTGGCGCGCCTGGCCGGGCTGCCGCGGCGTGCGCGGCTGGTCGGGACCGCCTTGGGCGAAGCGCCGGCTGGGCGTCTGCCCTGGCACCGGGTGATCAACGCGCAGGGACGCATCGCGCTACCGCCCAACAGCCCCGGCTTCCGCGAGCAGCGCAAGCGCCTGCGCGAAGAGGGGGTACTGGTGGACAAGGGCCGGGTCGATCTGCGCAAGTACGGCTGGAAGGCGGGCGACGACAGCCCGCTGCTCGACTGAAAGCTCCTGCTGGAGTGTCCCGGGACGCCGCCAATTTCGCGAAACGGGCCCGGCGCAGCCTCCTGCGGATGGACGAGACGCGCAGGTGCGGGCCTGTGCCAAGCTGAGTCACGACCGGAAGCGTCGCAGCGAAGGCCCAGCGGCCTGCCGGCGCACTGGTACCGGACAATAACCCGGAGCGCCCCCGCGGCCGCCCCGGTCAGCGGAGGAGATCATCATGCAGCGTGCAGGCAAGGCGCGGTACTGGGGTATGGGCACGGCGCTGGCGCTGCTGCTGGCCGCGCAGGCCGCCGCCGACGTGGACAACAGCACTCTCGGCAACGAAACCGGCGGCGCCGACTGGGGCGCCTATGGCCGCACCTTCAGCGAGCAGCGCTTCAGCCCGCTCGACCAGATCAACAAACAGAACGTCGGCAAGCTCGGCCTGGCCTGGTCGCTGGAGCTGCCGGACGTGTGGAACGTGTCTTCGGCACCGCTGGAAGTGGACGGCGTGATCTATATCGCTGTCGGTTTCAGCGTGATCTACGCGGTGGACGCGCTCAGCGGCAAGCAGCTGTGGAGCTACGACCCCAAGGTCGACCCGGTCAAGATGCGCATGGCCTGGGGCATCCGCGGCCTGTCGTTCTGGAAAGGCAAGGTCATTGCCGGCGTGCAGGACGGGCGGCTGTTCGCGCTCGACGCCAAGAGCGGCCAGCTGGTGTGGCAGACTCAGACCACCGAGCCGGGCGACAACCGCTACATCACCGGCGCGCCGCGCGTGTTCAACGGCAAGGTCATCATCGGCCACGGCGGCGCCGACTTCGGCCATGTGCGCGGTTACGTCACCGCCTACGACGCCGAGACCGGCAAGCAGGACTGGCGCTGGTACATCGTGCCCGGCGACCCGGCCAAGGGCTTCGAGAACAAGGCCATGGAGATGGCCGCCAAGACCTGGAAAGGCCAATGGTGGAAGTACGGCGGCGGCGGCACGGCCTGGAACGCCATGACCTACGACCCGGAGCTGAACCGCGTCTACATCGGCACCGGCAACGGCGGCCCGTGGAACGCCAAGCTGCGCAGCCCCGGCGGCGGCGACAACCTGTTCCTGTGCTCGGTGGTGGCGCTCGACGCTGATACCGGTGAGTACCTTTGGCACTACCAGACCGCGCCGGGCGAGAGCTGGGACTTCAACTCCACCATGGATATGGTGCTGGCCACCATCCCGGTCGAAGGCAAGCCGCGCGAGGTGATCCTGCACGCGCCGAAGAACGGCTTCTTCTACGTGCTGGACCGCCATACCGGCAAGCTGATCTCGGCCGAGAAGCTGGGCAAGGTGACCTGGGCCAAGGGCATCGACATGGCCAGCGGCCGGCCGATCGAGAACCCCGGCGTGCGCTACGAGGACGGCGAGTCGCTGATGTGGCCGGGCTCGGGCGGCCTGCACAACTGGCAGCCGATGTCGTTCAGCCCGGACACCGGGCTGACCTACATCCCGGCGCACGAACTGGCCGGCTACTACAACGACAAGGGCATCGACCCGGCCACCTACGACATGAGCCGCGACGGTCCCATGGGCATCCATGCCTTCTACGACGATGTGCCGAAGAACGCCGGCAGCAGCTCGCTGCTGGCCTGGGACGCCGCCACGCAGAAGAAGGTCTGGGAAGTGCCGCTACCCGGCGCCACCAACGGCGGCGTCATGAGCACCCACGGCGGGCTGGTGTTCCAGGGCCAGTCCGACGGCCGCTTCGTGGCCCGCGACGACAGCAGCGGCGCCGTGCTGTGGAGCGCCGACATGGGCGTGGGCACGCAGGCGCCGCCGATCACCTATAGCGTCGGCGGCAAGCAGTACGTCAGCATCCTCGCCGGCTGGGCCGGCGGCCAGATGCTGCTCGGCTCGCTCAGCGCGCAGCACGGCTGGGTCGGCCGCGATCATCCGCGGCGGCTGCTGACCTATGTGCTGGATGGCAGCGCCACGCTGCCGCCGTCGCCGCCGCCGTCGCAGCCCAAGCCGGTGGACGACCCCGCCTTCGTGGTCGATGCCGGCCGTGCCGCCAAGGGCCGCGAGCTGTATCAGCACTGCCTGATCTGCCACGGCACCGGGGTGGTCGCCGGCGGCTTTGCGCCCGACCTGCGCGCTTCGCCGATTCCGCTCAACGACGCCGCCTTCGCCGCGGTGGTGCATGGCGGCCTGCAGAACCGCGGCATGCCGCCGTTTCCCGAGCTGAGCGATGAGCAGGTCGGCGATCTGCGCCATTACATCCGCCAGCAGGCGCGCTACAAGCCCGGCGTCGGCGATCAACTCAAGGCGCTGTGGCACTTCCTGATGCTGATGCTGAAGATGAAGCTGATGGCCTGGGGCTGGATCAAGCCGTAGGCGGCTGGTGGGCTGGATTCCTGGGCGGATCAGCCCAGCGTCTTCGCCCAGGCCTCGGTTTCGTCCCACAGCCGCGCGGCGACCTGCGTGTCCAGCGCCTCCGCGCTGGCCAGCGCCGGCCGGCATTTTTCGTAGTACAGGCCGCCGGCGAGCCGCGGCTGGCTGGCGCAATGGATCTGCGTCTGCGCGCCCTCCACCGGCGTCAGCAGGAAGAAGCGTTCGAGCGGCGCCAGCGCATTGCGCAGCGCGCCGATGGCGCGGTTGCCCTCGAGCCCGCGCGTGGCGATGTTGCTGTACACCGCGCCCGGATGCAGGCAGCAGGCCTGCACGCCTTCGGCGGCGTAGCGGCGCTGCAGCTCGAACGTGGCATGCACCAGCGCCAGCTTGGACAGGCCGTAGGCGGTCCAGGAGTTGTACGGCAGCGGCGGCTGGAACAGGCCGGCATTGGTTCCCAGGCGGTGCAGCATCGACACCACGTTGACCACGCGCGCCTCGCCATCCTGCGCCGCGCTGGCCTGCAGCAGCGGCAGCAGGCGCCGGCTCAGCTGCCAGGTGCCGAGATAGTTGTTGCGCCAGTGGACCTCGTAGCCGTCCGGCGACAGCGGCGGCGCCTTCCACTGCCGCAGCAGGTCCAGGTGCACCCCGGCATTGTTGACCAGCACGTCGAGCCGGCCGCGATGCGCAACCTCGACCCAGTCGGCGAAGCGTGCCACCGAATCGGCGCGGCCCAGGTCCAGCGCGTGGGCGCGGATCTCGCCGGCGCCGCGGAGCCCGGCAAGCGCCGCCTGCGGCTCTGTGCGGGTGGTGATGACCACGGCCGCGCCCCAGGCGGCCAGCGTGCGCGCGGTGGCGAACCCGATGGAGCCGGGCGAGGCGCCGGTGACGATGATGCGCTTGCCGCGCAGGTCGACCGGTTGCGCAAACGGCGTGGAGGAAAACAGGCCGCGCAGTCGGCGTGGCCAGGGGCGTTGAATAACGGGATCGATCATCGGCGCGCGCGGTGAGGGCTGACGGCGGCCATCACATCATGCCGCGCGGCCGCCGCCGCCGTCCGTCCGGATGATGGCGCGCCGCACCGGGCGGCGCAGCTCAGGGGCTTAGCAGCCTGCCGCTCGCCACCGTGCGGGTCTGCGCGCGCAGCGTCGCGCCGGAATAGAGCGCCGCCTTGCGCAGCACCGCGTCGACGAAATCGCGTGTTTCCTGTGGCGCGTTGTGACGCACCCAGCGCGCCGCCTGTTCGCCATTCCAGGCGGCCGCTTCGGCCGGCAGGCGCTGATCGAAGAAATACGGGCCGCAATTGTAGGCGGCCACCATCAGGACCAGGCGCGGCAACGGCGCGTCGATATAGTCGAAGTGGTCCTGCAGCGCGCCGAGGTAGGCGACACCGAGGCGGATGTTGACTGCCGGATCGTGCAACTCGGCGATGGTCGGCTTGTGGTCGCGGCCGTGCATGAAGCGATAACCCTCGCGCGCGCCCGAAGCCGGCACCAGCTGCATCAAGCCGTGCGCGCCGGCCTGCGACACGGCGTCGCTGCGGCAACCCGATTCGATCTCGATCAGCGCCGCGACAAACTCCGGCTGGATGCGATAGGCCCCGGCCGTGTCCCAGACGATGCGGTAGATGTCGGCGCTGCAGGGACCGCCGGCAAAACGGACCGCGGCGGCTTCGGCGGCGCCGAAAACGGCCGGTGTGGCCGCAGATGCCGGTGGCGCCACCGTTGCGGGCTGCGCCGCTGCGGCCGCAAGCGGCGACGGCCGCGATGCGGCAGCGGCGGG
>CAYVKA010000041.1:0-43751 GCA_964451925.1 uncultured Nevskia sp. | reverse complement strand
TGACGCGATTTTGAGCAGCAACGCAGCGATCCAATGATTGTCAACAGACCCTAGTGCCTGACGCTGGGCGGCTTCATGTGGATCGTCACCGTTTCACTGCGCGCCACTTCATGCCCGTCGCCGCCGACCAGCGCGGCGGCGACCGTGTGCTCGCCGCGCTCCACGCCGTTGAACAGGTAGGCGGTCGACGGCGTCGGTTGCTGGTTCTGCGCCGCGCCGTCGAGATAGAACACCAGGCCCTGGCCGGCTTGCAGCTCGGCATTGACGGTGACGGTGAACTTGCCTTCGGCGTCGCGGATGGTCTCATCCGCCGCCGGCGACGCGATGCTGATGGTGGCGGCGGCTTCTTTGCCGGGCGTCGGCGCCGCGGCGAAGCCCGGCGGCGCGCTGCCCGGGGCGTAGGTCTGCAGGTGCGGCAGGCTCACCGGCTTGTCGCTGGGCGCCTGCGGCTTGTCGGAATAGTGGACCACGCCGTTGCTGTCGACCCAGCGATAGACATCGGCGGCGGTGACGGTGCCGCTGAGGCAGGCCAGGGTCAAGGCGATGAGTGTGCGCATGCCCGGAAAATAGCGCGCGCCCGTCATGCTGTAAACCTGAAGCAGGCCGCAGCCGCGGCCCTAGGAATCGGCGCGCAGAACGCTCCAGCGGGACTCGATCCGGCCGCCCACGGCGGCGGCCTGCCGGGCGACGGCGCGGCAGGCCTCGGCCTCGACCGAATGGCCCAGGCGCGAGCGCTGGTACAGCCACACCACGGCCAGCCCGGCCAGCGCCAGGGCAAAGCCCGCGGCCAGGTCGGTCAGGTAGTGGTAGCGCAGATAAACCGTCGACAGCCACAGCAGCACGCAGGGCAGCACCACGCGGCGGAAACGGCGCCGGTGATAGAGGGCGTCGAAGCCGAGCAGGTAGGCCGGTACCGCGGCATGGATGCTCGGGAACACGTCGACGCCATTGCTGCCGCCGTCGATCAGCGGCAGCATCAGCCGGCTTATCGGGCCCAGCGCCAGCGGCGCATCGAACTGCAACGCCAGATGCGGGCCGCCCGCCGGCAGCAGCGAATAGCTGAGCAGGCCGACGGCGTAGATGCTGAACAGGCCGATGATGCACTGGCGGAAGCGGGGCAGGTCATTGAAGCAGTAGTGGGCGGGCCCGGACAGCAGGTAGTAGAAGAAGAACAGGTAGGCCAGCACCATGGCGTCGGTCACCAGGGGTGATTGCAGGCCGCTGAAATAGTCGGCGGCCGGCCGGCCCAGCAGCTGCCCGTCGATCGATTGCAGCAGCGGGTCCGCGCCGGGAACCTGCAGCAGCCTGACCACGGCCGGCAGGCTGTAGAAAACCAGGCCCATCAGGGAAAAGTACGCGGTCAGCCGCACCCGCCAGCGCAGCGGCAGCGGATTGCGGCTGCACCACCAGCTCAGGCTCAGGCACACCAGGAAGTAGCCCAGGAACAGCAGCGCATAGGCCCCGGTCGGGCCATCGTGCCAGGCCAGGCGGATGAACAGCAGCAACAGCATGCCGCCGAAGGCCCATTCATGCGGCAGCGTTTGCCAGCGGCCGACCGCGGCACCCGTGCCGGAGCCGACCGCGACGCGGCTTGGCAGGCCGTCCTGATCCGGCGCGGCAACAGAACTCGATGATGATGACAGTTTCATGACAGCGAGCTTGCGGTACTTCGGCCCGTTCCGCAACGTTTCGCAGCAAATTGACCGGCGATACAAGCAGAAAGGCCCCCGTGCGGGGGCCTTTCTGCTGCAGCTCTGCGGAGGTTTCCGCCGAACCGGACCCCCTTGGACTCAAGGGGGTGGTTGGCGAACCTTACAGCGAGTAGTACATGTCGAACTCGATCGGGTGAGTCGTCATGCGGAAGCGCGTCACTTCCTGCATCTTCAGCTCGATGTAGGCGTCGATCAGGTCGTCGGTGAACACGCCGCCGGCGGTGAGGAAGCCGCGGTTCTTGTCCAGGTGCTCCAGCGCCATGTCCAGGCTGTGGCAGACGCGCGCGATCTTCTTGTCCTCTTCCGGCGGCAGGTGGTAGAGATCCTTGTCGGACGGCTCGCCCGGGTGGATCTTGTTCTGGATGCCGTCCAGGCCGGCCATCATCATCGCCGCGAAAGCGAAGTACGGGTTGGCGGTGGAATCCGGGAAGCGCACTTCGATGCGGCGGCCCTTCGGGTTGCTGACGAACGGGATGCGGATCGAGGCGGAGCGGTTGCGCGCCGAGTAGGCCAGCATCACCGGCGCTTCAAAGCCCGGCACCAGGCGCTTGTAGCTGTTGGTGCCCGGGTTGGTGAAGGCGTTGATGGTCTTGGCGTGCTTGAGGATGCCGCCGATGTAGTACAGGGCGGTCTCGGACAGGCCGCCGTAGCCGTCGCCGGTGAACAGGTTCTTGCCGTCCTTGGACAGCGACTGATGCACGTGCATGCCGCTGCCGTTGTCGCCGACGATCGGCTTGGGCATGAAGGTGGCGGTCTTGCCGAAGCTGTGCGCCACGTTCTGCACCACGTACTTCAGCTTGAGGACTTCGTCGGCCTTCTTGACCAGGGTGCCGAACTTGACGCCGATTTCGCACTGGCCGGCGGTGGCCACTTCGTGGTGGTGCACTTCGGTGACCATGCCGACGGCTTCCAGCGTCTCGCACATGGCCGAGCGGATGTCCTGCAGCGCATCGACCGGCGGCACCGGGAAATAGCCGCCCTTCACGCCCGGACGGTGGCCGGTGTTGCCTTCGGCGTATTCCTTGCCGCTGTTCCAGGCCGCTTCCTCGGAGTCGATGCTGACGAAGCAGCCCGACATGTCGGCGCCGAAGCGGACCGAATCGAAGATGAAGAATTCGTTTTCCGGGCCGAAGAAGGCGGTGTCGGCGATGCCGGTGCTCTTCAGGTAGGCCTCGGCGCGGTGGGCCAGCGAGCGCGGGTCGCGGCCGTAGCCCTGCATGGTGGAAGGCTCGATGACGTCGCAGGTGAGCACCAGCGTCGGCTCTTCAAAGAACGGGTCGATGAAGGCGGAGCCGGCGTCGGGCATCAGGATCATGTCGGATTCGTTGATGCCCTTCCAGCCGGCGATCGAGGAACCGTCGAACATCTTGCCGTCGGTGAACAGGCCCTCGTCCACGGTGTGCGAGGGCACCGTGACATGCTGTTCCTTGCCGCGCGTATCGCAAAAGCGGAAGTCGACGAACTTCACGCTCTTTTCCTGAATGGTCTTGAGAACTTCTTTACCCGACATGGGTGCTGTCTCCTGCGAGGGGTGTTATGAATTAGTGCCTGCCGGTTGGCCGGAAGTGCACCGAATTGAAGCAGAAACTGTGCCAAAAGCGGCGATCTAAAGCCGTCCCGCCGGTAAAAAGGCCTGCGGCGCCGGAGCGCCGCAGGCGGGGATTATACGGGCGCCGCGGGGGCCTCCGACCGATCGCCGGCTCAGCCCTTGAGGCAGGTGCTCATGAACGACTTGCGGTCGGCGCCCTTGAGCGCCTTGGTCGTCGCCTGGGCGTTGCAGTCCTTCATCTTCTGCTGCTGGGTGGCCTTGGCCGAGCTGGCGGCCGCTGTGGCGTCGGCGGCCGGTGCCGCCGCCGCTGCGGTCGCACTGTCCTTGCTCAGGCAGGTCTTCATGAAAGCCTTGCGGTCGGCACCGGTCAGGGCCTTGGTCTTGGCGTCGGCATTGCAATCCTTCATTTTCTGCTGCTGCGCGGTGAGCGCCTTGGCGGCGGGCGCATCGGCGGCATAGGCCGGCGCCGCGGCGCAGCCGGCGACAACAATGGCGCTCAACATCCCTTTGATCATCCCTTTCATCGCGGTTCTCCTTGCAATAGCGGCTGTGATAGTGGTTGGAGGGGCGGGCCCCGCTTTCGGCATACCGAAAGGCCTTTTGAGCCTAACACGGCGGACCCGTTGCCGGATGGCGGGGCGGTGGCCGCCGCGTTGACCCGGCGCCGGCAGGCGTGACACCGTTGCGCGCTCCGTCCATCACCCCAGGACCCGCGCCCGCCGCCATGCGCAATTTCCTCCCCCTGTACGTTCTTGCGCTGCTGCTGTCGGCGCTGGCGGTCGCCGGGTTGGCCGGATGGGGACAGGCGTTCTACCCCGTCGCCCCCGCCGCGCCGCCGCCGGCCGTTGCGGCTGCTGCCGGGCAGCCGCCGCGGCTGGCGCTGCTGCTGCTGCAGATGCTGGTGATCGTGGCGGCGGCGCGCCTGTTCGGCCGCATATTCCGGCGCATCGGCCAGCCGGCGGTGATCGGCGAGATCTTCGCCGGCATCCTGCTCGGGCCCTCCCTGCTGGGGCTGCTGTGGCCGCAGGCGCTGGCGGCCCTGTTCCCGCCGGCCGCGATGGCGCCGTTGCAGCTGCTCAGCCAGCTCGGCGTGCTGCTGTTCATGTTCGCGCTGGGCCTGGAACTGGACCTGGCGGAACTGCGGCGGCAGGCGCGCGCCGCCCTGCTCATCAGCCATGTCAGCATGTTGCTGCCGTTCCTGCTCGGCATGGGCCTGGCGTTGGCCGCGTTTCCCTTGCTGGCGCCGCCGGGGGTGCCGTTCCATGCCTTTGCATTGTTTCTCGGCGTGGCCATGAGCATCACCGCCTTCCCGGTGCTGGCGCGCATCCTCGACGAGCGCCGCATGGTCCATACGCCGGTGGGGCGGATGGCCCTGGCCTGCGCCGCCATCGGCGATCTCAGCGCCTGGTGCCTGCTGGCCCTGGTGGTGGCGCTGGCGCAGGCGCGCGGCCTGGCTGCGGCGGGTTTGAGCGCCGCGCTGGCGGTGCTGTTCGTGCTGGCGCTGCACGGCATTGCACGGCCGCTGCTGCAGCGCGCCTTCGGCGCCCGGCTGGGCGCCGACCATGACGGCACCGGCGCGCTGGCCCTGGCCGTGGTGCTGTTGCTGGCTTGCAGCGTCTGCACCGAGGTCATCGGCATCCATGCCCTGTTCGGCGCTTTCCTCGCCGGCACGGTCATGCCGGCGGGTTCCACCATGCGCGAATCGCTGCGGCAGCGCCTGAACGGCTTCAGCGCGGTGGGGCTGTTGCCGCTGTTCTTCGCCCTGACCGGCCTGCGCACCCATCTGGGCCTGCTTCAAGGGTCGCAGGACTGGCTGTTGTGCGGACTGATCGCCGCCGTGGCGGTGGCCGGCAAGCTCGGCGGCACCCTGCTGGCGGCGCGCTGCGCCGGCTCGGGCTGGCGCGAGTCCTTCACCCTCGGCGCGCTGATGAACGCCCGCGGCCTGGTCGAGCTGATCGTGCTTAACGTCGGTTACGAGCTGGGGGTGCTGTCGGCGCGGGTCTTCACCATGCTGGTGATCATGGCACTGCTGACCACCTGCATGACCGGGCCGCTGCTGGACCTGGCGCGGCGGCGCGGTGGGATCGGCAGCCCGGGGAGCGCGTCGGCGCTGCCCGGGGACGACGCGCGGCCCGGATAGCGTCCTGGGCGGCCGCGGGGCGGTCAATCCCGCGGCACCGATTGATATACTGCCGGGCCATTTTTTCAACCCGCGCCGCCCGCCATGACCTTCCAGGACCTGATCCTGACGCTGCAGACCTACTGGGCCCGCCAGGGCTGCGTCATCGTGCAGCCGCTGGACATGGAAGTCGGTGCCGGCACCTTCCACTGGGCCACCTTCCTGCGCTCCATCGGCCCCGAGCCGTGGAACGCGGCCTATGTGCAGCCCAGCCGCCGCCCCACCGACGGCCGTTACGGCGAAAACCCCAATCGCCTGCAGCACTACTACCAGTTCCAGGTGCTGATGAAGCCGAGCCCGCCGGACATCCAGCAGCTGTACCTGGACTCGCTCAAGCTGCTCGGCTTCGACCCGCTGGTGCACGACATCCGCTTCGTCGAGGACAACTGGGAAAGCCCCACCCTGGGAGCCTGGGGACTGGGCTGGGAAGTGTGGCTCAACGGCATGGAGGTGACCCAGTTCACCTACTTCCAGCAGGTCGGCGGCCTGGAGTGCAAGCCGGTGGCGGGCGAGATCACCTATGGCCTGGAACGGCTGGCCATGTACATCCAGAAGAAGGAAAGCGTCTACGACCTGGTATGGTCCGAGCACCGCACGAAAGACGGCGGTGTCCGCACCGTCACCTATGGCGACGTCTACAAGCAGAACGAGGTGGAGCAGTCCGCCTACAACTTCGAGCACGCCGACAGCGCCGCGCTGTTCGAGCGCTTCGCCGTGGCCGAGCGCGAGTGCCAGCACCTGATCGGACAGGGCCTGCCGCTGCCGGCCTACGAGCGCGTGCTGCAGGCTTCGCACGCCTTCAACCTGCTCGATGCCCGCGGTGCCATCAGCGTCACCGAGCGGCAGGCTTACATCCTGCGCGTGCGCACCCTGGCCCGGCTCTGCGCCGAGGCCTACTACGCCGCGCGCGAAAAGCTCGGCTTCCCGCTGCTCAGGGCGGCCTGAGCGGCCGCCGCGCGGAGAAACGCATGAGCCAGACCTATCGCGGCAGCTGCCTGTGCGGCGGCGTGCGCTACGAATACAGCGGCCCCTTCGGCCCGTTCATCTACTGCCACTGCGGCAAGTGCCGCAAGGCGCAGGGCACCGCCTTCGGCACCAATGCGCCGGTCGAGCTGGCCGGGTTCAAGCTGCTGCAGGGTGAAGAACTGCTCAAGGCCTACGAATCCTCGCCCGGCAAGGAGCGCGTGTTCTGCAGCCGCTGCGGCTCGCCGCTGTACAGCCGCGCCGCCGACAAGCCGGGGCTGCTGCGGCTGCGCATGGGCACGCTGGACACGCCGCTCGACTTCAAGCCGCAGGCGCACAACTTCGTCGCCTCCAAGGCCGAGTGGTACGACATCCTCGACGGCCTGCCGCAGCACGCGGAACGGCCGCAATCCTGAACTGACATGAACCAATCCCTGCTGATCGAACTGGGCACCGAAGACCTGCCCGCACGCTTCGTGCAACCGCTGGCCCAGGCCCTGGCGCAGGGCATCGGCGGTGGCCTGGCCAAGCGCGGCGTGGCCATCGGCGAAACACGCAGCTTCGCCACGCCGCGCCGCGTCGCGGTGCTGATCGACGGCGTAGTCGAGCGCCAGGCCGACCAGAACCTGGAGCGCAAGGGGCCGCAGCTTGCCGCCGCGTTCAAGGACGGCCAGGCGACGCCGGCGGCGCTGGGCTTCGCCAAGTCCTGCGGCGTCGAGTTCAAGGCCCTCAAGCAGGAGAACGGCTACCTGGTGTTCCGCAAGAAGCAGAAAGGCCGCAGGACGCTGGAGCTGATCGCCGAGATCTTCGAGGAGACGATCAAGCAGATGGACGCGCTGGTGCCCAAGCGCATGCGCTGGGGCTCCGGCGAGGAAACCTTCGTGCGCCCGGTGCAGTGGATTCTGGCGCTGTACGGCGCCCGCGTGGTGCCGCTGCAGCGTTTCGGCCTCAAGGCCGGGCGCAAGACCCACGGCCACCGCTTCCATGCGCCCAAGGCGATCTCCGTAGCGGCGATCGCCGGCTATGAATCCGCCTTGAAAGAAGCCTGGGTGTGGGCCGACTTCGCCAGCCGCCGCGCCGGGATCAGGCAGCAGATCGAGGCCGAGGCGCTCAAGCTCGGCGGCACCGCGCGCATCACCGAGGAATTGCTCGACGAAGTCACGGCGCTGGTCGAGTGGCCGGTGGCCATCTCGGGTCACATCGAGGCGCGCTTCCTCGACTTGCCGTCCGAGGTGGTGGTGGCGACGGTGGAAACCAACCAGCGCTACTTCACCCTGTTCGACACGGCCGGCAAGCTGCTGCCGTATTTCATCACCGTGGCCAACATCCAGTCCAAGGATGTGGCGCAGGTCATCGCCGGCAACGAGCGCGTGGTGCGGCCGCGCCTGACCGACGCGCTGTTCTTCTGGGAGCAGGATCGCAAGCTGCCGCTCAGCGGCCACGGTGTGAAGCTGGCCGGCATCAGCTATCAGAAGGAACTGGGGAGCGTTGCCGACAAGGCCGCGCGCATCGAGACCCTGGCTGCGCGGATCGAAGCGCAATCGCGTGGCGAGTCGCTCAGCGTGCTGGAAGAAGTGCAACGCACCGCACAGCTGTGCAAGAACGATCTCGTCACCAAGATGGTGTACGAATTCCCCGAATTGCAGGGACTGATGGGGGGCTACTACGCGCGCGCCAGCGGCGAGTCCGCAGGCGTCGCGCTGGCGGTGGCCGAGCACTACCGGCCGACGCAGTCCGGCGGTCCCATCCCGTCGAGCCGCGCCGGCCAGGTCGTGGCGCTGGCCGACAAGCTCGACAGCCTCGCCGGCATTTTCGCCATCGGCCAGAAGCCGACCGCCAGCAAGGACCCCTATGCGCTGCGCCGCGCCGCGCTGGGCGCGCTGCGCATCTGCATCGAGGGCGGGCTCGACCTCGACCTGCGCGAAGCGCTGAAGGCCGCACTGGAGGCGCAGCCCGCCGGCAAGCGCGACGACAGCGTGCTCAACGAGCTGTGGGATTTCGCGGTGGAGCGGCTGCGCGGCTACTGTGTCGAGCGCGGCGCCAGCACCGACCAGTTCGAGGCGGTGCGCGTCATGGGCGCTTCCCGCCCGCTCGACTTCGTGCGCCGGCTCGACGCGCTGCGCGGTTTCCAGCACACGCCCGCCGCCGCCACGTTGGCCGCCGCCGACAAGCGCGCCCGCAACATCCTGCGCCAGTCCGGCGGCCAGCTGGGGGACTCGGTGCAGACGCGCCTGTTCGAAGTGCCGTCCGAGCACGCCCTGCTGGCCGAACTGGAGCGGGTGGAGTCGGCCGTCGCGCCGCTGCGCGCCCAGGCCGAGTACGGCGCCATGCTACAGGCCCTGGCGGGGTTGAAGGAACCGGTGGATGCGTTCTTCGACGGCGTGATGGTGATGGCGGAAAATCCCGAAGTGCGCGGCAACCGCCTGGCGCTGCTGGCGCGGCTGGACGCGCTGTGCCGCGAGGTGGCCGACCTGTCCTGCCTGCCGGGGTGAGCCGCCGCGCCCGGCCCAGGGTGGCCAGGGACGGGCAGGAAATCAGCTTTCAGATCGGCGCTTTCAAAAGGGCCGTTATGTATTCGGCGCGTTGGCCTTCTGATCCGTCACCGCCGCGATCTGCAGATCCGCGAACTGCCGCAGCTCCGTGCCGTTGAGGTCGGACACCGCCCAGTAGTCCATGCCCTCATGGCGCCAGTGCACCAGGTTGTAGCCTTCGCTGCCGCGGCCGCGCGGCGACAGGTCGCCGCCGCTGTCCGGCCAGATGTAAAGGTTGATGGTGTGCTTGCGGTGGTGGTAGATCAGCGCCGCCACCTGGCGGTGGCCGATGTAGTCCAGGCGGCCGCCCAGCAGCGGGTAGTCCTGCTGCGCCAGGTCGCGCACCGGCGGCGAATAATCCAGCTTGCCGCTGAACCAGGGCTTGACCGTGTGCTGGTCGCTGGAGGCGACGTCCGACAGGTGCTCGGCCTGCAGCGAGCGCACATGGCCGGCGATCAGCTCGTCGCGCAGGGCGTCGTCGGCACGTTGCGTCGCCAGCATGACATTGAGGCCCACGGCCAGCGCCAGGCTGGCGGCAATCGGCATGGCCCAGCGCGACCAGTCGCGGCGCCGGCGTACGGAGGCGCCGAAGGGGGCGCCGGCGGCCGGCGCGGCCGGCGGCGTCACCGCTGCCGCCATCGCCGCCGCGGCCGGCAAACTGGCGCGCAGGCGCGCGCGCAGCGCGTCCGGCGCGCGGTGATAGCTGACCTGGCGCAGCGCCTGGCTCAGGCCGCGCTGCACGCGCAGCGCGGCGGCGCAGTCGGCGCAGCCCTCGACATGGCGCTCCATTTCCAGGGCGCGCGGCAGGTCCAGCTCGCCATCGCCATAGGCGGGCAGCAGGGCCCGGGCTTCTTCGCAATTCATCGTGCTCATGACTCGTCCATCGCCTCGATCTGGTGCCGCAACTGCTGGCGTGCGCGCGACAGGCGCGACATCACCGTTCCCAGCGGCACCCCGACAATCTCCGCGATCTCCTTGTAAGACAGTTCTTCCAACTCGCGCAGCACCAGGATCTCGCGGTATTCCACCGGCAGCCTGAGCAGCGCCTTTTCGACCAGCTGCTGGTCGGCGGCGCGCAGCAGCAGCTGTTCGGGGTTGGTGCCGTGCAATGCCTGGTCTCCGCTTGCCTCCATCAGGTCCAGACCGCCGCCGGCCTCGTCGTATTCCACTTCCTGGCGCTGCTGGCGCCGCTGCTCGACCCAGGTGTAGAAGGTGTTGCGCACGATTGTCAGCAGCCAGGCGCGGCCGTCGCCGCCGCGGAAGCCGCCGAAATAGCGGAACGCGCGCAGGTAGGCGTCCTGCACCACGTCGTCGGCATCGTGCGGGTCGCGCGTCAGCCAGCGGGCCAGGTTGTAGGCCGCGTCCAGGTGCGGTGAGACCGTCGATTCAAAGCGTTGCGCCAGTGGGTTGTCGCTCATGCGGAAGTCTCTATTCCATACGGGCATTACCGCCGCCGGCCTGAATGTATTCCTGGGCCTGGCCCGGCCGCCGGGAATATCCGCTGCCCCGCCGCGGTATGCAATGGGGTCCACCCCGGACTCGACGACGAGACTCCCCATGAAACGCACCATCGACCGCAGACAGTTCCTGCGCCTCACCGGCATGGGAGGCGTGGTTTTCGCTTCCGGCCTGAGCGGCTTCCTTGCCGGCTGCGCCGGCGCCGCGACCGAGCCCTACGGCGAGGCCGCGGACGACGATTTCTTCTTCGTGCAGCTGTCGGACAGCCATTGGGGCTTCCAGGGTCCCGCGGTCAATCCGGACGCCAAGGGCACGCTGCGCAAGGCGGTGGCCGAGGTCAACGCCCTTTCCGACCAGCCCGATTTCATCATCTTCACCGGCGACCTGACCCACACCACCGACGACCCGGTGGAGCGCCGCCGGCGCCTGGCCGAGTTCCGCGACATCGTTGGCGAGCTGAAAGTGAAGGACCTGCGCTTCATGCCGGGCGAGCACGATGCCTCGCTCGACAACGGCGCCGCCTTCAAGGAATTCTTCGGCCCGACGCATTACACCTTCGACCACCAGGGCGTGCACTTCATCGCGCTGGACAACGTCTCCGATCCGCGCGCCAACCTGGGCGATGAGCAGTTGCAGTGGCTGGCGCAGGACCTGGCCCGGCTCGACCCCAAGCAGCGCATCGTGGTGTTCGCGCATCGTCCGCTGTTCGACCTGGCGCCGACCTGGGACTGGGCCACGCCGGACGGCGCCAAGGCCATCGACCTGCTGCTGCCGTTCCAGAATGTGGTGGTGTTCTACGGCCACATCCACCAGGAGAACCATCACCTGACCGGGCACATCGCCCACCACTCGGCGCAATCGCTGATGTTCCCGCTGCCGGCGCCGCTGTCGACGCCGAAGAAGGGGCCGATTCCCTGGGATGCCGCGGCGCCCTACAAGGGCCTGGGTTTCCGCGAGGTGAAGCTGCTGCCGCAGCAGCCGCGGATCACTGAATTCCCGATCAAGGCCTGAGGGCACAGCATGAACAAGCGAGCCATGAGGATGGTGCGCGGCCTGGCCCTGGCGCTCGGCCTGGGGACGGCGGGGATGCTCGGCTTCGGCGTCGCCGCCTGGGCCGAGGCGCCGCCGGTGGAGCACGTCAAGCTGATCAAGGTTTCGGCGCGGCGCTTCATCTTCACCCCCAGCAACATCACGCTGAAGAAAGGCGAGACGGTCGATATCGAGCTCAGCACCGAGGACGTGCTGATGGGCTTCAGCGTGCCCGATCTGCAGACCCGCTCCGACATCCCGCCGGGGCAGGTGATGCATGTGCGGCTGACGCCGAACAAGGCCGGCACCTTCGAGTTCCTGTGCGATGTGTTCTGCGGCTCCGGTCACGAGAACATGAACGGCACGATCACGGTGGTCGACTGAGGTCGACCACCTTGGGATTTGGGAATGGGGAATAGGGAATCGTAGAAGCAGACACGAACTGCTTTACTATTGCCGAATCCCCATTCCCGATTCCCGGCAGCTATGAAGCTCGTGATCCTGGACCGTGACGGTGTCATCAACGAGGACTCGGACGAGTACATCAAGTCCGTGGCCGAATGGAAGCCGGTGCCGGGCAGCCTGGAAGCCATTGCCCTGCTGAGCCAGGCCGGCTATCAGGTGTATATCGCCAGCAACCAGTCCGGCATCGGCCGCGGTCTGTTCGACTTCGACGCGCTGTTCGCCATCCACGAGCGCCTGCAGCGTGCGGTGGCGGAGGTCGGCGGGCGCATCAGCGGCATCGAGTTCGCGCCGGAGCATCCCGATGAGGCTACCGAGATGCGCAAACCGGCCCCGGGCATGCTCAAGGACCTGGCGCGGCGCCTGGGAATCAGCCTCGAAAGAGTGCCGTTCGTGGGGGATTCGGAAACGGATATCGAGGCGGCGCGGGCCGCTGGAGCGTGCCCCATATTGGTGCTTAGCGGCAAGGGTGAGCGCACCAAAAGCAAGCGTAAAGACGACGGTGTAGCGGTCTACAAGGATTTGGGCGAGTTCGCGCGCACCTTAATAGGGCGCGATCAGCGCCCGCATACCGCGTAGTCTTCGCGCCGGCGATCGATTCGTACCGCCACGCCGCGTGCCTCCGGCACCGCGCCGGGCTTGCCGATGGTCAGCTTCAAGGACAGGATCGGATGACGCTCGAACAGCAGCCGCGCGAGCGATTCCGCCAGGGTCTCGATCAGGCGGAACTCGCGCGAGGCGGCGAAGGCGATGATCTCGTCGGACACCGCCTTGTAGTCCACCGCGTCGCGCAGGCGGTCGGTGGCGGCGGCGGCGCGGGCGTCGACGCCGAGCTCCACGTCGATCAGCAGCGGCCGCGGCTGGTGCAGTTCCCAGGCGTGCACGCCGATGATGGCGCGCGCCTGCAGGCCGCTGATGATGATCTGGTCCAGGGTCATGTCGGGCCTGCCTGTGGCGGTTGGAGTTCGTGCAGCGGCCAGCGGGCCCGGGCCTGGATGCCGGCGGCGGCGTCGCGGGCTTCGCTGCGGCGGGCCCAGCCGGCATAGGCGATCATGGCGGCATTGTCGGTGCAGAATTCGGGGCGGGCGAAATACAGCTGCGCCTCGCCCCGCGCTTCCATCTGCGCGAACTTGTCGCGCAGCCGCCGGTTGGCGCCGACGCCCCCGGCCACCACCAGCCGCTTCAGGCCGCTCTGCTGCAGCGCGCGGGCGCACTTGATGGCCAGTGTGTCGGTCACCGCCTCCTCGAAGGCCAGCGCCAGGTCGGCGCGGGTCTGCGTGTCGGCATCCTTGGGCAGGGTGGTCAGCACCGCCGTTTTCAGGCCGCTGAAGCTGAATTCCAGTCCCGGCCGGTCGGTCATCGGCCGCGAGAAGCGGAAGCGGCCGGAATGCCCGGTTTGCGCCAGCCGCGCCAGTTGCGGGCCGCCGGGGTAGGGCAGGCCCAGGGCTTTGGCGGACTTGTCGAAGGCCTCGCCGGCGGCGTCGTCCAACGTCTCGCCCAGGATGGTGTAGCGGCCAATGCCGTCAACCCGCGCGATCAGGGTATGGCCCCCGGACACCAGCAGCGCCAGGAACGGGAATTCCGGCCGGCGGGCCTCCAGCATCGGCGCCAGCAGGTGGCCTTCCAGATGGTGCACCGGAATCAGCGGCGCGCCGCTGGCGGCGGCCAGCCCGGCGGCAAAGGCGCCGCCCACCAGCAGGGCGCCGATCAGGCCGGGTCCGGCGGTGTAGGCGATGCCGCCGAGGTCCTGCTGGCGCACCCCGGCTTCACGCAGGGTTTCGGCCACCAGGCCGTGGATGCGCCCGGCGTGGTCGCGCGCGGCCAGTTCCGGCACCACGCCGCCGTACTCGGCGTGCATCGCCGCCTGGCTGTGCAGCACATGCGCCAGCAGGCCGCGTGCGCCGTCGTACACCGCCACCGCGGTCTCGTCGCAGGAGGTCTCGATGCCGAGAATGGCGCCGGATGGGTTCATGGGGCGGGCAGTATGTCGTCCCGGCAGGTTCGGCGCCATCCCTGGCGCGGCCTGTCAAAATCAGGGGTGGGCTTTGCTTTATGGGCCGGAAACAACTAGAATCTCGGGCCCTTTAATGGGGGCAACCCCTTTTGTGTCGAGAGTGATCGCATGCCGAGCGTCCGCGTCCGCGAAAATGAGCCGTTCGAAGTAGCCCTGCGCCGTTTCAAGCGCACCTGTGAGAAGGCCGGTGTCCTCACCGACCTGCGCTCGCACGAGTTCTTCGAAAAGCCGAGCCAGGAGCGCAAGCGCAAGCGCGCCGCCGCCGTGAAGCGCCAGGCCAAGCGCGTGTCGCGCGAGACCTCCCGCCAGGTGCGGATGTATTGATTGGGGTCGGCCTGTCCTTGCGACAGGCGCTGTGCCGGGTCATCGGCGCGGACTCAATAACAGGCTTACCGAAATCCGCTCCGGTTCCGGGGCGGATTTTTCTATTGGAGAAACGCCAATGACCGATCTGAAGACGCGCATCACCGACGACGTGAAAACCGCGATGAAGGCCGGCGACAAGGCGCGCGTCAGCACCTTGCGCATGCTCACCGCCGAGCTGAAGCAGCGCGAGGTGGTGGACGCGGTCGAGCTGACCGATGCGGTGGTGATCTCCGCCATCGAGAAGATGATGAAGCAGCGCCGCGATTCCGAGGCGCAGTACCGCAGCGGCAACCGCCCCGAGCTGGCCGACAAGGAAGCGCAGGAAATCGCCATGCTGCAGGCCTACCTGCCGCAGCAGCTCAGCCCGGCCGAGATCGACGCGCTGATCGCCCAGGCCATCGCCGAGACCGGCGCCGCCGGCGGCAAGGACATGGGCAAGGTGATGGCCTGGCTCAAGCCGAAAGTGGCGGGCAAGGCGGACATGGGCAAGCTGTCCGGGCTGATCAAGGCCGGTTTGTCGTCCTGACCGGCGCGGCGCCGTCCCTGGCGCGCCGGCTTTTCAAGCCAGTGGTCCAGCGGCCTGCTGTCAGTCAGTCCTGACTGATCTACAGTAGCGCATCCCATGTCCCGCATCCCTCAAGGCTTCATTCAGGATCTGCTGTCGCGCACCGACATCGTCGAGGTGATCGGGGCGCGCGTGGACCTGAAGCGCGCGGGCAAGGAATACAAGGGCTTGTCGCCCTTCACCAACGAGAAATCGCCGTCCTTCTTCGTCTCGCCGGCCAAGCAGATGTTCTTCTGCTTTTCCTCCGGCAAGAACGGCACCGCCATCAATTTCCTGATGGAGAATGATCGCCTCAGCTTCGTCGAGGCGGTGGAGGAGCTGGCCAGGCGCGCCGGCGTGCAGGTGCCGCGCGAGGGCGGGCGCAGCGAGCAGCTGGTGCTGGAGGGGCCGCTGGACGCGCTGGCGGCGGCCGAGCGCTTCTACCGCACGCAGCTGCGCACCCACCAGCCGGCCATCGACTACCTGAAGAAGCGCGGCCTCGGCGGCGACACCGCCAAGCTGTTCGGCATCGGCTACGCGCCGGAATCCTGGGACGCGCTGGCGCGGCTGTTCCCCGATCCCGCCCATGCGCTCACCGCCGGCCTGCTGATCCCGCGCGACAGCGGCGGCGCCTATGACCGCTTCCGCAACCGCGTCATGTTCCCGATCCGCGACACCCGCGGCCGGGTCATCGCTTTCGGTGGCCGCACCCTGGGCAACGACCCGGCCAAGTACCTCAACTCGCCGGAGACGCCGCTGTTCCACAAGGGCCGCAACCTGTTCGGCTTGTACGAGGCCAAGCAATCGAGCAAGTCCGACCTGCCGTTCCTGATGGTGGTGGAGGGCTACATGGACGTGGCGATGCTGGCCCACCACGGCATCCGCAATGCGGTCGCCACGCTTGGCACCGCCACCACCCGCGATCATCTGTCGCTGCTGTTCAAGTCCACCCAGCGGGTGGTGTTCTGCTTCGACGGCGACCGCGCCGGCCGTTCCGCCGCCTGGCGCGCACTGGAGCAGGCGCTGCCGGAAGTGCACGAGGGACGTGAATGCCGTTTCATGTTCCTGCCCGAAGGCCACGACCCCGACACCCTGGTGCAGGAAATCGGCGCAGATGCCTTCCGCGCCCGGGTCGAGCAGGCCATGAGCCTGAGCGACTTCCTGCTGGGCGAGCTGAAGAAAGAGGTCAGCCTGGGCAACCGCGACGGCCGGGCGCGCCTGGTGGGCCTGGCCCGGCCGCACCTGGAGCGCATGCGCGAAGGGCCGCTGCGCAGCATCATCATCGACGAGCTGGAGCGCCTGACCCGCCTGGGCCGCGCCGATCTCGACGCCCTGCTGAGCGGGCGCGAGCGCGCCGCCTCCGCGCCCCGGGCAGAGGGCGCCGCCAGGCCCGAGGCGCCCGGCGCCCGTCCGATCAAGCGCGCCCTGCAGCTGCTGCTGGAGCGCCCAGAGATGGCCGGGAAGGTCGAGCATGTCGAGCAGCTGGCGGCGACGCCGCAGCCGGGCATCGACATGCTGGTGGAAGCGATTGATTTCTTCCACGAGCACCCCCATTGTCATGCAGGACAATTGCTGGAGCACTGGCGCGATACGCCCAAGGGTGCGGCCCTCAACCGCATCATCGGCGTCGAGGAGGCCCTGGATGAAGCGGCGATCGAGCGGGAATTTTCCGACACCATCGAGCATTTGCGTCTCAAGGCGCTGCGGGCACGCGTGGAGGTGCTGCTGAGCCTGGCCCGGGAGCGCGAATTGAGCCCTGCCGAAACCGCCGAACTGGAGCAGCTGACGCGGCAGCGGGCCGAGCGCAATGCCTACGGAGAATGAGCCCGGAATGCGCCCCGAAACTATGCCGCGCCGCGGCAAATTACCCGCCAACTTTCCGGCGGCGGATTGGTCTAAACTGGCATATTCACAGTAAATTACCCTGGTTCCGTACCCCGATCAGCAGCTTGATTCCGAGTCGAAATTACCCGTAGCGGTTCTGCCTATTGAGAAACGGTTGATGAGCGCATCCGACCAGCAGTCGCAGATCAAGAATCTCATTGCCCTGGGCAAGGAGAAAGGTTTCCTGACCTTCGCCGAAGTCTCGGATCACCTGACGGAGCTGGTTGACTCGGAGCAGATCGACGACGTCATCACCATGATCCAGGGGATGGGCATCCCGGTTCATGACGAGGCCCCGGACGACGAGACGCAGCTGTTCAGCGAGCCCACCGTGGCCGCCGCCGAGGACGACGAGGAAGCCGCCGAGGAAGCCGCCGCCGCCCTGGCTTCGGCCGATTCCGAGTTTGGCCGTACCACCGACCCGGTACGCATGTACATGCGCGAGATGGGCAGCGTCGAGCTGCTCGACCGCGAGGGCGAGATCCGCATCGCCAAGCGCATCGAGGAGGGCCTCAACGAGGCGCTCTACGCCATGGCGATCTACCCGGAGACGGTCGCCATCCTGCTGGAAGCCTACGACGCCGCCAAGGAAGGCAAGAAACGCCTGGCCGAAGTGGTGGTGGGCTTCTTCGACCCCAATGCCGAGCCGCCGCTGGCCGAGGAGCTGCCGCCGGAGGAAGAGGTCGAGGAGGAAGAGGACGAGGACGAGAAGGAAAAAGAGGACGGCGAGGATGAGGAGGCGGTCGAAACCGGCCCCGATCCGGTCGAGGCCGCCAAGAATTTCGAGGAATTGCAGGGCCTCTACGACCAGGCCTGGGATTCCCTGCTGCGCCTGGGCAGCTCCAGCAAGAAGACCCAGCAGCGCCGCGAGGCGGTGGCCAACCTGATCATGACCTTCCGCCTGTCGCCGAAGGTGGTGGAGGAGATCACCCTCAACCTGCGCAACAAGCTGGAACAGATCCGCTCGCTGGAGCGCGCCATCATGCGCGTGGCCGTTACCGACGCCGGCATGAGCCGCGAGGAATTCCTGGTCAAGTTCCGCGAGGACGGCCCCACCAGCGCCGCCTGGGTGGAAAAGGCGGTGCGCGCCAAGCGCAAGTACTCGGCCACGCTGGCCTCGCGCAAGGGCGACATCGAGCAGCTGGTGGCGCAGCTCAAGCAGATCGAGGGCGACAACCTGCTGTCGATCGACGAGATCAAGGACATCTACCGCCGCATGACGCTGGGCGAGGCCAAGGCCCGCCGCGCCAAGAAGGAGATGGTCGAGGCCAACCTGCGCCTGGTGATCTCCATCGCCAAGAAGTACACCAACCGCGGCCTGCAGTTCCTCGACCTGATCCAGGAAGGCAACATCGGCCTGATGAAGGCGGTGGACAAGTTCGAGTACCGCCGCGGCTTCAAGTTTTCCACTTATGCCACCTGGTGGATCCGCCAGGCCATCACCCGCTCGATCGCCGACCAGGCGCGCACCATCCGCATCCCGGTGCACATGATCGAGACCATCAACAAGCTCAACCGCATCAGCCGCCAGATGCTGCAGGAGATGGGCCGCGAGCCGACGCCGGAAGAGCTGGCGGTGAAGATGGAGATGCCGGAGGACAAGGTGCGCAAGGTCCTCAAGATCGCCAAGGAGCCGATCTCGATGGAGACGCCGATCGGCGACGACGAGGACTCCCATCTCGGCGATTTCATCGAGGACGGCGCGGCGGTGTCGCCGCTGGAGTCCGCCACCTCGCAGTCGCTGGCGGAGGCCACGCACCAGATCCTGGCCAGCCTGACGCCGCGCGAGGCCAAGGTGCTGCGCATGCGCTTCGGCATCGACATGAATACCGACCACACGCTGGAAGAGGTCGGCAAACAGTTCGACGTGACGCGTGAGCGCATCCGCCAGATCGAGGCCAAGGCGCTGCGCAAGCTGCGGCATCCGAGCCGGGCGAATTACCTGCGCTCGTTCCTCGACGAGTAGGCGCGCGCCACGGTTTCAGTTACGACAAAGGCCCCGCAACGCGGGGCCTTTTCCTTTGTTCTCCGGTTTCCACGGCTGCTCTGCTGATCCGCGCTAACGCGCGGTGTGCGGTAGTTTCAGCACAGTGTCGGGTCCGCTTCGCTTGACTCGACCTACGTCCCGCCTGTGCCGGAATGACAAATGGTGGCGATCGTGTGCATGACCCCTCGATACACCCGCTTCGCGGGCACTCGGGGCGAACGGACAGTGGTGTTGTCGGCTAGAAAAAGCGCCCCTCACCTCAATCCGCTCCCAACTTCGTAGGGAGAGGGGGAACAAAACAAAAGGCCCCGCGTTGCGGGGCCTTTTCACGCGGAATACCTGTTTACTTCTTGCCGCCGACCGGGCCGTCGATATCCGGCACATAGTCCTTCGCCGGCTGCGACGAGAACCACGCCGCGAGCTGCTTGATATCGGCGTCGCTGAGGCTGGTGACCTGGGCGCCCATGATCGGGTTCTTGCGCTCGCCGGTCTTGTAGGCGTGCAGCGCGTGCTCGATGTAGTTGGCCTGCTGGCCGGCCAGGTTGGGATACATCGGCTGGGTGGCGACGCCGTTCTCGCCGTGGCAGGCGGCGCAGACCAGCACCTTGTCGGGCTTGGCGGCGGGGCCTTCGGCATGCGCGGAGGCGGCAGCGGCGAGGCCGAGGGCGGCCAGGGCAAAATTCTTCATGCTCATCCTCAGTCCTTCTTTTCCGGGGCCGTCGACAGGTAGGCGGCGATGTCGGCAATATCCTGGTCGGACAGCGAACTGGCCTGGGCGTGCATGGTCTGGTGGCTGCGCTCGCCGCTCTTGTATTCCTTCAGAGCATTGGCGATGTACTCGGCGTTCTGGCCGCCGAGCTTGGGTACGCGATAGGCGGGATAGGCGTTGTTGTAGTTCGGGATCCCGTGGCAGCCGACGCAGGTGTAGAACTTCTGCCGGCCCGCCGCCGGGTCGCCATCCGCCTGCGCGACCGTAGCGCACATCAATGTGGCGGTGAGGGCGAGCATGCCCCATCGCGCTGCTTTCATTATGGAATCTCCAATGGCAAAGCTCCGCGGCCCCGCCGCGAAGACGGAATATGCTCGTAGAAACGGGGCTTGCAGTCAATCGGTGCGGCTGGGGAGGGCCGGCGCCCGCACCTGTCACCGGCCGTGCAACGGGCTTCGGTTATAGTGCGCGCGAGCCTGACCTGCCCCTTTCGATCGATGTTCCGACCGCCGCTCCCCGGCCGCCGTCCACGCACTCCCGCACGACCGCCGGAGGGCGCTTGAGAAACGGCATCATGCCCCGTCTGCGGCGCGCCGCCGGCAGCCGCGCCCGCGCCGAGTCGGGCGGCGAAGTGGCGGCGGTCGACCTCGGCTCCAACAGCTTCCACATGATGGTGGCGCGCGACAGCGGCGGCCAGCTGCAGGTGATCGACCGCCTGCGTGAAGCGGTGCGCCTGGGCGCCGGCCTCGATGCGCGCAACCGCCTTGTGCCGGAGGCGCAGGCGCGCGCGCTGGACTGCCTGTCGCGCTTCGGTCAGCGCCTGCAGGGCATCCCGCCGCAGCGGGTGCGGGTGGTCGGCACCAACACGCTGCGCAAGATGCAGGAGGGGGTGGCCTTCATCGCCGCGGCGGAGCGGGCCCTGGGGCATGAGATCGAGATCATCTCCGGCGTGGAGGAAGCGCGCCTGGTGTACAGCGGCGTGACCCACGGCATGGGCCAGGCGCAGCCGCGGCGGCTGGTGGTGGATATCGGCGGCGGCAGCACCGAGCTGATCATCGGCCGCCTCAACGAGCCCAAGCTGATGGAGAGCACGGCGCTCGGCTGCGTCACCCATACGCAGCGCTTCTTCCCCGACGGCGAGGTGACGCGCGCGCGTATGCGCGAGGCGCGGCTGGCGGCGCGGGTCGAGCTGGAGTTCGTCGAGCGGCGCTACCGCGCCGCCGGCTGGGACGTGGCGGTCGGTGCCAGCGGCACGGTGCGCGGCGCCTGGCGCGTGATGATGGGCCAGGGCTGGACCGACGAACTGATCACCCGCGAAGCGCTGGACAAGACGCTGGACCTGGCGGTGCGCGCCGGCCGTGTCGACCGTTTCGACTTCCCGGGCCTGCGCGAGGATCGGCGCCCGGTATTCGCCGGCGGCCTGGCGGTGCTCGCCGGGGTGTTCGACAGCCTCGGCGTGAGGCAGATGGAGACCTCCGAATTCGCGCTGCGCGAAGGCGTGATCTACGACCTGCTCGGCCGCCTGTCCGACCGCGACGTGCGCAGCCGCTCGGTCGAGGCCATGGCCGAGCGTTACGGCGTGGACCGCGCCCACGCGCGCGAGATCGAGCGTTCCGCCCTGAAGCTGCTGGAGCAGGTGGCGCCGGCCTGGAGCCTGCAGGGCGCCGATGCGCGGCGCCTGGCATCCTGGGCCGCCTTGCTGCACGAGATCGGCCTGGTCATCGCCCACGACGGCTCGCACCGCCACGGCGAGTACATCCTGCGCCACGCCGAGTTGTTCGGCTTCTCCCTGACCGACCAGAAGCTGCTGGCGGCGCTGGTGCGGCTGCAGCGCGGCAAGTTCAACCAGGGCGCGCTGGAGGATCTGCCGGAGGCGTGGAAGGCCCGCGTGCAGAAGCTGGCCATCCTGTTCCGCCTGGCGGTGCTGCTGCACCGCTCGCGCGCACCCGGGTTGCGCATCCCGCTGCAGATCGAGGTGGGGCCGAAGACGGTGCGGCTGCAGTTCCGGCCGGGCTGGCTCGAGCGCCACCCGCTGACGCGCGAGGACCTGGAGCTGGAGGCGGAGTACCTGCAGGCGGCGGACTACCGGCTGCGCTTCGAATAGCGGGCCGGCCAAGCCGGAGGCGGCGCCGCCATGGCGCCGCGGAGCCGGTTCCACCGCCGACGGGCGCTTGAAACGGCCGCAGGGCTTGCGTCCTATGCCTGTTTATCCACCGCGACGTAGCAACGGTTGAACAGGAACACGACCCTGGCGGCGAGCATCAGGGCGATCCCCGCCCAAAGCACATCATCCCGCAAGCTCCTGTCGGGAATGAAAATGCCGAACAGCATGGCAAACAGGAACGGCCACAGATGCGTCCCCGACAGGCGCCTGGAGGCCCTGCTCAGCGTCAGCTCGGTGTTGCACCACGGGCAGTACGAGCGCGTGGCGGCCAGCTGGTACCATTTGCCGCCGCCATCCGCCCGGTGAACCGGGATGCGGAATGGCTTGCCGCAGCGCGGGCAGTTCACCTTGAACATGCACGGCCTCGCGGCGCGACGGCTCAGGCGTTGCCGACGATCTCTTCCAGCAGCTTGAGCTGCACGCCCCTGGCGCCGGGCTCGCTCGGCGCGCGCTGATAGGTGCCGTCCGGCTGCAGCAGCCAGCTCGAGGCGGTGTCGTCGAGATAGGCGCGCAACTGCTCGATGATGCGCTCGCGGATCTTCTTGTCCAGCACCGGGAAGGCCACTTCGACGCGGCGGAACAGGTTGCGCTCCATCCAGTCGGCGCTGGACAGCCACAGTTCATGCTCGCCGCCGTTGGCGAAATAGATCGCGCGCGGGTGCTCGAGGAAGCGGCCGATGATCGAGCGCACGCGGATGTTCTCCGACAGCCCCGGCACGCCGGGGCGCAGCGAGCACATGCTGCGCACGATCAGGTCGATCTGCACCCCGGCCTGCGAGGCCTGGTACAGGGCCTGGATCATCTCCGGCTCCACCAGGCCGTTCATCTTGGCGATGATGTGGGCTTTCTTGCCCTTGGCGGCGTGCGCCATTTCGCGCTCGATGCGGTCGCGCATGCCCTTGGCCAGGGTGAACGGCGACTGCAGCAGGCGATTGAGCTTGATCACCTTGCCCAGGCTGGTCAGCTGCAGGAACACGGCGTGCACGTCCTTGCAGATCGCCGGGTCCGAGGTGAGCAGGCCGTAATCGGTGTAGAAGCGGGTGGTCTTGGGATGGTAGTTGCCGGTGCCGAGGTGGGCGTAATGGCGCAGGGCGCCTTCCTCGCGGCGCACGATCAGCATCATCTTGGCGTGGGTCTTGTAGCCGACCACGCCGTAGACCACGTGGGCGCCGACTTCCTGCAACGCTTCGGCCAGGGAGATGTTGTCGGCCTCGTCGAAGCGGGCGCGCAACTCCACCACCACCGTCACTTCCTTGCCGGCGCGGGCCGCCTGGATCAGCGCCTCCGCCACCGGCGACTTGGCGCCGGTGCGGTACAGCGTCTGCTTGATCGCCAGGACGTTGGGGTCCTTGGCGGCCTGGCGCAGCAGGTCCAGCACCGGGTTGAAGGAGTCGTAGGGATGCTGCAGCAGGTGATCATGCTTGCGCATCGCCGCGAACATGTCGCCGACCAGCGCCTTGGGCAGCCGCGGCACGAACGGCGCGTACTTCAGTTCCGGCCGGTCGATCAGGTCGGGCAGGGCCATCAGCCGCATCAGGTTGACCGGCCCCTGGCACTGGTACAGGTCGGCCGGGCCCAGCGCCAGCTCCTCCATCAGGTACAGCGACATCTGCTCCGGGCAGTTGTGCGCTACTTCCAGGCGCACCGTGTCGCCCCACTGGCGCTGCGACAGCTCGCCTTCCAGCGCCTCCAGCAGATCCTCGGCCTCGCTCTCGTCGACCAGCAGGTCGGAGTTGCGGGTGACGCGGAACTGGTAGCAGCCGTTGGCCTGCATGCCGGGGAACAGCTCGTCGACGTAGGCGTGGATCACCGACGACAGGAACACGAAGTCGCTGGGGCCGGCGCCGCCGACGCCCTTGGGCAGCTGGATCAGGCGCGGCAGCGCGCGCGGCGCCTGCACGATGGCGTAGCCGATGTTGCGGCCGAAGGCGTCCTTGCCGGAGAGCGAGACGATGAAGTTGAGCGACTTGTTGAGGATGCGCGGGAACGGGTGCGCCGGGTCCAGTCCGATCGGCGACAGCACCGGCAGCAGCTCGTTCTGGAAGTAGCTGCGCAGCCAGGCGTCCTGCTCGGCGGTCCACTCGCTGCGGCGCACGAAGCGGATCTTTTCCTTTTCCAGCGCCGGGATCAGCACTTCGTTGAGCACGCGGTACTGCTCGTCCACCAGCACGTGGGCGCGGGTGCTGACTTCGGCGAACAGCTCGGTCGGCGTGATGCCGTCCTGGCCCACCAGCGGCGTGCCGAGCTTGATCATCTGCTTCAGGCCGGCGACCCGGATCTCGAAGAACTCGTCCAGGTTGGAGCAGGAGATGCACAGGAACTTGAGACGCTCCAGCAGCGGCACCGACTCGTCCTTGGCCTGCTCCAGCACGCGCCGGTTGAACTCCAGCAGGGACAGTTCGCGGTTGATGAACGGCTGGATCACGTGCGGCGGGGAGGCGGTCATGGCGAGCGGCGCGTCGGCGGCGTTGACAGGTTCAGACGCTAGTAGATTCATCCGTGATGACCATTGAATGACAGGGCTGAACTACCTTAGCACTGTTGATGCCACAGACCCGAAAAAACCTGTCGGATCAAGGGGGGCGGGGCAGGGCTAGCGCTGCAGCATGCCGCGGGCGGCTTCCACCACCAGCTTGTCGTCGGCCCGTTCGCCCGGCACGGCCAGGCCGCGCTGCACCGCCGGGCGGGCGCGGATGCGCTCGCGCCAGGCGCACAACCGCGGCAGGTCGTCGATCGGCACGCCCGACCAGGAATGGATGTTGACCCAGGGGAAGCTGGCGATGTCGGCGATGCTGTACTCGCCGCACAGGTAGTCGCGGCCTTCCAGGCGCTGCTCCAGCACGCGGTACAGGCGCTTGGTCTCGTTCTGGTAGCGGTCGATGGCCGGCTGGTACTTCTCCGGCCAGTAGCGGTGGAACACGTTGGCCTGGCCCTGCATCGGGCCGATGCCGCCCATCTGGAACATCAGCCACTGCATGACGGTGGAGCGGCTGTGCGCATCGGCCGGCAGGAAGCGGCCGTATTTTTCCGCCAGGTAGACCAGGATGGCGCCGGACTCGAATACGGCGAAACCCGCGCCCGCACCCGCGTCGGCGCCGTCGTCGCGGTCGACGATGGTCGGGATGCGGCCGTTGGGATTGATCTTCAGGTAGTCCGGCGCCCTCTGCTGGCCCAGCGCCAGATTGACGTGGTGCACCTGATAGGGCACTCCCAGTTCCTCCAGCAGGATGGAGACCTTGTGGCCGTTGGGCGTGGCGGCGGTGTAGAGCTCAATCATTTGGGCGGGAATCGGTAATGGGGAATCTGGAATCGTGGGGAGGGACGGAAGAATCGATCAGGCGCTTAGCTTTTTGACCATACCCTATCCCCTGTTCCCGATTCCCGCTGCAAGCGCCCGGTCGGGGTAATCGGTGAACACGCCGTCCACTCCCAGTGCCCGCAGCGCCCGCATTTCGGCCGGATCGTTGACGGTGTAGACGTAGACCTTGCGCCCGTGCGCCTTGGCGTCGGCCACCAGGCGCGGGTCGACGAAATCGGCGGACAGGTTCACCGCCGCCGCCTCCAGTTCGGTGGCGCAGCCGGCCCAGTCCAGCGGCACGCCGCCGAGCAGCACGGCCACCGGGATTTCCGGCGCCGCCTGGTGGAATTCCCACAGCTCCGGCAGGTGGAACGAAGACACCAGGAAGCGCTCCGCCGGCCAGCCGGCATCGAGATACTGGCGCAGCACGCCGGCCACCGCCTCGCCGGTGCCGTCGGCGGTCTTCAGTTCGATGTTGACGCCGGCGCGCTGCTCCACCAGTTCGAGCGCCTCCTCCAGTGTCGGGATCTGCTGTCCCTCGCCGGCGTCGAGCCCGCGCAGCGTCTCGAAGCTGCACTGCAGCAAAGGGCCCTTGCCGTTGGTGGTCCGGTCCAGCGTCAGGTCGTGGAACAGCAGCAGCGCGCCCTCGGGGTGCAGCTGCACGTCGAATTCCAGCCAGTGCGCACCGAGGCGGATGCCGGTATCCAGCGCCAGCAGCGTGTTTTCCGGGGCGTGGCCGCGGGCGCCGCGATGGCCGATGACGAGGAAGTCGCTGTTGTTGCCTGCGCTCATCTTGCGTTCCTCCTGAGGGCCCGACGCCGGATGCGGTGGCGGGCAGGGTCCGCGCTACACGGTAACAATCTTCATCGAATTCGTCCCGCCGGGGCCGGTGAAGTCGCCCTTGGTCACCAGCACGCGGTCGCCGACATCCAGCACCTTGCGATAGCGCAGGCAGTCGATCGCCTCGGCCACCGGCTTGAGCGTCTCCAGCATGCTCGGCTGGAACGCCACCGGGTAAACGCCGCGGCACAGCGCCATGCGCCGGCGCGTGCCCTCGTGCTCGGTCATGGCGTAGATCGGGATGCCGGTATCGGAGCGCGACATCATCAGCGCGGTGCCGCCCGACTCGGTCAGCGAGACGATGGCCTTGGCGTGCATGTGCCGCGCGGTCCAGGTGGTGGCCATGGCGATGGCCTCGTCGGTGCGCTCGAAATGACGGTCGAGCCGCTCGGCGGCGCGTTCGCGCGGCGGCATGGCGCTTTCCGCGGCAATGCAGACGCGCGCCATCGCCTCCACCACCTTCAGCGGCCAGCGGCCGGTGGCGGTCTCGGCCGAGAGCATCACTGCGTCGGTGCCGTCCATCACCGCGTTGGCCACGTCGGACACCTCGGCGCGGGTCGGCAGCGCATTGGTGATCATCGACTCCATCATCTGCGTGGCGGTGATGACCAGGCGGTTCATCTCGCGCGCGGTGGCGATGATGCGCTTCTGCCAGCCGGGCAGTTCGGCGTCGCCGATCTCCACGCCGAGGTCGCCGCGCGCCACCATCACCACGTCGGAGGCGGCGACGATCTCGTCCAGCCGGGGCAGGGCCTCGGCGCGCTCGATCTTGGCCACCAGCGCCGAGTTGCCGCCCGCGGCCTGCACCAGGCGCCGCGCCTCCTCCATGTCGGCGGCGCTGCGCGGGAAGGAGATGGCGAGGAAATCGGCGCCGATGGACATGGCGTGGCGCAGGTCCTCGCGGTCCTTGTCGGTCAGCGCCGCGGCGGACAGGCCGCCGCCCTGCTTGTTGATGCCCTTGCGGTTGGACAGCGGGCCGCCGATCAGCACCACGGTATCGACCCGCGTGCCCTCGGACTTTTCGACGCGCAGGGAAATGGCGCCGTCGTTGAGCAGCAGCACGTCGCCCTGCTGCACGTCGCGCGGCAGCTCGGGATAGGCGCAGCCGACCACGTGCTGATCGCCGGCATTGGCGCCCAGTGCCGTGTCCAGGGCGAACGGCTGGCCCTCGACCAGCTCCACCGGACCGGCGGCGAAGCTCTCGATGCGGATCTTGGGGCCTTGCAGGTCGGCCAGGATGCCGATGTCGAGGCCCATTTCCAGCGCCGTCTTGCGCACCGCGGCGGCGCGGCGGGCATGGTCCTCGGCACGGCCGTGGGAGTAGTTCAGGCGCACCGCGTCGACCCCGGCGGCGAGGATGCGGCGCAGTACGGTGGGGTCGTCGGTGGAGGGGCCCAGGGTGGCGAGGATCTTGGTGCGGCGGCTCATCGGATGGCGGGTTTCTTGTTCGGAGGGGCTTTGCGCACACGGCGGCGCGGGCAGCACAATAGCCGCTCTATTGTCCTCCTCCGGCGCACTCATGACCACCCTCGGAACCCCGCTTTCGCCCAATGCCACCCGCGCCCTGCTGCTCGGCTCCGGCGAGCTGGGCAAGGAAGTGGTGATCGAGCTGCAGCGCCTGGGGGTCGAGACCATCGCGGTGGACCGCTACGCCGACGCCCCGGCAATGCAGGTGGCGCATCGCAGCCATGTCATCAGTATGCTCGACGGCGCCGCCATCCGCCGCGTCATCGAGCTGGAGAAGCCGCACCTGATCGTGCCGGAGATCGAGGCGATCCACACGCCGACGCTGCAGGAGCTGGAGCGCGAGGGCCATACCGTCATCCCCACCGCGCTGGCGGCGCGCCTGACCATGGACCGCGAGGGCATCCGCCGCCTTGCCGCCGAGGAGCTGAAGCTGCCGACCTCGCCTTACCGTTTCGCCGGCAACGAGGAGGAGTACCGCGAGGCGGTGCGCGAGATCGGCATCCCCTGCGTGGTCAAGCCGGTGATGTCGTCGTCCGGCAAGGGCCAGAGCACGGTGAAGAGCGGCAACGACGTCGGCAAGGCCTGGGCCTATGCCCAGGCCGGCGGGCGCGCCGGCGCCGGGCGGGTCATCGTCGAGGGCTTCGTGCCGTTCGACTACGAGATCACGCTGCTGACCGTGCGCCATGCCGGCGGCACCAGCTTCTGCGAGCCGATCGGGCATCTGCAGGTGGACGGCGACTACCGCGAATCCTGGCAGCCGCATGGCATGCCGGCACCGGCGCTGAAGAAAGCGCAGGACATCGCCGGCAGCATCACCGCCGCCCTCGGCGGCCGCGGCATCTTCGGCGTGGAGCTGTTCGTGCGCGGCGAAGAGGTGATCTTCAGCGAGGTTTCGCCGCGGCCGCACGACACCGGCATGGTCACCATGATCTCGCAGGACCTGCCGCAGTTCGCGCTGCATGCCCGCGCCATCCTCGGCCTGCCGCTGCCCAACATCCGCCAGCGCGGGCCGGCCGCGTCCTGCGCCATCCTGTGCGAGGGGGACCGCAAGGCGCCGGTGTTCGGCGGCCTGGACCAGGCCCTGGCCGAACCGGACACGCAGCTGCGCCTGTTCGGCAAGCCGGAGATCGCCGGCAAGCGGCGCATGGGCGTGGCGTTGGCCCTGGCCGACTCCGTCGAGGAGGCACGCGCCAAGGCGCGGCGCGCGGCGGCCGCGGTGCGGCTGGTCTAGCTGGGGGCCGCCAACGACAGCTAGACGGCGCGCATGCTGCGCGCCTGGGGCTCCTTGGCCTCCTTGGCCTGCGTCTGCTGATCCAGCTTGCGCAGGAAGTATTCCATGATGCGCCGGTAGATCTGTTCCTTCAGCACCAGGTCTTCGACGCCGTAGTCGATGTTCGGGTTGTCGTTGACCTCAATGACCTTGACCACGTTGCCGAACTGCTTGAGGTCCACGCCGTAGAGGCCGCCGCCGATGGCCCGCGCCGCCTGCAGCGCCACGCTCAGCACCTGCTTGGGCACGTCCTTCACATCCAGGGTCTCGTGGTTGCCCTCGCGCTTGGCGCCGTTCTTGTCGCGCTTCACCACCTGCCAGTGCGCCGGCGCCATGAAGTAGCGGCAGGCGTACAGCGGCTGGCCGTCGAGCACGCCGACGCGCCAGTCGTACTCGGTCGGCTCGAAGCGCTGCGCCACGATCAGGTCGGAGCGTTCCAGGAACTCGCGCGTCTCGCGCTTCAGGTCGGCTTCGGACTCGACCTTGATCACGCCCTTGGAGAACTGCGAGTCCGGCTGCTTCAGCACCAGCGGGAAACCCATCTCGCGTGCCACGTCGCCGAGATTGGCGCGGTGCACCAGCATGGTCTTGGGCTGCGGGATGCGGTGGCGGTCCATCAGCTGCGCCAGATAAACCTTGTTGGCGCAACGCAGGATCGACTCGGGATCGTCCACCACCACCAGGCCCTCGCGCGCGCCGCGGCGCGAAAAACGGTAGGTATGGTGGTTGACCGCGGTGGTCTCGCGGATGAACAGGGCGTCGTACTCGGCCACGTGGCCGTAGTCGGACTTGTCGAGGAAGTCGACCGAGAACCCCAGGTCCTCCGCCGCCTTCTCGAACTGCTTCAGGGCGCGCGGGTTGGAGGGCGCCTCTTTCTCGTCCTCGTTGACCAGGATAGCCAGGTCGTAGCGGGTCGAGTCGCGCTTGCGGCGCGGGCCGCGGCGGCGGGTGAAGTATTCGCGCGCGGTCTGGTAGAGGAACTCGTGGTGTGCCGCCGGCACTTCGCCCAGGGCCACGGCGTTGAGCGTGTCGACACGCCACTCGTCGCCGCGCCAGACGAACTTGGCCTGCAGCAGCGGCGCCGGGAACAGGTTGAACAGCGCCCGCGCCAGGCGCTCGTGGCGGATGTAGGGGCTGTCGCCGAAATAGACGTTGAGGATGTACTCGCTGGAGCCGAGCCGGGCCAGGCTCTGCTGAATCAGCTCCTCGATCTCGTCGTTCAGCACCGACGGGCTTTCCGCCAGCTTCAGGTCCTGCACCGTGGTGATGTCAGGCAGGATCTTGTGGCCGCGCGCGCCGGCCAGCAGCGACACGTAGTAGCCGGTGGTCTGATAGCTGAAGGTGCGGCACAGGTTGTAGACGCGCACGCCGCGCAGGCGGGTGAAGGAGTCCTGCGTCAGGTAGTCCCAGGCGGTGACCACGTCCACTCCGGGGATGTCCACCGGCCAGTCGCCGCGCTGATCGACAACCACAATGCCGCTCACGCGGCCTCCCGGTGATCGGGCATGCGCGACGTGGCTTGCAAGGGGTCTTCTTCCGGCTCTTCCGTCATTGAATTTTGCGGCCCGGTGGAAGGTGGTGCCGCGCCGGCAAATGCTACCACGGCAGGCCGCGCGCAATGCGCCGTGGTTCACGCCAGTCCGGGCGCGGCGGCCGGGTCTGCGGCGCCTGCTGACAGAATGCTGTCAGCAGCGGCCGCGCAGCATGGTCGGCGTGCATTCCGCACCCCAACCGAAGAGCCGCCATGAATCGTGAACAGCAGCGCCGCAACCTTCCCGTGTGGTTCGAGATCCCCGTCAGCGACATGCCGCGGGCGATCCGTTTTTACGAAACCCTGTTCCAGTCCTCCCTGATCCGCGAGAGCGCCGGGCCGATGGAGATGGCGATCTTTCCGCGCCGCGACGAGGGCGGCACCACCGGCTGCCTGGCGCAAGGCGGGCATCTGCTGCCGGGCGACGGCGGCACCGTGGTCTACCTCAACGCCGACCCGCAGCTGGACCAGGTGCTGGCGCGGGTCCGGGCCGCCGGCGGCGAGGTGCTGGTGCCGCGCACCGAGCTGCCCGACGACATCGGCTGCTACGCGCTGTTCCGCGACAGCGAGGGCAACCGCGTCGGCCTGCACGCGCTGGCCTGAACCCCGACCAGGAGAACGCCATGATTCTCGGTTTGCGCAGCGCCATCTACCCGGTGCCGGAACTGGGCGAAGGGCGCGACTGGTACAGCAAGGTGCTGGGCGTGACGCCGTACTTCGACCAGCCGTTCTACGTCGGCTTCAGCGTCGGTGGCTTCGAGCTGGGCCTGATTCCCGACGGCCGGCCGGGCTCGCTCGGCGTACAGGCCTACTGGGGCGTGCCCTGCATCGACAGCGAGCTGGCGCGCCTGCTGCGGCTCGGCGCCAAGCCCAACGAGCCGGCCCGCGAGGTCGGCGGCGGCATCAAGGTCGGCTCGGTGCTCGACCCGTTCGGCAACGTCTTCTCGCTGATCGAGAACCCGCAGTTCGATCCGCGGGCGGTGAATTGACGCGGCGGATGTCGATTCCCGACCCGCCCGTTCGACATACAGGTGGAGCCGGGAAATCCGTTCCGGCCGACAAGGAAGCGGCGCGAACCATCAAGGAGCACCCATGAACCCGAGCCTGTTGCTGCATCCGGCCCTGGCGCCGGCGTTGTTGAGCGAGGGCAGCACGCGGCCCTTCGTCCTGCCGTGGTGCGCCCGGCTGGCGCAAGCGGCGCTGGCGCTGTTGCTGCCCGACCTGGCCATCGCCGCCGGCCTGGCGCTGGCGGCCTGGCGCAGGTGGTTGCCGGCGGTGGCGCGCGCGGCGCCATCGTGGCGCTTGGCCGCGCGGCGCCGGTTGTATGCTTGAGGCGCCATGAGACGTGCCGACCGGCTGTTCCAGATTGTCCAGTACCTGCGCGGGCGGCGGCTCACCACCGCCGCCCAGTTGGCCGACTGGCTGCAGGTGTCGCAGCGCACCGTGTACCGCGACATCCAGGATCTGGAACGCACCGGCGTGCCCGTGGAGGGCGAGGCCGGCGTCGGTTACCGCTTGCGGCCCGGGTTCGACCTGCCGCCGCTGATGTTCAGCTTCGACGAGGTGGAGGCGCTGGTCGCCGGCGCGCGCATGATCGGAAGCTGGGGCAGCCCGCAGCTGCGCCAGGCCTCGGAGCTGGCATTGGCCAAGATCGCGGCGGCGCTGCCGGAGCACCGGCGCATCGAGCTGGAGCGCACGCGGCTGTACGCCATGAGCTTCGCTGACCCGGGGGTCGGCGATGTGCTCGACACGCTGCGCCACGTCATCGCCGGCCGAGTCGTCACATTGCTGGATTACAAGGACGCCGCCAGCCAGCCCAGCACGCGCCACGTCTGGCCGCTGGGCCTGTATTTCTGGGGCAGCACCTGGTCGCTGGCCGCCTGGTGCGAGCTGCGCCGGGATTTCCGCAATTTCCGCCTCGACCGCATCGTCGGCGCCTTCTCCACCGAGCGCCAGTACCCGGACCAGGCCGGTTTCCGCCTGGAGGATTTCGTGCGCACCATGCGTTCGGAGAAGCGGCAGGTCTAGGTGTGCGTTTTTTACGGAACATCACGGCGCCGGCGCCGTCCAATGCTGCACACATGGACGTGGAAGCGGCGCTGTTGCGGCCGCGCGAGTGCCCGTATGGACCTGGCGGCATTGCTGTACCTGCCTGATTCTCCCTGGACCGACAGTGTTGCCGCGGCGCTGCTGGCGCTGGGCGTGGCCTTGCTGGCCGAGCTGCTCGGCGGCGCGCTGCTGCTGCGGCTGCTGCCGGAGGGCAGTGTCGGCGGCGCGGTGGTGCGCCGGGCGCGCGCGCCGGTGCGCCTGGCGTTGCCGCTGCTGGTGCTGCAGCTGGTCTGGGGGCTGACGCCGGACGGGCTGCCGCTGCTGGCGCAGGTGCGGCACCTGACCGCGGTGGCGTTGATCGCGGCGCTGACCTGGCTGTCGGCGCGCTGCGTCGCCGCCGCTGCGACGGCGCTGGTCAGCCTCAATCCCTACGAGGCCGAGGACAACCTGCAGGCGCGGCGCATCCTGACCCAGGCGCGCGTACTCAGCCGCAGCCTGATTTTCCTGATCGTGCTGATCGGCGTGTCGCTGGCGCTGATGACCTTTCCCACCGTGCGGCATCTCGGCACCAGCCTGTTGGCCTCGGCCGGCGTGGTCGGCCTGGTGGTGGGCCTGGCGGCCAAGTCGGTGCTCGGCAACCTGCTGGCCGGCCTGCAGCTGGCGCTGACCCAGCCGATCCGCTTCGACGACGTGCTGGTGGTGCAGGGCGAGTGGGGTCGGGTCGAGGAAATCACCGGCACCTACGTGGTGCTGCGCCTGTGGGACGAGCGGCGCCTGGTGGTGCCGCTGCAATGGTTCATCGAGAACCCGTTCGCCAACTGGACCCGGACCACCTCGCGCATCATCGGCAGCGTGTTCTGGTGGGTGGATTACGGTGCGCCGCTGGAGCCGTTGCGCGCCGAGCTGAAGCGCATCTGCGAGGCGGCGCCGGAATGGGACGGCCGCCTGTGCCTGCTGCAGGTGACCGACACCAGCGACAAGTCGATGCAGCTGCGCGCCCTGGTCACCTCGCTCAATTCCGACCGCAACTGGGACCTGCGCTGCAAGGTGCGCGAGGGCCTGATCGCCCACATGCAGCGGGAGTATCCGCAGCATCTGCCGCGCCTGCGGCTGGAGGCGCCGGAACCGGCCGCCGGCGTGCAAGGGCGTCCCGCCGGTGATGGCGCGGAGCGGGAGCGCCGCCAGGTTGCGGGCGCTGCCGGATAGGCCAAAAAAAAGCCCCGCAAGGCGGATGCCGTTGCGGGGCTGTTGAAGCGGCAGGATCAGTCGGCGCGATCGGCGCGCTTGCGGTCCTGTTCCTTCAGGTGCTTCTTGCGCACGCGGATCGAGCTCGGCGTCAGTTCGACCAGCTCGTCGTCGTTGATGAATTCCAGCGCCTGCTCCAGCGAGAACTTCACCGCCGGGGTCAGCAACACGTTTTCATCCGAACCGGAGGCGCGCATGTTGGTCAGCTTCTTGCCCTTGAGGGCATTGACCACCAGGTCGTTGTCGCGGGCGTGGATGCCGACGATCTGGCCTTCGTAGATCTCGTCGCCCGGCTCGGAGATCATGCGGCCGCGCTCCTGCAGGTTGAACAGGGCGTAGGCAGGGACCGAGCCCTGGTCGTTGGAGATCATCACGCCGTTGTGGCGCTGGCCGATGTCGCTGCTCTCCGCCTTCGGGCCGAAATGGTCGAAGTTGTGGAACAGCAGGCCGGTGCCCTTGGTCATGGACATGAACTCGGTATGGAAGCCGATCAGCCCGCGCGAGGGAATGCTGTATTCCAGGCGCACGCGGCCCTTGCCGTCCGGCACCATGTTCTGCATCTTGCCGCCGCGCTCGGCCAGCCCCTGGATGGCGCCGCCCTGATCCTTGTCCTCGACGTCGGCCACCAGCAGCTCGTACGGCTCGCACACCTGGCCGTCGATCTCCTTCAGGATCACCTGCGGCCGCGACACCGCCACCTCGTAGCCCTCGCGGCGCATGTTCTCCAGCAGGATGCCCAGGTGCAGCAGGCCGCGGCCGGAGACGCGGAACTGGTCGGGCGATTCGCCCTGCTCGACGCGCAGCGCGACATTGGTGCGCAGCTCGCGCTGCAGGCGATCGTTGATCTGGCGCGAGGTGAGGAACTTGCCTTCCTTGCCGGCGAACGGCGACTTGTTGACCTCGAAGGTCATGCTCATGGTCGGCTCGTCGACCTGCAGCGTCGGCAGCTGCTCCGGATTTTTGGCGTCGCAGATGGTCTCGGAAATGCCCAGTTCCTCGATGCCGGTGACGGCGATGATGTCGCCGGCGCTGGCCTCGGGCACTTCAACCTTGTCCAGGCCCATGAAGCCCAGCACCTGCAGCACGCGGCCGGGGCGCACCTTGCCGTCGCGGGCCACCACCGACACCGGCGAGTTGGCCTTGATGCGGCCGCGGCTGATGCGGCCGGTGCCGATGACGCCGACATAGGTGGAGTAAGCCAGCGAGGTCACCTGCATTTGGAACGGACCCTCGGCGTCGACCTTGGGCGGCGACACCTTGTCGACGATGGTCTGGAACAGCGGGTCCATGTTGCCTTCGCGCACTTCGGCGTCGAGGCCGGCGTAGCCGTTCAGGGCCGAGGCGTAGACCACCGGGAAATCGAGCTGCTCGTCGGTGCCGCCGAGCTTGTCGAACAGGTCGAAGACCTGGTCGATGACCCAGTGCGGGCGGGCGCCGGGACGATCGACCTTGTTCACCACCACGATCGGGTTGAGGCCCATGTTGAAGGCCTTCTGGGTGACGAAACGGGTCTGCGGCATGGGGCCGTCGACGGCGTCGACCAGCAGGCAGACGCAGTCCACCATCGACAGCACGCGCTCCACTTCGCCGCCGAAGTCGGCGTGCCCGGGGGTGTCGACGATGTTGATGCGGTACAGGGTGTTGGTGCGCTTGTCGGTCCAGCGGATCGCCGTGTTCTTCGACAGGATGGTGATGCCGCGTTCACGCTCCAGGTCGTTGGAGTCCATCACGCGCTCGCCCAGGTTCTCGCGCACGTCGAGCGTGCCGGACTGGCGCAGGAGCTTGTCCACCAGGGTGGTCTTGCCATGATCGACGTGGGCGATGATGGCGATGTTGCGGAGATTCTCAATCACGGGAGCACCAGAACAGGAAATTGCTTAGGCGGGGGGTGCGGGGCTTTGCTTGCCGCACTGGCCAGGCCCCATGGGCAGGCCGGAACACAATAGGATGACACAAACCCAAAAAAGATCGCGGATTGTACGCGTGTCAATGTGAAAACGCATCTATTTCGGGCCGTTTCACCTGTTTGACGGCCTGATGGACTAGCCTTGAGCTCCCACCCCGGAGGCTCGCCATGGATCGCACACCCGCCCGTTATGCCCTTGCCGCCGCTCTGGCCCTGAGCCTGTGCAGCGCCGCAGGCAGCCGCGCCGACCAGTTTTCGGACTTCGCCAAGAGCATGCTGCAGCAGCCGGCGGCGCAGAGCGCCCTGTCCGACGCCGATATCGGCGCCGGCCTGAAGCAGGCGCTGGCCAAGGGCGCCCGCAGCGCCATCAACGAGCTGGGGCGCAGCGACGGCTTCTGGGGCAACCCGCGGTTCCGCATTCCGCTGCCGGGTCCGGTGCAGCAGCTGGAAAGCGTGCTGCAGACCGCCGGCATGGGCGCGCAGCTCGACGCGCTGCAGCTGTCCTTCAACCGTGCCGCCGAGCAGGCGGTGCCGGTGGCCGCCGATGTCTTCAGCCAGGCGGTGCAGAAGCTGACCCTGAACGACGTGCGCGGCATCCTCAGCGGTCCGCAGGACGCGGCGACGCAGTATTTCAAGCGCGCCACCAGCGATACGCTGACGGCGCGATTCAAGCCGATCGTGGCCAAGGTCACCGCCCGGTCCGGCCTGGCGCAGCAGTACAACAGCGTCATGGCCTCGGCCGGGCCGATGAGCTCGATGCTGGGCGACAAGGCTGATCTCAACAGCTATGTCACGCAGAAGGCGCTGGACGGGCTGTACCTGCGCGTCGGCGACGAGGAAAAGGCGATCCGTACCGATCCGGCGGCGCGCAGCACCGACCTGCTGAAAAAGGTGTTCGGCTCGAACTAGCCACAGACCCGTGCCGGGCGGTGGCCGAATGCGCGGCCCTCTTAGGCCTGAACGGTATTAATAAAGTTTTTTTTATAACTTCCAGTCCGGTCTGCGTCGCCCTAAGCTCCTGTGCATCCGGTGCCGCCTCCGCGGCACCTTTACGGATGGCGAGCAGGCAATGAGCGTATTCGGCAATTTCAAACTGGACGGGCTGGAATGGGACGGGCCGGTGCTGGTGGTTCCGGGGCTGCGCGGCAGCGGCCCGCTGCATTGGCAGACCTTGTGGCAACGCCGCTTCCCGCAGTTCCTGCGCGTGCAGCAGGACGACTGGAGCGCGCCGGACCTGGACCGCTGGGCGCGGCGCATCGTCGAGACGGCGCTGGAGCTGGATGAGCCGGCCCTGGTGGTGGCGCACAGTTTCGGCTGCCTGGCGGCGGTGCGGGCCGAGACTTTCCAGTCCAACCTGATCGCCGGCGCGCTGCTGGTGGCGCCGGCCAACCCGCAACGCTTTGGCGTGGAGCAGGTGCTGCCGCAGGTGCCGCTGCTGTTCCCCAGCACGGTGGTGGCCAGCGGCGATGACCCGTGGATGCCGCTGCCGCTGGCACGGCGGTGGGCGGCGGACTGGGGCAGCGAATTCATCGACCTGGGACGCAAGGGCCATATCAACGCCGACTCCGGCCTGGGCGAATGGGCCGAGGGCCAGCAGTTGATGCACCAGCTTTGTCGCCGCATGAGCCGCGGGCCGCTGCGCCCGCTGCCGGTCTCGGGCCAGTATGCGCCGCTGGGGTTTGCCTTCTGAAGCCGGCCGCGGCGGCCGGGATGCGCTAAATTGAGGGCATGAAAAACCCGCCTTCGCGTCAGCGCGGCAATATGCTGGCCCTGCTGCTGGCGCTGCTCGTCGTCGGCCTGCTGGCCTATTTCGCGCTGCGTTCGCACAGCGCCGTGCAGCCGGCATCCGGAGCCGCCGCCGGCGACCAGCAGCAGCTGGTGAGCTGCACCAAGCTGACCGGCGACCTGATCCAGCGCACCGGCGGCCTCGGCGCGGATTACAAGGCCGGCTACGAGGCCTTGCCGCCGAACTGCCGCGGCCTGCTGCCGCCGCCTGCGGCGGTGGCGCCCAATGTGCCCGAATCGCAGGGGCAGTAGCCCCCGGCGGCGATCGGCGCTAGAGGTCCTCGAAACTGCCGCCGCGCCCGCGTCCGGAGGCGAAGCGGCTGGCGCCGCGCAGGGTTTCGCCGCTGCCCAGGGTCTCGCGTCCGCGGTGCGTCTCGTTGCGCAGCGCCTGCTCCAGGTCCAGGTCGTATTGCTCGTAGGCGCTGAGACGGTCGTTGCGCAGGCACAGCTGCGGAAAGCGCGCCAGTTCCGCCGCCAGCGCCTCGGCGGCGGCGCGCGCGTCGCCCTTGGGCACCACCCGGTTGGCCAGGCCCATCTGCTGCGCCTCCATGGCCTGCACCGGGCGGCCGGTGAGGATCAGGTCCATGGCCCGCGACAGGCCGATCAGGCGGGGCAGGCGGATGCTGCCGCCATCGACCAGCGGCACGCCCCAGCGGCGGCAGAAGATGCCGAGCACGGCGTCGTCCTCCATCACCCGCAGGTCGCACCAGCAGGCCAACTCGAAGCCGCCGGCCACGGCGTAGCCGGAGATGGCGGCGATCACCGGCTTGGACAGGCGCATACGCGTCGGCCCAAGCGGACCGTCGCCATCCTCCTCGACACGGTTCGGCGGCTTGCCGCTGGCCAGGGCCTTGAGGTCGGCGCCGGCGCAGAAGTGGCCGCCGGCGCCCCACAGCACCGCCGCGTCGGCCCCCGCATCGGCGTCGAAGGCCAGGAAGGCCTCGGCCAGTGCGTCGGCAGTGGCGCGGTCGATGGCGTTGCGCACCTCGGGACGGTTGAGGATCACGGTGGTGACGCGGCCCTGCTTTTCGATGCTGACGGTCATGACTTCGGCTCCCCCGGCAAATTCGCCCCATCGTAGACTAGGGTCTGTTGACAGTCATTGGATCGCTGCGTTGCACAGGAGCTTGCGATGATCATCGTCACCAGCGAAAACGTGGCCGGCCACCGGGTGCGTGAAACCAAGGGGCAGGTGTTCGGCGTGGTGGTGCGCAGCCGCGGCATCGGCGGCAACATCATGGCCGGCTTGCGCTCGCTCGGTGGCGGCGAGATCCCGGAATACACCCAGCTGCTGGAAGAGGCGCGTCGCCACGCCATTGACCGCATGGTGGAGAACGCCACCGCCATGGGCGCCAACGCCATCGTCATGATGCGCTTCGACTCGGCCGAGATCGGCCAGACCATGAGCGAGATCGTGGCCTACGGCACTGCCGTGGTGCTGGAACAGGTGCGCTGAGATGCTGCGCAAGGTGCTGCTGGTGGTGGGCGTGCTGCTGCTGCTGGCGGCGGCGGTGTGCGTCGTGCGCGGCTTCTACCCGATCCTGCCGCAGCTGCTGGTGCTCGGGCTGGTCCTCACCGCCGGCATCGCCTGGGAGCGCTGGCAGTACAAGCCGCCGCAGCCGGGCGCGCCCGATCCGCGCTGGACCGCCACCGGCGAACGCTTCGTCGACCCCGGCAGCGGCCGGCTGACCGAGGTCTACTACGACCCGCGCAACGGCGAGCGGCACTACGTGCAGGTGCGGCGCTAGGGCCTGTTAACACGGATTGGATCGCCGCGTTGCCCCCCCGCTTTTATAACAGCGGGGGGCGCAACCCCCACGAACATGGTGGGGGACGGGGCCATTGTTGCGCATCGCTACGCCGGCCAGGACTTGCATGGAATCACCATGCCGCGTCCTGTCCGACTAAGCGCTGCGCAAAAATAGCCGCCGTCGCAGCGACCCAATCCGTGTTAACGGGCCCTAGCCGGTCGCCGCGCGGCCTCAGGCCTTTTCGCTGCTGACCGCCTTGGTGTCCGCCACGCGCCACAGGTACCAGCTGCCGATGGAGCGGTAGGGAGCCCACTTCGCGGTGATCGTCAGCGAAGCCTCGTCGTCGAGCTTTTCACCCCGGTTGTGCAGCAGGTTGAGGCCGCGGCGCAGGCCGGCGTCGCCGAGTGAAAAGATGTCGAGCCGGCCCAGGGCGAAGATCAGGAACATCTCGGCGGTCCAGCGGCCGATGCCGGGCAGGGCGTCGAGGGTCTCGATGGCGGCCTCGTCGTCGAGCCGGTCCAGTTTGCGGAAATAAGCGGCGTCGGCGTGGTGGATCTCGGCCGCCGCCTTGAGCCATTTGGCCTTGGCGTTGGACAGGCCGCAGGCGCGCAACGCCTCCGGCGTCATGTCTAGGAAATGGCCGGGCTTGAAGCGCGCGCCGGCCAGTGTGGCGGCGGCCACCCGTGCCTGGATGGTGTCGGCGGCCTTGGATGACAGCTGCTGGCTGATGATCGAGCTGCACAGCACGTGGAACGGGTCGCGCCGGCGGCCGGCCAGGGTGCAGGGGCCGTGCGCGTCGATGACGCGGGCCAGCTTTTTGTCACGCCGGCGCAGGTGCGCCTCGGCGGCGCGCAGGGTTTCGGACTCGAACATGGCGTGGAATGGGGCGGGCGGCAGCGCTAGCATGCCGCAAAGCCGCGCCGTTCTCATCCCGCCGCGGACTGTGACGAAGGTCCGCCGCGCGAATAGCCTTGTGGCAAAAGGCTGGATACCATGGCCGCCTATGCTGACGGCATCATCAGCCGCGGCCACCGCGGCGCAGCAGCCCATGGCGGCGCTTCCGGCCCCGGGGGACGCGCGCGCGCTGTATCGCGGTTTCATCGTGCTGTTCATCAAGGGCTCGATCCCGGCGGTGCTGGGCACCATCACGCTGTGCTTCCTCGGCCTGCAGTTCAGCCCGCAGCAGTGGCTCAAGCTGACGCCGCAGATCCCGCCTTTCGTGGCCCTGTTCATCGTGCCGGAGCTGTGGCTGATCCGCCGCTACTACAAGCCGCTGGGCGAGGTCTGGGATCAGCTCGACCGCGGCATGGCGCCCTCCCACGCCGCCATCTCGCAGGCCCTGGTGCGGGCGCTGAACCTGCCTTACTACGCTTTCCTGCGCGTGACGCTGGTGCGCGGTTTGCTCGGCGCGCTGGTCTCGCTCAGCTCGCTGCTGCTCACCAACTGGCTGTGGCAGGGCGATTTCGCGGTATGGCAGATCATCATGTTCCCGGCGCTGGTGCTGCTGTTCGCCTGCCCGATCTACGGCGCCATCGAGTACTTCGTCGCGGCGCGCCACATGGTGCCGGTGGTGGAGTACCTGTGGCAGCACTGCCCGGAAATGACGCGCATCGACCAGCGCCGGCTGATCGCCATCAAGCTGAAGAGCAAACTGCTGTACCTGTGCCTGTTCATCACCGCGCTGCCGCTGCTGTTCATCGCCACCACGGTGCTGTTCAAGGTCGACCAGATGCTGCGTGCGCAGGGGGTGCACGTCAGTTTCCAGCTGATGTGGCCGCTGTGGGGCTGGATCGGCGGGGCGCTGACCGTGACCATCGCCGGCGCCGTGGCCATGGCGGTGCTGACGGCGCAGGAGGTGTCGCGCTCGGCGGCGCGGCTGATCGCCGGCATGAACGAGGTGGAGCGCGGCAATCTCGACGTCGACCTGAAAGTGCTGGACACCGACGAATACGCCGACCTCACGCGCGGCTTCAACCTGATGACCGACGGCTTGCGCGAGGAAGTGCGCATCCTCGAAGTGGCGCAGGATCTGGCCGGCGAGCTGCAGCTCGACGTGCTGATCGGCCGCATCATGGGCGCCGCCACCGAGTTGCTCGACGCCGAGCGCAGCACCCTGTTCGTTTATGACGCCGAGCACCAGCAACTGTGGTCGCGCTACGGCGTCGGCCTGCAGACGGCGGAGATCCGCATCCCGGCCGGGGCCGGCATCGCCGGCGCGGTGTTCAGCAGCGGCCTGGGTGAGAACGTGGCCAATCCCTACGGCGATCCGCGCTTCAATCCGGACGTGGACCTGCACACCGGCTTCCGCACCCGCTCCATCCTGTGCATGCCGATCGTCAACAAGAAGGGCCAACGCCTGGGCGTGACCGAGGTGCTGAACAAGCGCGAAGGCGTGTTCACGGTGAAGGACGAACAGCGCCTGCGCGCCTTCACCGCGCAGATCGCGGTGGCCCTGGAAAACGCCCAGCTGTTCGACGAGGTGCTGTCGGTCAAGAGCTACAACGAGAACATCCTGGCCAGCACCACCAACGGCGTCATCACGCTGGACCGCGAGCGCCGCGTGATCACCGCCAACGGCGCGGCGCTGCGCATGCTCGGGCGCGAGGCGGGCGCGATCCTGCAGCAGCCGGCGGTGGCGGTGTTCGTCGGCGACAACGAATGGGTGCTGCGCAGCGTCGACCGGGTGCAGCTGAGCGGCCGCGCCGATTTCGCCGCGGACGCGGCGCTGGTGCATCCGGACAGCACCGTGGCCTCGGTCAACCTCACCGCGACGCCGTTGAAGAACGCCGAGGGCCAGGCCATCGGCGTGATCCTGTCGTTCGAGGACCAGACGCGCGAGAAGCGCGTGCGCAGCACCATGGCGCGCTACATGAGCAAGGAGGTGGCCGATCAGCTGCTCGAGGCCGGCGAGGCCGCGCTTGGCGGCCAGATCCAGCGCAGCACCATCCTGTTCTCGGACGTGCGCGGCTTCACCAGCACCGCCGAGGCGCTGGGCCCGCGCGAGACCGTGGCGCTGCTCAACGAGTACTTCGAGGAGATGGTCGAGGCCATCTTCCAGTATGGCGGCGTGCTCGACAAATACATCGGCGACGCCATGATGGCGCTGTTCGGCGTGCCGTTCCAGGGGGCGCGCGACGCCGACAACGCGGTGGCGGTGGCCAACGCCATGCTGCGCCGCCTGAGCGCGCTCAACCAGCGCCGCCGCGAGGCGGGGCGCAAGGTCATCGACATCGGTATCGGCGTCGCCACCGGCGATGTGGTGGTCGGCAACATCGGCTCGCCGCGGCGCATGGAGTACACGGTGATCGGCGACAGCGTCAACCTGGCCTCGCGCCTGGAAGGCGCGACCAAGGAATACCGCGTCAAGGTGCTGCTGGCCCAGGCCACAGCCGAGGCGCTGACGCTGCCCACGGCGCTGCGCGAGATCGAGCTGCTGCGGGTCAAGGGCAAGGACCAGCCGGTGGCGGTGTACGAGGCCCTGGGATATCACGACGAGTACAGCTTCCCCAACCTCGACCGCTGCCTGGCCGCCTACGCCGAAGGCTTGCGCGCTTACCGGCTGCGCGACTGGCAGGAAGGTGCGCAGGCCTTCGCCGAGGCGCTGGCGCTGAATCCGGCGGACTATCCGTCACAGCTTTACCTGCAGCGCTGCCGTGGCTACATGGCGCAGCCGCCGCCGGCGGATTGGGACGGCGTGCGCTCGCTGGATCACAAGTAGGGCGGGGCCGCCGTGGCGCCGTTGGCGCCCGTCGCGCGGCTCCACGGGATCGTTTACAGTTCCCGTCATGCTCTTCGGCTTTTTCCTCACCCTGCGCGCCGCCGGCCTGAAGCCGGGCCTGGGCGAATTCCTGGCGCTGCTGGATGCGATGCGCCAGCACGTCATCATCTTCAGCCTGGACGATTTCTACGTGCTGGCGCGCACCATCCTGGTCAAGGACGAGAGCCAGTTCGACCGTTACGACCGCGCCTTCGCCGCCTATTTCAAGGGCGTGGACAAGGTGTTCGAGGGCTTCGACAAGGCCATTCCCGAGGAATGGCTGCGGCTGGAGGCGATGAAGCTGCTGAGCGAGGAGGAGCGCGCCAAGATCGAGGCCCTCGGCGGCTGGGACAAGCTGATGGAGACGCTGAGGCAACGCCTGGAGGAGCAGAAGGAGCGCCACCAGGGCGGCAACAAGTGGATCGGCACCGGCGGCACCAGCCCCTTCGGCAACGGCGGCTACAATCCCGAAGGCGTGCGCATCGGCGGCGAGGGCGGGCAGAAGAAGGCGGTCAAGGTGTGGGAGAAGCGCGAGTACCGCAATCTCGACGACAGCGTCGAGCTGGGCACCCGCAACATCAAGGTGGCGCTGCGCAAGCTGCGCCGCTTCGCCCGCGAGGGCGCCCCCGACGTGCTCGACCTCGACGGCACCATCGAAGGCACCGCGCGCAACGCCGGCTGGCTGGATCTGAAGATGATGCCGGAGCGGCACAACGCGGTGAAGGTGCTGCTGTTCCTCGACGTCGGCGGCTCGATGGACCCGCACGTCAAGGTGTGCGAGGAGCTGTTCTCCGCCTGCAAGACCGAGTTCAAGCACCTGGAATATTTCTACTTCCACAACTTCCTCTACGAGAGCGTGTGGAAGGACAATCGCCGGCGCCATGCCGAGCGCATCCCGCTGTTCGACGTGATGCACCGCTATACGCCGGACTACAAGCTGGTGGTCGTCGGCGACGCCACCATGAGCCCGTACGAGATCCTGCACCCCGGTGGCAGCGTCGAGCACTGGAACGAGGAGGCCGGCGCGGTCTGGTTCAAGCGCCTCACCGACACCTTCCCGCGCGCCATCTGGCTCAATCCGGAGCACGAGGACCGCTGGGAGTACACGCCTTCGATCCAGGCCACCCAGCAGCTGATCGGCGAGGACCGCATGTTCCCGCTGACGCTGGCCGGGCTGGATCGCGGCATCCGGCGCCTCAGCCACTAGGGGACCTCTGAACAAGTCCCTGCCCTGCCGTTGCCCCCCATTTTGGGCCAGGCAAGGCGCGAGCGACGAGGTGTACTGGAAGTACATGAGGAGC
>CAYVKA010000040.1:0-44256 GCA_964451925.1 uncultured Nevskia sp. | reverse complement strand
CTGCGCGAAAAGGCAAGCCGCGGCAGGGCAGGGACTTGTTCAGAGGTTCCCTAGTGTCCTCAGGACTTCGGCAGCTTCATCAGGCTCTTCAGGTCTGCGAAGGGGTTGCCGGTGGCCACCGTGCCCGATCCGCCCGCCGTTGCGGCGCCGGCGGCATGGTCGAGATGGCGCGAGTGTTCGTTGTCGTGGCAGTACAGGCACAGCAGTTCCCAGTTGCTGCCATCGGCCGGGTTGTCGTCGTGGTTGTGGTTGCGGTGATGCACCGTCAGCTCGCGCAGGTTGGCGCGGGTGAATTCGCGCCGGCAGCGTCCGCAAATCCAGGGGTACAGCTTCAGCGCCTGCTCGCGGTAGCCCAGTGCGCGCTGGTCGGCGTGGCGCCGCGCATCGGCCAGCACGCGGTCGAGCTTGTCCGCTTCGGGTTTACCGGGTGGCATGGCGCTTTCAGCCCTGGTGGAGTGGATCCATCATGCCGCAGTCGGGCCCGCCGCGCGACGGCGCCAGCCTCAGGCCACGCGCGTGTCCGCCTCGTGTCCGCGCTGCAGCAGCTGGAACCGGCCGGATTCGACGCGGAACAGCGTCACCGAGGCATTGGCCGGGCGGAAATTGACAATGCGCTCCGAACCCAGCGCGGTGCCGGCCAGCACATTGATCGGCACATAGTGCGAAAAGATCACGCAGTCCTCACGGCAGTCCAGCAGCGCCAGGCACACGTCCTCGCGCCAGCGGGCCAGAACCACGTCGTATCCGGGCTGCAGCGCCGCGCCCTGCTGCGCCGCCTCGGCCCAGCTGGCGGCCAGCATGCGCTTCAGCCACACCTCGCGCGACACCTCCTCGCTGCGCGGCGACGGCACCTCGATCACGCGCGGCTCCACCGTCACGTCGGCCTGCCACAGCCGCGCCAGCGGCGCGGCTGTTTCACGGCAACGGCGCAGCGGGCTGCTGAGGATGGGTAACGGCGCGGCGATGCGGCGCGACAGCTCCAGCGCCACCGCCTCGGCCTGCGCCCAGCCGGTTTCGCCCAGCTCGGGATCGTGCGCGCTGGCGGCATCGTCGGCGATGCGCCCGTGGCGCACCATGTAGATCAGGGGCATGTGCGGTCCGCGCCATGAGGCGCCCGGCGGATGGTCGTGGCTCATGCGCCCTGCAGCAGCCGGGCGCGGCTGCGAAGGTACGGCCTGCGCCCGTAAAACGCAAAGCCGGCGGACGCCAGCAGCATCAGCGGCGCGGCGACGGCCAGCGCCCGGCCCAGCTGGCGCTCGTCGCCGATGACGTAGTCGGTGATGGCGGCGATGCAGGTCGGCCCCAGCCCGAGACCGATCAGGTTGACCACCAGCACCGCCACCGCCGAGGCCAGGCCGCGCATGCGGCTGGGCACCAGCTCCTGCAGCGCCGATGGGCCGCTGCCGATGATCATGGTGACAAAGAAGGTGGCCGGCGCCAGCAGCGCCAGTGCCGCCCAGGCACCGCCGAGCAATGGCGCGGCGGCGGCACAGGGCGCCGCCGCCAGCGCCGCCCCCGCCATCACCCGCAAGCGGCCATCGTGCACACCACGGCCAACCAGCCAGTCGCCGAGCAGGCCGCCGCAAACCACGCCGAGGCTACCGCAGATCACAATCAGCACACCGTAGCCACGCCCGGCCTGCACCGCAGTCCAGCCGAAGCTGCGGATCAGGAAGCTCGGCACCCAGGCGTTGACGGCGTAGTTCATCATCGCGGCGAAGGCCATGCACAGGTTCAGGCACACCAGGCTGCGCGCGTTGCTGCGGAAATAGCGCCATACCTCGGCCAACGGCGGCTGCGCCACCGCGCCGTCGCTGCGCGGCGGCTCGCGCAGGCTTGCCGCCCACAGCGCCACCGCCAGGCCCGGCAGGCCCACCGCCAGGAAGATCAGCTGCCAGGCATGAACCGGCCCGAGCAGCGGCAGCACCGGCTGCAGCTGCGCCACGCGCGCGATGAGCACGGCGCCGAGCAGCAGCGCCAGGCCGCTGCCGATGTAAACGCCGATGCTGTACGCGCCCAGCGCCAGTCCCAGGCGCCGCGGCGGGAAGTAGTCGCTGAGCAGCGAGTAGGCCGAAGGCGTCAGCGTGGACTCGCCGGCGCCCACACCCATGCGGCACAACAGCAGCGCGCTGTAACTGCGCGCCAGCCCGCAGCCGGCGGTCATCAGGCTCCACAACGCGATGCCGCAGGCGACCAGTGTGACGCGGCGGCCGCTGTCCACGCGCCGCCCCACCGGGATGCCGCCCAGCGCCAGCAGCAGGGCGAAGGCAAAGCCTTGCAGCAGGCTCACCGCGGTGTCGTTGACCCCCAGGTCGCGCTTGATCGGCTCGACCAGCAGGCTGAGGATCTGCCGGTCGAGGAACGAGAAGGTATAGGCCAGCACCAGCACGCCCACCACGTACCAGGCATAAGCGCCGCCGCGCTCGAACGGCCGGCGCGCGGCGTGGCCTGCCACGGCGTCCGCCGGCTGCAGGGGTTGGATGGCACTCATGTCACGCTCCGGATTCACAATGCGCCGGCCGCGCCCAGGCGTTGCCTGACGCCGCCGAGCTGCGGGTAGACGCTGTCGAAATCGAGCAGGTTGTGCCGCACCATGCCGGGCGGCGTGTGCAGCTCGGCGCGATACTGCGGCCCGTCCAGTTGCAGCAGCATGGCACCGACGCACTTGCTGCCGATCCGCTCCTGCACGGCGTCCGGGATGCAGAACGAGGTCGACGGCACCCAGATCTGCTCCACGCCGTCGACGCTGAAGCGGTGCGCCTGGTGCGTGTGGCCGCTGAGCACGAAGCGCAGGCTGCGGCCGCGCAGCAGCCGCAGCAGGCGCTGCGCCGCGGCCGGCGGCACGTAACGCCCGCCGGGTTCGGCCGCGTCGGTGGCCGCCGCCGCGGCGGCGATCAGCGGCTTGTGCAGCAGCAGCCCCACAGGCGCCACGCTGCGCGCCAGCTCCTGCTGCAGCCAGTCGAACTGCGTCTGTTCCTCGGCGCCGCCGGCGCCCAGCAGCTGCGCGTTGAGCCCGATCAGCTGCCAGTCCGCGGCCAGCAGCGACCAGCGGTCGGCGCCGAAGCTGCGGCGGTACTGCGCCAGCGCCGCGGCGCCGGGCTGGTCGCCGATGTCGTGATTGCCGGGCAGGCAGCGCAACGGCGCGGCGAGGCCGCTGAGGCTGGCGCTGGCCTGCTGCAGTTCGGCCGGGTCGTGCTCGCCGTCGGCGCTGATGTCGCCCAGGTGCACCACCAGGTCCGGCCGCTGCGCCGCGATCCAGCGCCGCGCCGCCTGCCAGTTGTCGCCGAAGGCCGCCGCCCGCGGCGCCAGATGCGTGTCGGACACCAGCGCCAGTTTCATCGTCGCCGGCGCCTTCACAGGTCCAGCGCCAGCCGCGCGTAGTAGGCCCGCCCCTGCGTGCCCCAGGGCGACTCCTCGCCGTAGACATAGCTGCCGCCGAAGGTCTTGTAGCTCGGGAAGGACGGCCCGGTCTCGGCCAGCGGCGTGGGGTAGACATCGCCGACGTTGAGCACGCCCACGGTCAGGCTCAGGCCGCGCGACAGCGTCGCCGCCAGCGACAGGTCGACCACCGTCTTGGCACCGAAGGTCTGCGGATCGAGGATCGGCGCGTCGGTGTACCTGCCGAAGCGCGTCACGTCGAGGAAGGCGCTGTATGGCCCGGCGTGCAGGCTGAAGCCGGAGGTCAGCTTGTCCACCGGCTGCGCCGCGGTCAGCAGCAGCGTCGAATGGGTGCCGTTGAGCGTCAACCCCGGCAGGGCCGCATTGCCGGCGCGGCTGCGCACCACGGTGGGCGAGCGTTCGTAAGCCAGGCTGACGGCATAGTCGGCGGCGTCGCCGAGATCGCCGCGGAATTTTCCGGCCAGGTCGTAACCCTGGGTACGCGTGTTGAGCGCGTTGGTGAAGAATGCCACCTGCTGCACGTTGGTGATGCCGGCGCCCTTCAACGCGGCGCTGACCGCCGCGCCGCTGAGCGCGTCGCTGAGCGCGATGCGGCGGTCGATGTCGGTGCGGAACCAGTCGGCGCTGAAGGACAGGCGCCGCAGCGGCGTCAGCACCAGGCCGAGCGAGTAGTCGCGCGACTTCTCCGCCTGCAGCGGTGTGGCGCCCAGCGCCTGCGCCACCGGGTCGCTGACCTGGAAGGTGCCGACGTTGACCAGTGTCTTGCTGGCGCCGCCGTTGGCCACGGTGGTGATCGAGCTGTAGTGCTCCTGCTGCAGCGAGGGCGCGCGGAAGCCGGTGCTGGCCGAGCCGCGCAGCGCCAGCCAGGGCGCGGCCTCGGCGCGGAAGCTGGCCTTCCAGGTCGGAGCGCCGCCGAAGTCGCTGTAGTGGTCGTAGCGCCCCGCCCCGCCCAGCGTCAGCCAATGCAGCGGCTGCCATTCCAGGTCGAGGAAGGCGGCGCCGGCGCTGCGCGAGTTGTCCACCGGGATGCGCGGGTTGAAGCCGGGAAAGCCGGCCGAACCGGCACCCGCTGTGGACGCTGCGTCGCCGGCGCTGAGACTGTAGGACTCGTAACGCGCCTCGGCGCCGAGCGCGACGTGGCCGCCGCTCAGCCACCGCGGCAGCGCGCGGCTGAACGTGACATTGCTGACATCCTGCAGGTGAGCGGCGCTGCCGGCGTTGAAGGCGGTGGGGCTGGCGCTGCCGAGCGAGGCGTTGGCGCTGTCGTTGACGCGGAACTGGGCGTCCGAATAACCGAAGGTGTTGCTGACATCCATGCGCCAGTCCCACGGCAGCCGGCTGCGCAGCCCCAGCGTGTTGCCCACGTCCCACAGCAGCGGATTGATCAGCGGCAGGAAGCCGGCGGGATACAGCGGCGAGGTTCCCGGCACGACGAAAGCGCCGGCATTGCTGCTGTCCTTGCGCGACAGCAGCAGGTCGTCGTAGAGCTGGCCGAAGGCGCCGGGCAGCGGCAGCATGGCCGAGGCGGCGATGTCGCCGCTGACCGAGCGCGGGTCGCCGATGCGGAAGGTGGTGCGGCCATAGCGGCCGTCCACCGCGGCGCGGTTGGTGCTGTCCTGATAGCTGCCCTCGCCGGACAGCGTCAGGCGCGCGCCGCCGCCGAGGTCGAAGCCCTTGCTGAAGGCGGCGTCGGCATTGCCGCCGTCGCCGCGCTCGGTCAGCCCGCCCTGCAGCTGCGCCAGGCCGCCGCCGGCATTGGACTTGAGAATGATGTTGATCACGCCGGCGATGGCGTCGGAGCCGTATTGCGCGGTGGCGCTGTCGCGCAGCACCTCGATATGGTCGATGGCCAGCACCGGGATGGTGCTGAGGTCGAACGGCGCCGAGCCGCGCCCGACCGCGAAATTGACGTTGATCACCGCCGAGGTGTGCCAGCGCTTGCCGTTGACCAGCACCAGCACCTCGTCGGGTGACAGGCCGCGCAGCGTGATGGCGCGGGTGTTGGCTGCCGACGGCGTGGTCTGTGCGCGCGGGTAATTGACCGAGGGCTCGGAGAACGCCAGCGCGCGGCCCAGGTCGGCATAGCCGGTGGCGGCCAGCGCCTCGGCCGTGATCACGTCCACCGGCGACGACGAGCGCAGCGCCGTGCGGTCCGGGGCGCGCGTGCCGGTGACCACCACCGCATCCAGCTCGGCCGAGCGGCCCGGCGCTCCGCTCTCCTGTGCCTGCGCCGAAACCGCCAGAAACAAACCGGTGAGGCCCGCGGCCCCCGTAGTCCAATTGCCCGCCATGCGCGTCCCCGTTTGCGTGGTTGCCGAAGTGGGGCGCATGGTTGCCCGCGGCGGCGGCCGGCTCAATCGAAAATGCGGCAATGCGCGTTGCGCGAAACACAAGCGCCGGCAAATGCCGCAATCCACCGGCAAAGTCCCGGCCCGCGCCCTCAAACTGGCGCGAAAACGCAGTGTTGCAGGGAGGTTACTGCGATACGACGAGCTTCAGCCCGTCGCGGTTCACGCTCTGCCGCGCAGCCTCGGACACCAGCCAGCGCCACAGGATTTGCACCGCCTCATGCCGGCGGAACTGCGGCAGCGCCGCCACGTAGTAGGCGCCGCTCATGGGATAGCTGCGCTCGAACGGCATGCGCAGGCGGCCGCTGGCCAGGAAGGAATCCACCAGCGGCGGCACGCCCAGCGCCATCCCCAGGCCCTGGGCGCAGGCCTCGTACATGACCTGCGCGCTGTCGAAGCACATCGGCTCGCGCCGCGGCGGCGGCAGACCGGCCTGGCGCAGCCACTCGCGCCACTGGTTGGCGGGATGCGCCAGCTCCAGCAGCGGATAGTCGCACAGCTCGCCCGGATGGCGCGGCAGTTGCGGGCCGGCCATCACCTGCGGCGCGCACACCACGAAGGCCTCCAGCTCCAGCAGCTTCTGCGACATGAAGTGCCCCCAGTCGCCGTGGCCGTAGAGGATGCGCACATCGGCCGCGCCGCCCAGCAGGTCGACATTGTCGGCGCAGGTCTGCAAGGTCAGGTCGATGCCCTGGGTCTGCTGGTAGAAGCGCGGCAGGCGCGGCACCAGCCAGCTCACCGCGAACGACTGCGACACGCCCAGGCGCAGCGCGCGCCGCTCCGGGTCCGGCGCCATCCACTCGGTGGCCGCGCGCATCGCCTCGTAGCTCGGCTGCAGGCGCTGCAGGTAACGCTCGCCGGCCACGGTCAGCGTCGGCGCGGCGGCGCCGCGGTCGAACAGCTTCACGCCGATGTGGCTTTCCAGCGCCTGGATGCGGCGCGTGAAAGCCGCCGGGCTCAATGCCAGCTGCGCCGCCGCGTCCTTGAAACTGGCGGCGCGGCTGGCGACCATGAAGGCCTCGATGGCGCCCCAGGGTGGCGAACGACGCTTCATGCAGCGCCTCGCGGGTGACGGATGAAACGCCAGCATAGGATCGGCAATGTTGCAAATCCGCGACGCCCGGCGTCACAGCGCGGGCGCACCCATCCGTATCTAAAAACGCGCCAGCAGGCCGGCTGTGCCGATCCAGCGGTTGTAGTGATCGCCGGCGGTGGAGCGCGTATGCGCTTCCAGGCCCTGCACGTCCAGCGCCAGCCAGGGGCTGAGCGCGTAGTTGAGGCCCAGCGTGCCGATCTGGGCATGGCCATCCAGGCGATAGACCGTATCCGGCCGGCCATCGCGGTTGATCGCATCGTCCCTGGCGATGGCGGCGGCACCGGCTGCGACGCCGCTGTCCGGCGGGCTGGAGGTGGCGAAGCCGCCATAGCGGAACTCGTAGCCCAGATAGGCGGTGAGCCGGTCGCTGAGCAGCCAGTCCGCGTCCAGCGTGGCGGCCTGGTGGTCCAGGTCGAACACGCTGCTGGCGGCGCGGCGCTCGCTGACATAGCCGCCCACCCGCAGCTTGATGGCGGTGCTGAGCTGTTCGCTGGCGTAGGCGCCGCCGCGGTACTCGCCGCTGTTGCGCATCGAGCGCTCGAACTGCCAGGCCGCGGCCGAACCCCAAAGCGCCAGGGTGGGCGCGAAGAAATTGCCGTCCGGCCGGTACAGGGCGCGCAGCAGCAGCGTGGCCTTGGCGTTCGACAGGCCGACGTAGTTGAAATACTGCTGCCCGTCCAGGCTGCCGCGCAGCAGCAGCGCCAGCGGCCCGGCGGGACGCTGCGTCAGGCTGGCCGCAACATTGGCGGTGGCGTAGCCGGTGCCGGGCACCGTGTTGCCCGACTCGGCGTTGGCCGGATTGCTGTCGTAACCGAAGCCGACAGCGCCGCTGTAACCCAGCGTTGGCGGCTCGCCCGCCCGTGCGCAGCCGCAGCAGGCGGCGAGCAGCAGCGCCGCGCCGGCGGAAGCGTGTACAGTCTGGGCCGGCCGGATGCGGATCGGGGGCGTCATGAAGCAGAAGATGGCAGAGCGTGCGGAAGCTGTCCACGAGCAGCGCCGTCGTTTCCTGGTACAGGCGCTGGGCAGCGGCGCGCTGGTCGGCGGCTTCGGCTGGAACCTGCCGGCACTGGCCGGCCTGCTCGGCAGAATCCCCGGCAGGATGCCGGAAGGAAAGTCGGTGTTCCAGCTCAAGGGCGAGGTGCGGATCGACGGCAAGCCGGCCGGCATGGATACGCTGGTCACCGCGCAGAGCCGCATCGAGACCGGAGCGGACAGCCTGGTCATCGTCGCCGTTGGCGACGGCGCTTTCATCGTGCGCGAACGCTCGGTGCTGGAAATGAGCGGCAAGCAACTGCTGATCCGCGGCCTGCAGGTGCTCAGCGGCGCGCTGCTCAGCGTGTTCGGCCACCGCGACGAGGACCAGGGCGTGCAGGTCGGCACGCCGGTGGCCACCATCGGCATCCGCGGTACCGGCTTCTACACCGAAGCGGCGGCGAACCGGACCTACTTCTGCACCTGCTACGGCCATACCCGCATCGAGGCTTCCGGCGGCGAAACGCAGGATGTCGTGTCGAAGCACCACGACGCGCCGCGCTACATCCTGGCGCAGCCGGACCCGGGCAGTGGCAAGCGCATCGTCGCGGCGCCGTTCAAGAACCACACCGACATCGAGCTGATGACGCTGGAGGCCCTGTGCGGACGCAAGGTGCCGTTCCTGATCCCCAGCGACAACTACGAGGCGCCGCGGCGCGACTACTGAGCCGGCGCCGGCAAGCCGGGGCACGGGCTCAGGCGACCAGCGACAGCTCCTGCGCCGCCTGGCGCTCCGCCATCCAGGTGCGCACCCGCGCGGCCACCCGCTCCGGCGTGATGCCCAGCATGCAGCGACAGTTGTGCCGGCCGGCGCCCTGCTCGCAATCCTGCCGCAGGAAGGCGCAGCTTCCCGCCATCTGCAGCGACTCGCCCTTCACGCCCAGCGGATGCCAGCGCCGCGCATCGATGCTGGCGCGGCGCGGGAACAGCCCCAGCGCATGGATGCCCAGCGCCGCGGCGATGTGCAGCGGCCCGGTGCCGCTCGCCACCAGCCCGTCCGCGTGCGCGATCAGCGACACCAGCTGCGACGGCGCCGTCGCGCCCATCAGCACCACCACCTTGTCGTGCTTCAGCAGCTCCGGGCATTCGGCGGCCAGCTCGCGCATCTCGCCCTCCACGCCAGTCAGCAGGATGCGGACACGCTCGCCTTCGAGCAGCTGCACCAGCCGCAGGAAGTGCCGCGCCGGCCATTCGCGCCCGTTCTTGTTCGATTTGGGGTGGATCACCAGGTTGAATACCCCGCCACCCAGGCGGCAGCGCAGCGACTCGTCCAGCGGCTGCACGCGCGACAGCCGCGTCAGTGGCTTCAGCTCGGACAAAGGCATCGCGCGGTGCAGCCCCAGCGGCTTCAGATGCCGCAGCAGGATCTGCGCCTCATGCAGGGCGGACCATTTGCGGCGCCCCCAGACAAAGCGGTTGCACCAGCGCAGCGTCTTCGGCCGGTCCAGATCGCCGATGCGCAGCGGCACCTTCGCCCGGTACGCCGCCAGCGCCAGATCCGCGTCCGCCATCGGGTTGAGAAACACGTCCACCTGGCGCTGCCGCAGCAACTGCGGATGGTCGAGGACCGCCATGTCCTCGATCAGCTCGTCGATCGAATCGCAACTCTGCAGCAGCGGCATGGTGTAGGACGAGGCCACCACGCACACCCGCACGTCCGGCCGTTGCCGCTTGATCATCGCCACCAGCGGCAGGCACACCAGCATATCGCCCAGGTGCCCACGCCGGCCCAGCGCAATCGTACCGCCTCTTGGCAAATCCATAGGTACTGCCCGCACGGAGGCCCCTTTACGGAGGACCTCGTCCCCATTTCAACCGCGTTCAACCGCGCCGGCGGCACAGCCGGCCCAATCCCAAAAACCTCTCAGGTCCTCGCCGCCGGAACCACGGATCTCTCCAAGTTTTCCCCCCGGCGGCGTCAAACAACTCCATCGGCCTCCATCAATACGCCGATTACTTCCGGCAGGCAAGGACCGCGCCGGGCTTGATCGCGGCCGGCAGCGGTTCCGGCGGACCACGACGCTGGCCCGATTCCGCCGATTCGCTGTTGCCTGCGCCGCTTTTCCCGCCCGCAGCGCAGGGCGCCGCACAGGCAGCCGGCCGCAGCCGCGGCCGGCCTCAACGCCGCAGCGAGCGGATCAGCGTCATCGCCATCCAGGCGACCGCGGCCGCCCCGGCCAGCAGGATCGCCCACAGCAGCATCTGCCGCAGCGGCGTCGGCCGGGGTGGTGGCTGCAGCGCCGCGGCACCGCCCAGGCTGCGTCCGGCTCCGAGCCGCACGGCGCCGATCATGGACTGCAACTCCACCTGCGGCAGCCCCCGCAGCAGGCCGTCACAGCCCGGCGAGGGCGTGATGGGGGCACGGCCGCTGCCGTAGGCGAGCAGGAACGGCCCGTCGCCCTGGACCAGGAAGCGCAGCCGGGCCGGCTCGAAGCCCAGGCGCAAGTCCGGCACGGCGCCGCCGAGCGAATCCGCCCCCTGCAGCACCTGGATGCGCCAGTAGCGGTCGCTGTCGGCGGCGAAGCGCGGATCTTCGCTGTGCCGCTCGTCGGGGCCGGCGCCGACCGAGTACACCGTTCCGCTCCACACCGTGCGCCAGCTGCCATCGGCGCGCGGGCGGCTCTGCAGGGCCAGCTGCAAGGTCATGTTCGGCGACGGCAGGGTGATATGGGCGCTGGCCACCGGGGCCAGGCGCGCGGCATCGAAGGGGAAACCGTGGGCGGCGTCCGGCGGCTGCCGCACCGCCTCGAACCACAGCGCCGCCGGCCCCTGCGCCGCGGTTGGCCGCAGCTCACCCAGCACTTCATCGAGCCATGGCGCCGGGCCGGCGTCGTTGCGGGTGATGCGCAGGTAGGCCCGGTTGCCCACGGGCAGGACGATGCGCTCGCGCTGCAGGGTCTGCCCCCCGGTACCGGCCTGTACCAGGGTGGCCTGTGGCACCAGGGTCTGCCACTGGTCGAGGTCGTCGCTGTCCTCGACCCGCACGTGCAGCTCGGAAGCGCCGTCGGCGGAGCGCCAGCGGATGCGGATCGCACCCAGCGTGCCGGCGGCCGCGCGCGCGTCGATGACGTAGGCGCCCACTTCGGTGGCGCCACCACCCTCGCCGGCGGAAACCGCCGGGGCGGCCGGCTGCACCTCGACGTTGACGGCGCCACCGCTCTCCACCTTGACGCTGGCGGCTGCGGCCGCGGCCTTGGCCGTGCGCAGCGGGAACACCGGCAGGACCACGTCGGCGGGCTGAACCGCCGGCCGGGGCGGCGCGGCGCACAGCGCGAACGGCACCGGCGTGCCCTGCGCGTTGAACACGCCGAGATCGCCGAGATCGGCGCGGGTCACGCCCTGGTAAACCGCATCGGGCAGGCTCAGCTCCGCCACCGGCCGGCCGTCTTCCGGCAGCAATTCGATGCCGGCGCGGAAATCCTGCGGCGACGCCGCCAGGGCCGCAGCGGAGCAGCCGAGGGCCAGCAGCAGCGCAATGCGGAATGGCTTCATGGCTCGGGCTCGGGCTCGGGATCGGGCTCAGAATCGGGCTGGGTGCCGGCGGGCTGGTGCGGCGGCAGGGGCGAAACATAGCCGGTGACCAGCAGCAGCGCACCGACGATGAGGAAGGAGACGATGCGCGCCAGGGTGCCGCGACCGGCGGTGTCCACCAGGAACAGCTTGAGCAGCAGCACCGCCATCAGCCCGGCCCCGGCCAGCCATAGCGCGCGTTGGCTGCGTCGCGCCGCCACTGTCATCGCGGCGAAGGCCAGCACGCCCCAGAAGATCGACAACGCGGCCTGCACGGTGATGGAGCGGAAGACGCCCTCCACATCGAGCGGCGTGCCGGCGGCATAGTGCAGCGCGCGGATCAAGGCGGCGTTGAGCCACAGGAACACCACCGCGGCGGCGGCCGCCGGCAGGATGCGCGGGTCATCGGGAGTGAAGCGGGCACGCCGTTGCGGGCCAAGCGAGGACCAGTGCCGGCCCAGCGTGATGAGGCCGAGCAGCACGCTCAGATCGAGCGGATTGAGCAGCGGCAGGTACGGCAACTCGCGCGGGTCGCCGTCGCTGAGCAGATTGATCAGCACCGCCCATAGCGCGATGAACAGGCTCAGCGGGATCGCGGCGAGCTGCCGGTAAGTCTCCTCGTGCCGTGCCAGCGGCCAGGCCGGGGTGAGACGGTCACGGCTCAGCAGCCCCAGCAGCAGCGCCGGCGCCACGCCCCAGGGCAGGTGGCGCCAGACACCGCCGATTTCCGTTCCGGCATACCAGGACAGCTCCCAGGCGGCCAGCAATGCCAGCAGCCACACCGACCCGGCGTGCAGCCCCGGCAAGGCCTCGCGCAGCACCTCGTCGGCCGCGCTCTCCAGCCGCCACAGCAGCCACCAGCCTGCCGCCAGCAGCAGCGGCCAGCCCAGCCACGCCCCCTGGATCAGCGGATGGCCGAAACGCTGCGCGGCCGCCAGCGCCAGCAAGGCGGACAGCGGCAGCAGCACCGCCGCCACCCGCAGCAGCAAGGGCCACAGCAGGCGCCCGGCCAGCGCGCAAAGGGCCGCGATGGTGAACGCCGCCAGGCCAAGATCGGCACCCGCTTCGACAGCTGCGGCATAGTTGTGGATTTCCGCCAGGCCGCCGATCAGCCACCAGGCCACACCCCACAGCATCACGATGCTGTCCCAGTGCGCTTCGTGCGGCGCGCTCGCCGGCCGGTTGCGGAACAGCCACCAGCCGCTGAGCAGGCCGGACACCGCCAGCGCGGCGCTGCCGAGGAACAGGCCGTTGAGCACGGCATGCGCCGGCTCGTAGTCACCGCGGCTGAGCAGGTGGCCGACACCGGCAGCGAGCTGCAGCAGCAGGCCGAAGGCGCGCGCCAGCCTGCGTTGCTGGCGCGTGCCCAGCCACACCAGCCCCGCACCCTCCACCGCCCAGGCGGTGGCGGTGGTGTGGCGGTCGAAGCCCAGCGGCACCGCCAGGGTGGCGAAGATCACCCCCAGCGCGGCGAAAGCCTCGACCAGCAGGCGCAGGTTTTCGATGCGCGCGCGCCACAGCGCCGCGGCCAGAACCAGGTAAAACACCGCCAGCCCCAGCGCGCTCCAGGCCAGCGCCAGTCCGTCGTGGGCGATGACGCTGGTGTGCAGGGTGAAAGCCGCCAGCGGCAGCCCGAACACCAGCGAGCCCGAGACATAGCCTTTCAGGTCGGGCTTCTGCCGCAGCGAGAACAGCACCGACACGGCGACATAAAGCAGGAAGAACAGCCACAGGAAGAAATCCATGGTGGCTTGCTGCGGCGCCGTATAGGCAGTGGCCCGGAACAGGCCGGCGACGCCGAAGGTGAAGACGAAGCCCACCAGGTTGAGCACGCGCCAGGCGCGGAACCAGGCCACGGTGAACACGCCCAGGTTGAGCACGGTGTAATAGGTGAACAGCGCCGCCAGGCTGCCGCCTCCGGTGGAAAGCAGGATGGGCGCGAGGAAGCCGCCGCCGGTGCCGATCACCGCCAGCGCCAGGGCGTTCTGCGCCACCGCCAGCACCGCCGCGGCCAGCGCCACCACCACCATCAAGCCCAGGGCCATCGGCTGCGGCAGCAGGTGATAGAGCCGCGTCGCCGCGAACACGGTGAGATAGAAGCCGGCGACGCCGCCGCCCTGCAGCGTCTGCGCATACAGCGCTTGCTTGCCGCGCAGGCGCCAGCCCAGGCCCAGCAGCAACAGCGCTCCCGCCCCCAGGGCCGCCATGCGCAGCTCGATCGGGAACATGCTGTGCTCGGCCGCGTACTTGGCGAGGAAGCTGCCGCCGAAGAACAGCGTGACCACGCCGGCTCGGGCAATGGGATTGCCGCGCTTGAGCCAGGCCAGCGCGGCGGCATAGGCACGGTCGGTCCAGCCGGGCTCGACCGCAGACGGCAGCGGTGGCGGAGTTGGACCATCCGCCGGCGCTGCGCGCGGCGGCGGCATGGCGGCGACCGGCTCCGGGCTCGCGAGCACCGCGGCCGTGGGGGCAAGGGTCTGCGACAGCGGTGGCGGACCGGCGGCGCGCGTCGTGGCGGCTGCCACCGCGGGTTCCGCTTCCGTGGCGGCATGCGCAGCCTGTTGTTCCAGCGCCTGCAGGCGCGATTCCAAGTCACGCACGCGATGGCGCACGCGGTAGAGCAACGCCAGAGCGATGCCGAGCAGCGCGCCCAGCACCACGCGGCCACCCTCGTCGTCGGCGGACCCCGCGGCGAGGATTCCGGCGATGACCAGAATCACGCTCAGCCAGCCGCTCGCCGGCGCAGCCGTCTTCGACATGGATCCCCCTTCCCTTTGGGTTGGCAGCCTGCAGTTTAATTTGATCCCCCTGTTGCGTGCGCCGGCTCCCCGCGTGCACGGCAACAAGCCAAAGCGGAGCGGGCACGCAGCGGCGAGCGGAGCGGCGCTGCGCTTGTTCAACTGCAATGGGATGGTGGGCCGTGATGGATTCGAACCATCGACCAACTGGTTAAAAGCCAGCTGCTCTACCGACTGAGCTAACGGCCCATCGAAAGGGGGTGTCGCGGGGGCGCAGATTATAGCCGCTGGCGGGCGGCCAGCACAGTTTTCAGGCGTTTCCGCGCAGTTCCGGCCCGGTTTTGGCCGTTTCAGGCCTGATAACGGGTGGGATCGGCGATTCCAGCGGCTGCGAAGCCCTCGCGACGGATGCGGCAGGAGTCGCAGCGTCCGCAGGCGCGGCCCTCACCGTCCGCCTGATAGCAGGAGACGGTCTGGGCGAAATCCACGCCGAGCTGGCTGCCACGGCGGATGATGTCCGCCTTGCTGAGCTGGATCAGCGGCGTATGCACCTGGAATCGGGCGCCTTCCACGCCGGCCTTGGTGGCCAGGTTGGCCAGCGCGGCGAAAGCCTGCACGAATTCGGGACGGCAGTCGGGGTAGCCGCTGTAGTCCACGGCATTGACGCCGATGAACAGGTCGCGCGCGCCCAGCACCTCGGCCCAGCCCAGGGCCAGGGACAGGAACAGGGTGTTGCGCGCCGGCACGTAGGTGACCGGGATGCCGCTGGTGGGCGCTTCGGGCACGGCGATGGAGCGGTCGGTCAGGGCCGAGCCGCCGACGGCGTCGAGGTTCACCTGCATCTGCTGGTGCGCGCGGGCGCCGAGCTGCCGCGCCACCTTGAGCGCCGCGTCCAGCTCGGCGCTGTGGCGCTGGCCGTAGGAGACGGACAGGGCGTAGGTCTCGTAGCCCTCGCTGCGGGCGATGGCCAGGACGGTGGCGGAGTCGAGGCCGCCGGAGAGGAGGACGACGGCTTTTTTAGTTGGTGCGGTCATTCTGAACGTTCCGTCCATATAGGCGGGTTGCCTCTCCCACTCGGGAGAGGCCGACACGAAGCGGCGGATGAGGGGCGCGGCATCAGCATGGTGTTGCGCCGCGTTGATATAGCGCCCCTCACCCCTGCCCCTCTCCCGCTGGGAGAGAGGTTCACAAATCAACGCCCCGGCGTGTTGCCCCACAGGATCTTGTGCAGCTGCATCTGCATGCGGATCGGCAGGCGGTCGGCCACGATCCAGTCCGCGAGGTCGGTGGCGCTGATCTGGCCGTGGCTGGGCGAGAACAGCACGGCGCAGCGCGAAGGCAGGCCGTACTGCGCCAGGATGCCCTTGGCCCAGTCGTAATCCTCGCGGCTGCACAGCACGAACTTGACCTGGTCATGCTCCTTGAGCAGCGCCAGGTTGTCCCAGCGGTTGCGCGCCACTTCGGCCGAGCCGGGGGTCTTGATGTCGACCACGCGGATCACCCGCGGGTCGACCATGGCGATGTCGAGCGCGCCGCTGGTCTCGAGCGAGACGACGTAACCGGCGTCGCACAGGGCGCCGAGCAGCGGCAGGCAGCCCTTCTGCGCCAGCGGCTCGCCGCCGGTGACGCAGACGTGGCGCACGCCGTAGCCGCGCACCCGCTCCAGCACCTGCTCCAGGCTGTGCCACTCGCCGCCGTGGAAGGCGTAGGCGGTGTCGCAGTACTGGCAGCGCAGGGGGCAGCCGGTGAGGCGCACGAAAACCGTGGGCCAGCCGACCAGGGTGGACTCGCCCTGGAGGGAGAGGAAAATCTCGGTGAGCTTGAGCCGCGTGGACGCTGTTTCCGGCGCCTGGGTAGTGGCCGCCGGAAGGTTCATCGTCGGGCCTACTTGAGCTGCGCCAGCCGCGTGCGCGCCTGGGCTGCCGCGCTGGAGCTGGGATATTGCTTCAGCACTTTCTGGTAAGCATCGCGCGCCTGGGCGCTCTTCTGCTGGCCCTGGTAGATCACACCGGTCTTGAGCAGCGCGTCCGGCACCTTGGGGCTGGCCGGGAACTGCTGCAGCAGGGACTGGTAGGACTTCAGGGCATTGTTGTCGTCGCCCTTGACATGATAGGACTCGCCCATCCAGTACCAGGCGTTGTCGGCGTAGTTGCCCTGCGGGTACTTGCCGAGCATGCTGCGGAAACCGCTGATCGCGGCATCATATTTGCCGCCGCGCAGCTGGTCGAAACTCTTGAGGTAAATCGCTTCCTCGTCAGCCGAGGCGCTGCTCGGCGCCGCGGCAGCGGGTGCTGCGGCAGCGGGTGCCGCGGCAGCCGGGGCGACCGCGACAGCCGCAGCCGGGGCAACCGGCACCACCGGTGTGGCCGCAGCGGCGGGCTGCTGGCCGGCCGGTGCATTGGGATCGGCGCCGGGAGCGGCCGCGGGCTGTGCGCCGCCCTCGAGCCGCTTGAATCGTGCATCGTTGTCGGAATTCTGCTGCTGGATCGCCTGCTGCAGCGTATCCACATCGTGCCGCAGCTGCTCCACCTGGCCGCGCAGGTTGCGCAGGTCGTCGGCCTGGGAACCGCTCTGTGCCGCTTCCATCGCGCCCAGCCGGCGGCTCAGGTCGACGGTCTTGTTCTCCACCGCCTGCAGGCGCTGCTCTTCCGGGCTCAGCGCGCGCTGGCCGTTGATCGGTGCGCCGTAGTCGCTGGCGCAGGCGGAAAGGGCCAGCGCCGCGAACAGCGGCGCCAGCCCCTTGATGCCGGAAAAAAAGCGATACCGGGTCATCGGTCTTCAGGTGTCCAGACAGACAGCGTTACTGCTGCACCAGGTCGACGCGACGGTTCTGCTGCCAGGAAGCCTCGTCATGGCCGAGGGCGACCGGACGCTCCTTGCCGTAGCTGACGGTGGTCAGCTGCGAAGCGGAGACGCCCTTGGCTTCCAGGGCCTGGGCAACGGCGTTGGCGCGGCGCTCGCCGAGGCCGATGTTGTACTCGCGGGTGCCGCGCTCGTCGGTGTTGCCTTCCAGGCGCACCTTGGAGGTCGGGTTGGCGCTGAGGTAGGTGGCCCAGTTGCTGATCACGCCGACGCTCTCCGGCTTGATGTCGCTCTTGTCGAAATCGAAGTAGACGGAGTGGGCGCTGAGGTCCGTGCCGCTGCTCGTCGTGGCCGGCGGCGTGTACGGGGTGGTGGCGATCTGGCCGCCGCCGTTGTCGGTCTTCGGGCCGGTGTCGGTCTTGGTTTCACCGCCGGAAGAGCAGCCGGCCAGGGTGAAGGCAAACGCTACAGCCGCGAGGCCGGCGAGGATTTTGTTCTTCTGAAGCATGGGAGACTCCTTACGGGGAACGGGGGGCACTTTTTTGATTTTACACGCGGAACATGTACAGATTAATGACTGGGCGGCCACGGCGACCAGGCCGGTTCGCGCACATTCCCCGGCTGACTCAGGGTCTGGTGCACGCGCCCGTCCACGGTTGCAGTTTTCAATTCTTCGCCACGCGGACCCTGCGAGGTATAGATCACCACCTGGCTGTTTGGAGCAAAACGCGGATGCTCGTCCATAAAGCCGTCGCTGATGACCTTTATCGCATGAGTCTGCAAATCCATCAGCCCAATATGGTAGCCCGAGCCGTCATTGTTGACCAGCGCGAGCCATTTGCCGTCGGGCGAAAATGCCGGGTCCTCGTTGCGCACGCCCTGGAAAGTGAGGCGGGTTTGCGACCCGCCGGTGGCCGGCGCGGTGTAAAGCTGTGGCTGGCCGCCGCGGTCCGAAGCCCACACCAGGGTCTGCCCGTCCGGCGACCAGGCCGCCTCGGTGTCGATGCCCGGATCGGTGGTGATGCGCGTGCGCATGCCGCTGTTGACGTCGATGACGTAGATGTCAGGATTCTTCTCGAACGACAGGGTCACCGCCAGCTTGGTGCCGTCCGGCGACCAGGCCGGGGCGCCGTTGATGCCGCGCTCGCCGACGAACTTCTTCAGCTCGCCGGTCTCCCAGGTCTGCACGTAGATGGCGGAGTAGCCGCGGTCGTAGCCGACGAAGGCCAGCTTGCGCCCGTCCGGCGACCAGGCCGGCGACATCAGCGGCTCGCGCGAGGTGGCGATGGTGTGCTGGCTGCCGGCGTAACCGTCGGCGTCGCTGATGAACAGCTGGAAACGGCGGTTGGTACCGGTGCCGGTGGAATTGATATAGGCGATCTGCGTGTTGAAGATGCCGCGGATGCCGGTCAGCTTCTCGAAGATCATGTCCGCGGCCTGATGCGCGGCGGAGCGCTGGTGCGCCTTGTCGCGGCTGAGGATGTCGTTGCCGTTCATGATCACGGTGGCGGTGTCGCCATGCAGCACGTCGATCAGCGTGAAGCTGACGCTGATGCTGCCGGGGCCGCTGCTGCCCGGCACCACCTTGCCGATCACCAGGTTGTCCATGCCCAGGACTTTCCAATTGCGCGGGTTGACCTGGGACACGTCGGTGGGCTTTTCCAGCATGTTGGCGCGCGGCAGCGTGGTGAACATGCCGCTGCGGGCCAGGTCGTCGTCGATGATCTGCGCGATGTCGGTGGGCACGTCCGGCGTCTGCACGAACGGCACGATGGCGATGGGCTGGGCCCGGGTGTTGTTGTTGCTCACCGTGATGTTGAGCGCCTGCTGGGCCAGGGCCGGCAGGACGCTCAGGCAACCGATCAGCAACAACGGAATCCTGAGTGGGTTCATTTTTTTCATCACTGGCAATTCCGCGGGTTCGGTGAAAAACAGATATTGACGTTGGCCACGAAAGCGCTCGGATCACGCGGCAGCGGCAGCGGGCTGGCACGATAGACCGCCCTCTTCAGGGAGTCGTCATAGGCCACCACGCCGCTGCTGGCGGAGATGCTCGCCGACTGGACTTCACCTGTCACCGACAGCGTAATTGACAGGGTCGCCTTCAGATTCTGGTCCGTGCCCGGCGGCCGAGCCCAGGCCTGGGTGATCGCCGCGGTGAGTTGCGCCGCCCACTCGTTCTGGACCTGTTGCGTCAACTGCGCCGATTCCACACCGAGCGAGGCCTGCAATTCCGCCGCACGCTTGCGGCGCTCGGCTTCCTGCTTCGCCTCGTCGGCCTTCTTCTTCTTGGCCATGGCGGCGGCCTGCGCCTGCTGCTCCTGTTCGGCCTCCTTGCGCAGCTGCGCTTCCGCATCCTTCTTGCGCTGCTCCTCCGCGGCGGCAGCCGCCGCGGCATCCGCCTTGCGCTTGGCCTCGTCCTTTTGCTGCTTCAACAGCAATTCGGCCTGCTCGGCTTCCTTTTGAGCCTGCTGCTGGCGCTTAAGTTCCTCGGCCTTGGCGGCTTCCTGCTGCTGGCGCTGCTGCTCGGCCTGCTGCTGCAGCTTCTGCTCGGCCTCGGCCTTCTCCTGCTTCGCCTTGGCCTGGTCGGCGACAATGTCAGTGTCCTTGACGATCTGCTGCGGCCCCTGGTCCTGCTCGTCCGGCTTGGGCGGCGTGGGGGTCGGCGGGGCCGGCGGCCTGGGGATCTTCAGGTCGCTTGGGTTGATCAGCACGCCCTGGATCACCGGCGTGGTCTCGACGTGCTGGCTGCACTGCACCCCCGAAAACAACAGGGCGAACAGGGCGATGTGCAGCAGTGCCGCGAGGACGAGATGACGGGTCGACAGGGTCATCCTGGGGTGCGCTTGGACTTCTTGTCTGGCGCGGCACCGTCGGTGACGAAGCCGATCTTGGGAGCGCCGGCGCTTTGCAGCAGCGACATGGCATGGGCCACGCTTTCATAGGACACGCGCCCGTCGGCCCGCACCAGGATCATGGTCTGCGGCTTCTGGCTGAGCACCGCGGTGACGCGGTTGACTAGGTCATCGTCGGCCAGCGGCTTGTTGGTGTCGGTGCCGATATCGAGGAACATCTGGCCGCGCGAGTCGACCGACAGCGTCACCGGCTGGTCCTCGCTGGAGATCGGGTTGGCGCTGGCCTGCGGCAGCTGCACGTCGATGCCCTGCGTCAGCAGCGGCGCCGTGACCATGAAGATCACCAGCAGCACCAGCATCACGTCGATGTACGGCACGACGTTGATCTCGGCGTTCATGCGCCGTTTCTTGCGCCCGCCATGGGCCTGGACCGCGGGCATTACGCCGCCCTCGAGCCGCTGGCGCCGCGCAGGCCGCGCTCGATGATGCCGGTCATTTCCTCGGCGAAGGTGCCGAAGCGGGTTTCGATGCGGTCGACGCGGGAGGTGAAGAAGTTGTAGGCGATCACCGCCGGGATGGCGGCGAACAGGCCCACGGCGGTGGCGATGAGGGCCTCGGCGATGCCCGGCGCCACCGCGGCCAGGGTGGCCTGCTTGACGTTACCGATGGCGATGAAGGCGTTCATGATGCCCCACACGGTGCCGAACAGGCCCACGTAGGGGCTGGTGGAACCGATGGTGGCGAGCATCGCCAGGCCGCCCTCGAGGCGCTCGATCTCGCGCGTCTGCGCCACCCGCATCTGGCGCTGCACCGCGGCCAGCGCGTCGTCCGGGTCGATGCGCTGGCCCTGCTGGCGGGTGAATTCCTCGTAGCCGGCGCAGAACACCTGGGCCAGGCCCTCGTCGCTCTTGTCGCGGCCGCGGCGCAGGTTTTCGTACAGGTCACCCAGGGTGCCGCCGGACCAGAAGCGGTTCTCGAAATTGGCCGCGGCCTTCTGCGTGCGCGACAGCAGCGAGCGCTTGGACAGGATCACCGTCCACGACAGCACTGAGGCGGTGAGCAGCAGGCCCAGCACCACCTGCACCAGGGGGTGGGCGTGCAGCATCAGCTGGAGAATCGAGATATTGCTCGTCATTTTCGAAAGTACTGCCCTTTTCTAACCAGTGTGTGAACGGCCGTCCTCGACCGCAGCAAAAATCCCGCCGGGCAAGGCACAGGGCTTGAACGTGGCCATGGCCACGCAGGCCACCCGCACCCGTGCCTCGGTCAACACGGTATTAACGTCGCCGGCCAGCCGCAGGGTCTGCACGAAGTTCAGGCTGGCGCGCTTGCGGCTTTCCAGCGCCACCGTCGCTTCCAGCAGGTCATCGAGCCGCGCCGGCCGGCGGAAATCGATCTGCATGCCCGCCACCGTGAACACCACGCCCATTTCGCCCTTGAGCCGCTCCTGCGAAAAACCCAGCGCGCGCAACCACTCGGTGCGCGCACGCTCGAGAAAGCGCAGGTAGCTTGCGTGATACACCACGCCGCTCAGGTCCGTGTCCTCGTAATACACACGGATGGGCCAGGCAAACACTGGATTATTCAAGGTTTTAAAGGCGAATTTAGCCGACATTGTAGCGGATGCGGCGACGCAGCAGAGACCCCGGAAGCGGGCCGAGGTTCAGTTTTTGGCGCGCCAGAGCCCGTGCGCGGGCTGGCCGCCGGGCTATTCGGCAAACAGGTCCGGCTCGCGGCGCGGCGGCGGCAGGCCGTAATGCTGGTAGGCCAGCTTGCCGGCCATGCGGCCGCGCGGGGTGCGCAGCAGGTAGCCCTGCTGGATCAGGAAGGGCTCGATCACATCCTCGATGGTGTCCCGCGCCTCGCCGATGGCGGCGGCCAGGTTGTCCAGCCCGGCGGGGCCGCCGTCGAAGCGCTCAATCAGCGTCATCAGCAGCTTGCGGTCCATCAGGTCGAAACCGTTGGTGTCCACGTCGAGCATCTTCATCGCCGCGGCGGCGATGGTCTCATCGACGATGCCGCTGCCCTTCACTTCGGCGAAGTCACGCACCCGCCGCAGCAGGCGGTTGGCGATGCGCGGCGTGCCGCGCGAGCGCCGCGCGATCTCGTTGGCGCCGGCCTCGTCGATCGGCACCCTGAGGATGGCAGCGGAGCGCCGCACGATCGAGGCGAGGTCCGCAATGGAGTAGAACTCCAGCCGCTGCACGATGCCGAAACGGTCACGCAAGGGGCCGGTCAGAGCCCCGGCGCGGGTGGTGGCGCCGACCAGGGTGAACGGCGGCAGGTCGAGGCGGATGGAACGCGCCGCCGGCCCCTCGCCGATCATGATGTCGAGCTGGTAGTCCTCCATCGCCGGGTACAGCACTTCCTCCACCACCGGCGACAGGCGGTGGATCTCGTCGACGAACAGGATGTCGCGCGGCTCGAGGTTGGTCAGCAGCGCCGCCAGGTCCCCCGCCCGCTCCAGCACCGGGCCGGAGGTGAGGCGCAGGTTGACGCCCATTTCGGCGGCGAGGATGTGCGCCAGCGTGGTCTTGCCCAGGCCCGGCGGGCCGAAGATCAGTACGTGGTCGAGCGCCTCGGCACGCTTGCGGGCGGCGTCGACGAAGATGCCCATCTGCTCGCGCACCGCCGGCTGGCCGACGTATTCGGCCAGCTTGCGCGGGCGCAGGGCGCGCTCGAAACGCTCCTCTTCGCCGGCGGCGGAGGAGGCGGAAATCAGGCGGTCTCCGGGACTGGCGCTCATCTGTGGTTGGGCTTGATCCTGTTGGGCGAACCGATCGTGCCGGGCGGCTTCGCGCGGCAAGGCGGCTGAGGCTGGCGCCTATTGTGACACCGGCGCAGCCCCCTCGATACGGCCTCCGAACTAACGCAGCGCCCGCTTCAGCGCTTCCTGGATGATGGCTTCGGTGCTCATGCCTTCCTTGTACACCGCTTCGGTGAAGCGCTGCACTTCGGCCGGCTTGTAGCCGAGCGAAGCCAGGGCGGAGCGGGCTTCGGCCAGCGCGCCCTGCGGCACGCTGGGGGCGCCCGGCAGGGTATCCGGGCCGGCGCCGGCCTTGTCGCGCATCTCCAGCACCAGGCGCTCGGCGGTCTTCTTGCCGATGCCGGGCAGTTTGACCAGGCGGCCGGTCTCGCCGGAGCGCACCGTGGCCCAGTAGTCATCGACGCTGATGCCGGACAGCACCGCCAGCGCCACCTTGGGGCCGACGCCGGAGATCTTGATCAGCTCGCGGAACAGGTTCTTCTCCGCCAGGCTGGCGAAGCCGAACAGCAGCTGCGCATCCTCGCGCACCACCAGGTGGGTGTGCAGGGTGACGTTCTCACCCGTCGCGGGCAGGCGGAAGAAGGTGGACATGGGCGCTTCCACCTCGTAGCCGACGCCATGCACGTCGACCAGCACATGCGGCGGCTGCTTGCTCAGCAGGACTCCGCTGAGGCGGCCGATCATGGCTTGCTGCCGCGCGACAGCGCGGTGACCTGGGCCAGGGTCCAGCGGCCTCGCACCGCCTTGCCGCCGCCGCGCACGGCGGGCGCCTGGCGCAGATGGGCGTGGCTGAGGGCGACCGCCAGGGCGTCGGCGGCGTCGGCCGGGGGCGCCTCGCGCAGCTGGAGCAGGGCCTTGACCATGTGCTGCACCTGGGCCTTCTCCGCCCGCCCCTGCCCGACGATGGCCGACTTGACCTGGGCCGGGGCGTATTCGGCTACGCTCAAGCCGGCATGGGCCAGGGCGCAGATGGCCGCGCCGCGCGCCTGCCCCAGCACCATGGCGCTGGAAACATTGCGATTGACGAACACCGATTCGATGGCCGCTTCGCGCGGCGCGTATTCACGGATCACCTCGGCCAGCTCCCTGAAGATCTGCAGCAGGCGTTCCGGCATGGCCTCGTCGCCGCAGCGGATGCGGCCGTGGGCCAGCCACACCTGGCGCGGCCCGTCCGCTTCGATCACGCCGTAGCCGGTGATGCGCGAGCCGGGGTCGATGCCGAGGATGCGGACGGCCGGCATGCGGTTTACCGCGCCCGGCCGGCCGACGGCGGTGCCGGGCTCACGAAGCAGCCGGCAGGTCCGCGTTGTGGTGCACGTCCTGCACGTCGTCCAGCTCTTCCAGCCAGTCGATCAGCTCGCGCAGGGTTTCCGCCGCCTCGCCTTCCACCGCGACCCGGTTGGAGGGGCGCATCACCACGTCGGCTTCGAGCGCCTTGAGGCCGGCGCCGTCGAGTTTGGCCTTGACCGCCTCGAAATTGGCCGGGCTGGTCAGCACGTCGACGAAGCCGTCTTCGCTCTGCACGTCGTCCGCGCCGGCATCCAGCGCCACTTCGAGAATTTTTTCTTCCAGGGCGGGCTGCTCGCGGATGTCGAAAATGACCTCGCCGGTCTCGGTGAACTGGAACGCGACCGAGCCGCTGGTGCCGAGGTTGCCGCCGTGCTTGGCGAAGGCGTGGCGCACTTCGGCCACGGTGCGGGTGGGATTGTCGGTCATGCAATCGACCAGGATGGCCACGCCGCCGGGACCGTAGCCCTCGTAGCGCACCTCCTCCACCGCCTGCCCGCCCGCCTCGCCGGTGCCGCGCTTGATGGCGCGCTCAATGGTGTCGCGGGTCATGTTGGAGTGCAGCGCCTTGTCGATGGCGGTGCGCAGGCGCGGGTTGCCGGCGGGGTCGCCGCCACCGGCGCGCGCAGACATGGTGATTTCGCGGATGAACTTGGTGAAAACCTTGGCCCGCTTGGCGTCTTCGGCGTTCTTCCGGTTTTCGATACTGGGACCACGACCCATGATTTAAGACCCGTCTTCTAATTAAGCTTGCACGACATTGCCGGCACCGCAAAAACGAATTTATCCCACCTTGCGCTTGTTGGCGGAATGGATGGCGTGCCCGTCCACCGCCAGCGCCGCCTCGTGGAACGTTTCCGACAGGGTCGGATGGGCGTGCATGGTGAGCTGGATGTCTTCGGTGGTGGCGCCGTATTCCATGGCGGTGACGGCCTCGGTGACCAGCTCCGAGACATAGGGCCCGATCATGTGCACGCCGAGCACGCGGTCGGTCTTGGCATCGGAGATGACCTTGATCATGCCGACGGTGGACTCCATGGCGCGGGCGCGGCCGTTGGCGGCGAAGGGGCTGGAGCCGGTCTTGACCTCGTGCCCGGCGGCCTTGGCCTGCTCTTCGGACAGGCCGGCCCAGGCGATTTCCGGATTGGTGTAGACCACCGAGGGCACGGTGCGGTAGTTGACCTCGCTCTTTTCGCCGTGCAGCTGCTCGGCCAGCACCACGCCTTCTTCAATGGCCTTGTGCGCCAGCATGGCGCCGCCGATGACGTCGCCCACGGCGTAGATGCCTTCGGCGCTGGTCTTGTAGTGGGCGTCGACCTTGACGAAGCCGCGCTCGTCGAGCTGCACGCCGGCGACGTCGCAGCCGAGGTCCTTGGTGTAGGGCCGGCGGCCGACGGCGACGATCAGCTTGTCGAAGTTGATGGTCTGCTTCTTGCCGTCCTGCTCGTACTCGACGGCGACATCCTTCTTGCCGGCCTTGGCACCCAGCACCTTGGCGCCGAACTTGATGTCCAGGCCCTGCTTGGTGAGCTGCTTCAGGCCTTCCTTGGCGATGGCCTGGTCGACCATCGGCAGGAAGCCCGGCAGGGCCTCAAGAATGGTGGTCTTGGCGCCCAGGCGCGACCACACGCTGCCCAGTTCCACGCCGATGACACCGGCGCCGATGATACCGAGGGTGCCGGGCACTTCGTCGAGCTCTAGCGCCCCCCAGGAATCGATGATGCGGTCCTTGTCGACCGGGGCGATCTTCAGGTTGACCGGCTCGGAGCCGGTGGCGATGACGATGGTCTTGGCGCTGTAGGTCTCTTCCTTGCCGTCGTGCGACTTGTAGCCGACCTTGCCGCCGCCCAGCAGCTTGCCGAAGCCGAACAGGCCGGTGACCTTGTTGCCCTGGAACAGCATCTTGACGCCGCCGGAGTTGGCCTTGCTGACCGCGGTGCGGCGTTCCTGCATTTTCTTCAGGTCGAGCTTGACCTCGCCCACGCCGATGCCATGCACGGCGAATTCGTGCTGCGCGCGGTGGTACAGCTCGGACGACTCCAGCAGCGCCTTGGACGGGATGCAGCCGGCATTGAGGCAGGTGCCGCCGAAGGACTGGGTGCCGTCGGTGTTGACCCAGCTGTCGATGCACAGCACTTTCATGCCCAGCTGGGCGGCGCGGATAGCCGTGGGATAACCGCCGGGACCGCCGCCAATGACGATGATGTCGTAGTTTTCGCTCACTTTTTGTATTCCGTTCTGGCCGCCCGCCAATCGTCGAGGTCCGACGCGGAACCGCGGGGGCGGTCCGGGGCTGGTTGGCGCGCACTTTAGCGCAAAACGGCAGTTTCCAGTAACTACAGCTTCCGGTTTCCAGAGGAAAAACAAGCTTCAGGCAGGCCTTCCTTTTGGGAACCCGGAAGCGGAAACCGCGCTTCTACTGGTAGCCCCGGATTTCCTTGAACACGGCGCTGAGGCTGGAGTTGGTCGCGTCGAAGACGCGGCCTCCGGTCAGCTCGGCCAGGGATTTCATCTCGTCCGAGTCGGCCTCGCCGAACAGGATGGTGAAGACCGGGATGTCCTGGGCGGTGTCCGGCAGCGCCTGGTACCAGTTGCGGAAGGCTTCGAAATCGCTGCCGCTGCTGCTCTCGCCATCGGTCATCAGCACGATGCTGGGGTAGTAGCCGGGCTGCTGCTTGCGGTCTTTGAGCGCCTGCTGGTAGGTGGCCTGCAGCGCATCGTATATAGCAGTGCCGCCGCTCGGCTGCAGGCCGTTGACGAAGTCCTCGAAGCGCCCGCGCGTCTTGTCGTAGCCCTGCGGGCTGGCGAAATCCACGCCGAGGTGGTCAACCACATGGCTGTTGAAGGTACTCAGGTCCACCCTCTCCCGCGGCAGGAAGCGTGCATAGCGGCCAGCCAGCGTGCTCTGGTCCGAGCCGGACAGCAGGTGCAGCGCCGCCTTGAGATCGTCCATGCGGTGCTCCTGCGCCATCGAACCGGAGATGTCCAGCACGAAATAGGAGTGCGCCGCCACGCGCACCTGGGTCTGGTACAGGTCCAGCACGGCATCGACGAAGCCGGGCCGCGCCGGCTCCGGCAGCGACCGGGGGAGCCGTGCCTCCAGCGCCTTGGGCAGGCGCACACCGGGCACCACCGGCCGCCGCCAAGTGCGATCGACGATCTGCTGCTGCACGGCGGGGCTGCGCAGGAAGGCCAGCAGGCGGGTGTATTCGTTGCGGTGCAGCGGGTTGATCAGCATCAGCGGATAGTCGGCCATGACCGAGCCGTCGCGCGGGTGGATCACCGCCAGCGGCGTGCCGAGCTGGCTGCCGGCATCCAGGTTCAGCACGATCGACTCGTAGTTGATCATGCCGTCGAGGCGGTTTTCCTGCTTGACATAGGCATCCGCCAGCCAGTGGGCGCTGCCGCCGATCAGCCGGGTGCCGGAATAGAGTTGCTTCAGCTCGGGCAGGTTGAGGTCCGCCAGCTCTACCGGCGAGGTGTTGGCGGTGGCCAGCCCGGCGGAGAACAGCGCCGCCAGCCCCAGGTCAGACACCACCGGGCTGGTCATGCCCAGGGCCAGGTTGTCACGGCCGGCGACCAGCGCGATCTCGTCCCAGGTGGGCGACTTCTGGTCCCAGCCCAGGTCCTCGGCGCGCGGCTTCTTCAGCGCAAACACCACCGGCGACTGCATGATCTTTTCCGAAGCGATGATCTTCGGCCCCGCGTTGAGCCGCAGGTAGAACCCGCTGGCCGGCCAGGCCAGGTCGGCGGCACTGGCGCCGCTTTCACGCAGGCGGTCAGCCATCTCCACCGTGCCGACATAGTCGAAGCGGATCTTGCGGCCGATGGCCGCTTCCATCGGCTGATGCAGGAACTCCATATCCTTGAGGCCGTTGCTGGCAATAATGACGAGCTCGTCACCATTCTGCTGGCCGCCGCCGCGCGGCGGAGCCGAACGCCCGCAGCTACCGACAGCGGCCAGGATCAGGCAGAACGCCAACGCCAGCGAGGCAAGCGTACGGCCGCCGGGAGTCAGGCCGGAGAGGAACCGGCGGAAAGGGGACGGAGACGACATCACCGCGCAGAACTGTCAGGGTGGCGCGAGTTTACACGCCGCGCGCAGCAAGTAAATGCGGCCGGCACGGCCCCCGGAGCGGGCGCCGGTCGCAGTGTTTCAGATACCGGCGGCGTGCAGCGCGTCGCCCGCGGCGATGGGATCGCGGGTCTGCCGGAATACCTCGATCCAGCGTTCGTAGGCGTACATCTTGCCCTCTTTCCACGGGTGGTAGCCGGGCACGTAGTACGCTAGGTAGTGCGGCACCACCGGCAGGTACAGGCCGCCCGGCTTGTACAGCCACCACAGGCCCTTGAGCCACAGCCCGGCGCGCTGCCGCCAGTTGAAGCCGTCCACCTGGAACATGTGCCGCATGATCAGGAAGGTGTGCAGCGGGAACAGCAGCGACACATACAGCATCATGATGATGCGGGTGAAATAGCTCGCTTTCGCCACCTTGGTCAGCACGTCGTAAGCCACCGCCTTGTGCTCGATCTCCTCCACCGCGTGCCAGGCATACATGGCCCGGATGCGCGGGTCGGCGTCCTCCATCACCTCGCGGCGGTGGAAGAAGCTGTGCGCCATGATCGCCGTCATGTGCTCCGCGGCGGCGGTCTGCGCCAGCGTGAAGGTGCGCGGCAGGATCTTGCGCAGGCCGCCCAGGATGCCGCGCATCTGCGCCTCGATGCCGTCAACATTGACGCCCTGCGCCTTGAGGCGGTTGTTGAACTGCGTGTGCACCATGCCGTGCTGCCCTTCCTGGCGCATGAAGTCCTTCACTTCCTGGCTCAGCACCGGGTCAGTGATCCGCTCGCGGTAGTCGCGCACGCAGGTGATGAAGTACTTCTCGCCCTCCGGAAAGAGCGTCGACATGGCGTCGAAGAAACGCGTCTTGAACGGGTCGCCGCCCAGCCAATACCTGGGGATGTCCCCGTCCAGGCCGAAATCCAGGCCTTGCCGCGGCACGATCGGATACCCCGAAGATGGACTCTGCGCCGCCGCTTCCATGACCGCCTCCTCAAACGCTTGTTATATAGCCCCACTGTAGAGGCGACGGCACCGCCCGGCTAGGACCGCGGACGACGCCAGGGAACATTTTACGACAGGCAAAAAGCCTGCGGAATCAGGCTCTAAGCGACAAACTTCAAAGCTGGCGCGGCTTCTTGCGGAAGCCGCTGGGTGACATGCCCGCCCAGCGCGTAAAGGCGCGCGTGAAGCTGCGGCGATCGGAAAAGCCGAGCCGCTCGCTGATCGCCTCAATGCTCAGCTCGCTGTGCTGCAGCCACTCCGCCGCCTTGTGGAAGCGCGCCCGGCCCTGCAGCTCGGCGTAGCCCTGCCCATCCTCCTGCAGGCGCCGCTGCAGCGTGCGCGGATGCAGGCCCAGCGCCTCGGCCATGCGCTCGATGCCCTGCCCCAGCAGCTCCGGTCTCGCGGCGAAGGTCTGCTCGATCTGCGCCACGATGCCGGCGCCACGCTCCGGCGGTCTGGGCAGCGCCGTGAGCTGGCGCTGCACGCGGTACTCGGCCTGGCGGTGCAGCGCCGGGAAGGCGCCCTCCAGCGGCACGTCGAGCAGCGCGCGGTCGAACACCAGCGCCTGCTGCGGCTGGTTGAACCGCACCTCGATGCCGAAGTAGCGGTGATACTCCTGCGCGTAGGCTGGCGGCGCATGCTGCAGGCACAGCCGGCCGAACACCGCGCGGTCGCCCAGCAGCGTGCGCCCGAACTTGTAGATCGAGGCGAACGTGGTCTCGGTGAAATACCAGGTGGTGGCACCGTCCGCCGGCACCGCCAGGCTGCCGGCGCCGCCCAGCTCCAGCACCAGCCAGGCCTCGGCGCCGCGCTCCTCCAGGCGCACATTCAGCGCCGGATTGATCAGCGCGCGCACCCAGTCGAACACACGCAGGGTCTCGCGCAGCGTCGAACTGGTGGCGAGGAAAGTGCCGATGTCCGGCATGTAGTCGAAGGCGAAAGTCTCACCCAGCACGAACGGGAAGTGATGCCCCTTGGCCCGCGCCACGCAGGCCGCCATCACCTGCTGCAGCTGCGCCGGGTTGACCGTGGCCGTCTCCAGGTTGATCAGGTCGGTGTCGATGCCGTGCTGGCGGAAGATCGGCTCGATGTTGAAGCCGCAATGCGCCGCCGCCTTGATCCAGTTGGGCAAGGTCAGGAACGGAATCGGCGCGTTGTGCGGCGGGCGGCTCATCTGCGCAGTATGCCGCAGCGCCGCAATGCTGCCTGCGGGTAAGCTGGATTGTGCGCTTGTGCGGGCGCCCCGCACGGCGTTCAAATACCCTGATGAACACCCCCGCCGATGATCCCCGCTCGCCGCACGCCGGCCCGGACATCCTGCCCGGCGGACGCAGCCGCATCCCCGGCACCGAGCCGCTGCGGCGGCGCATCGAGGCCGCCATCTTCGGCCTCACTTCCGGCGCCGGCGCGCCGCGGCTGGACTTCCTCAAGCCGGCCGGCGACCCCGGGCTGTTCGGGCCGGACTCGGTGTGCTGGCGCGTACACGGCGACTTCACCATCATGATGATCGGCGGTGTCAGCGCCCTGCTGCTGCAGGCCCTGCACCCGCTGGCCCTGGCCGGTGTGTGGGACCACTCCAATTTCCGCGACGACATCCTCGGCCGGCTGCGCCGCACCTCCGCCTTCGTCGGCGGCACCACCTTCGCCGGCCGGCGCGACGCCGAGATGCTGATCGAGCGCGTGCGCCGCATTCACCTGCGGGTCACCGGCACCGCGCCCGACGGCCGCCCCTACGCCGCCGGCGACCCGCAGCTGCTGACCTGGGTCCACGTGGCGGAGCATTGCAGCTTCCTGCGCTCGCACCAGCGCTACGCCCCCGACCGGCTCAGCGGCGCCGAGCAGGACCGCTATTACCACGAGACCGCGCAGGTGGCCGAGCGGCTGGGCGCGCAAGGCGTGCCCAAATCCCGCGTCGAGGTGCAGCGCTACCTGGAACGCATGCGGCCGCAGCTGGCCTGCTCCGAGCGCGCCCGCGAAGTGCGCCGCATCCTGTTCAGCGCGCCCGCGCCCAACCTTGTCGTCAAGCCCTTCGGCCGGCTGTTCCTGCAGGCCGGCGAAGACCTGCTGCCGGACTGGGCGCAGCGGATGTTCGGCATCTACGTTCGCGTGCGCCTGCGCCGCGCGCTGGTGGATTCCGGCGTGCGCGCCCTGGCACCCACCTTCCGCTGGGCGCTGCGCAACGGCGCCGCCGCGCGCGCCCGGCTGCGCGTGCAGGGCTGAGCGCCCCGGGCCGCAATGCAGCCACCGTCATTCCCGCAGCGGCGCGAAGTCCGGCCGGTTGATGCTCAGCTCGCCGCCAGCGGCGTCAGGTAGGGCACGTCCGGGTCGTCATTGTCGTTATGCGGGATCATGCTGTGCGGAATATCCACGGACTGCAGGCCGCCGCGGCGCAGCCAGTCGCTGGTGGACTGCTCGGCGCGGCTGATCAGCGCGGCCGTCTGCGAAAAATCGTAAGGCGTCACTTCCACCGGGCACAGCGGCGGCACCACCACGATCTCCGCCTTGGCGGACAGCAGCTCGATATCGCGCACCAGCTGCTTCATGATCATCAGGTTCAACGCATGCAGCGCCATGGCGACGATGGTCGGCGGCGGCTGCGAGATGGAGCAGGAAAACCCCGTCGGCAGTACGATGACACGCTCGACGCCGAGCGACACCGCCGTGGAGATCGGTGTGTTGTTGGCCACGCCGCCGTCGACCAGGTAGCGGTCGTCGTAGCGCACCGGCGGAAACACCGCCGGGATCGAGGCGCTGGCCAGCACCGCCTTGTGCGCATCGCCTTCGGAGAAGCAGACCTCGTGGCCGTTGTAGATATCGGTGGCGACGACATAGCACGGCAGCGCCGCGTCCTCGAAGCGCGAGAACGGCAGCAGGCCGGCGATGAGCCGCTCCAGCGACGCCGGATCGACCAGATGGGCGCGGTGCGCCAGCAGCACCGCCAGGCCGGAGCGCACCGTCACCGGAAACACGTCCTCCTGCCGGATTCCCAGCCAGATCTTCTCCAGCGCCGCCACGCCGTCGGCGCTGGGGCAGCCGGCGAAATAGGCACCGTTGATCGCGCCCACCGACGCGCCCACCACCAGATCGGGCACCATGCCGCGGCCGAGCAGCGCCTTGAGCATCCCCACCTGCACCGCGCCGAGGCTGCCGCCCCCGGCGAAGACGAAAGCGGTGAGCTTGCCGCGGCGCCTGACGGCCACCGCGCGCGCCGCAGGCTTGCGCGGCGGACGGGGACTGCTTTTCTTGACAGCGCGCCTGGCTGGCATCACGCCTCCTTGTCCTGGCTTGGGCATCGGCCGTTTTGACGCCAGTGTAGGGCAAGTGTTCCCCACGCAGCGCCGGCCCCGGCCGGAGCCGGCGGCCATTTGGTGCACAATTGAAGGGCGACGCCGTAGCGTGTTCCGCCTTTCGCCAGGACTTCCCTCAATGAACGCAGATTTTCAAGCCACCGTTCAGATCTACTTCGACCCGGTCAGCCCCTATGTGTGGCTGGCCTTCAAGGAACTCGGCGCCTTGAAGGCCGCGGGCCTGGCCCTCGACTGCCGCCCGATCCTGTTCGCCGGCATGCTCAATGCGCACGGCCAGAAAGGCCCGGCGGAAATCCCGGCAAAACGGGCCTACGTGTTCGCCGACGTGCTGCGCCAGGCCACGCGCATGGGCTACACCTTCAAGGGGCCGCCGACCCATCCGTTCAATCCGCTGCGCGCGCTGCGCATGTGCATCGCGCTGGACGACGCCGGCGAGCGCCTGCAATTCGCCCAGGCCCTGCTGCAAGCCTGCTGGGAGCGCGGCGAGGATCTCAGCGACCGCAACACGCTCGAGCGCATCGCCGACGGCTGCGGCCTGGCGGCGCGCCAGCTCGGCACCCTCGCCGAGCGGCCCGAGATCAAGGCCAGGCTGATGGAGGCGACCAGCGCGGCGATCACCGCCGGCGTATTCGGCGTGCCCACCTTCCGCCTCGGCAACGAGCTGTTCTGGGGCGGCGACCGCATCGACAGCCTGCTGTGGCGGCTGCAGCATCCGCTGCGCGAGGACGCTCAGCTGCAGGATTTCCTCCAACGCGGCGCTTCGGCGCAGCGCTGATCCACCGCCTGCTTCTTCATGCTCCCGGCCGCCGCTTTGGGTCCGCGCTCACGCGGCGTGCATAGAGGCGGAAAGCAGGCGGGAACAAGCCAGCGTGCTACGGGCCGGCCCGCTCGCGCCTATTTCACCGCGTCCTGCGTACCCGCCCCCTCCTTGCGCAAGCGCTCCTCCAGCATGCCGCGTGCCTGCTCCGCATAGTTGCGGCAGGCATTGCTGTCGATGAACGGGTCGGGTGTCTGCCCCTTGCGGCGCGCCTCCAGCTTCTGCCACAGGCCACTGACGTCCGGGTGCACCGTGATCAGGATGTCGCACGGCAGCCCGGCCATGGTGTCGATGGACTGGCGGAAGCGCTGCGACACGTCCGGGTGCGCGGCGTCGCCCAGGTAACGGTAGCCCGGCGCGGCGATGGCGTTGAGACTGTCGCCGTAGACCAGGTTCAGGCAGCGCTGGCCCTCGCAGGAGCGCCAGGTCCAGCTGGTGGCGCCGGGAGTGTGGCCCGGCATGAAGCGCGCGGTGATGGCCACGTCGCCCAGGCTCAGGACCTGCCCGTCCTGCACCTCGCGCACCTGCTTCACCGGCGGAAAGCCGGACTTGTCCCACGCCGCCTGAGGATCGTCGGCGACGTAGCGCCCCTGGCGCAGCGCCTGCGCGCCGGAAGGGCTGGCATAGGCCGGCGCGCCGCTGGCGCGCTGCAGCGCGGCGATGCCGCCTGCATGGTCGAAGTGCGCATGCGAGTTGAGGATCAGCCGCACATCCTCCACGCGGAACCCGAGTGCGCGGATGTTCGCCTCGATCAGCGGCGCCGACTGCGGCAGGTCGCCATCCAGCAGCACCAATCCCTGTGACGACGCCACCAGTACCGACGCCAGCCCCTGCACGCCCACGTAGTAGCTGTTGCCGTAGATGCGGAACGGCGCCACCGGCCGGTTCCACTCCGCGCACTTCCCGCACGCCGCGTCGTCCGCCGGCGGCGCCGGGCTGGCGGCCAAGGCGGGCCGGAACACACAGAGCATCGCCAGCATGGGCACATAGCACAGCAGACGCATGGCCAAACTCCGGAACGAGAAGGCCCTCAGCCTACGTGCCGCGCATGGCGCCGGCGTGCAGCACCGGTGCAAAGCCGGTGCAGGCCGTGGCCGAACCCGAATGGACCGTGGCTGCGCCCCCATCCGCCAGGTCTTCTTGAAGCACCGGCAATCCGGAACTCAGCGGTACCCAGCGATGCGATGTCGGGCATCCGCACCGCATTCAGCGCAACGCGCCGCCGGCAAAGGGCCGGGCGGTCGCGCATGCCACCTGAACCACCGTACACATCGGCTCGCCAACCGCCTCTAACCAATCCTTAACTTCCGCCCAACAGCGGCCATTTTCCCGAACGCGCACCTTTCAATCGAGGCACATGTCAGGAAAATCTCCGATTACTCCCTATACGTGCAATGGGGGGTAGCGCCAGGGCGGGCGTCGAGCCAACGCCGCCTCGATTGGGACGTGAGTCCCCACCCGCCCTCGCCCAGGCTGGCGTGGAGGGAGGGGATTGATCGGGCCTTTTCGGGGGGCGCGGCGCCAGTCCTCTTAAACCAACCACGCTTCTTCACCACAGGACAGCAACAGAGGCAACATGAAGATCACCAACATCAACGGCACCTCCGACAACAAGTGCGCCTGCGGTTCATGGCTGATGCACTGGGAGAGGTTCAGCCGCCAGAAAGCTTCCTGGTGCCCGGTCATCGAGTGCTTCAAGCAGGACCTGGTGGGCAGCCATGTCCAGGTCGACAACGGTGACGACGACACCTGGTACATCTATCCCCTTTGCCGCGCGCACAACCAAAGCCCTGCGACGCTGGATGTCTCCGATGCCTACACCCTGGTTCCCGCAAACCGGCGGGATACCTGCGAGAGGTAACGCGGCCAGCGCCCGCCGGGCAAGGGCGAAAAAGGCCGCGCGCAACGCTCAAGCACCGGCCAGCCAGCGCCCAGCCGGCAAAGGCCGCGGGCCCCGCCCACCGTTGACCCTCCACCCAGGCGGATGAAACCGCCCACCCTCGCCCGCTCACCGCGGGCGCTTTTTTTCCGAAGCAGGCAGGAAGCGGCCGGCCGCGAACCGGGCGCCGCACCCATCCCCCCAAAACGCGGGCTTGCCGACCCGGCGCGGCCCCGGACAGATTACCCGTCATCAGCAGCGTGCCGCGGCAGCAACCCGGCACCGCGTGCAATCACAAAGGGATGAACCATGCGCCGTCTCCTCAGCCTGCTGCTGCTCCTGCCGTGCGCCGCCTGGCCGGCGAACCTGCCGCCCTATCTGACCCTGCCGCCGGCGCTGCACCCGAACGCCAATGCGGATTCGGTGACCATCGAAGAATTCGGCGAGGCCGAGTTTCCCCTTCAGGACGTCGATCCGGCGGTGTACAGCGGCGAGCACTGGATCGCCGGCCTGGTGTTCGACGGAATCACCGACGACCAGACGCCGGAGCAGATGTGGTCCAAATTGAGGGCGCCGCTGCTGGCCGGCGGCTGGACCGCGGTAGCGGAATGGCCCGGGGCCGGCCATGGCACGTTCCGCTATCAGAAGAACGGCAAGGATGCCTGGGCCGACTTCGCCATCTTCGGTTCGACCGACATCCGGCTCAACGTGGTGGAGATCAGGCCGCAGCCGATGAAGTTCGCGCTGCCGCCGCCGGCGGCCAATCCGGAAGCGGTGTCGGCGGACAGCGGTGACTTCCCCTACCTCATGCCCCTGCCCGGCTCGCAGCGCGGCAGCAGCGCGCACGAAGACGGCGCGCTGTCCGTATCCCTGCCCGGGATGGACGATCCGCAGATCGTGGCAACGGGCAGCATCGTCAAGTATTACAGCAAGCCCGGCGTCTCCAACCTGCAGTTTGTCACCGTCTACGTCCAGGCCATGCAGGCCGCCGGCTGGTCCATCATCACCAACTCCCACGGCGTCCACCAGAGCGACGCCGTCCTCATCGCCCACTACACCGCCAAGGGCCGCGACATCTGGGCCAGCCTGCACCACAGCGGCGACGACTACATGGTGCAGGTGGCCGACGCCGGCGGCAACAGCCTGGCGGCCGAGCTGGCGCGCAGCTGTCACGCGGCTCTGAACGGCGTGTTCTTCGACTTCAACAAGGACACGCTCAAGCCCGAATCGGAATCCACGCTCAGGTCCGCGCTCGCCGCGATCAAGGGCACGCCCGCACTGGCGATCGAAGTGCAGGGCCACACCGACAACGTGGGTGGCGACGACTACAACATGAAACTGTCGGACGCGCGCGCCAACACCGTGATGCGCTGGCTGGTCGCCAACGGCATCCCCGCCGCCCAGCTCAGCGCCAAGGGCTACGGCAAGACACGCCCGGTGGCGAGCAACGACACCGATGACGGCCGGGCGCGCAACCGGCGCGTGGAGCTGGCCTGCAGGAAGTAGTGGGCGGCCGGGAAAAAGCCGCGGGCCACGCCCGCCACTGAGCAAAACCCGCGGGCGCCTCCCGCCTTGCCGCCACTACACCGCGGGCCGGTTTTTGGGATAATCGCGCCGCGCCAGCCCGCCCGGTCTGCACCGACCGGAGCCGGACCGTTCGGGGAGTCTTGCCGCGCGGCGCCAGGGCGCTCCAGGCCAGTGTTCTCCGGAGCCGGTCCGCGGTGGCGCGGCAACGGCCGTCCGTCGCCGATGCCGCCCCGGCGGTCCCACCGGCCGCGCGCAAGGCCGGAAATCCGGGTAAGCCTGCTCTTTGCTCGGCAGCAGACCGGCCGGAGCCTGGGCGCGATGGGCTGGCGTTGCGCTATCGAGACCCGGGCGGCCTGGGCCACGCCGCCGAGACCTTTTGTCACCGAATGAGAATGAAGTCGCCCACCGCCATCGACACGCTGATGCTTCACGAGCGGCAGAACTCGTTCAACCTGCTACGCCTGCTGGCGGCAGCGTGGGTCTTCGCCAGCCATGAAAAGCTGATGACCGGCAACGGCATCGCCATTCCGGGCGTACTCGGCGTCTATGTGTTCTTCATCATCAGCGGCTTCCTCATCGCCCGCTCCTGGGAACAGCGCGGCAGCAGCCTGCAGTATTTCAGCCACCGCGCCCTGCGCATCCTGCCGGCGCTCTGGGCGGTGGTGCTGATCACCACGTTCATCATCGGGCCGATCGCCACCCGACTGCCGCTCGCCCGCTATTTCACCGACGCCGGCACCTGGCGCTACCTGCTGAACCTGGTGTTCGATCATCAGCTCGTGCTGCCCGGGGTGTTCCATGACAACCCCAGCCCCATGGTCAACATCCCGCTGTGGACGCTGCTGCACGAAGCGATCTTCTACGCGTCCATGGCGCTGCTCGGAGTCCTGTTCGGCCAGCACCTGCGCTACGTGGTGCTGTGCCTGTACCTGATCGTGCTGGCGCAGAACGACGCCTCGCTGCTCAAGGGACTGGACAGCACGGCGATGCCGTCCGACCTGCTGATCTACTTCCTCGGCGGCGCGGTGATCTGGTTCTTCCGCGACCACATCATGATGAGCAAGGGGCTGCTGGCGCTGGCCGCCGCGGCGCTGGTCCTGCAGGTGACGCTGAAGCTGGACAGCCTCCTGTGGAGCCTGTCCCTGCCCTATATCGTGCTGTGGCTCGGCCTGCGCAAACCGGCAGCGGCCTTCGGTCATTTGGTGCGGAACGACTATTCCTATGGCCTGTACGTGTGGGGCATGGTCTGCCAGCAATGCGTGGTAGCGCTGGGCACCCGCGACGTCTGGCCCCACGCCGTGCTGGCGGCCACGGCGGCTGCCACCTGCGCCGCCTTGTCCTGGCACCTGCTGGAGCGCCGCGCCCTGAGGCTGAAGGCCCGCTCCGCCGGCGCCCAGGCAGGCAGCCCCCTCACGCTCAGCTACTCGGACCGGCTGGGCTGAGCCGCAGCCCGGAGCGCGCCGCGGCGTGAACTGGTGCACACTGGCGGCCTGCCGGGCCGCTGGATTTCCGCCTACGCGGGTATGACGATGATCAATTGATCAGAGTTTCCCTAAGCGGGGCCTGCGCGTTTCATCCATAACATGCGGAGGACAATATGAGCGACTACAAAGGCCGCTGCTTCTGCGGCGCCGTGGAATTCACCGTCAGCGGCCAGCCCGCCGCCATGGGCTACTGCCACTGCAGCTCCTGCCGCCACTGGTCCGCCGGGCCGGTCAATGCCTTCTCGCTATGGCAGCCCGAAGCGCTGAAAGTGACCAAGGGCGCCGAGCACATCGGCACCTACAACAAGACGCCGATGAGCCTGCGCAAGTGGTGCAAGCAATGCGGCGGCCACCTGTTCTCCGACCATCCGCCGTTCAAGCTGGTGGATATCTACGCCGCGCTGCTGCCGGAGCTGAAGTTCGAGCCGGCCCTGCACGTGAACTACCAGGAAGCGGTGCTGCACATCAGGGACGGCCTGCCGAAGATGAAGGACTTTCCGGCGGAGATGGGCGGCTCCGGCGTCACGCTGCCGGAGTAGGCCACAGCGGCAGCGGACTGGGTTGGGACTGGGACCGGGCCCGGCCGGGACCGGGCTCCCTGCGCAGCCCCCGCCGGCTAGAATACCAGCGGTTACGCAATTGCCCGTCCGATCCCCTTTCACCTTCCAAGGAAATCCACATGACCGTCTACGTGCTGGCGCAGCTCAGGTTCACCGACCGCGCCGCCTACAACCGCTACCAGGCCCGCTTCCTCGGCGTCTTCAGCCAGTTCAACGGCCGCGTGCTCGCGGCCGACGAGCACCCGGCGCTGCTGGAAGGCCAGTCCGACTGCGAAAAGGTGGTGCTGATGTCCTTCCCGGACGAAGCCTCGGCGCGGCGCTTCGTGGAAGCGCCGGAGTACCAGGAAATCTCCCGGGACCGGCATGCCGGCGCCGTCACCACGTCCTGGCTGGTGCACGGCCTGGGCTGAGTGCGGATCGGCGGAAGGCCTAAAGCGCCAGCTTCTCCTCCAGCAGCTCCTGCATGCGCTTGTGCGCGGAAGCGCTGCCGATCCAGCCTTTCACCTCGAAGTCCGCGATGCGCAGCGTCGGCAGGTAGCCGTAGTCCGGCGGCAGCAGGTCCGCCAGCGCATCGCGGAATGCGCGCTGCCGGTGGCGCCCGGCGTTGCCGGGAAACAGCGGCGGCGCCGGCTTGGCGGACTCCCCGCCCTGCTTCGGCTCGTCGTGCGACTTGCGCACCCAGGCTTTCAGGTCATAGGCCAGTGGGAAGTTGGCCGGGTAGCGGCGCAGCGTCATGCCGCGGTAATGGTTGAATTGCGGGCCTTCGTCCACCTCGATCACCCGGGGCGCGGCGCCGGGGGCGCTGACGAATCCATCCAGCGGCCGCCAGTTGCCCGCCGGCATTGGCTCCGGCAGTTCCAGGTCGGTGAGGTCGTGGTAGATCGAGCGGATCAGCGGCCAACGCTTGCCGCACTCGGCCTTGCCCGGCCGCTTCAGCCAGTCCGGCAGGCTGCTGTGGATGCTGCCGCCGGTGACCTTGACCACGAGTTCGAGCACCGCTTTCTGGATCGGCTGAGGCATGGGGCGGAATCTGTGGCCGGGGGAGTTTGCGCGCGAGTGTAACGCGCCACGCAAGCCACACCCCGCCGCCGCAGGCACTCCGGGCGGTTTACGCCCCGTGCTGGCGGAGGTGGTTCACGCCCACCAGCCGCCAACTCTTGCCGCCGTCGCTGGAGCTTTCGAAGCGCCATTCCAGCGCGGCCGGCCGCGCCTCGCTCAGCGTCCAGCGCTGCAGCGTGCCGTCGTCATCGTGCCCGGTCAGCACGATATGGCCGTCCACCTCTCCTCGATCAGTTAATTCCACGCGCGGCATGAATGATGCGTCGTCGTCGCAAAACAAAATACTGATTGCTTCCGCCCTCTTTGTCGCTCCGCCGCACTCAAGGAGACTTTCATGAAACTTCTGTTGGTCTTGACCGCACCACTATTTTCTTTACTTGCGGCCTGCGCCACGCAACCAGAACTGCCGACTCAACTCTCCAAAGACGCCCGTATTGGCATCCTTATCCTGATACCAGAACAAGCCCAATACGTCCACGTTGGCACTACGGCATTCAATAATTTCACAACACCAATTTGGCTCCCGTGGCAACCACGCAGCTATTTGGCTGATCAAATGGCCCAGAAACTAAAGACACTGGGGCGGCAACCCATACCACTCGATACACCCAGCGGGCTTACTTCCAATACGCAGCTGACCGAAGCCGATTTTCTCAACGGAGCCAAACTCACGTCCGGCGCGGCCCTCGAGTTCGAACAATTGATAGAACAGAACAAGCTCGACGCCATTTTTATCGTGAAATCGGAAGAAACCGGAGACTACATCGCCAACACATCTCAACATCTTGACGGCTATGGCTTATACACGCGAAGTTTCTTCACAACGTCTGCCGCCGTGTATGCAAATTTCGACATGCTCGTAGTGCTCCCGTCTCCTGCTAGGATCACACGGGATATTCGGCCATTATCCGACCTGCCTTCGCAGCGCGCGGCTCGCGCGCTCTCATTGCCTGAAGGTTTTTCTTCTCAAGACGCCCGACTGGACCCCACTCGGCAGAGTGCGTTCTCTGACGCATTAAAAAGTCTCATGCTCCGCTTTGTATGGAATTCACTTCAGCAACGATCATCTCAATTGCAGCTCTGGGGTGAGTACAGCGACAAGTAAGGACAAGCAAAATACAGCCCAGATGAAAGGAATCCGGGGATTTTCGCGGAGCACAGAAGTGCCGGATTCCATTTCCCTTCATCCCGGCTACGCAATTAAGCGCGCCCACGATGCAGCGAGCCAAAACCTGCGACGCATTTTGTACATTGAAGGTGCATTGATTGCTTCTCAAAGCGGGGGCAGCGCGCAGCCCGCGATACGGGGCCTACTTCATCCCGACCAGCTCGACATCGAAAATCAGCGTCGCCCCTGGCGGGATGCTTCCACTGCCGTGCTGGCCATAGGCCAGGTTGGCGGGAATGATCAGCGTACGCTTGCCGCCCACCTTCATCCCCATCAGGCCCCGATCCCAGCCGATGATTACGCTGCCGACCCCCAGCATGAAGGAAAACGGCCCACGGCCGACGGAGCTGTCGAACTCGGCGCCGTGCAGGTCGGGCATGAGCGGGCTGTACAGCCAGCCGGTGTACTGCACCTCGACCATATTGCCGAGCTTCGCCTCCGGCCCGGTACCGACCTTGGTCTCCCGCACGATCAGGTGCTGCAATTCCTCGTCGGTCGGCACCTGCACCGGCGCGTCCGCGGCGCTGGCAATGCTGGAAGGAAAGGACGTGAACAAGCCCAGGGCCAAGGCAAGGGAGAGGCAGGCGCGATTCATGGGGGACGAGGATGGGAATTGGAGAGGAGTTGGACGCAATTTCAGTAATGAACGCAGGGCCCAGGAATAGTGCAGTTCGAGTTCCGCGCTGTCATCGATGTCATGGCGTCCACCTGCCAATATTGGCACACATGAGCATCACGACACTTCTCTCTCCGCCCACAAAAAAAGCGGGCCAGCGATTAGCTGGCCCGCCCTTACTCGCATATCGCGCGTATAGAAGCTAGAACATTTCTTAGCTTTACAGCTGCAACAGCAACCGCGCCGGGTCCTCCAGCAGTTCCTTGATGGTCTTCAGGAACAGCACGGCTTCGCGGCCGTCGATCAGGCGGTGATCGTAGGTCAGGGCCAGGTACATCATCGGGCGCACGACGATCTGGCCGCCGACCACCACCGGGCGGTCGAAGATGCCGTGCATGCCGAGGATGGCGGCCTGCGGCGGGTTGAGGATGGGCGTGGAGAGCATGGAGCCGAACACGCCGCCGTTGGTGATGGAGAAGGTGCCGCCGGTGAGGTCTTCCAGGGTGAGCTTGTTGTTGCGGGCCTTGGTGCCCAGCTCGACGATGGTCTTCTCCACGTCGGCCAGGCTGAGGCCGTCGGCGTCGCGGATCACCGGCACGACCAGGCCGCGCTCGGTGGAGACGGCCACGCCGATGTCGTAATAGCCGTGGTAGACCACGTCATTGCCGTCGATGGAGGCGTTGACGGCCGGGTACTTCTTCAGGGCCTCGATGCTGGCGCGGACGAAGAAGCTCATGAAGCCGAGCTTGATGCCGTGGCTCTTTTCGAAGGCTTCCTTGTACTTGGCGCGCAGCTCGGAGACGGCCTTGAGGTCCACCTCGTTGAAGGTGGTGAGCATGGCGGCGGTGGCCTGGGCTTCGACCAGACGCTCGGCGATGCGGGCGCGGATGCGGGTCATCGGCACGCGCTGCTCGGTGCGGGCGCCGAGCACCGGCTTGACAGCGACCGGGGCCGGAGCGGCGGCCTTGGCTGGCGCGGGCGCCGGGGCGGCCTTCTGCTTGTCGGCGTAGGCCTGCACGTCTTCCTTGGTCAGTCGGCCGCCCTTGCCGCTGCCGCTGATCTGGCTGGCGGACAGGCCCAGCTCGGTCAGCAGCTTGCGCACGGCGGGGCTCTGCGCGTCGTCTTCCGCAGTCTTGGCCGGGGCGGCGGCGCCGTTGGTGGCGGCGGCCGCGGCGGGGGCCGGGGCTTCGGCCTTGGCGGGGGCCGCGGCGGCGGCGCCGGAGCCTTCCTCGAGCACGCCGATGACGTCACCAGCCTTCACGGTGGTGCCGGGCTGGATGCGGATCTCGGCCAGCACGCCGTCGGCGGTGGCGGGCACTTCCAGCATGACCTTGTCCGTCTCCAGGTCCACCAGGTTCTGCTCGCGGCTGACCTTGTCGCCGGCCTTGATGTGCCAGGTGGCGACGGTGGCTTCACTGACCGATTCGGGCAGGTTGGGGACTTTGATTTCGATGCTCATGGGGGCTCCAGGGCCTAGTCTTTAGTGGTCTTGGTTATCGGGTTGTGGTTCTGGCGCGGACTTTGACGGCGCGCCCCTCGCGCCGGCCCTCCCGCCGCGGATGTGCGGGGAGAGAAACCGGCGGGAGGGAGTTCATGCGGTGCTCAGGCGCCGCCCTTGAGGGGCAAGCCGCCGTTGAGGGCCTGGTTGACCAGTTCCTCCTGCTCCTTGACGTGCACCTTGAGGTAGCCGACGGCGGTGGTGGAGTTGCCCTTGCGCGTGGCGTAGTAGAGCTGGTGGTCTTCGGCCAGGTAGGTGCGCAGGCGGTGCTTGATCTGGTACCAGGCGCCCTGGTTTTCCGGCTCTTCCTGGCACCACACCACGTCCTTGGCGTTCGGGTAGGCGGCGATGGCGGCCTCGTACTCGGTGCGCGGGAACGGATACAGCTGCTCGATGCGCACGATGGCCACGTCGTCCTTGTTCTGCTTGGTGCGGCCGTCGAGCAGGTCGTAGTAGACCTTGCCGGAGCAGAACACGATGCGCTTGACCTTTCCGGCGTCGAGCGGCTGGGTCTCGCCGATGACGTAGCGGAAGCTGCCCTTGCTCAGCTCGTCCAGCGTGGAGACGGACTGCTTGTGGCGCAGCAGCGACTTGGGCGTCATCACGATCAGCGGCATGCGCAGGCTGCGCTTCATCTGGCGGCGGATCATGTGGTAGAACTGCGCCGGCGTGGAGGGCACGCACACCTGCATGTTGTTGCCCGCGCACAATTGCAGGTAGCGCTCCAGGCGCGCCGAGGAGTGCTCCGGGCCCTGCCCTTCATAGCCGTGCGGCAGGAACAGCGTCAGCCCGCAGAAGCGGCCCCACTTGGACTGGCCGGCGGCGATGAACTGGTCCATCACCACCTGCGCACCGTTGGCGAAGTCGCCGAACTGCGCTTCCCAGATCACCAGCGAGTCCGGGTCGGTGCTGCTATAGCCGTACTCGAAGCCGAGCACGCCCTCTTCGGAGAGCAGCGTGTCGTTGACGATGAAGCGGTTCTTGTCCACGTCCAGGTGGCGCAGCGGGGTGTAGCGCGCGCCGTTGCTCACGTCATGCAGCGTGGCGTGGCGGTGCGAGAAGGTGCCGCGGCGCGAGTCCTGGCCGCACAGGCGCACGGCGAAGCCTTCGTGCACCAGGCTGGCGTAGGCCATGGTCTCGGCGAAGCCCCAGTCCATCGGGATCTCGCCGGCGGCCATCTTGATGCGGCCCTCGTGCACCTTGGCCACCACCGGATGCAGCTGGAAGCCGTCCGGCAGCTTGTTGAGGCGGTCGGCCAGGCCCTTGAGGGTCTCGGCGCTGACGGCGGTTTCCGCCGGGCTGTCCCAGGTGCCCTTCTGGTAATTGGCCCAGTTCACGGTGTACTGGTTGCCGACCATGCCCAGCGTGGTGCGGGCCAGGTTCTCGCCCTTGTCCAGGCCGTCGCGGTAGGCGCGCGCCACGCGCTCGCCCTCGTCCTCCT
>CAYVKA010000039.1:0-44371 GCA_964451925.1 uncultured Nevskia sp. | reverse complement strand
GCGGCATCAGCCACGGGCAAATCCGCGGCAATCCCTTCCTCGAGATGGACGGCCAGGCGGTGTACCGCACCGCGGTGCGCGCGCTGGATGACAGCGCCACGGAGGCGATGCAGGCTGCCGGCGTGAGCGCCGCGCAGCTCGACTGGTTCGTGCCGCACCAGGCCAATATCCGCATCATCAATTCCATCGCCGACAAGGTCGGCCTGCCGCGCGAGCGCGTGGTCACCACCGTGGCCCGCCACGGCAACACCTCCGCCGCCTCGGTGCCGCTGGCGCTGGACGCGGCGGTGCGGGATCAGCGGATCAAGCCAGGGCAGTTGGTGATGCTGCAGGGAGTGGGGGGTGGGATGACCTGGGGGACGGTGTTGTTGCGCTGGTAAGACCGGTCGGGATCGTCTCTTCGTTCGTGCGAGTGCGGAGTGGGCGGGTGTAGGTCGGGTCAAGCGCAGCGGACCCGACAGCCATGCAGACGTTGCCCGTGATCCTTGGCGCGCCGCGCGTGAGCGCGGCGTGCTGAAGCTTCAATGTTCAGCACCCCAGTCCACGCAAAAAAGCGCGAGCGAAAGCGTCAATTCTCAAGCTTTCGCCCGCCGCGCCGCATCCCGCAACGCCACCATCAGCTCGCCGACAAACTTCCGCGTCACTTCATGCGTCAGCTTGCCGTTCGCGTCGAAGCGTTCGTGCGCGCTGCCGATCATCACCTCCGGCTTGTTGAGAAAGCGCATGTCCAGGTACACGCCGATCTGGCGCAGGTGGTATTGCGCCCGCGCGGTGCCGAGCGCGCCCATGCTGGCGCCGCACAGCGCCACCGGCTTGCCGGCGAAGGGCTGGTTCTTCAGGCGCGAGATCCAGTCGATGGCGTTCTTCATCACGCCGGATACGGAATAGTTGTATTCCGGCGTAACCAGCAGCAGGCCGTCGGCGGCACGGATCTGCTCGCCGACGCGCTGCACGGCGTCGGGGAAGGCCTGCGCCTGCGTGTCGGCGTTGTACAGCGGAAACTGCGAGATGTCGCCGATCTCCAGTTGCAGGTCGGGCGGTGCAAGTTCCTGCGCGGCGTGCAGCGTCGCGGTGTTGTAGGAGCCTTTGCGCAGGCTGCCGGAGATGCCCACAACCCGGATGATGTCGGTCATGTCCTCGTCCTCGGGTGACTACTTGCCCAGCGTGGCGATGTCGATGACGAAACGGTACTTGACGTCGCTCTTCAGCATGCGTTCGTAAGCCTGGTTGATCTGCTGCATCGGGATCATCTCGATGTCGGAGACGATGCCGTGCTCGGCGCAGTAGTCGAGCATCTCCTGTGTCTCGCGGATGCCTCCGATCAGCGAGCCGGCCAACTGGCGGCGGGCGAAGATCAGGTTCCCCGCCTTCAACGTCGGGTCCTTGTCCGGCAGGCCCACCAGCACCATCGCGCCGTCGCGCTTGAGCAGGGCCAGGTAGGCGTTGAGATCGTGCGGGGCGGAGACGGTGTCGAGGATGAAGTCGAAGCTGCGCGCGTGCTGCTTCATCTCGTCGCGGTTCCTGGAGATGACCACTTCGTGCGCGCCCAGGCGCCGCGCGTCCTCGGCCTTGCCCGGCGAGGTGGTGAACAGCACCACCCGGGCGCCGAAGGAGGCGGCGAACTTGACGCCCATGTGCCCCAGGCCGCCGAGGCCGACCACGCCGACTTTCTGCCCCTTGGACACTTTCCAGTGGCGCAGCGGCGACCAGGTGGTGATGCCGGCGCACAGCAGCGGCGCGGTGGCGGCGAGGTTCAGCTTGTCGGAGATGCGCAGCGCGAAAGCCTGGTCGACGACGATGTTGTTGGAATAGCCGCCGTAGGTGAGCGAGCCGTCCTTGTTCTTCGAGTTGTAGGTGCCGACGAAGCCCTTTTCGCAGAACTGCTCCAGCCCCTCCTGGCAGCTGGCGCAGCCGCGGCAGGAGTCGACCATGCAGCCGACGCCGGCCAGATCGCCAGGCTTGAATGCCTGGACCTGCGCGCCCACCTTGCTGATGCGGCCGACGATTTCATGGCCGGGCACCATCGGGAAAATGCCATTGTTCCACTCGTCCAGCACTTGGTGCAGGTCGGAATGGCACACGCCGCAATACTGGATCTCGATCTGCACGTCGTGCGGGCCGGGTTCGCGCCGTTCGAAGCGGAACGGCGACAGCGGGGCCTTGGCGCTGGGGGCGGCGTAACCGAGGGAGGCAGGCATGGGCATACTCCTGATCTGGAAAGGGACCTGGCCTGGGCGCGGGGCCGGTCGCCGGATCGGCGCGCGGGCAGGGCGGAATGGTAAGGGGTAGTGTATAGGGTAGCGCTGTTGCGGCGGCTTGCGCATCCTCAGCTCCGCCGCAGGCGCGGGCGGGCTTCATCCACAAGGACCTCAGATGATCGGATCACTGTTCGGCGGCAGCCTCAAGATCAGCCCGCGGGATTTCCCGGACCCGGCGTATGATGCGCCGCTGGCGGCCGCTTCCGGCCGCGAGCTGGCGGTGCTGGCGGGTGGCTGCTTCTGGTGCGTGGAGGCGGTGTACCGCGAGCTGGACGGGGTGCTGGCGGTGGTCTCCGGCTATTCCGGCGGCAGCGCCGAGACGGCGGACTACAAGGCGGTGTGCAGCGGCAGCACCGAGCACGCCGAGGTGGTGCAGATCGCCTACGATCCGGCGCGCCTGAGCTTCGGCAAGCTGCTCAAGATCTTCTTCTCGGTGGCGCATGATCCCACCCAGCTCAACCGCCAGGGCAACGACGTCGGCACGCAATACCGCTCGGCGGTGTTCTATGCCGGCGAGCAGCAGAAGCAGGTGGCCGAGCGTTATATCCGGCAGCTCGATGGCGCCGGCGTGTTCGGCCGCCCCATCGTCACGCGGCTGGAGCCGCTGGAACAGTTCTTCGAGGCCGAGGGCTATCACCAGAACTACGCCGAGCTGCATCCGGACCAGCCGTATGTCGCGGCGGTGGCCTTGCCCAAGGTGGACAAGCTGCGCGAGTATTTCGGGGACAGCCTGAAGGGCTAGGTTCAAGCCCGTCGCGGGCCGGTTCCCGGGAGCGTGTGGGCGCCGGTGCCTGCGCGCGGCATGCGATCCGCGTGAGTGGAGATCGAGGATATGGAAAAGCGCCGCATCGGTTCCCTGGAGGTTTCCGCGGTCGGCCTGGGCTGCAACAACTTCTCGCGCCGCATCGACGAAGCGGCCAGCATCCGCGTGGTGCATGCCGCGCTCGACGCCGGCGTGAATTTCTTCGACACCGCCGACATCTACGGCGGCACGCACAGCGAGGAGTTCCTCGGCCGCGCCCTGGCGGGACGCCGCGATCATGCGGTCATCGCCACCAAGTTCGGCATGGCGGTGGACGCGCAGCGGCAGGGCGCAAAGCCGGACTACGTGCGGCGCGCGGTGGAGGACAGCCTGCGCCGCCTCGGCACCGACCGCATCGACCTGTACCAGCTGCACAAGCCCGATCCGGACACGCCGATTGGCGACACGCTGCAGGCCCTGGACGAGCTGGTACGGGCCGGCAAGGTGCAGGAGATCGGCTGCTCCAATTTTTCCGCCGCGCAATTGCGCGAGGCGCAACAGGCGCTGCGTCCCGGCGCGGCCTGCTTCGCCAGCGTGCAGAACGAGTACAGCCTGCTGCACCGCCAGGCCGAGGCCGAGGTGCTGCCGGAATGCGCGCGCGGCGGCGTGGCCTTCCTGCCGTATTTCCCGCTGGCCAACGGCCTGCTCAGTGGCCGTTTCCAGCGCGGCGAGCCGGCGCCCGCCGGCAGCCGCTTCGAGCCCGGCGCCTGGGGCGCCAGCGCCTATACCGATGCCAACCTCGCGGCGGTCGAAGTGCTGCGCCATTTCGCCGCCGCGCGCGGCCATACCTTGCTGGAGCTGGCATTCGGCTGGCTGCTGGCGCATCACGCGGTGGCTTCGGTCATCGCCGGCGCCAGCCGGCCGGAGCAGGTGCGGGCCAACGCCGCGGCGGCCGGCTGGAAGCTGGGCATCGAAGAGTTGAAGGAAATCGAGCAGCTGCTGGCGCACGGCTGAGGCCGGCGTCGCCGGTCGCAAGGTTCGCCGGACAAAATTGAGCGGCGTGGCGGGTTGCCTCGGCTCAATCCTCGACGCGGCGGCGCAGCGCCTTGGTGCGGGCGTGCAAGGTCTTGCCCTCCAGCCGCTTCTGCTGCGAGCCGCGTGTCGGCCGGGTCGGGCGGCGCTTGCGCGGCACCAGGGCCGCGGCGGCGATCAGCTCGCGCAGGCGCTCCAGCGCCGCCTCGCGGTTCTGCTCCTGGCTGCGGTGCTGCTGCGCCTTGATCACCACCACGCCTTCGCGCGTGATGCGCTGGTCGTTGCGCTGCAGAAGGCGCTGCTTCAATTCCTCCGGCAGCGACGAGGCGCGGATGTCGAAGCGCAGGTGGATGGCGCTGGAGGTCTTGTTGACGTTCTGCCCGCCGGAACCCTGCGCGCGCATGGCGCTCAGCTCGATTTCCTCGAGCGGCAGACTCAGGCGGTCGTTGATCGGCAGCACGGCGGGCGGGTCGGGGCGGGGCCAGCCCCTATTCTGAAGCCTCAGCCGTTACACTGCATGTCTGAACCGATGCCATACGCCATGGATGAATCCCGCCTGATCGAGCTGGAAACCAAGCTCGCCTATCTGGAAGACACCTTGCAGGTGCTCAACCAGGTGGTGGCGCGCCAGCAGCGGCAGATCGACCAGCTCGAGGCCACCTGCCGCGAGCTGCTGGAGCGCGCGCGCAACGCGTCCGAGACGGTGTTCCGCGGCACGCCCGCCGATGAAGTGCCGCCCCACTACTGACCGGGCACGGCGCAGCGGATGAAGATCTGGGTCGACGCCGATGCCTGTCCGAAGGTGGTCAAGGAGATCCTGTTCCGCGCGGCGCAGCGCCGCGGCATCATGCTGACCCTGGTGGCGAACCAGCCGCTGGCGGTGCCGCGCTCGCCGCACGTGCGCAGCGTCACCGTGCCGCAGGGCTTCGACGTTGCCGACCAGGCCATCGTCGGCTGGGCCGAGGCCGGCGACCTGGTGATCACCGCCGATATCCCGCTGGCTGCCGCGGTGGTGGAAAAGGGCGCGCTGGCGCTCAATCCGCGCGGCGAACTGTACACCCGCGACAACGTGCGGCAGCATCTGTCGATGCGCAATTTCATGGACAGCCTGCGCGGCTCCGGCGTGCAGACCGGAGGCCCGGATGTCTTCGGGCTGCGTGAGCGCCAGGCCTTCGGCAACCAGCTCGACCGCCTGCTGGCGCGGCATGCCTCCGGCGCTGCCTGATCGCCGCATTGCCATGACCGTGATCCAGCTCGAGCAGTTCATCCTCGCTCCGACCCAGGCGGTCTACGACTACGTCACCCGCCCGGCGCTGTGGAAGGAGTGGCACCCGGTTTCGCTCGGCGCGCAGCAGCACGCGGCGGAGTCGCTGGACGCCGGCGCCCGCTTCGAGGAGGAGATCCTCGCCGCCGGGGTCAAGCGCCACCTGCGCTGGACCGTGGAGCAGGCCGAGCCTGGCGTGCGCTGGGCGGCCAGCGCGGTGATGGACGACGGCAGCAGCGTGCACCTGCTGTACCGCTTCGAAGCGCGCAACACCGGCATGAATTTCACGTTCACGCTGAGCTACCGCATCAAGCCGCTGCACCTGCGGCTGGTCAACGCGCTGTTTGCGTGGCGGCGGGTGCAGGCCGATTCGCGGCTGGCGCTGAGCAACCTGACCCGGCGTTTCAGCGCCAGGCGCTGACGGCGGCGGCGCGTCTGCCGCGCGGTCAGCCGGGCGTCTGCGCGCCGCGTCGCGCCGCTTCCAGCTTGTGCCAGCGGGCCAGCTCGCGCTGGTAGATGCGCAACTCGCAGTCGGCGCAGCCGCCGCCGCAGCAGTCGTAGTTCTGCGGTGGCTGCGGCTTGGGCGGCAGGGTGTCGGGAATGTCCGGCATGGGCGGATTTTAACCGCCACGGCGCGTGCGGTTGAATCGGCCGCATTCGCCCCCACAGCCTGGGTCTATGAGCCTCGCCCTGTCGGTCCTTGATCTTGCGCCGGTGCCGAGCGGCACCAGCGCCGCCGAAGCCGCGCGCCGCACCGTCGACCTGGCGCGCCTAGCCGACCGCCTCGGCTACGCCCGCTACTGGTTCGCCGAGCACCACAGCATGGCCAGCGTGGCCAGCTCGGCGCCTGAAATCCTCATCGCCCACGTCGCCGCCGCGACGCGGCGCATCCGCGTCGGCTCGGGCGGCATCATGCTGCCCAACCACGCGCCGCTGCGCATCGCCGAGGCCTTCCACACGCTGCAAGCGCTGCATCCGGGGCGCATCGACCTGGGCATCGGCCGCGCGCCGGGGTCGGAGCCGGCGACCAGCCGCGCGCTGCGCGCCTTCGACGGCGAGCAGTTTCCGGCCCAGCTGTCGGAGATGCTGGCGCTGTCGCAGGGCGGCTTGCCGGCCGGGCATCCCCTGCGGCGGGTGAAAGTGATGCCGGAAGGGGTGGGCCTGCCGCCGATCTGGCTGCTCGGCTCCAGCGGCGCCAGCGCGCGCATGGCCGGCAGCGCCGGCATGGGCTACAGCTTCGCCAGCCACTTCAGCCCGACGCCGGCGGCGCCGGCGTTCGCCGCCTATCGCCAGAGCTTCGTGCCCTCGGCGCAGTTTCCCCGGCCGCACGCCATACTCGGCGTCGCGGTGGTCTGCGCCGCCAGCGAGGAGCGCGCGCAGCACCTGGCGCTGACCATGGACCTGGCGCGGCTGCGCATCAACCGCGGCGAGTTCCTGCCGCTGCCCAGCCCGGAAGAGGCGCTGGCCTATCCATACAGCGATGTCGAGCGCGAGGCAGTGCGGCAGTACCGCGAGATGAGCATCGTCGGCGCGCCCGACACGGTGCGGCGCATGATCGAAGCCAAGGCGCGGGACAGCGGCGCCGACGAGGTTATGTTGGTGTCCAACCTGTACGACCATGGCGAGCGCCTGCGCTCCTATGAGCTGCTGGCGGAGATTTTCGGGCTCGCCGGTGCATAAATTGCGGCAGTAATTTCCGCGGTCCTGGGGCCGCGGTCCTGGGGCTTGGCAGGGGTTGCGGCTTACAGTGAAGGCGGCGCTGCCGTCGGGTGCCGCGGCCACCGGGAACCCTGGACCTCGGCGCGGGGTCCGTTTTAGGCTCCAGCACGGAACAAGGACAATACCGCGCATGAGTCCGCGCATCGAACCAACCCTGGAACCCGCTGCCGGCCCTGGCCTGCGCATCGATCCGGCGCACCGCGCCGCGCCGCCGGCGCCGCCGCCGGCATCCGGCATTCCGCTGGCGTCCTGGCTGTTCGGCACGCTGCTGGGTCTGCTGGTGCTGCTGCTGGGTGCCGTCGTCGGGCTGCGCTGGCTGCCGCCGCCCACCACCTCCTACATGCTGCAAAGCCCGGTGAAGCCGGTGCAGTACCGCTGGGTGCCGGCCGACGGTATCGCCGACACCATGCGCCGCGCGGTGGTGGCGGCGGAGGATCAGAAGTTCTGGACCCATCACGGTTTCGACCTCGACGCGATCGAGAAGGCGCGGCAATACAACCTCGACCCGCGGCATCGCCGCCGCGGCGCCTCCACCATCAGCCAGCAGACGGTGAAGAACCTGTTCCTGTGGCCCGGCGGCTACCTGCGCAAGGGCATCGAGGCGGTGCTGACGCTGCTGGCCGAGCGCATCTGGGGCAAAGACCGCATCCTGGAGCTGTATCTCAACATCGTCGAGTTCGGTCCCGGCATCTACGGCGTGGAAGCCGCTTCGCGCAGCTACTTCGGCAAGCCCGCCGCCGCGCTCACCGCCGACCAGGCGGCGCGGCTCGCCGCGGTGCTGCCCAATCCGCGGCACTGGAGCGTGCGCAACCCCGGCCCCTACGTGCAGGCGCGCGTGGCCTGGATCCTGGGGCAGATGGGCTATGGCAGCAGCAGCACGCCGCGCGAGGAGCCGGAGCCGCCGCCGTCGGAACTGCAGGGTGCCGAAGATGCCCCGGAGATCCCGCCGGATGCGCCCCCCGCCACGCCGCCGCCCGGCAGCGCTAGCGACATGCCCCCGACCGCACCGCCGCCGTCCTCTCCGCCACCGCCGTCGCCGCCGCCGGACGCGGCCCCGCCGACAGCCGCGGCACCGCCGGATCAGCCGCCGCCAGCGCCGGCCGCAGCGCCCGGCACCCCGCCCAACTGAAAGTGCAGCGCTGGCGGCGCGGCGTGCGCTCAGGTACTTTGGCGCGCAGCCATCCGCGATGCGGATCAACGCACAGGGGAGCGGGCATATGCGACAGATCACCATCACCGGTTACGGCGGCGCGGAGAAGCTGCAGCTGCGCGAGTCCGCGGACCCGCTGCCGCAGGCCGGCCAGGTACGCATCCGCGTCCGCGCCAGCGGCATCAACTTCGCCGACATCCTGGCGCGCAAGGGGCTTTACCCGGACGCGCCGCCGCTGCCTTGCGTGGTGGGCTACGAGGTGTCCGGCGTGGTCGATGCGGTGGGGCCGGGCGTCGACGGCGACTGGCAGGGCCGCGAGGTGTTCGCGCTGACGCGCTTCGGCGGCTACGCCGATACCGTGGTGGTGCCGCTGCCGCAGGTGTTCGACAAGCCCGCCGCGCTGAGCCACGAACAGGCCGCGGCGATTCCGGTGAACTATCTCACCGCCTGGCAGCTGATGGTGGTGGTGGGCTCACTGTCGAAGGACGAGGCGGTGCTGATCCACAACGCCGGCAGCGGCGTCGGGCTTGCCGCCATCGACATCGGCCGCCACCTCGGCGCCACGCTGTACGGCACCGCCAGCGCCGGCAAGCACGACTTCCTCAGGGAGCGCGGCCTGCATCATCCGATCGACTACCGCGGCGTCGACTGGGGCCCGGCGCTGCACCGCCTCACCGAAGGCCGCGGCGTCGAGCTGATCCTCGACCCGCTCGGCGGCAGCCACTGGAAAAAGAGCTACAAGGCGCTGCGCCACACCGGGCGCCTGGGCATGTTCGGCATCTCCAGCGCTGCAGAATCCGGCCTGATCCGGCCGCTGGCCTACCTGAAGATCGCGCTGAGCCTGCCGCTGTTCAACCCGGTGGGGCTGATGAACGACAACCGCGCCGTGTTCGGCGTCAACCTCGGCCACATGTGGCACGAGACCGGCAAGATCCGCGGCTGGATGGAAACGCTGCTGCGCGGCGTGGCCGAAGGCTGGGTGCGGCCGCATGTCGACAAGGCCTTCCCGCTGGCGCAGGTCGGCGAGGCACAGAGCTACATCGAGGCGCGCAAGAACATCGGCAAGGTGGTGCTGACGGCCTAGGTGCCGGCAGCTCCCCGGTTCAGGCGGGCGGCAGGTTGCGGCTGAGCATGGCGATGAGGCGGCGCTTGCTCGGAATGACCCATTCGCGCTTGAGCTGCGGCGACAGCAGGCCCGCTTCCTCCAGCTCGTCGCACAGGCTCATCTGGTGCGCCAGGTCGAACAGGTCGAGCTGGCTGGTGAACAGGCCGTCGTCGCCGACCTCGATGAAGGAGATGCCCGGCGTCTGCCGATGGCTGCCATCGGCACGCAGGCCTGGCGCGCGGTTCCACCAATGGGTGATGATCAGGTTGTCGCGCGTGGCGTAGCGCTCGATCGGAAAGCTCCAGCCTTCCCAGCCGACGCGCATGTCGCGGCCGTAGTGCGTGGCGCGGATCTCGTCGCGGTTGCGGGCCTCCACCAGCATGGTGCCGCCGTATTCACAGACATAGCGGCAGTTTTCGGCATAGAACCGATCCGCCAGCCAGGCCCAGTCGTTGCGCCGCGCTGCCTCGGCGAAGGCCTCGGTCATCTCCGCGGCGCGCGCCTCCAGCCGTTCCCTGGACAGTGCCATGCCGTTCTCCTCCGTCGTTGTGGCGCGCCCGCGGCGCGCTGTTCAGCAACGATCTTGTTGGCTGGCCGGAGGCGCTACATCGTCCGATCGCACTAGGGTCTGTTGACCATCATTGGATCGCTGCGTTGCTGCTCCCCGCTGTTATAAAAGTGGGGGGCGCAACCCTTCGGGACGGGGCCATTTTGCGCATCGCTACGCCGGCCAGGACTTGCATGGAATGACCATGCCGCGTCCTGTCCAGCTAGGCGCTGCGCAAAAATGACCTCCGTCGCAGCGACCCAATGATTGTCAACAGACCCTAGGGCGCAAGCGCGGTGCGCCGCGCGCCCGGCGCCGCGGGCCTAGATCTTCACCTGGCTAATCTGCAGCACCGGCCGGGTGTTGGTGTAGTTGGGAACGTCGGCCAGGATTGCTGCGGCGTGCGGGCCGAAAGAGGCCTGGAAGGCCTCGACCGAGTCGAAATACAGATGGCCGAACGCCAGATACGCCGGCGGCGCGCCGGGCTCGCCGCCGGCGAGGCCTTGTTCCACCGCCATGTTCTTCAGGGCCGCGCCGAGTTTCTGCTTGACCATCGGCATGTGCTTGCCGGTGTAGTAGTCGATATCGAAGGCATGGCCGGAGCCGTTGGGGTACATCACGCTGACCTTGATCATGGTTCTCCTCCTGGGCTGGAGTCCCATGGTAGCGGCGCGCGTCGCCGCCGAACAACCCTTGTGTCAGCGCTGACACACCGCGGCAGGTTCGCCTGCCGCGGTGGCAACCCGGCCTCCCTTTTCGCGAGAGGGAGGGTGTGATCGCTCAGCCGCGGATGAAGCCGAGCAGGTCGCGGTTGACCTGCTCGCGGTGCGTGTAGAACAGCCCGTGCGGCGCGTCCGGATAGCGCAGCAGGCGGCTGCCGGGGATCAGTTGCAGTGCGCGGCGCGCGGTCAGTTCCAGCGGGGCGGAGACATCGGCGTCGCCATGGATCAGCAAGGTCGGCAGCTCGATGCGGCGCAGTTCCGCGCGGAAGTCGGTGCCGACGTTGGCGATGTTGCATTCCAGCCAGGCGTGCAGCGAGCTGTGCAGGCACTGGCCGACCAGCCAGGTCTTGATCGCCTGCGAGGTTTCGGCGGTGAAGAAGGCGTCGGCGTTGTCCCACAGCCATTGCGGGCGGTCGCGCAGCCAAGCGGCGCGCATCGTCTCGAAGGCGGCGCCATCGACGCCGTCGGGGTTGTCGCCGGTCTTCAGCAGGAAGGGCAGCGTCGGCGCCAGCAGCGCGATGCGGCCGACACGGCCGGCGCCATGCCGGCCCAGGTAGCGCACCACCTCGCCGCCGGCCATCGAATGGCTGACCAGGGTCACGTCGCGCAGGTCGAGCGCTTCCAGCAGCGCCGCCAGGTCGTCGGCCAGTGTGTCGAAGTCGTAGCCCCGCGCCGGCCGATCGGAGCGGCCGTGGCCGCGGCGGTCGTAGGCGATGCAGCGCAGGCCCTGGCGCGACAGCGCCGCGGTCTGGTATTCCCACATGTCCGATCCGAGCGCCCAGCCGGCGAGGAACACCGCCGCCTTGCCATCGCCGCACTCCTGGTAGTACAGCTGCGTACCGTCGCCGCTCCTGATCAATGCCATGTCTGCCGCTCCGTGGTGAATGTGGGCGGCAGTACAGCGCAGCGCCGTCCGGCCGTCGATGACCTGCGAGGTAATCAAACGGCCGCCGCCGCGGTGTCCGTCGCGGCCGTTGGGTGGCGGCGCCGCTACCGCCTGACGGGGGCTGCGGAACAGGCCGCGCGGTTTCGCCCAGCATCGGCCATCCGTCCCACCGGGGTTCGGCGCCCGTCGCGCCGGCTGAGTGTCTCCGAATGCTGAAGCCGCTGCTCGTTGCCCTGCCGAGCCTGTCCGCCGGTTCCGATCCCGGCATCCATTACGGCATGTGGATCGAGGTGGCTGCCACCGTGGTCTGCGACCGCGACTGGCCGGCGATCGAGGTGGCCAGCGCCTACGCCAGCCGCGGCGCCAAGGCGGCCGGTGCCGAACTGCGTGATACCCCGGACTGCGTCGCCGCGCCGCCGCTGCTGATCGGCGTCGGCGAGCTGGTGTGGTCGCGCAACGGCGTCAGCGTGGTGCGCAACCTCGACCCGCAGATCCCCTATGTCATCGTGCGGGCCGATTACGACGAGAGCCGCCGTGAGGCGCGCTGACCAGCGCGGCGCTCAAGGGTCGGGTACGAAGCGGCCGGGGAAGGGATTGGGCGTGCGCTGCGCCAGCCGGCGCGGCTCGGGGATGATGCCCTGCGCGATCAGCCTGCTGCGCGAGTCATAGTAGATCGACAGCACTTCATCCGGCGCGGTGGAAGCGCGCTCGAAGCGCGTTTCGGAAACCACAGAGTACTCATTGCGGCCGTGCCCGGTGCCGAGCCGCTCCGCCGTTTCCGGCGCGGCCCTGGCCTCGGCGCCGTCGGCGGAGGCCATGGGCGCGGCGTACGGCGCAGCCGCCGCCGCTGGCGGCTGCCGCGGCGCCTGCTGCTCGATCAGCGCACAGCAGGCCGGCCGTTCGCGGAACAGTGCCACGCCGATGACGCCGACATCATCCGGCCGTCCGGTGCGCGCGGCGTAGCTGTCCGGCAGCGCGGTGAAATAGAACGCGGCCACACGCTGCAGACTCTTGCGCCAGCCGGCGATGGAAGCCGCGCCGTAGGCATCCAGCACGTAGCCGCCTTGGCTGGGCGCCGCGGTTTCGCCACTGAGCACGTTGATGCCGTCGACGCTGGTCACCGCCAGCAGGCGGCTGGCGTTGTGGTTGCGCAGGCGCAGTTCGTATTCATGACCCGGTTCGCCCGGTACGTAGAGCCGTCCCTGGTAGGCGTACAGCGGCAGCGCGGTGCCGGCGCTGCGGTCGTAGATCTCGACGTCGGCCAGGGCGCCTGCGCGCACCGGCAGCGCGCAGGCGGACAGCAGGAAGGTGCACAACAGTGGCAGCAGGCGGCGCATGGACGGCTCCGGTTTGTGGGAGGGCTATGCGTATGAACGTGGCCGCTGCGCAAATGGGGTTAGTCGGATTTCTAAGCCAGGCCGCGGCACTGCGGGAATGTGCTGCAGCCCCAGAACGCCTTGCCGGCGAGCACGCCGGACTTGCCCTCGCGCCGCACCATCGGCGCGCCGCACTTGGGGCAGGCGGGCGCTTCCGTGCCGCTCCGCTCCACCGGCGCAGGCGGCTGCGGCATCGCCGGCAGTTCCATCGTCGGATGCTTGTCCGGCGGGAAGCCCAGGAATGGCGCGATCTGCTCGCGCAGCTGCCGCACCGCGTAGTCGCGGTGCGCGGGGACGCGCAGCAGAGGCAGCCCGGCCGACTGGCAGGCAGTTTCGAGGAACTGGTCGCGCTCCTTGCGCCTGGCTTGGCGGTGCGATGCGTCGTCCAGCTCGATCGCCAGTTTCGGCGTCAAGTCGCCGAGGCTGCACAGGATGAAGTCGACGTGTTTCGACTGGATGCGGTTGAACGCGCTCTGCCAGCCGCCATCGGCCGGGCCGGCGGCGGGTGTGAGCAGGTCGGCCAGGCGCACCTTGGCGAAGATCAGGCCTTCACGGTCCACCGCCTGCTGCAGCACGCCGAAGAACGAGCGCTCGGCCTTGGACAGGAAATCCTTGCGCCGGTAATTGGGCGCCGGCCCTTCGCCCTGGGGGCGTTTGCGGGCGGCGATCACCGCCAGCACAGCCAGCACCAGCAGCAGTGCAACGCCGCCCAGAGCGATCTTCATCGGCCTGCCCCCATCGACTGCATCCTGTTGCGCCGCCTCAGTCCTTCGGCACGTCCTCCCGCTTCAAGGCATCCAGCCGGCGCTGCGCTTCTTCCGCCGTGGCGGCATCGCGCAGCTTCTGTTCCTTGCTGCGGCCGAAGCGCACCCGGTTCTGCGCCGCCTGCGCGGCGGCGTCCGCGCGCGCCTTGCGCTTGCGTGCCTTGTTCAGATTGATCACCTTGCCCATGTTTTCCCTGCGCGTCGACCCCTCAAAAAGCGTGGCCGGATCATTTTGACGGCTATCCGGCCGCCGACGCCATGCCGGTGTTTAGACTGTGGCGATGGAATCCGGACCGGCCCAGGAAGAGGAGGAGCTGCCGCCGCGGCCACTGCCGCCGCGCGACTCGGATTGCTGCCGCAGCGACTGCCCCAACTGCGTGTTCAACCTCTACGACCGCGAGCTGGAACGCTGGCAGGAGCAAGTGGAGCGGATCCGCGCTGCGCGCGCCGAGGGCCGGCCCAAGCCCCGATAAGCTCCTGGCCCAGCGGCCGCGGCCCCCGGTTTGCTGGGTGGTGCGGCGGCTGCGCTTGCGGCGCCAATCACAAGCCCTGGCACCTTAGTGCACACATGTGCACGTGTGTGCACTATAAGCGCCAGGGCCGGGCAACCGCGCCGCGCGGCGGCGCTGCACCGGGCGTTCAGCGCTGCCCCATCCGCGTGTCGCCGAACAGCGCCTTGAGTGCGCGCGGCTGTGAGCGCCAGTACTGCCGCGGCGCCTGCACCTGGGCGCCGAGCGCGGCGGCGGCATGCCAGGGCCAGCGCGGGTCGTAGAGCATGGCGCGGGCCAGCGCCACCATGTCGGCCTGGCCGGTGGCGACGATGGCTTCGGCCTGCTGCGCCTCGGTGATCAAGCCCACGGCGATGGTCGGCATGCCGACCTCGGCCTTGATCTTCTGCGCAAACGGCACCTGGTAGTTGGGATGCACCGGGATCTTCTGCTGCGGCGACAGGCCGCCGCTGGAGACGTGGATGAAGTCGCAGCCGCGCTGCTTCAGCGCCGCGGCGAAGGCCAGCGTCTGCTCCAGGTCCCAGCCGTTCTCGATCCAGTCGGTGGCGGAGACGCGCACGCCCACCGCCTTGTGCGCCGGCACCGCCGCGCGCACCGCGCTGAACACTTCCAGCGGCAGGCGCAGGCGCCGTTGCAGCGAGCCGCCATAGGCGTCGTCGCGCTGGTTGCTGAGAGGCGAGAGGAATTCGTGCAGCAGATAGCCGTGCGCGGCATGCAGCTCGACCGCGTCGAAGCCCAGGCGGTCGGCGCGGCGTGCGGTGGCGGCGAAGGCGGTGATGACCTCCTGCAACTGCGCCGCACTCATCGCCTGCGGCGCCGGTTCGTCCGGCCGCAGCGGCAGCGCCGAAGGCGCCAGCGGCTGCCAGCCGCCCTGCGCCTGCGCTATCAGCTGGCCGCCGTCCCACGGCACCTGGCTGGAGGCCTTGCGCCCGGCGTGGGCCAGCTGCATGCCCAGGCGGATCGGCGAGTGCTTGCGGATGGCGCGCATCACCGGCTGCAGCGCCGCCTCGGTGTCGTCGGACCACAGGCCGAGGTCGGCCGGCGAGATGCGGCCTTCGGGCAATACCGCGGTGGCCTCGGTGAACAGCATGCCGGCGCCTGACAGGGCCAGCTGGCCCAGGTGCAGCAGGTGCCAGTCGGTGGCCTTGCCGTCCTCGGCCGAGTACTGGCACATCGGCGCCACCGCGATGCGGTTGGAGAGCGTCAACGGCCCGAGGGAGACGGGGGAAAACAACACACTCATGCGGCTCTCCTGTGGTGATCGGCGGCCGGCGCCGCCGGCGGCGCCGGCCGCTGGCAGGGTGGAACATGGCGGCGCCGCGCCGCCGCTGCAAGGGTGGCCGCGCCGCCGGGCGAAAAGACATAAAATACAGCCATTGAAGCCCTGCAACGACCACACGAGAACAGCCATGGCAGCCGATCTGGAAAACACCCTCTATCTCGAAGTTCCCGCCGGCCGCGTGGTGATCGAGATGCGCCCCGACCTCGCGCCGAAGCATTGCGCGCAGATCAAGGAGCTGGTGCGCAAGGGCTTCTACGACGGCATCGTGTTCCACCGCGTCATCGACGGCTTCATGGTGCAGACCGGCTGCCCGCACGGCACCGGCACCGGCGGCTCGGGCAAGCACCTGAAGGCCGAGTTCTCGCGCGAAAAGCACGTGCGCGGCATCTGCTCGATGGCGCGGGCGCAGGATCCGCACTCGGCCGACAGCCAGTTCTTCATCATGCTCGGCGACAGCCCGCACCTCGACGGCCAGTACACCGTGTGGGGCAAGGTGGTGTCCGGCATGGAGCACATCGACGCCATCAAGAAGGGCAGCGCCTCGCGCAACGGCAGCGTCACCGACCCGGACAAGATCATCAGCTTCAAGGTCGCGGCGGACGTCGCCGCCGCCTGAGCCGGCTCACAAGGCCTGCTGCTCCTGGCTCTGCTGGCGCAGCACGCTGTCGGTCATCCAGCAGCCGGCGTAGGGCGGATCGCTCTGCCGGCTGAGGATGAAGACGAAGCGCACGGTGACGCCGTCGCGGTCCACCAACTCCACGCCCTGCAGCGCCCGATCCCCCTCGACCACCGGCGGGCCGAGCCGCGCCGAGCGATGGTTCAGCAGCTGCGCATAGCCGCTGTGCACCATGGCGCTGAAGCGCTGCAGCGGGCCGGTCTGCGCGCGGTTGCCGGGCGAGGCGAAGTCGAACACCAGCGCCAGCCCGGCGTCAGGCCGCGGCCGGTCGTTGTGGGCCATCGCCTCGAGCTGGATGCGCACCACCTCGGCCGGCCCCAGGCTGGGATCGGGATGCGGCGCCGCGGCCGCGGTCAGCGGCAGCAGCACAGCGCCAAGCAGCATGAGCACGCGGGCTGGAATCATGGCACGGTCCTCCCCGGTCGCGTCGGACACCCCAAGCGACTATACGCCGCGCCGCGCTATCTGGATCCGCCGGCCGGCGCCGGCTGCGCCAGCGCCGGCGCATCGCTGCTGCCCAGTTCCGAGGTATAGCGCAGCCGCGCCACGCCGGGCTGGGCATGCGTCAGCAGCGCCGCCGCCGGCTGGCCTTTCACGTAGTGGTCGAGGAACGCCAGGCTGTACGCCAGCACCGCCCTGCGGTCGGTTTCGTCCGAGTCGGTCCAGGCCAGGTGGCCGGCGCCGGCCAGCTCGACGTAGTACTTGGGCTGCGGCGACTCGTCGTAGCTGCCCTGCGGCTGCGCCACCACCGGGGTGATGGCGAAGTCGTTCTGGCCGCACTGGTACATCACCGGCACGTCCAGTCCGGCCAGCGTGCCCTGCACGGTATAAGGATGGCTGTACGGCGCCAGCGCCAGCACCGCCTTGACCCCCGGCAGCTTCCAGTCCGGCCAGCCTCCGGCCAGGCCGAGCATGGTGTAGCCGCCGAGCGAGTGCCCGACCAGGCCCAGGCGCGACCAGTCGGCGCGGTTGCGGAAGCGGTCGTCGTCGTACAGCCCGGCGATCAGCCGGCGCACATCGTCGGCGCGGTTGCGGTAGGTGGCCTCGGTCCACTGCTCCGGGTGCAGGAACATCAGCTCGGTGCCTTCGAACCAGGGCGTGCGGCCGCCGTTGCAGGAAGCGTCGCGGTGGTTGGGCGCGAACACCAGGTAGCCGGCGGCGGCGAAGGCCGCCGTGAGGCTGCGCGACTGCACGTCGCAGCCGTGCAGGCCGTGCGAGAACACCAGCACCGGCTGCCGCCCGCCCGCCGGCTGGTCCTGGCTCCAGGCGGTCACCTGCAGGTTGCCAACGCGGAAGGTCTGCTCGCGCGCCTGCGCCGCGCCGGCGTAGCACAGCCAGGCCAGCAGCAACACATGGGTCAGGGATTTGCGATCGGTCATGGCCAGGGGAAGACGGCAGTCCGCCCACAGGCTCAGACCGCGCGCGGCGCCGTTGGTGCCGCCGGCGGAAAATAAAATTTCAGCCGCGCGGCGTGCGCATCAGCATGAATTCCTCGGCCACGGTGGGATGCACCGCCATGGTGGCGTCGAAATCGCGCTTGTGCGCGCCCATGGTCACCGCCACCGCCAGCGCCTGCACAATCTCCGGCGCGTCGGCGCCGATCATGTGCAGGCCCAGCACCCTGCCGTCGGCGGCGTCCACCACCAGCTTCATGTAGCTGCGCTCGGCGCGGCCGGCGAGCACGTTCTTCATCGGCCGGAAGTCGGCCTCGAAGACTTGCGGCGCATGGCCCCTGGCCACGGCCTGCTCCTCGCTCAGGCCGATCTGCGCCAGCGGCGGCTGCGAGAACACGGCGCTGGCCACGCGCGTGTGGTCGACCGCGCGCGGTGTGCCGCCGAACTCGCTGTCGACGAAGGCGCGGCCTTCGGCGATGGCCACCGGCGTCAGGTTGAGGCGGTCGGTGACATCGCCCACGGCGAAGATCGAGGGTACGCTGCTGCGCGAGTAGGCATCGACGCGCACCGCGCCGGACTCACGCAGCGCCACGCCGGCCTGCTCCAGCCCCATATTGGCGGTGTTGGGCGAGCGGCCCAGGGCGTTGAGCACCACGTCGGCGCGCAGCTGGCGGCCGTCGGCGCCGTGGCAGACGATGTCGCCGCCGTCGCGTTCCAGCCGCAGCGGCTGGAAGCCAGCGTGCTGGCCGACGCCGCGCGCAGCCATGGCCGCCGCCAGGCGCCGGCGCAGGTCGGTGTCGAAGCCGCGCAGCGGCAGTTCGGCGCGGTAGGCCAGCTCCACCGCGCTGCCGAAGCCGCGGTAGATGCCGGCGAACTCCACCGCGATATAGCCCGAGCCGAGGATCAGCAGCCGGCGCGGCAGCGTGGTCAGCTCCAGCACCTCGTCCGAGGTGATGGCCAGGCCGATGCCGGGAATGGCGGGATGGTTGCTGTGGCTGCCGCTGGCCAGCAGCAGGCGCTGCGCGGTGTGGCGCACGCCGTCGACCTGCACCGTGTGCGGGTCCAGCACCTGCGCGTGCCCGCGCAGCAGCTGCACGCCGGCATCGTCGAGCAGGCGATGGTAGATCTGCTCCAGGCGCGCGGTCTCGGCGTTCTTGGCCGCGGTCAGGCGCGCCAGTTCGAACGCCGGCGGCGGTACGCTCCAGCCGTAGCCGGCGGCGTCGGCGAAGGCGTCGGCGAACTGCGCGCCGTACATGAAGAACTTCTTCGGCACGCAGCCGCGCAGCACGCAGGTGCCGCCGACGCGGCCGGACTCGCAGATCGCCACGCGCGCGCCCTTGGCGCCGGCGTAGCGGCTGGCGGCCACGCCGCCGGAGCCGGCGCCGATGGTGATCAGGTCGAAGTCGAAGCGGGACATGGGAATTCCTCGGGGTGGAGGCGCGGCGGCGCGGGCGGGCCGGCGTGCGTCAGCGCAGGAAATCGGTGATGGCCGCGCCGTAGGCCGCGGCGTGCACGATGCTGCCGTGGCCGACGCCGTCAATGCGCAGGAAGCCAGGTGCCGGCGAGAACGCCTGCATCAGCCGCGCGGTGCTGGCCGCCGGCACCACGCGGTCGTCCTGCGCCGCCAGCACCAGCACCGGGCAGTGCACCGCCGGGGCGTAGCGCCAGGACTCGAACTTGTCGAGCATCATCAGCGTCACCGGAAAGATCGGGAAGCGCATCTGGCCGATGCGCGCGATGCTGTCGAACGGCGTCACCAGCACCAGCCGCTGCAGCGGCCGCTGCGAGGCGAGATAGGTGGCCACGCCGCTGCCCATGCTGCGGCCGACCACGGCGATGTCCGGCTGCCGCGTGCGCACGTCGTCGTAGAGCGCCAGCGCGTCGCTGAACAGCGCCGCCTCGGTCGGCGCGCCGTCGCTGGCGCCGTAGCCGCGGTAGGCCACCAGGTAGACGGTGCGGTCCGGCGCCCACTGCGCGTAGTCCTGGCGCATGGTCTGCACCGCGTCGCCGTTGCCGCCGAAATAGATCAGCGCGCGGCTGCGTCCGGGATTCATGACCCAGCCGCGCAAGGTCACTGCGCCGCGCCGCAGGGCGTAGTCGGTCTGCGCCGCGTCGACATGCGTGTGCTGCGGGAAGTACAGGAACGAGCGCTGCTCCAGCCCCAGGAACAGGGCGGCGCCGGCATACGACAGCAGCAACAGCGCCGCTCCCCAGGCGAGAACTTTTCGGAACATCGGATCACCGCTTCCAAGGTCTATGCGCTACAGCATAATCGAGTATGCTGGCGCGCCTTGCACCATTCTGGACGCGGCGCCCGGCACGGCGGCGGAAGCGATTGCGCGGAACCCGGATGCACTTCGCAGGTTCCAATGCGTGCGGTCAAAACCATTTGTGCTCTCAGGGCCGAGGAACAACGGCATATGTCACGGAAGATGGCGCTGGCGCGCGCGCTCGGGTGCGCGCTGTTGACGGGTTTATGCGGCTGCGGCAGTTCAGCAACGCCCGAGGTGCCGCTGAGCGACGCCGGCAGCGTCCCCGGGCTGATTCCCACCGCGGGCACCGCCAGCATCGTCGGCACGCTCGACCAGGGCGGCACCCAGCGCAGCTACATCGGCGTGGTGCCGGCCACGCCGCTGGCGGGCGCGCCGCTGCTGTTGATGCTGCACCCGCTGGCCACCAGCAACGTGGCCATGGCCAATCTGACGCGCGTCGGGCGGCTGGCGGCCAGCGACGGTGCCGTGGTGGTGCTGCCGCTGGGTGAGAACGGCACCTGGCACGATGACCCTGCCTTGTCCGGCCCCGACGACGTCGGCTTCATCTCGGCGCTGATCGACCGCATCGCGCAGCAATACCAGACCGACCCGGCGCGGGTCTACGTCATGGGCTTTTCCGAGGGCGGCTTCATGACCGAGCGCCTGGCCTGCGAACTGTCGCAGCGCCTCGCCGCAGCGGGCACGGTGGGCTCGCTGCTGCGCAACAGCCTGGCGGCGGTGTGCGTGCCGGCGCGACGCATCTCCATGGCCTTGATCAACGGCACGGCCGATCCGATCAACAGCTTCCTCGGCCAGCCCATGATCGGCACCGAGTCGGCGCCGGACAGCGCCGCGTTCTGGGCGCAGCAGGAAGGCTGCTCCGGCGTCTCGCCGGTGCTGAGCCTGCTGCCGCTGCTGGTCAACGACGGCACCTCCATCGGCCTCAGCGACTACGGCGCCTGCCCGTCGGGCCTGGGCGTGGATTTCTTCACCGTCAACGGTGGCGGCCATACCTGGCCGGGCTCGCCGTTCCCCTCGAACTACGGCGCCACCACGCAGAACCTGGATGCCACGCTGCAGCTGTGGCAGTTCTTCCAGCAGCCGACCCGGACCATCACGCAGCCGGCACGCTGAGCCGCGCGCCGCGGGCGCCCCGGTGTGCGCTGGTTCGCAATCGGTGCGCGCGGCGTGAAGTGCTTAACACACGGCGCCGGCCTGCCGGTGCAGCATGCGCTGCATCAATATCGTAGGGATCTGCGATGGGTTGATCGGGTGGGCCTGGACGGCCCGCCCGCAGCCGGCTATGGAAGAAATGACGGAATAGCCCCGCGCGACTGCAAACGCGGGCTTCGCGCGGGCCGGGCCGCGAGCATCCCCGGCCGGGACTATGGATGGCCTTGCCTTCTCAATCGACGCTGCGTGGTGAACTGTTGGCCCTGCTCGGCGCGCGCGTCGAGCTGACGCAGGAGCAGGCCTGCCAGCTGCTGGCGCAGCGCCTGCGGCCCGCCGACGGCGACGCCGCGCGTGATGCGGACGAGCCGATGGCGTTCCGCCGCGCGGTGTTCGAGGCGGCGGACGCGCTGCTGCGCGATGGCATGGCGGAACTGCGTTCCGATGCCGGCGGCGGGCCGCGCTGGCGCATCGTCAGTCTGCGCGACGCCGCCGAGCTGCCGGAGGAGATTTCGCCGAGCAGCGCGCCTTACTACTCGGAAGCGTTGAGCGTGGTGGTGCGCGCCAACAAGTACGAGAAGGACCGCCATGCGCGCAAGCGCTGCATCGACCACTACGGTGCGCGCTGCGTGGTGTGCGATTTCGACTTCGAGAAAACCTATGGCGTGCTCGGCCGCGGCTGCGTGCGCATGCACCATATCGTGCCGCTGGCGCGGCTCCACCCGGGCTACGAATTCGATGCGGTGCGCGACCTGCGTCCGGTGTGCGGCAACTGTCACTACATGATCCACCGCGTCGAGCCGGCCTACGACATCGAACAGCTGCGCAGCCTGCTGCGGCGGCAGGCGCAGGATGCGTCCATGCCATCCGTCTCCCTTCGTCCGGAGAACTGACGCGCTGGTCACCCGGTGCCGAATCGCCCGCGTCCGCAGGCTAGTCTGCGGGCAGGGGCGATCGGGAGCTGGGCAATGAACACATTGAAAACGCTTGCCGGCGTGGCGCTGCTCGGTGCCGTCCTGTCGGCGTGCACGGTGGACCGGCACTACTATGTCAAGACCGACGGCTCGCCCGATGTGCTGGCCGGCGTGGCGCAGATGCTGCCGCCGGACAAGCCGCCCGAGCCGATCGCGCTGGGCGTGACTTTCAAATCCGCCGGCAGGGTTGCGCCGGCGGCTGCGGACACGCTGTTCCAGTCAGTGAGCGCGGGCCTGCGCGCCAAGGGCCAGTGGGAGGTGCATCGCCTGGGACGCTCCAGCGACGACTTCGCGCCGGTGATCGCCGCGATCGCGCAGTCGCGCCCGCCTGCGCCCGTGCCGGTTCGCGGCGCCGAGGCGATGCAGCGCCTGCTGGTGCTGGTGGAAAACGCGCCCGACCTGTCGATGGGCACCAGCATCAACTACTTCCTGTCCGGCATGACTTTCGGCCTGCACAGCCTGCAGCAGCCGACCGACCGATACGATTTCACCATCGCCTACCGCGATGCCCAGGGCGTCGACCACCTCTATCGCAGCCACCAGGATCTGGTGCTGGCCACCTCCTCCAAGACCCTCGGCGCCGACGCGCGCCCGGCGGCCGGACTGAAGCACTACGATTCGCCGCTGGAGGCCTTCAACGGCATCGTCAGCAACTCGGTCAACGGCGCGCAGAAGAAGACCATTACCGTGGGCAGGCCGCAGCTCGATGGGGCCGCACCGCCGCTCAAGCCGGGGCAGGCGGCGGACAGGCGCTAGGGTCTCGATAGACCTATCGCGGCGCCGGCGCGGCCTCGCCTTATTCCAGGAAGTCCTCCGAGCGGCGCCGCAGGCCGGCGTCGGCGCCGCGGTGCGGGCGGTAGCGCACGCTAGCCAGGTTCGAGCGCTCCTCCGCGGTCGCCAGCTGCAGTTCGCCGTCCTGCCGGTACAGGCGCTGGTACTGGGATGTGCTCAGCGCCAAGCCCAGTGCGCTGTCGCGCTCCAGGCTGATCAGGTCGCCGCTGTCCAGCATTTCGTGCACCGCCACACGCAGGTCCGAATCGCGCAGGCCGGTAGCGCTCCAGGCGCAGGCCACTTCCGGAAAGGCCAACCAGTCACCGGCACGGAGCCCGGCATCGGCGAAGATGCGCAGCAGCGCGAGTCTCAGGGTTTGTGAGGAAATGTGCATGGCTTCAGCCCCCCCGGGGCGGAAAGCAACCGTGGTTCCATTATCGGCCGGGACGGCCGGCGCGTGGATGGGAAATAATCACCATGCCGGCGCCGCGCGCAGCGCCGCGGACCGGCACCTCACCCAGACAGGAGCAATCCATGGAACATCGTCAGCTCGGCCGGTCCGGCCTCCAGGTTCCGGTTCTCAGCCTCGGCACCGGCACATTCGGCGGCACCAACGAATTCTTCCAGCGCTGGGGCAGCACCCAGGCGGAGGAGGCCGCCCGCATGGTCGACCTGTGCCTGGACCACGGCCTCAATTTCTTCGACACCGCCGACATCTATTCCGAAGGCGCGTCCGAGGAGATCCTGGGCAAGGCGCTCAAGGGTCGGCGCGAGCGCGCGCTGATCGCCTCCAAGGCCACCTTCGCCACCGGCAAGGGGCCGAACGATGTGGGTTCCTCGCGCTATCACCTGGTGCGCGCCTGCGAGGCCAGCCTGAAGCGCCTGGGCACCGATCACATCGACCTGTACTTCATGCACGGCTTCGACGCGCTGACGCCGGTGGAGGAAACGTTGCGCGCTCTGGACGACCTGATCCGCAGCGGCAAGATCGGCTACATCGGCGCCTCCAACTTTCTCCGGCTGGCAGCTGATGAAGGCGCTCGCCGCGTCCGACCGGTACGGACTGGCGCGCTATGTCGTGTACCAGGGTTACTACTCGCTGATCGGGCGCGACTACGAATGGGAGCTGATGCCGCTGGGCCTGGACCAGGGCGTGGACCTGATGGTGTGGAGCCCGCTGGGCTGGGGCCGCCTCACCGGCAAGATCCGCCGCGGCCAGCCGGCCGGCAGCGGCCGCATCGCCTCGGGCGGCGCCGCCGGCGGCCCCAGTGTGGACGACGACTATCTGTACCAGGTGGTCGACGCGCTCGACGTGGTGGCGAAGAATCTCGGCAAGACCGTGGCGCAGGTCGCCCTCAACTGGCTGATGCAGCGGCCGACGGTGGCCAACATCGTCGTCGGCGCGCGCGACGAGGCGCAGCTCAAACAGAATCTCGGCGCGCTCGGCTGGAGTCTGAGCCGGGAGGACCTGGCCTACCTGGACCAGGCCAGCCGCCGCGAGCCGGTCTATCCCTACTGGCACCAGATGGGCTTCGACCAGCGCAATCCCAAGCCGACCCGCTGGTAGCGCCGCCTTCCGGATGCAGCGCACCGCCCGCCGGGCTGCGGGCGGTGTTTGTGGCGCGCCGGCGCGGCAAAAAGCCGCGTGTGCGCCGCACCGATGTGACGCAGCGCACATTGCAATGCCTGCATTAAGGCCCAGTTCAGCCGTTTGCCCTCATCCTGTACGCAACAGACCGGCAAGCATCCGGTCACGATGGGGACGTCGATGAAGAGTCTGGAAGTCAAGCGCCAGGTGACGCGGGTGTGGCTGCTCGCCGAGCTCAACGCGCGGCTCAGGAAAGTGGAGAAGCTCGACCCGCAGTGCTGCGGCTGCCGCATCAAGCAGCTGTCGCCGCTGCCGCCCGGTGCGCCGGCCAACTGGACCATCGAGCTGTTCGGCGCCAAGTGCGACGGCCCCTGCCTCGGCCAGGTTTCGGAAATCGTGGCGCAGATGCAGCGCCATTGCGAAATCGTCTGGTGACAGGTCCATGGCGGTGATCAACATCCACTGCGAGGACGCGGCCTTGAGCGAGGAACTGCTCGCCCATCTGCTGGCTTTCGCCAAGACGCGCCGGCTCGGCGTGGAGCACAACCGCGTCAAGGATCGCATGGTGCTGTACCGTGGCCGCGCCGCGGACGCCGCGGCGGCGCCGTGCGCCACTGTGATCGCATTTCCGCTGGTGCGCGCGCGGCGCAGCGGCTGGTCCTGAAGCAGGCCGCTTGATCGGGCCGCGGCCCGCTGCGTGACGCGCACCAGAGTCGGGTTCCCGGCGCTGGATCGTACGATCAGGTACGGATAATCGTCGGTTCTTTTTGGCGGCTCACCCAGGCCGCGGTACTGGCCGTTGCGCCAGGCATCCGTGGCGCCCCAGCCAAGCCATGCTGTGGATTCCGCCGCTCGGCGGCGGCTTCGCCACGTCCGTCCGCCATGCGCACACAACGCGCTCCAAAAAAGGGACAAGGGGAAAGACTGTCGACCGGTTCGATGGCGTACCCGGTCCGGAATGGAAACACGAACAGCGCGGCGGAACCGCCTGCACCATTCAGGCGGTCGGGCGACAGGGCGGCATAGGGCGCGGACACATCCGCGAAGGCAAACAGGCGATGGCGGTCTCCCGGCAGGCACGGATGCGTCCGCGGGCGGCGCCCCGGGTCAGGGCTGCGATGGCCATACTCTCAGGCAGGGAATCATCGATGAAAAACGCGATGCCGCGGTTGCGGCCGGATCAGGCTGTCGCCGCGCGGGTGGCGCACTGGATGCGTGGCGGCCGCATGCTGCCGGTTGTCGCGGCGGCGCTGCTGACCGGCGTGGCCGGGCTCGGCGGATGCGGCGGCCCCAGCCAGGCGGTCGATACGGTGACCGGCGACACCGCCGACTATCCCAGCGGCCCCTATCCCAGCGTCGACGCGGCCAGCGTCACCGCCTGCGACTGGGTGGTGGGGCAGAATCCGCAGGCCACGCAGTTCCCCTCCGGCTGGATCGACCTGCAGGCCGGCTACTGGTCGTTCAACATGTCCACCACCTTCCCGGTGGGCACGGTGGTGCGTATCGAGGGCCAGTATCCCAATGCGCGCTTCTTCTCCTTCAACGTCGGGCAGGGCGTGGGCACGGTGGTGGACTACCGCGAGGACTACCGCATCGCGCCCTACAGCGGCAGCCAGTCGCCCTTCACCGGACCGACCAGCTACGATGGCAGCATCGCCCCCGGCGGCACCTACACCGCTTACCTGGTGTTCGGCCCCAAGCCGGCGCGGCCGGCGAAGAACACCATGTACGCCGATGTGGCGAGCTTCCCCAGCAGCGTGACCAGCGTGGTCACCATCCTGCGCATCTACAACGCGCCGCCGGACCTGCCCATCGCCAGTTCCGGCGGCTACCCGCTGCCCAAGCTGACGGTGCTGACTGCGCAGGGCGAAGTGCCGATCAGCAGCTACAAGCCCGGCACCGCCAAGTGCCAGGCGGAGAACGCGCTGGCCACCAGCATCGCCACCGCCGCCACCCAGGCGCTCAACGCGCTGTACGCAACGCCGCAGGCGCCGTATCCGATCCCGCCGCAGCCGGTGCCGGCGGCGCCGTCGTTCTTCATCTACCGCCCCAAGACCGACTCGCTCGACTCCAACCTGACCATCAACGCCGATATCCAGTACGGCTTCTGGGTGATCCACCAGACACCGGGGGACCTGGTCTATCTCCGTGGACGAGTGCCCGGTTACGTCACCCAGCCCGGCGTGGGCGCGCAGCCGCCGTACACCAGCAACAACAACGCGCAGCTGCGCCACTGGGCCGTGTGCAGCAACGGTATCGGCCCCATCGTCAGCGGCCTGGGCTCGATCACCACCGCGCTGGAAGTGGCCAACTCGCAGACCTTCGCCTGCGTCGAGGACTACAGCGCCGCCATCGACAGCGACGGCTACTTCAACATTCTCATCTCCATCCCCGGCAAGAAGCCGGCCGCGGCGCTGCTGGGCCGCGGTTTCGACTGGCTGACCTACGGCAACACCGACATCGGCCTGCCCATCTACCGGCAGCTGCTGCCTTCACCGGACTACGCGCAGGCCATGGTCAACGTGCCCACCTCGCAGGCGCTGCTGCCGGCGCTGATCGCCGAGGTGATGGGCGCCTATATGCCGCAGGCCACCTATTGCGGCAGTTCGGTATTCGCCAACCACGTGCTGGCCGGCGAGTCGCACGCGCAGGTGTTCGCGGCGTGCAAGGCGGGGCAGTAACGCGGCGACGAAAAGGCGCGGCGGCCTGAGCGGCCGGCGCGTCGTCTGGCTGCTGAAGCGCTGCGCCGGCTCAGGCGCCTGCGGCCCGGACCTCGGCAGGCTGAGCCGTCTGCGGCTGCCGCAGGGCGCGCAGCGCCTCGTCGTAATGCGGCATGCTCTTCAGCGCCTTCCTGAAATGCCCGAGCTGCGGCTGCTCCAGGTAGCGGGCGGCGTGCTCGGCCGGAATGTCCTTCAGGTGGCAGAAGAGGGCCAAGGCAAAGGCTGATTCCCAGCGTGACAGGTAGCCCAGGCTCTGCGTCGACCAGCCCTGCGTGCCGGTGGCGGTATCGGTGAACTGGCGGAAGGAAAACGTGCTGTTCAGCTGGAACAGGCCAAAGCCCATCACCACCGCCAGTACGTCCGTGGCGTGCTCGTGATAGTCCTCGCCGCCGGGCGGCGGTTCGGCGATGCTGCTGCCCAGGTAGTGCGCCAGCTCGTGCGCCATGGTGGCGATGAATCGCTCCGGATCGTGCAGCAGCGCCGGGTTGTAAGTGATGCGGGCGCGCTTGTCCTCCTGGCCGACGATGCTGAAAGTGCCGGCCGGCGGATGCTCCGCGTTGCGGATGTAGAGGGTCCGCGCCACACGTAGCTCCGGGTCGGGATCCTGCATCACCAGGTCGCAATCCCAGGCCGCCATGCCGGCGAGATTGCGCACCCGCCCGAACAGGATGCCCGGCAGCTTGCCAGGGTCTCCGATCCGGTCCGGAAAGTGGCGGTTGCTGGGTGTGACCAGCTCCGTGTGCTTGAAGAAGATGTCGCGGTCCAGATTGCGCAAGGCCCAGGCGAAAGCCTCGATCAGCCAGGCGGCAGAGGCATCGTCCAGTACAGGCTTGGAGCGGAACAATCCGAGCACGGCGCATCCCCCAGGTTGCGGTTGCGGTTGCGGTTGCGTTGCGGTACTTTGCGGCCGATCCCGCTGCCGCGCGGCCCTGTCGCGACACGGCCGGCCTGGTGGGGATCGCGGCGGCCGGCAAGTCTCACACGACGGCGATGGCTGCCGCTTCGCAAAACTCGTGACCGACCGCGCAGGCGCAAAGTTAGCGCGCCCGCGGGTTCCTGTTCCGTGATGTATTTCTCAAAATCCCGATGCCGCCAACTGGCGTTGGGCGTTCAATCCCAGGACTGCGCCGACGCGCCGGCCATGGCGAGGCGCAGTCCGCCGTGCGGCCGCTGCGGGCCGTGCGAGGTGGACGTGTCCAGCGCGAAGGCCAGCACGCCGTCATGCTGCGTGCCGCGCAGTTCGCCGCTTTCCAGCAGCTCGCGCACTGCGACGCGCAGCTCGTGATCGTCCATGCCGGTGCGGGCCCAGCCGCGCAGAATCGCGGGGAAGCCCAGGCTGTCGCCGCTGCGGGCGCCGGCCTCGGCGAAGACGCGCAGCAAGGCAAGCCTCAGGGTGGTGGATGGGGTGTACATGAAACACCGTTCCTTGGTTTGATCGTCCCGGCACGCGGCTTCGGCCTTCAGGCCGTGCGGCCGCGCCGCAGGCGCGCATAGGACATGTGGAAGCGCGGCGGCGCGAAGCCGCCGAACGCGGCCGCCGGCCGGCCGGGATGGGCGGCAAGGCTGCGGATGAACGCACCGAGGCGGGTGATCATGCGGATCGCCGCCGCCGTGGATACCGCTGTTCCGTTCGAGTGGTTCATACCGCCTCCCGCCGCGCTTGCTGGTTCATCCACGCTGGAATGAACTCACGCTCCACCTTACTCGGCGCGCCTGAACCCAGGCTGACTGGAGTCTTAACGCCTGTTCAGGCGCAGGCGTGTGCGGCCGGAGGCGCCTGATTGAGCGGGTGAAATTCGAGTCTGGCCAAGTTAGGGATTGATTAGCCGGCGATAGTGGTAAACGCCGTGGGCCCGTACTGAACTGTGGCCGCGGCGCTGTTGCCGCGACGCGGGCCGGCACTGCGATGGGCGAGGCGAGAGGGGGCGGGCGGCCCCCATCCAGGCAGGGTGGACCCGGGCGCGATCGGTCCGGCCGCCGCACCCTGGACCGCGATATCGCCGATCTCGACCTGGAGCCGATCAGCTATCTGGTTGCCATGGAGCAGCCGTGGCAGCTGCACAAGCTCGATGCAGTGGAGCTGGAATACCGCTGCTTCCTGCAGCTGGTGCGCGACCATCCGGCGCGCTGCATCGTCCCCAGCCGCGACTGCGATCTCTACTGGCACGCCCATATCCTCACGCTCGAGCGCTACCTGCGCGACTGCCAGCTGCTGTTCGGGCGTCCGCTGCTGCACTACCCGTTCTCCGGCCAGCTCGGCGCGGACGACGCGGCGCGCCAGCGGGCGCGGTTCCGGCGCTGCCGCCAGCTGCATGCCGATTTGATGAGCCGGGTGCTGCGCACCCAAACCTGTGACACCACCGGAGACGAGCATGAAGACACCATCGTTCAAGTACCCCAACCGGGCCGATCTGCTGGCGCTGTTCAGGGCGCGTGAGCGGAACCTGGCGCCGCCGGCGTCGGCCACCGTGGCGCCCGCCAGCCGGGCGGATGCGCCGGTGTGTCTGGCGCTGCCGGCGCCGCAGTCGCGTTGAAGCGGCGCGGGCGGCGGACGCCGCGAACCGTTCCGCCGCCCGCCGCGCCTTCCTAGCCGCCGGCGGCACGCGCCAGCGTCTGCGGCTGGCTGGCCTGCGGCGCGGCGCCGCCACTGGCGGCAAGCAGGTTTCTCAGTGGCGCGAGCATCCACTGCGGCGCTTGGTCGCGTGCCAGCTGCGCCGCGGCGCTTTGCAGCAGCGGCTGGCCCTGCGCCGACCGGCCCTCGCGCACCAGGATCATGCCCTTGAGGCCGCTGATGCGCTGATCCCAGTCGATGCCGGGGTCCACCGAGTTCAGCGCTTGCGGCTGCAGCGCGTCGAGCAGGGGCAGGGCTTCCGCCGGGCGGCCGAGATCGTCGAGCGTGGCGGCAAGGTAGAAGGCGGCGTCCTGCGTCAGCGCCGCATCCGCGCCCAGCTTGTCGCGCAAGGCCGTGTGCACGGCGTGCAGCAGCGGCAGCGCTTCCGTGACGCGGCCGGAGAGGTATTTGCAGATCGCCAGCTCGCTGGCGACGCCGAGCGTGGCCGGGGCCTGCTCGCCGACGCTGCGGCGCATGATGGCGTAGGCCCTGGACTGCGCGTCGATGGCGGCGTCCCAGCGCGCCGCCTCCTGGTCGATGGCGCCGAGGTGGTTCCACACCAGGCCGGTGACGTAGTTGTCCTCGCCCAGCACCTGCTGCAGCTGGCGCAGCGAATCGCGCAGCGTCGCTTCGGCTTCGTCGAAGCGCGCCAGGTTGCCCAGCGCCAGCGCGTACTGCAGATGCACCTTCTGCCAGTCGGTGATGCCGATGTTCTCCAGCGAGTAGCGCGGACCGGTCAGCTCCTGCAGCATGGCGATGGCCTCGGCGTTGCGGCCCAGGCGCACATAGCACCAGGCCAGCGCGGCGCGGGTGCGGACGCGCCAGGCGTCGTCGTCCGGCAGCACCTGCGCGCGGATGCGCTCGGCCTGTTCGTAGGCCGGCAGCGCCAGCTCCGGCTGCATCCGCGTCAGGTGATAGTTGCCGCGCGACCAGGCGGCCAGCAGGCTCAGCGCCGAGGGCTGGCGCAGGCGCGGGCCGGCGGCCGCGTCGGCGGCGGCGAGCACCTGGCCGGCCTCGGCCAGGCGGCCTTCGGCTTCGAGCGTACGGCTCAGGGTGTAGGCGGCTTCCAGCGTGTCCGGCGCCGCGGCGCCGGGCGTGCCCTGCAGCTGCGCCAAGCCGCGCTTCTGGTAGGTCTCGGCGTTGGCGTAGTCGCTCAGGCCGAAATAGGCCTTGCCGATGGCCAGGTCGATGGACGCCTTGGTCTGCGGGTCGTCGTTGAAGCGGCCGCCGAGACGGCCGGCGGCGCGCGCCAGCAGCACCTTCACGCTCGGCTCGTGCTGGCCGCCGGGGCCGCTGGTATCGGCGGCGCCGAGCAGGTCGTCGTTGAGGAAACGGTTGATGGCTTCGGCGCGGCTGCGCTGCGCCTCCGCCGCCAGGTAGGCCTGCCGGCTTTGCCAGTACAGGCCCGAGCTGGCGACGAAGCCGGCCACCAGGCTGGCCAGCGCGGCAATGCGCCACGGCCGGCGCGCGCGGCTGCGCTTACGCGCCTCCTGCGCCTGCCAGGCCGACTGTTCCAGTTCGCGCTGGCGCGCCAGGGCGGCGCGGCGCTCGGCCAGGCGGCGCAGCCCGCCGGCCAGCTCACCGACGCTGCTCAGGCGGTGGGCCGCGTTGCCGTCGGTAGCGGCGGCGATGTCCTGCTGCAGCAGCTCGTCCGTCACTTCGCGCTGCCAGCCCGGCACCAGCGGCCGGCGCATGTCGCCGATCACGATCTGGTACAGCAGCAGGCCGAGGGCATAGACGTCGCTCTGGATGGTGGGCGTTTCGCCGCGCGTCAGCTCCGGGGCGAGATACAGCAGGGTGCCGGTGGTGGCGTCGCCCTCCACCGCCTGCGTGGCGGTGAAGCCGAGCAGGGTGATGCCCAGGTCTTCCAGGCGGGCCGGGTCCAGCAGCTGGCCACTGCCGAAGTCGGTGAGCTTCACCTGCCAGCCTTCGCCGTGGGCGGCGATCAGCACGTTGTCCGGCTTCAGGTCCTTGTGCAGCACGCCCACGCTGTGCGCCGCGGCCACCGCGTCGGCCACCTGCAGGAACAACGCGATGCGCTGCGCCAGGCCCATCCCGCGCAGGCGATCGCCGTCCTCGGCCCACCTGCGCAGGTTCTGCCCGCCGTCCTCGCATTCCAGGAAGAACGGCGCCTCGCCGAAATTCCAGTCGATGACCCGCACGATGTCCGGCCGCTCGCCCAGCGTCTCGCGCAACAGGCGGTACAGCGTGGCCTCGCGCTTCAGCGCCGGCAGGCGGTCGCCGGCCGGGCTGAACTTGTAGATGCGCACCTCTTCGGTCTTGGCGTGGCGCGCGCGCCACACCTCGCTGTATTTCGAGCGGCTGAGCAGGTCGCGCAGGATGAAGTTGTGGCGCAGCGGCACCGCGATGCCCGCTTCCAGCGCCAGCCCGCTGCTCAGCGTGCGCCCCACCACCACCCGCTCCACCCGTCCCTCGAAGCGGTAGCCCACGCGCGGCAGGTTGACGATGCGGCGCGCGTCCTTGCCCAGCGCGTTGCGCAGCTTGGTCAGCGCGGTGCCGATGACGTTGGTTTCCAGGTCGCAGGTGTTCTGGTACTTCCAGACGCCGTGCAGGATCTCCTCGCTGGTCACCACCTCGCCCGGCGTGCGCAGCAGCAGCGCCAGCAGCGCCAGCGGCTTGGGCTGGATCTCCACCGGCAGCCCGCCCACCCGCAGCTCGAACCGCGCCTCGTCGAATTCGACATCGCCGAAGCGATACCGGAACAGGGTGCCCCCCTCCACGTGCACGGCCAGCATTGCCAGTCCCCCATGTCCGAGCGATGCCGTCCATGGCAGAGCCTGTACCGCCTGCGGCGTCCCGAGCGCCGCGTCCCTTTGGCCCGATTGTATCGGGGCCTTGCGCGGGGTGCGACGGGTTTATGAGACGCCGTTCACCGCAGGCGGGGTTTGCGCAAATCCGCAGTCGCTGAGGGGCCGCAAACCGGGTGCGGCTAACCAATTCCTAACTTCAGAAATATTCTTTTTTATCAGGCCCATGCGCGCTTCCATGCGGCTTGAGGACGCCGGGAGCCCGGCCTTGCCGCAGCGCATCCCGCTACAAGCCGATGGCCGGTGGGTCGTATCGTCGCGGCCGAAGGATTGGCTTGCAAGCCATTACATCAGGCAAGGGACGGTGCCAGAACAGCTACGTGGCCTCGGGGAAGGTTATGAGCCGCATGCTTGAGATGCTGGTCTATGGAATTATCGCGGCCGCCCAACTTACGGTCGCCTTATTTCTGCTGGACCGCCTTTCCCGAAGTGCCATTCCATCGACGCCGGCTCGCGCGACCCACAATCAATCTCGCGTAACGCATTCGGTTCCGGTACCCGTTGTGTCCGCCATGCCTCCGACATAGCCGAGCATCCACCTGAGTGGAGACAAGATGAGAGCTATAAACGTACCAAAGAGTTGTTGGAGATTTGCGGCCTGTATGTCACTCGTTGGTTGCAGCCTGATTTCCACTGCGACGGCACAGCCGAATCACATGCCCGGTTCAATCTGCTTTACACCGCAATTCTGGTGTTGGGCCAGCCCGCCAGGACCGGTAGGGGCTCCATGTGGATGTGCGACTCCATATGGAATTGTCTATGGAAGGTTGGGTTGAGTCGGGTTGGGACAAGGCATGACTCCGGTATACCGAGCGGCACTTCTGGAGGATGCAAACCGGATCCTCTCTTATGCCTCGCGAGCAGGCATTAGGCTCGGTCCGGCGATATTTGAGGCCCGAGATTCTCTGTCGAAAAACATCGACAATGCAGAATTCTCGACGAGCGAGTTGGAAAGTTTGCTATCGGAGGCCATTGGCGCTATTGCGCCGATTACCCTGCTTCATCTCAGGGAGGAAGTTGATCCATTTTCAGCCAGCATTGCCAATTCAGGCCGACGAATCTGGGCCAGAAGGACGCTGCTTTCGATTGCAGCAATGGTTCTTATCCTGATCGTCAACGTCACGTTTCATGTGAAAGAGGGAAATGCGGCAATTGCCGCTCTGACTGATATCGCGGCCGGTCGTTTCGAGCAGAGCTTTCAAAAGGTGCTCTGGGAACTGCAAAGCGATCAGCTCAAGAACCGGCAGTCGGTCTTCTATGCAGTATTTGAGACCGATGTTGCGGAGTTGCTGCGCATCGCCGGCAGGAGGGTCACAACGCTGACCATCGCAAACGAGGCCATCCATCCGCCGTATACGGATATTGTCGACAACCTCTCGGCACTTGCTGGCGACTTCTTGTCGTTGTTCAGGAAAATTGGCGCCCCGGCTTCATCGTCTGGAGATGGCCCAATTCCAGAGCAGAGCAGTTTCTTTGCTGCGCAGAAGGCTGATCAGATATACAACGAATGCTATGCCAAGCCCCCGACCGGACCAACCGAAGTTGCGCTCAAGCCAAACTGGGACTGGGTTGAAACCCTCAACAGTCAAAACAACATCAACCTGTGCCTGACGAAAACACTGGGCCTTGGTGTTTCTGCCAATGCCACTTTTGATTACTCGACTCACATCATATCAACCAGCCTGGATTTGTATTCGTCCTGGGTACTTCCGATGCTCTATGGCGCATTGGGGTCAATCGTGTTTCTGTTCCGGAACCTTGGAAACGTACGGACCCCGGATCTGAATTCCGCGGAATGCTTTCTGAGAATTTCCCTTGGCGCTGTTGCCGGTGTTGCCGTTGGCTGGTTCTCCCATGCCCCTGACCAACATCAACTTGATGTGGCCACGGCGCCACTTGCCCTGGCGTTTATCGCGGGTTTCAGCACGGATGTATTTTTTGCGTTGATTGACAAGGCGATCGACAGCTTCAGAGCTGCACTATTCAAATAAGGCCTATGAGATATCGAAATTACTTACTAGCGCCGCTTGTGACAATTCTGCTCGGCTCGAATGCGTCGCGGGCAACGGACATGACCGGCGTTTGGGCGGATCAAAAGCCGAAAGATTCAGGTGCATGGCTCATTGCGCGCGATAAATCCGCTCAAGCAATATTCGCCTCCGACTCTTGTTCTTCGTGCGCACAGTTGAACTCGTGCCTAAAAAATGCACATCGTCAGGACTGGATGGGATGGCATGCCAGGCGAATTGCCAGACCAAGTATTCGTGTCCGGATACATGTCCACGAATACATAGAAACACGGTCGGGGCCGTAGCCGAATAGTATCCAAGCCTGCCTGCCTACCCCCCCCCGACGCCATCACTCCAGCGCCAACTCCGCCTCTTCGCGTCCGCGTTGGCGGCGTTCGGCTTCGCGGCGGGCTTCTTCGATCTGCAGCAGGACGCCGTCGACGTCGGCCACGGTCTGGTCGTGGACGAACTGGCCGGTGAGCTTGGTGTCCGGGCGCAGTTTGCGGGTGTGGAACAGCTGCCAGATCTCGAAGGCGTATTCGGTGGCCAGCAGTTCGGGGGCGTGGCGGCCGCAGTAGGCGGTGATGTTGTTCACGTCACGCTGCAGCATGGCGAAGGCGTTGTTGTTGCCGGCGGCGTCCACCGCCTGCGGCAGGTCGATGATCACCGGGCCGGCGGCGCCGAGCAGCACGTTGTATTCCGACAGGTCGCCATGGATCAGGCCGCCGCAGAGCATCAGCACGATCTGGCGCATCAGGAAGGCGTGCCACTCGCGCGCCTGCTCCGGGGTGGCCTGCACGTCGTTGAGGCGCGGCGCCGGGTCGCCGTCGGCGTCCTGCACCGTCTCCATGATCAGCACGCCGCTGAAATAGCCCTGCGGCACGGGCACGCGCACGCCGGCGGCGGCCAGGCGGTAGAGCGCGTCCACTTCGGCGTTCTTCCAGGCGGCTTCCTGCTCGGCGCGGCCGTGCTTGCTGCGCTTGCCCATGGCGCGCGCGGTGCGGCTGCCGCGCGCCTTGCGGCCTTCCTGGTATTCGGCGAGCTTGTGAAAGCCGCGGCGATTGGCTTCCTTGTAGACCTTGGCGCAGCGCACGTGGCTGCCGCAGGCCACCAGGTAGACGGAAGCTTCCTTGCCGCTCTTGAGGGGCCGCAGCACGCTGTCGATGACGCCTTCCTCGATCAGCGTTTCGAGGCCGGGGGGTGTTTTCATGCCATATTGTGCCCGAATGGGGGTTGCCGGGCCGAAGCAGGCGCCGAAAGGCGCGTGCCGCCTGCGGGTGCTGCGCGCCGGCCGGGATCAACAAGCTATCGGGAACTCGCACCGTGTCTTCATCGCCAGCCATGGACTTTTCGCCGCCTGCCGCACCGGCTTCTCAATCACACCACCGCAGCCCTATCGCCATGATCCGCCCCATCCTCTGCTTCGGCCTCGTCGCGGCTTGCGCCATCTTCGCTGGTTGTGCGGCAACGCCCGAGGCCTCCACACCTGAGGCATCCACGCCCGAGACGCCGCCCGTTGCCGGCGCGCCGCAGGCCCAGCCTGTGCCGGCGCCGCCGCCGGCCGCCACGTCAGCACCCGAGACGCCGCCCGCGCCGCCGCCGCTATCCACCTTGCCGCCGGAGCAGCGCAGGCAGGCCGAGCGCGCCACGCTGCAGGCGCTCAACAAGGTGCTCGCGCCCGCCCGCGGCAGCCGCGAGAAGATGCGCAAGGCGCTGAGCATCCCCATCCAGATGACGTCGCGCACCGAGCGCTACCTGAGCGAGCGCATGATCGACGCGTTTTTCGACCCGCGCTTCGTCGACCGGATCGTCGCCAACATGAGCGACACCCAGGTGCTGGCGGTGCAGGGACATCCATCCCTGGCGCTGGAAGTGGCCGGCAACGTCATCGGCAAGGCGCAGAACTTCGGCTTCAGCAACCTCGATATCGCGCAGCAGAAGGCCCTGCTGCAGGTGTTCGGCGCCATCTACGGCGCGGCCACCACCGAGGAATGCAGTGGCATCAACGACCACAAGGGCAGCGAGATCGACCGGACCAACGCCATGATGGCGGTGCTCGACCGCCTGCCGGAAGACGACAGCCGGCAATTCGCCGACCTGCTGATCCTCGCCATGAGCCAGCCGCCGCGGCCGCCGTCGCCGCCGCTCACCAACCAGGAGCACGAACTGGTGGTGCTGAATATCACGCACTACTTCGACACGCAGCCGGAAGACGTCCGCGCCCGCCTGCAGCAGTACTACCACGGTACCAAGCTGCCCAGCGACCGCTGCTGGTCGATCAGCAAGATCGTCGACGCCATCCTCTCCGGCGACGAGGAACTGTCCGCGCTGGGCACGCGCATGTTCGTGCAGCAGATGGCCGCCGGCACCAATCGCGCCGCCGGGCAGTGAGCGGATGTTGAGCGAGGCGGCGGCGCCCCACGCTGCGTCTCGGGCGCGGCACGCCGCCGCTCAGTTCTTGCCGCCGGTTTCCGGGATGCCGGCGCGGCGGCGCTCCAGCGCCGCCTGGTCGGTCACCCGGCGCTTCTCCAGCGGCACGAACAGGTAGATCACGAAGGCGGCCAGCCCGGCGGCGACCGCGCCCCAGATCAGGCCGCTCCGCTGCACGATCACATGGCCGAAGCCCAGCGCCAGGAAGGCGGCGGCCGGCGCCGCGGCGGCGAGCGCCGGCCCGGTCTTCACGCCGATCTTCTGGCCGCACCAGTTGCAGGGCACGCTGCGCGCAGGGCCCAGCATCATCTTGTACCCGAGGCTGAACGGGCGGTGGCCGCAATGGGGACAGGTGAGTTGCATGATTTCCGCCTGGCGTTGAGCCCCCATGCCCGCCCCGCATCAGCCCCGGGGCGGCATGAAGGGCCAGAAGCGCCGGATCAGGGCACGTTGTTCGACGGCACCAGCTGCGGCGCGTGCATGTACCAGAGCAGATTATCCAACAGATAGGCGCTGTCTGCCGTGGCATTGCCGCTGCGGTAGCCGGAGTCGCCGTAGTAGCCCACCTCCCAGTCGTTGCCCCCGGTGTTGTTGAACTTGCCGGTCTTGCCGCCGAACTCGTCCTGCGCCCGGTTCAGCGCATCGTGCAGCGTGGAGAGCTGCGCCGGTGTCAGGCTGTCCAGCCACTGCGAGAACTTCTGCTGGTCGGCCGGATTGCTCAGGTTCAGCCCTTTCACCTGGGCGTAGCGCTGCAGCAGCGCGATCGGGCTGTAGCCGTCGCCGCTCTGGCCCACCAGCGCCTTCGCCACCTGGGGATCGACACCGCCCGCATGCAGGAAGTCGGCCATCGCCTTGGAGTCGTACTGGGTCGGCGAGGAGCCGTGCAGCAGCAGGCCCACGCCGGCCGCCAGCGCGATGCCCACACCCACCGGGCCGCTCCACCAGTCGGCGCCGAAGATGGCCAGCGCGGTGCCGCCGGCGCTTGCCAGGTACAGGCCGCCCGCGGTGGGGTCGCCCTTGGTGAACGAGTCCACCGCGTTGTACACGTCCAGCCCGCTGGAGATGGCGCCAAGGAACTCGCCCACGCCGAAGCGCCCGGCCAGCTTCCAGCCGCCGCCGATCTGGCCGAGCAGCGATTTGCTATCGATCGCGTCCAGCCCCACGCCCAGCTCCAGGCCCTTCTGGCCCAGGCCCGCGGCGCTGACGATCGCCGACAGGTCGTTCTTCACCGTGGGATCGCTCCAGGCCTTCTGCAGCGAGTTGATGGTGCTCACCCCCGCGGCGGCCACGCCGAGGAAGCGCACGAACTGGCCGGCGAAGGTGGACTTGTCGAAAACCTTGATGCCCTTGGGGCCTTCAAACTCGTCCAGGCTCTTGTTGAGCTGGCTCATCTTGGCCGCCGCCTGCTCGGCGGTGTCGCCTTCCGCCGGCAGCGCCGACTCCACCGAGTCGATGACGCGGCCGAAGTCCTTCTGCGAAATGCCGAGGATCTTGTAGATGTTGCTGTTGGCTTTGAGATCTTCGAACTGCTGCTTCAGCGCCGGCAGGTTCTTCGGGTCGGCATTGGCGATCTGCGGCAGCCAGGTGGACTTGACGTAGGCGGTGAGCGCCTCCTGCGCCAGCTTGCGGCCGCCGTCGCCGAGCTTGACCACGCCGGCGAAGAACTTGAAGGTGGCCTCGCCGCTGGAGCCGCTCACCAGCGTGGGCTGCTGGTTGAGCGCGATCTGCATCGCGGCCGAGGCCTGCGGGTCGTTCACCAGGTCCTTCGCCACGCTGTCCACCGCGCCTTGCTGGCCGGAGAGGGAGGGCGGCAGGTTCTGCAGCGCGGTGAGCTGCTTGATCAGCATGGCGCCGTCGGCGGCCACCTTGGCCTGCGCCGCGTCGGTCTGCTTCTGCCAGGCGCCGCCGTCCTTGGTCTTGGTGTAGTTGGCGATGGCCTGGCTCAGCTGCTGCTGGGTCATGGTACCGCCTTCGTTCTTCACCAGCCACGACAGCTCCTGCATCTTGCCGGCGTAGGCCGAAACATCGCCCTGCACGCTCTGCGCGTACTGGCGCACGCCGTCGGTGGCCACCTGCATCACGCGCGGCTGGTCGATGCCCGGCTGGCTGGCCAGCGCCACCAGGTAGGCCGGCGAGTCGCCGCTGGCCACCGCGTTGCGCATCGCGTTGTCGTTGAAGCCGTCGAGCTTGGCGAAGCCCTGCACCGCGGCGTTGCCGTCGGCCGAGGTGCCGACGCGGTCCAGCACGTTCATCAGCGAGGTGGCGCCGTTGTAGCCCAGGTACTGGCCGCCGTACTGCTGCTGGAAATTGTGGGCGAAGCTGTTGTAGCCGGGCAGGGCGGCGTTCACCGTCTGCGCCGCCAGCGCCGGATCCAGGCCCTTGGTCAGCGTATCCAGGCGCTGCAGCGCCTGCGCGCTCTGCGCCTGCGGGAATTCGCCGTTGCTCAGCGGCTGCTGCAGCGGTTGGTTGGCCCAGGCCGCCGCGTTGTGCACCAGCTGCTGCGCATAGGGATCGGCCAGGATCTTCTGCTGCGCGTCCGGCGCGGCCTTGGCATAGACGCTGTTCAGTGCCTGCAGCGCCTTGGCCGGGTCGGCCTGGCCCTGGTTCTGCGCCTGCACCTGGGCGATCGCCGCCTTGGCCTGCAGCTCCGCCGGGTCCTGGGTGGTGCGCGGCGCAGGGCTGGTGCCGCCCGGGCTGGCCGCCGCGGGGCTGCTCACCTGGGCGCCGGCGCCGGGAATCCACAGCACGTGCCCGGGGTAAACCAGGTCCGGGTTGTGAATGCCATTGGCCGCCACCAGCGCCGAGGTGGTGGTGTGCTGCGAGGCGGCGATGCTGCTCAGCGAATCGCCGCTGTGGACCGTGTACTGCCCCGGCAGCCGCTGCCCGTCGCGCAGCGGAATGTCCACCTGGTCGCCAGGATTGATCAGGTCGGCATTGTGGATCTGCGGATTGGCCTTGAGGATCGCCTGCGTGCTGGTCTGGTAGCGCGCCGCCACCTCGCCCAGCGAGTCGCCGCGCTGCACCGTATAGGTGGTCTGCAGCTGGCCGCCCTGCTGCTTCACCGGGGCCGAAGCCTGGGTGTCGGTTTCCGGATGGTAGTCCTGGGTTTGCGGCGCGGGGGCGCTGCCGCCGTCGATGCGTTCGAGCATGGTCGCTTCCTTGCGTGGCCCACTTCAATGCAAGGCTGCAGCATGGAGCGCAAAGCCGCGCTTGGCCATCAGGGCTAACCCTAGGGCCGCAGGCCTGCTCTGGGAATTGCCCTAGTGCCGCGGCGGTAGGGCCCTGTACCGGCCTCAGCCCCCCGACTGTGCCCGACTTGCGCCTCGCGGCGCTCGCGGACTTGCGTTGCGCGGACGGTCGCTAAGGCGCCGGCTCGCTGATCACGCTGAAGCTCGCCTCGCCATTGCCGACGGAGTTGACCTTGATCTGGTAGCCCTGGATGGAGATCACGCCGGCAAGGTTGTCGAAAGACTGCTTGACGTTGTCGCTGTACACGCCGTTCTCCATGTGGCGCACGGCGAGACCGATCGAAATGGCGTCCAGGCTGTCGAGCAGGATGGCGATGCCGCTGGCGCCGCCCGGGTCCACCTCATCGGCGGGTTTGGCTGCCACGTCCGGCTGCGCAGTGTAGTTGCCGTGCAGCAGCACCCAGTTGCCGTTGGAGTTGTAGTACGAGCCGACGTGGTCGCAGAGGTGGCCGTCCTGGTCCAGAAACAGGTAGGCGGCGCCGGTGCTGTCGCCGAACACGATGGCCCAGAGCTGGCTGTTCGTTTCCTGCACCACCGAATACTTGCGGCCGCCATCCAGGCGGTACTTCGGTGCCAGGAACCAGTCGGCCTTGTAGGCGATGTCCTGCGGGAAGCTCAGCGTGTGCGCCGCCTTCCGCACCTGGCGCCGGATGACCGGCTCACCGGGCCTGACGGTGAAAGGCTGGTTGAGCGTGTAGCTCTTGGCCACCTCGACATTGCCCACCGCGCTGGAGAACTCCGGGCCTTTGCCCAGACCCCGCGGCAGGCGGCTGAAGTCGCAGGTGGCGGCATGGGCCAGCGCCGATGCGGCGCAAAAGGCCAGGCCGAAGGCGAATCGGGTCCGTATGCCCATCGGGAAAACCCCCTGAGTCTTTTAGGCGCCGCCCCAGGTACTCGATGGTCTGAGGCATCTTGAGCTTACTGCGGAAGCGCCGCGCCGGGCGCCGTGCGGCGCGCTATGAATGTGATGCAGTTCACGGCGGGCAGCGGCTTGCGGGAGAGTGGCAGCGAACGATTTGACCTGGTGCGCCGAAGAATTTCCGCGCCTTGGGTGTGCAGTTCGTTTCAGTCCCAATCTCTCAAGCCAAGCTGGAGCAAGATCTGCGGCTCGTCGACGCGGATCGGCGGCGGCTGCCCTGCTCGCGCGTTTCGCATGCTCTCGCCAGCGGGCCGCCGCGCCCTCAGTGAAACGGGCGCACCTCCACCGGCGCGCGGCAGGCTGCCGCCGCCTTGCGCCCCCAGGCCAGCGCCTCCTCCAGGCTGGGCGCCTCCACCACCCAGAAGCCGCCTACATGCTCCTTGGTTTCCAGGTAAGGCCCGTCGGTAATGTGCACCTCCCCGCCGGGCTGCAGCCGCAGCGCCCGCGCGCTGCCCGGCGGCTGCATGCCGCCAACGAATACGCGGACACCGGCGGCGACCATCGCGTCGTTCAACACGTCGATATCGCGGTGCATCGCCTCATCCTCCGCCACCGCCGGGTCATAGCCCTCCGGGTGGTGAATCGCAATCCAATACTGCGTCATGGCTCCTCCTGTAACCGTCTCCGGCCGGGGCCGGCTGGCCCGCCTTCACTATGTCGACGAACGGCGGGGGTGGAATTCGACCGATGAGTGGGAAATATTAGAATGGCTGCGGCGGTGATTGCGGCTGTCGCGGTGAAGTATGCGGATAGGCGTGCACACCGAAGAATTTACGGCCTGATCGTCAACCCCACCCCCGCCGCGCCCGCATAAAACACCACCAGCTTGAGTGGCGTGCTGCCCACATTGCGGCCGTTGTGCCAGGTGTCCACCACCTCTGCAATCGCCTCACCCGCGTTCACCCGCCTGGTCTTGCCGTCCTTCAGTGTCACCTCCAGCGTGCCCTCCAGCACCATGCCGAACGAGGGCACCGGATGCTTGTGCCAGCCCGTCTCCCCGCCCGGCGCGATCTCCAGCAGCAGGCCCGTGATCTCCGCCTGCCCGGCCGGATAGCTGATCGGCGCCCCGTTCCAGCTCGTCGTGGTCTTGAGGATGGGCGTGACTTTCACGTCCGCGCTGCTGTCCAGCGCCGCGGCGCAGAACGGCAGGGTCCAGGCCAGGGCCAGCAACAGGGTTTTTGCGGTTGTCATGATGGAGTGCTCGGGTGAGTGATGGTTTCCAGGGAGGGCCGTGCGCTGGTCTTGGTCCGCCTTCAATTGTCCGGATTTGGGACGAACGTTACCGCGGCCAGGGTGAGAGCGTACCTCTACTCCGGTGTCGCGCTCGACAGCAGAAGGCGAATCAGCGCCGTCTGGCGGGATACGCCGGTCTTGGCGAATATATGTCTGAGCTGCGCGCGGGTTGTGTTCTTGGTGATTCCCAGCTCGGCCGCGGCTTCTTCCAGGTTGAGGCCATCGGCAAGCAGCATGGCCAGTGACGTCTCCGCGCGGGTCAGCCCGAACATGTTCCGGATCATCTCCATCGAGGCATAAGGCGGGCTGTCGGGGTCACGAATGAAGACCGCCACGGTTGGGCGGTGCCGTGCTTCAAGCCCACGTTGGATCGGCACGGTGCGCAAGGTGAGGCCGAGTTTGGAGCGGCCAGACGGCTTTGTAACCGACATTGCATGGGCTACTCCCGCGGGGCCGTCGGAAGCGTTCAACGCGGCTCTGAGCAACCTGGCGAACTCCTGGTGTTCCGCGCCGAAGTCGGTTGTGAGCATGCCCTTCAGGGTTCGCAGTCCGTCGGCCTCCTTCAGGATATAGCTCGCTGCTCTATTCGCTCGGAGAGCCGCGCATATGTGCAGGCGCGACATCAACGACGACATGACCCAGTGGGTCAAATTTTTGATTCCACGGGAGAGTATATCGATCAATGGCAAAGACGCAGCGAAGGGTGGCGCGTCGTTCGGCGAGACGCTTTCTGGTTCCTACATGCAGGTGATCCTGAAGTGCTGGCGGTGAGTCGTACGCAGCTAGGATGATTGAGGTCGTTACGTCTAGGGTCAGCGGTATCGGAGTCGAGCTATGTAGGAATTGTCAACCGCCTGGCGGAGCATTAGCAGGGTTGGTTGGCGCCGAATGCCAAGCCGCGGCCGGCGGATTCAGCGATAGTGGGAGCATCCGCGGGATCGTGGTCCCGCGTCCATTCCCTCACCTGGAGCAGAAACGTGGAAACGGCGCTCGTCACCGGCGGTAGCGGCTTCGTCGCGGGGCACTTGGTGGACCTGCTGCTGCGGGAGGGCTGGCAGGTGCGCACCACCGTGCGCAGCTTGGCCAATGCGCAAAAGAACCGCGCCCTCACCGACCTCGCCGTGCGCTATCCCGGCAAGCTGGAACTGCACCAGGCGGACCTGCTGCGCGAGGGCTCATTCGACGCCGCGATGAACGGCTGCGGCGTGGTGTTCCACGTCGCCTCGCCCTTCCTGATGCCCGAGCAGATCAAGGACGGCATGAAGCAGGTGGTGGAGCCGGCGCTGAAGGGCACGCGCAACGTGCTCGACACCGTGAACCGCAGCCCCGGCGTGCGCCGCGTGGTGCTCACCTCCACCGTCGGCGCGATCTTCGGCGACTACATCGACGTGCGCCAGATGAAGGACGGCATCCTCAGCGAGGCCTACTTCAACAGCACCAGCACCGCCGAGAACAACCCCTACCACTATTCCAAGGTGATGGCCGAAAAGGAAGCCTGGGACATCTGCGGCCGGCAGAGCCGCTGGACCATGGTGGCGATCAACCCGGGCCTTATCCTCGGCCCGGCGCTGACCGGCGCCTCCGATTCCGGCAGCCTGTTCCTGCTCGACGAGATGCTCAAGGGCGCCTTCTTCTACGGCGCGGCGGACTTCAGCTTCACCACGGTGGACGTGCGCGACGTGGCGCTGGCGCACCTGCGGGCGGCGCAGCGCGAACAGACCAAGGGCCGCTACATCCTGGCGGAGAAGACCATGAGCTCCTTCCTCGACATGGCGCGCCTGCTGCGTCCGGTGCATCGCCGCGCCTGGCTGCTGCCGCGCTGGACCGTGCCGGACGCGGGCGTGCGCCTGATCGGCCCCGCCTTCGGCCTGACGCAGGACTACATCCGCAATCATCTCGGCATCCGCTTCACGGTGGACAATCAGCGCAGCATCGACGAGCTGGGCATCGCCTACCGCCCGCTGGCAGAGACCTTGAAGGATCACTACGAGGCGTGGCGGGAAGCGCGTTGAGCGGGCGCCCACCGAGCTCGGGCGCGTATTGGCTGCCTCAACGCTTGTAGCGCAATGCCTCTATCAGCAGCGCAAATGCCGGCGAATGATGCCGGCGGCTGGGGTAGTACAGGTGATAGCCAGCGAACGGCGGACACCAATCCTCCAGCACGCGCAGCAGGCGGCCCTTGGCGATATCGG